>CAZSHX010000001.1:0-137506 GCA_964606895.1 uncultured Hyphomicrobiales bacterium
TATTGAAAATTACAAATATACAAATTTTACTCATATTATGACCGTGTGTAGTATACAAACTGGCAGATAGCAAAACAATGGAATAGCTATTACTGGCCTGAAAAGATGGTAATCAGTCCGAGAGGCAACTATTATGCTTTCTATTACGGTAAGTGTGATAGTGGTAATTGCATGAAAATTGTTTCTCTTGATTCCGCTGATACACTGATAAAAAATCTTTATATGGGTGTAAATAAATCAACATTTTGGACTTTTTCAAATAATGGAAAATTTTTAGGGGTTAGATGTGGAATGGATTCAATTCTAATTTGGGATATGGATTTGTTTTCATTTTATAAATCTTTTTATGTGCATTATATTGTGAATATTTGTTTTGCAACAGATTCTTCATACCTTATTACAAAAGGACAGAAAGAATCTTCTACTACAATTTGGAACATTCAAAATAATAATGAGATTTATAATTATCAAGATACATTAATCTCACTTGCCCGGCTGACAATAGCAAATGCCGGAAATTATCTTTTTATAGTTGATAACAAAACCAAAAGGTTTTATCTTTACAACACTCATTTCACGCCAAATCCGGTTGTCGAACTAAATGATAATGACAACCAAGCAATCATTTACCCTAATCCTTCCGACAAATCTACCAAAATAAGTTTCAGTAATTCAGAAATGAGTATGATTTCAACTCTGGTTTATGATTCAAACGGAATTATTTTGAAGGATTTGGGTAGTCAAATCTTTGAGCGGGGTGAAAATGATATAAATTTAGATTGCAGTGGATTGTCATCAGGTATCTACTTCTGTCGAATGACAGGAAAAAACATGAATAAAACTTTCAAAATAATAATCAGCAGATAAAGAAATAGATATTACCTCTTATATAGAGCAATAAATAATATTTAATTTCGTTTATTAATTTTGAACTCGTTCATTGATAGTATATCAACCTCATCCCGACATTCGTGGAGAGGTCGGTAAAAATTGCATCTTTGCATCTTTTTGAACCGAAAGATGCAACGGTATAAAATACGTTATATGAAATAATATCAATAGGTTAGCTGAAAACATATTTCATCTTTTGCATAATTATTTTGAAGATGCAATGCAAATTGTAAGATGAAAAATCCAATTTCGCGTAGCGAAATAATATTTGTAACTGCGAAATAACCCTTTGCCTTTCTATCACGTTGTGATAGTATATAAACCAAAAAATTTCCGTCCATTTTATATTTAACCCTGATGGGGTTAAGAAGTCTTTGGGGATTCGATGTGTTACAAATATTCATTCCCTATAGGAATCAGAAGAATGAAAAACAGCACAAAATTGCATCTTTTGCATCATTTTGCATTCAAAGATGCAAATGTTAAAATTTCGCTATTTGAAATATTATCAATAGGTTAGGTGATAAATGATTTTCATCTTTTACATTTTAATTTTTGAGGATGTAATGCAAATTGGAACGAATATTTGGGATTACTAAATTTTCGGATAAACAAATTGAAATACCGTACTGTTTGAAGAGAAAACCTTAGTAGCTCCGAGTAAACCCATAGAACCAAACCTTATTACATTATTTCGCGGGTTTTAATAAGGTAAGAGGTGAGAGTCTGGATATTCCCAGGCTACTAAGGTGAGGAATTGGGAAAAATAAGGCTTTAAGAATCTTAATCCTCTTAATCCCATAAATCCCTAAAATCCCAGTTCAAGACTTTTGCCGAATATTCACCCAAAAATTGCATCTTTGCATCTTTTTGCATCCAAAGATGCAATGGAAAAATATCGTTATTTGAAATAATATCAATTGGTTATCCGATAAAGAATTGCATCTTTTACATTATTTTTTTGAAGATGCAATGCAATTTGGTAAAAACGACAAAAACAAAAAAAATAGGTCATCCGTTATCGAATGACCTATGATTATTTTTGAATGTTTTAAATTTCTACTGTTTCGGTACCATGTCCTGATATTCAATTGGCATGATGAGCATAGGAATATCGTTGTTTTTAACTCTGAATTTCAAATACTCAAGAACAGGGTCAATTGGTCTCTGCAAAATGGAATTGGCAATAAGCGAACTGAAATTCATGCTGATTAGCGATGGCAGTAAACTGCTCAGGTCGAACATTTCAGGTTTGGGCATTTCGACAATATCAATCTGCTCGTCCTTTTTGATGCCGGCGGCTTCTTTGGCGAGTTCAATTGCTTTCTCGATTCCGCCGATTTCATCAACCAAGCCGAGTTGTTTCCCGTCAAGACCTGTCCAAACTCTGCCTTGTGCAATTTTGTCAACGTTTTCGTCGGTCATTTTTCTGCCGAAAGCAACCCTTGAAACGAAATCAGCATACATATCGCGAATTTCCTTTTCGATTTGCTTTTTCTCGTCTTCGTTATAGTTACGGACAGGCAATCCGATATCAATCAGCGGCAAAGCAAAACTTTGGTTCAAATCGGAATATTTTCCTGCTTTAACCATATCGGTTGTAACACCGAGTTTTTCCTTCAGTCCATTATCGTAAATTCTTCCGGAAATTACGCCGATTGAACCTGTGATTGTCATCGGAGCCGCAACAATTTTATCTCCGTACATTGAAAGCCAGTATCCGCCAGAACCGGCAACCATGCCCTGAGAAACGATAACAGGTTTTTTGCCTTTATTGTCTCTGATTAAATTTGCGATATAGTCCGAAGCCAATGGGTCGCCACCGGGAGAATCAACACGAAGGACAACGGCATCAATATCTTTGCTTTCCAATGCGGCTTTCATGTCATAAATAAGTTTACGAGCTTTTATTCCCTGATCCATCGAACATTCGCCAATGGCATAAACGACGGCAATTCTTTTTCTTTCTTTGCCCCATTGGTTGTCAATCGGGTTCTTATGTTCGGTTAGCAGAGCAGGGTTCATCATCATGATGTCTTTGCCCTCAATTGCTCTGATAACGCTGTCGGAATTTACCCAGCGACCGGTAAGGTCAATCATCTTCTTTTCTTTTGCAGTTTTCGTTACATAGAGAAGTTGATTGTTCAGAAGTCCGTCAAATTCATCTGAAGTAATTTTTCTTGATTCACAAATTTCGTTCTTTGCAATTTTAAGCCAATCGTCAACTAATTTCTGACGTTGTTCTTTGTCTGCTTCGGACATCTTTTCGCGGGAAAAGTTTTCAACCGCGGATTTATATTTGAAATATCTGAGTTCCTCAAAACCGATACCTGATTTTTCGAACATCTGTTTGTAGAAACTTCTTCCGAGCATAAAGCCTTCCAAAGTGATACTGCCGAGTTCGTCCATGATTATTTTGTCGGCAATGGAAGCGAAATGGTAATCATCAAGTCCAAGCCTGTCAACAAAGATATAGACTTTTTTTCCTGAAGCTTTGAATTCTTTTAGCTTTTCACGAATTTCCCAAAGCATTTCTCTACCGGCAGAGAAATTTGTCATATTGATTATCAAACCCGAAATTTGTTCTGATTTCTTGGCTGTGTTAATTAAGTCTAAAATTGACAGAAGTGTATTGCCATCATCGAAGAAAGCATTTCTTTGATATTTGACATTACCGTTAAGTTCAAGCTTCATGAATACTTTTTTAGGTGTCAGGCTTGATATGATGGTTCTGTCCAAAGCTCCGGCTCTGACGAAGAAAGTAGAGTAGCCATATTTGTTGTCATTATTGAAACTGGACTGAGCACCGACTCCGCCTGTACCGAAGGAAATATCAATGCCGACATTAAAAGCTTTCGTGCTGAAATATCTTCCGCTCAATCTCAAGCCGTCAACAAATTCATAAGATATTCCGGTACTCCAGTTTGCTTTCTCTAAGTTCTGGTCGTCGAACATAGCAAAATCACCGAAAAATGTTAGAGGATAATCGCCGATAGGCCTCAGTGCAAGTTCCCCGACATATTCCTTGTCGTGGTTATCCATTGCCTGTGTAAACTGAAGCCCGAGAGAAATTTGGGGTAGCGGACGCCAGAAAGAACCGGCATATACTATGTTACTCCTTTTGAAGTTCCCTTTTCTGCCACCGACAAACCCATATCCGGCACCAAAACCGAATTTATTATCGCCGAAGCTCATTGAAGCACGATAGTCGTAGATGTGTGAATTCGAATCATTAGTCCGGATAACTCCGAAACCGCTGTTGGGAGAGCCGGCAAACAAACCCCACCGAGGGTAGAGATTACTGAAGTTTTTGTTTGATGCCGCAAAAAGAAGGTCAGATTCCTGCAAAGTGTTTAGCAATGCAGGATTATTGAATCCGTACAGCCCAAACTTAAATGCTCCGGGAGAAGCGTACAGGAAATCATTCAGTTCATAATAGGACAAGAAGCTTTTTTGAGAAAAAGCCGCAGAAACCATTATAAATAAAGTTAATAGAGTAAGTTTAAAAAACTTCATCAGACTCTCCGTAAAAGTAAATAATAACAGATTACTTTTACGAAGAGAATGTGAAAATGTTGCAAAATTATATTTGAACTACTTTGCTAACAAGGAGTTTCAACTCTCCTGCTCCGGTGTTTCTCCAACCGTGAACAGTTCCCGGAGGGCTGAAAATTAGGGTATCTTTGCAAACAGCAACCTTTTCATCGCCGGATTCGCAGATGCCTTCGCCTTCGACAACAAAGAAGAACACATTGATGGGTGCTGAATGAGGTTGAATAACCTCGCCGGGTTTTAGAGTAAGTCTGACCAATTGAATATTATCGCCGATGAACAGCTTTCTGCCGTCAACGCCATGAGGATTTTCGAAAGGCTGAACGTCTGATGTCTTGATGGTTTTCATATTTATTCCTTAAAAATTAATTGTGATATATTATTGATACGTTCTTAAGGTTTCCATCCAAACCTAACGTATGTTCTTCGATGATGATATCTTCTCTTCCCGAAAGCTTTGCCGCTTGAATCGCCATTTGTGCCAATCCTTTACAGCATGGCACTTCCATAATTACAACTATTACTCTTGGTGTTAGCGATTGAGAATATATTTCTGAAAGTTTACCTGTGTAGGGCTCAGTATGGTCAAGCTTCGGACAAGCAACAACAACCGACCTGTTTTTCAAATACTTTCTGTGAACATCGGCTGAAGCAATAGGTCCGCATGTTGACATAATGACAAGTTCGGAGTTTTTGAAATAGGGTGCCATTGGGCTTACCAGATGTAACTGGACAGGCCATTGTGTTAATTCTGATTTTGCAGGAGAAATATCGGTTACTTTTTCGGTAGTTTGACTTTTATCTCGCATATCAATAGTTTGTGAACCGGGGCAACCGCATGCGGAGCCGCCGGACATTACTTCAATTTTATTAATTGGCATTTGCATATTTTTTTCCTTAAGAATGTTTATAGCTGTGTTGTATAATTCAGTTTCGTTATGCTCAAGAAGATGCTCAAGATGACCATCAAGCGAATCAGGAGATGTTTTTAAAATAGTTTCGATGACGGTTCTTTCGCTGTAGGCTTCTGCTTCACGTTCTTCAACAGTTATTGCACCTTCAGGACAATGACCAAGGCAGGCACCGAGTCCGTCACAGAGTATCTCTCCCACGAGTCTTGCTTTCCCGTCAATAATCTGAAGTGCATTTTCTTTACAGCCGGGAATACACAGACCACACCCGTTACATTTTTCTTCATCAATTTTAATAATTTGTCGCTTCATTTATAAATCCTACATGATTTTTTATTATTGAAAAACAAAATAAGACTTTTTTATCTTATTTGAGAGTATAAACTAAATTCATTAAATTTTATTGTTAAAAAATTTCATTCTTTTTTGTTTAGCAGAGTTTACTTATTTTGCAAGTTCATAATTGAGCAGATTAATTAAGAGATTATTATATGGTTACATTTGTTGAAGTTATTAAGTTCTTAGTTGATGCAATGATTATACTTTCACTATTGCAGGTATATTTAAGAATCAACAAAATATGGAAAAGAAAACATGAAAGAGAAGTTGCCGACTCGCAGTCAATCTTCGGTCTTGCTTTGCTTTTTGTTAACTGCCTTGTCTGGATGCTGAATTATTTAATAGTCGAAAAAGATAATAAAAGCCTGATTGACACATCTATTATTTTGTTTGAAACATCAGCGTTTCTTCTTGTAAGTACAGGAGTGTTTGTTAAAGGACAAAAACGTCTTGGTCTTATAATATTAATTAAACAGGCTCTAAGATTGGAACGTAAAGAGGCTAATTACTTGATTAAGCGATTTTTTAAACCTCAGAATGCTGAAGTAATAATTAACATTCTTCATCAACTCGCAATGATTGACGAAGAGCTTGATGAAAAGGAAGTCGAACTAATTAGTTTATTTGCTAAAGAATGGAACATCCCATATTCTGTCGAAAAATTGAATAAGGAAAGACACACTGGAACCGAAAAGAATTATATCCGTCTGAGAACAAGTGTTCTGGACTATCTCGACCGTGAACCTCCTATTGAGCAGATAGCTCAGTTTAAGGATATGGTTAACGAATTAATTAAAGCAGACGACAAAGTTACTAAAGAAGAAGAACTGATTTCATCTGAATTGCTGGGATTGATTGATAACTATCTGAAGAGTGGTCAATCTGCAGATATCTATCAGGTTATTATTGTTCCTCAAAGGACTGAGCAGGAAGAAACAATTAAGGACTTGATTCCCGATTCTCAAAGAATTCAAACTGCAGGCGGTATTGCTTATTCTATTGGAACTTACTATTCACAAAAATATGCTGATATGATTTGCAGGCAGTTCAGAAAGAACAATTTGTTCACCATAGTTTATAAAGTTGATGAAGTTGAATCTGCCGCTTAGATTGAATAAAATATGATACTAAAAAGCCAAACAATAAGACACATTACTACCGCTCGGGTAAGGTATGCTGATACTGACAAAATGGGCTATGTTTACAATGGAATGTACCTGACTTTTTTCGAAGTTGGAAGAGCTGAATTGATGCGTCACTTTGGTTTGTCTTACACTGAATTCGAAAAGCTCGGCTTCTTTCTTCCACTGGTAGAAGCACATGTAAATTATAAAAATCCTGCTTATTACGACGACTTGCTGGAAATTGAAGCCATTCTGGATTATCAAACCATTTCATCTACAATGAAATTTCAATACTCTATTGTTACCAATGGAAAACTTGTTGCAGAAGGACATACTATACACAGTTTCATCAAAGCTGATACTCGAAAACCAGTCAGACCACCGGTTTTTTTTGTTGATATGTTGAACAATATTAAATAATATTTTAATCATCTGTAACATTTTTCCAATTTATGAGTTTCTAATACTGACAAAGAAATTATTTTGGCAAATAATAGCTATTTTTATCATAAATTTAAAGGATTTGACAATGAAGTTTTTGCCCCTTGTTAAGAAAAGTATTTACTTTTCGATTTTCATTTGCGCATTCATCTTAACGATTATATCTTGCGAGAATGACCCAATACAACCTCAGGATAATACCAATATTATCGCAGGTACTATTACTGACGGTGCCGACATGAGTGTTCCTTATGCTGTGGTTCTTGTTACGACCAATGATAAAGTCAAACTTGGGACTAAAATTACTGAGGAAAAGATTATTGCCGCTGATACTACCGATGAAGACGGAAATTTTAGTTTAACCACTCTTCCGATAGATTTAAGCAATTATAATTTCAAAGTAATTCATCCTGATTTTCAACTTTATCAGACAAATCTTCAGGACATGATAGCCAATAAAGACAGAAAGAAAGTTCCTGTTAAACTTTTGAATGACACTAACTGCAAGGGCAGAATAGAAGTTTTTGTTAAAGCTAAAAAAGACTCATCTGTACTTACAGAAGTTGAGGTTCGTTTGAACAGAAGCGGAACAGTTATCAGAAAAACAAACGTAAATGCAGAAGGAAAAGTAGTTTTCGAAAATGTTTGTAATGGTAGTTATTGGTTACGAATTGCCAAAACTAACTATAAAGTAATCGAAACTGACGGTTTAACAATTGAAGGTGGAAATACTATTGTCAGAACGATGTACATGGAACCGGTTCCGCCTCCCGATACCTGCTGTAACGGGGTAATTAAATTTATCGTGAAAGATGCCGGAACCCAAGATGGCCTTAATGGTGTAATTGTAAAAATTTCAAAGGGGGGTAAATTACTTGGTTCTCAAACAACAGAGAATTTCACTACATCATTTACAAAGATATGTCCCGGAACTTATAGTTTTTCAATTTGGAAACAAGGTTATTACTTACAGGAATTTAGTTATGAAGTAGGATGTAATGATACAATTCAAATGAGTAGAGACTTAGTTCAGGACTCCTGTTGTAATGGAAAAATATTGATTTCCGTAAAAGACACAAATGGAGTAATACTTCCCTTAACAGAACTTAATCTATTTAAAAACGGAGTAAAGCTTGGTTCGGTAAAAACCGACCAAAATGGCAATTATTTATTCACGGGTATGTGCCAGGGTGACTACGGGTTTACTATCCGTAGAGAAGGATTTACTCCCTATGAATTCCCGGTGATTATTACCTGCAATGACTCGGTTTATTTGGAAAAATTCATGAAACCAATTGTAAAGGATACTTGTTGCAATGGTGTTATAAAGATATTTGTTCTTGATGCAAACAATAAAGAACCCAGAAATGGTGCAACTGTAAAAATGTGGTTCGGTGGGGCTTATGTGACTTCAGCTGTTGTTGCGAACGGTTTTGTGACATTTTCAGGACTGTGCACAGGTAAATATAGCTTTGATATTACAAATCCAAATTACACACATCAGGAATTTAATGTCGAACTACCATGTAACGGGTCGGTTCAACTTGAAAAATTACTTGTTCCCGAAACTCCAAAAGATACCTGTTGCAAAGGTAAAGTTAAAATTGCACTCAAGAATGCCAATAATGAACTGATGAATGGTGCTGTTGTTAAAATCTATAAAAATGGAACTTTACTTGGTTCCCAAACTGTTGCCAACGGTTATGTGCTATTCCAGGAATTATGTGCAGGTAAATACTCATTCTCAGTATCAAAAGATGGTTATAAACCTGTGGAATATTCCCGCGAGATGATTTGCAACCAAATATTTGAATTGAATGAAATGTTAACACTTGCCAGTACTCCTGATTCATGCTGTAACGGCTCTTTGAAAATTATTGTCCGCGACAGTAAAACCAAAGAGTCATTAAACGGAGCTACCGTTAAACTATGGCTTGGAGGTAAGCTTCTGAATACTGCAACAGTATCGGGCGGATATGTCATTTTCAAACCATTGTGCAAAGGCACTTATGGGTTTAACATTCTGAAAGAAAAGTATAAGGGAATTGAATTTAATGCCGAACTTGGTTGCGACGAAAATAAAGTGGTTGAGAAAACTCTTGACCCTGAAATTAGTGATTCATGTTGTAACGGAATTTACAACCTCACTTTCGCTGATTCAGCTACATCAGAGCCCGTTAAGGAAGCTACTGTTAATCTTTGGAAAGGCAGTACTAAATTAACAACTTTATATACTAATGCTGAAGGCAAAGTTTCATTTACCAAACTCTGCGAGGGAGAATACTCAATATCCTCATCCAGAACCGGATATAAAGGCAGAGAATGGACATTTAGCATTGGTTGTAACGAAACATTGAATGTTGAGACCAAAAAACTTGCAAAACTTCCGGCAGATACTTGCTGTACAGCAATCCTCAAGGTTCGTGTTATTGATGACTCTACCGGTGCATACATTTCAAATGCAAGGGTCGTGATTTACAAAGGTGACAATGCAATTGCTGACCCAAGAACAGGTGTTGAAGGTTGGGCTGTCGTTGAAAAATTATGCGGCAAAACCACCTACACTGTAGTTGTTTCCATTGATGGTTACGTAACATCAACAACAACTGTTACTTATGGCGAATGTGTTACTCAAGCGATTTCTGTTAGATTGAAAAAATAATTGAAAGCAATTGATTAAATTAAAAAACCGCCTTAAATGAAAAATTTAAGGCGGTTTTTTTTGATTAAAAATGATTTATTTTTTTAGCTTCAAACCTTCATCCAAAAGCTCATTAACTTTGCTCATTGAATCAGCTTCAGCATAAAATCTAATCAATGGTTCGGTTCCTGAGGCTCTGATTAAAAGCCAGCCGTTTTCGATAAAGAACTTATATCCGTCAGTTGTTTGAGTTCTGATAACATCAAATCTACCTATTTTCTTTGGCATCTTTTCACAGGCACCAAGAATTGACTTTTTGAGAGCAGGAGTAACGGTTACGTCACGTCTCCAATAGCGGTGCAGACCAAATTCTTCATCCAGTTCATCGCAAAGCTCTTTGAGTGTCTTCTTTCTTACTGCCATGATTTCAAGCAATAGCATCGCATTGAATAGTCCGTCCCGTTCAGGAATATGAAGAATAGTACCCAATCCGCCGGATTCTTCTCCACCAATCAGAATTTTATGTTCGTTCATAAGTTGAGCAATGTATTTAAACCCAACTTTGGTTTCGTAAAGTTCGATTGAATTTTTTTCGCAGTACTTGTTGACCATTGAAGTCAATGAAACTGTTTTGGCTACAGCTCCCCTTTTACGCTTTTTCTCAAATAAATATTTCAATAAAATCATGAAAATTTTATGTGAATCAACGAAATTGCCGTCAGCATCAACTGTTCCAAGTCTGTCGGCATCTCCGTCAGTGGCGATTCCGATATCGTAATCTCCGGTTTTTACATCATCAATCAAATCGTGGAGGTATTCTGTTATTGGTTCCGGATGGTCCAAATTACCAAATCCGGGATTATATGTGCTATGGATTTCAGTTGCATTAGGAAGAAGATATTTGAAAGTCTCAATGCCTGCTCCATACATAGGGTCGTAAAGAACCTTGAAATTTACTTCTCTGATTAAATCAACATTTATTTTTTTTCTGATATATCTCAGATATGACTCTTTGGCATTAAAAGGTCTGATTTTTCTAAGTGTAATGTACTCGTCCAATGTCTTGTATTTAAGTTGCGGCAGAGTACTCGGCATTTTTTTCAATTCAGCTTCAACATCTGCAATTTGTTCGGGTGTAGCAGGACCGCCAAAACTTGCCTTAATCTTGTACCCATTATATTTGGCAGGGTTGTGACTTGCAGTAATGACTATTCCCAGGTCTGCTCCTTTTTGCTTTGTATGAAACGATACCTGAGGAGTTGAAGAAAAGGATTCTGTCAAATGTACGGTAATATTCTGCAAAGCGAATATCCTTGCCGTTTCTAATGCAAATTCCTTAGAAAGGAATCGGGTATCATAGCCAATCACAACAGAAGAATTATCTCCTGCATATTTTTGCAAGTACTTGGTAGTTGCAAGAGCAACCATCCTAAGATTATCGAATGTGAAGTCCTCTGCGATTATACCGCGCCATCCATCAGTTCCGAAAACTATCATATTGATTCAGTAAATTTATGTAACAAATGTTATAAATATTTTTCAAATTCCTTTTTACCTGCATAAATTGCATCCTCATCAAGCATTTCTTCAATACGAAGAAGCTGATTGTATTTTGCAACTCTGTCGGTTCTGCTTGGAGCTCCGGTTTTTATCTGTCCGGCATTAGTCGCAACTGCAATGTCTGCAATTGAGGTGTCTTCCGTTTCACCTGAACGATGAGAAATTACAGTTTTGTAACCATTTCTCTGAGCAAGGCTGATTGCATCAAGTGTTTCGGTAAGAGTACCAATTTGATTGACCTTGATTAAAATTGAGTTTGCTATACCTTCCTTGATTCCTCTTGCAAGAAATTCAGGATTAGTTACAAACAAATCATCCCCTACAAGCTGAACTTTGTGCCCCAAAGCTTCTGTTAATTTCTTCCAGCCTGTCCAGTCGTTTTCGCCCAAACCGTCCTCAATTGAAATAATCGGGTATTTATTGCACAAATCAACATACCAAGCTACCATTTCTTCGGAGCTAAGCAATTTACCCGAAGATTTGAACATTTTATACATCCCGTTTTCTATCATTTCGCTTGAAGCAGTATCAATTGCAAGAAGGACATCATCAACAGGTCTGTAGCCTGCTTTAACAATTGCTTCGAGAATTACGTCAAAAGCTTCTTCATTTGATTTCAAGGATGGTGCAAAGCCTCCTTCATCACCAACTGAAGTAGAATATCCTTTGGAACTTAGTACTTTCTTCAGGTTATGAAATATTTCGGTTCCCATTCTCAAAGCTTCTTTGAAAGTAGGAGCACCTGCAGGAATAATCATAAATTCCTGAATATCAACGGTATTGTCGGCATGTTTTCCGCCATTTAAAATATTCATCATTGGAGCAGGAAGTACTCTGGAGTGCACTCCGCCCAAATATTTATAAAAGGGCATGGTGAAATAATCTGCGGCGGCTTTTGCACAGGCAAGCGAAACACCAAGTATGGCATTTGCACCAAGATTGGATTTATTTGTTGTGCCGTCCAGGTCGCAAAGAAGTTTGTCAATCATTATTTGTTCCGCCGCATCAATTCCTTCGAGTGCGTCAGCAATAATTGTATCAACATTATCAACTGCCCTCTGAACACCCTTGCCCAAAAATCTATCCATATCGCCGTCGCGAAGCTCGCATGCTTCATGTTCGCCGGTGCTTGCTCCGGATGGTACAGCGGCTAAGCCGACTGTTCCGTCTTCCAAAACAACTTCTACCTCTAAAGTAGGATTACCGCGAGAGTCAAGAATCTCTCTGCCGTGTACATCAATTATAAAAGAACTCATCATATACCTCGTTTTCAGATTTTAAAAATTCAAGTCATCAATTTTTTTAGCAAGCTCAAAGTCGAGCTTAGTCAAGCCGCCCCTGTCGTGGGTGGAAGCAGTTATCCGCAATTTATTCCATCCGTAAACCAATATGTCGGGATGGTGGTCCATTGCTTCGGCAAGTATTGCAACAGAATTTAGGATGCCAACAGCCGCAACAAAATTTTCAGCAACCAATTCACGAATGATTGTGTTGCCTTCCAAAGTCCAGAAAGGATTCAATTTTAGCTCAAGGCTGATTTCATCCTTCGATAATAGTTGAGGTCTTGGCATCGCGGACGATTTAATTGGTTTAACAAAAGTTTTGATTTCAAAAGATACTGATTTCAACTTCTTAGTTATTCGCAGTTATTGCGAACTTTTATAGTTCAGAAGCAACAAGTATCTCAGAAATGTTCTATAAGTGTGCTTTTATTCTGTCTTCGATAGTTGCTTTCGGAACCGCACCAATAATATTGTCAACAATTTTTCCGCCTTTGAAAATCAATAAAGTGGGAATGGAACGAATTCCATAATTGGTTGCTGTTTTTGGATTGTTATCAACATCAACTTTGCAGATTTTTGCTTTGCCTTCGTATTCGTTTGCAAGTTCTTCAATTGTAGGAGCAATCATTCTGCAGGGACCGCACCAAGTAGCCCAGAAATCAATCAAAACAGGTAAATTTGACTGAAGCACTTCTGCTTCAAAATTCGAATCAGTTATATGCAACGGATGTGCCATAATTTCTATCCTTTTTTTAATAAAATATTCTACCTAATTTACAAAAATATGAAACTTTGACGTTTATTAAAACTAATAAATAAAAAAGATGAGTTAGTCGTAGATGCAAGCTTAATATTTTAAAAGCAAATTGTTAAAATATCGAATACGTTGTGTCGTTGTAAAGTTCGATTTAATTAAATTTCAAGCAAAACATGATTTACAGAATATTAAAATATATTTCTATTTTTGTGATTTTTTCGGGATTGGCTTTTTCCCAGAAAATCCTTATTCCTATGGATTTGGCTCAAACTGACCATTTAAAGTCCTACGGTCTGGTTTATTGGGTTTTGGACCATAACCAATCCACAGACTGGCTCTTGAATTACCGTGGCGGCTCTTTTATGACCGATTACACTGATAAAATTGCATCGGAGTGCAGAATCAGAGGTGTTTTTTTTGAAGTGATTGATGGTGCTTCGGCATCTTCAATATATGCCGAAGTTCAGAAGGAAGACGTAAATATGGATGTGGTCAAGCTCGAAAAGCCGCCGAAAGTTGCTGTTTATGCACCACCCGGCACTTTGCCCTGGGATGATGCAGTTGTTTTAGCTTTGACTTATGCCGAAATTAAGTTTGATATTATTTGGGATGAAGAAGTGATGAAAGGCAAACTTTCGGATTACGACTGGCTCCACCTCCATCATGAAGATTTCACAGGGCAGTATGGAAAGTTTTGGGTTTCTTATGCAAATGCTCCCTGGTATATCGAACAAGTAACATTAAATGAAGGAATGGCAAAAAAACTCGGATTTTCGAAGGTCTCTGATATGAAGAAAGCTGTTGCTCTGAAGTTAAGAGAATTTGTGTCAGGAGGCGGTTTTATGTTCGCGATGTGTACTGCCACAGATTCTTACGATATAACACTTGCAACAATAAATGTTGATATTTGTGAATCAATGTTCGACGGAGACCCTGCTGACCCCGATGCAAATAACAAAATTGATTATTCGCAGGCTTTTGCTTTTGAAAATTTCAAATTGATTATGGATCCATATACTGTCGAATTCTCAACGATTGATGTCGGTCCGACCGGACTGCAGAATCCTGATGCCGACTATTTTACATTGTTTGAGTTCGCCGCCAAATACGACCCTGTTCCGACTATGCTCACCCAAGACCATGCTAATGTAATTCATGGATTTTTGGGACAGACTACTGCATTTCACAAAAATCAGATTAAAAAATCGGTAATTATCATGGCTGAAAGAGAAGGAACAGATGAAGTTAGATATATTCACGGCAATATCGGAAGAGGGACATTCACATACTACGGCGGGCATGACCCCGAAGACTATCAGCATGCCGTAGGCGATCCGCCTACGGATCTTAAACTTTTCAAAAATTCACCGGGATATAGATTGATTTTAAATAATGTTCTTTTCCCTGCGGCTAAGAAAAAGAAACAAAAAACCTAATGAATAATTTTTAATTTTTTTTAAATTATTTTTTTTAGCAAATTATATGTTTTATTTTGTCATTTATATATTAAATTGTTTTGTCTGATCATCTTTTTAATCAGCAAAAATCAAATTTTCAAAGAGGATAGATGTACTGTACGTTTTCTAAATATTTGATATCAAGGAAGTTCCTAATTCCTTTGGCTTTAATTCTGTTTTCTTTCAGCTCGTTAATGTCACAGGTTTCTGCTTCTTTTAACGATACTGCCATCCAACGCGGGAATATTAATCAAATCCCGATTTACGGTACTGTTTCGGGTACTGCTGTCACCGACATTAAACTTGTTTTTAGTTTTGATTCGAGAATAATTGACGTAAAGGGTGGTTTGGGCGGCGATAAATATGCAATGAAATCCAAAGAAACAGTCTTTTCATTATCTTTCCCCAAACTTGATTCGGCAGTTTTTGAAATTTCATCTAACGAAATTCAAAACATTTCTAATGGAATTATTTGTATGGTTAAAGTGGAAGGTCTGGTTTTTTCAGATTCTTTGGCAAAACTAACACTTGAAGCAATATACGTCAATGGCACTCCGGTTTCTGATTTTGTTCCTTATTCAGGAATTATCAAAGTACTCGGCGAATCATACCTTGCTCATCTGCCTGATTATCTGGGACAATGTATCCCAAATCCTTTTGTCGGCAAAGCCAAGTTCGATTTCAGCCTCGAAAATTCTTCAAAAGTCAAGTTCTTTATTTACACAGCCCTTGGCAGACTGGTTATGACAAGCGATGAAAATGAATTTAGTATTTTCACTGCCAAAAGCCTGGAGAAGACTCTTGTTATTACAGACTTCAGTTCAGTTATTGGAAGAGGTAACTATTCTCTTACATTTTCTCCTATTCCCTGGGAATTCGCACAAGGATTGTATTTCCTGATTATGCAAACCGACAAAGGGACTTATAAAACTAACTTTTTGTACTTCAAACAATAGAGAATGAATATTAAAAAATTTAATATACTGATTTTTATTTTGCTGTTATATGTTTTTTCAGACGGTACCATTTGTTATGCTCAAATGACAGCTAATGAAACACATTTAGCAGATTCGATTACAAATACAATTCAGAAAAGACGAAACCTGAGGGTTAAAAATCCCGAAGGTGAAGAATTCTGGCTTTGCTTCGAGAAAAATTATAAAGAATCGAAAAAACAGTCTCAATCCACTGAACTTCAGCTCGAATTGTTCATCACGGGGGATGAGAATGCTAATGTAGTTATTGAAATTGATGGAATCGGTTACAAGCATAAAGAATTTGTTGCAGGCGGCACTGTTAAAAATGTAAAAATTCCTGCCGAAGCTCAGGTGAAAAGCGAAGAAATTGTCGAAAGACTTGCTTTGCATATCACATCCGATAAGCCAATTTCTGTTTATGGATTGAACAGAAGATTTCAAACCACCGACACTTATTTGGGTTTGCCGACTTCAGTTCTGGGAACTGAATACAGAGCTATGTGTTACACTGTATCTGAAGGATTGATGCCCCAGTTTGCGATAGTAGCAACAGAGGACAATACTGAGATTACTATTACTCCTACCGTGGCAACAACACTCCACGCCGCAAAAAAGCCTTTCACGATTTACCTTAAAAGAGGTGATGTCTATCAGGTGGCTTCCAGAAATGAACCTTTCAGCGATTGCGATTTGACAGGTAGCTTAATCAAATCAAACAAAAAAATTTCCGTTTTCAGCGGTCATCAGTGTGCTTACGTAACCCCAAAAATTATTGCCTGCAATCACCTTGTTGAACAACTGCCTCCAATACCCTCATGGGGAAAGCATTTCTATATAGGAAAGTTTTTGTCAAGGTCGAAATATACTTTCAGAGTGCTTGCAAACGAACCATATACCAAAATTTTTCAGGATACAAAACTTGTAAGGATTTTAAAAGAAGGCGAGTTTTTTGATACAACAGTTGCAACAGATGCTCAGATTTCGGCAAGTAAGCCTGTTTTGGTTGCTCAGTTTTCGCAGGGATTTAAAAACGGCGATTCCATCGGTGACCCTATGATGCTGTTAATCAGCCCTACTCAGCAGTTCTTACAGCAATACAGATTTGCAACTCCGATTAATGGCTTTTGGAAACACTGCATAAACGTTGTTGCCCCAACAAAAGGAATCGGAACAATGAAACTTAACGGCGAACCGATTGACCCGAAAAAATTCAAACCATTGGGAATCAGCCGTTATTCGATTGCTTATCTTACAGTTCCTTTTGGTTCGCATTTAATAGATGGAGATTTACCTTTCGGAATGTATTCCTATGGCTTTGGATACGACAAAGATTCTTATGACGCTTACGGAACAATGGGAGGGCAGTCTTTTATGGAATATGAACCCGTGAACGACACACTGCCTCCTATGGTCGAAGAACAGCAAGCTGGAAACAACCTCAGCTTGATTCTACGGGACGACCGTGTTGATGATGCAGGAATGAAGGATATTATTGCACTGGACAGAATTGGTCTTGAATTAGTTGTTCCTCCCTACGAAGAAGGAGTTCCACAGCTGAAAGTAAACATCAGACCGACAAAAACAGGCAATGGCAGAATGGTTGTTCAGGTTCGCGATGTTGCTCTGAATAAAGAAGTTTACACAATTTGCTATTCCTATGATGGCAAAACAGATAAGTATGTTTATATGGTGAATAAAGGCATAGAAGAAGATTGCAATCCCGACCCTGGATTTCAATACGGACTTTTCGGGAAAATATCGGGGATTTACCAATCCTCTGATTTTGGAACTTCGGGCAATATTTCTACTCGCGGCAAATTTTCCGATGCTTTTGGAACAGGCGGCTATTGTGGTTTGTATTTCGGAAGAAGATACAAAGCTAAATGGCTTTTTTCAGGAAGACTTTCTTTTGAGAATTATGGCGGAACACTTGAAGCACCCGATACTTTCATTACTCATGTCCGTGTTAAAAACGGCGATTTGAAGCCTTTTCAGGAAAGCACTCTGCTAAAACTTGACGGTACTTTTATGAATCTGGGATTAGCGGCAGAATACTATTTGAAGCCCAATTTATATGTTGTTGGCGGATTTAGCCTTGCATTCACCTTATCCGAATCAATAGACTACCAGCGTAGGATAAATCAGCCAGCTGAATATACTTATCTGGACGGTTCAAGGCAAACTCATCCCGAAAACGGACCAAGCAAGCTGACTTCTCTTAATTTTATGAGGCTGGGGTTTTTCGGAGGATTTGGTTTCACACAGCAAATCAACTATATGTTTTCTGCTTTTGCCGAAACAAATTACAGCTATTCTATCGGGGATATGATAAGCGACGGGCATTGGAATATCCATCAGCTATCGTTTATGCTCGGTATAAAAATGAGATACTGAAATCACTTTAAAAAAATAAACTTTTAGAAGCATTATGAAGAAAAACATCAAACTCATTTTTTCTGCATTAGCATTCCTGATTCCTTTCATTATTTATTTGTTTACGCTTGCACCTGACTTGAATTTTACCGATTCAGGCGAGCTTGCAGGGGTTTGCTCAACTTTAGGAATCGCACATCCAACGGGTTACCCGCTTTTTACAATTGTTGGATTTTTATGGTCTCATCTTCCACTACCATTAAGCAAAATATACCTGATGAACCTCTTTGCGGCTTTTACAACAGCTTTGTCATCTGCTGTATTTTTCAATATAAGCTATATTCTATTTGAATATTTGCTTAAAAAATCAAGAAGGCAATCAAAATCAAAATCCAAAAAAGCCATTGAGCAGACTACTTTCGACTATACTCCTTCGGCGAATATGCCTTTGCTGATAATTTCGCTTATTTCAGCTATGTCTTATGCTTTTGCACAAACTGTTTGGGCAATATCAAACTCAATCGAAGTTTACTCGCTTGAGTCATTAATTATGACAATGGTGATATTTTTCTTTCTGAAAGCGATTTTTATCCCTGAGAAACAAAACAGGTATTTGCTCGTGACAGCATTTATTTTGGGATTAGGCTTTTCGAATCACATGACGACGATGCTGTTGCTTCCTGCAATATTCTTTATGTATTTTAAAATGCCCGACAGCAAATTTGATTTCAGCCCTGAAAGATTAAAATATCTTTTGATACTATTAATACCTTTTTTCATCGGATTGAGTTTTCATCTGTATATGCCGCTTAGGGCGGCAACCATGCCTGAATTCAACTGGGGATGGGTTTCCAGAAGTCTCGATAAATATATTTACCACGTAACAGGAAAGCAATATCAGGTTTGGATGTTTACGGGTTCTGATGCTTTCAATGCTAATTTGCTGAAATTTTTCAACTTGATTCCCTATCAACTTGGCTGGCTCGGATTGATTTCTTTTGTTTTTGGATTGTACAAATCATTCATTGCATCGAAAGAAATTTTCCTGTTTCTTTTGCTTTTAGTCATTGGTTGTCTTGCATATTCTTTAAACTATTCAATTCATGATATCGAGACTTACTTTCTTGCCGCAGTAATTGGAATGGTACTGCTTTCTGCAATCGGACTTTTCGGTATTTATGAGTATTATCCGAAATTGTTACCTGCTTTTGTTCTGATCCCGTTAATTGCACTTGCCGTGAATTACAATGAAGTCAATGAAAGCGACAACCGGTTAGTTCCTGAATATACGAAAATGATGGCAGAAAGCCTTCAGCCGAATGCACTTGTAATTTCTTCCCAATGGGATTATTTCTGCTCGGCTTTTTGGTATAAGCAAAGAGTGGAAGGATACAGGCAGGATGTTGTTATGGTCGAGAAAGAGCTTCTCCGCAGAACATGGTATCTTGAACAGTTCCGACGCTGGTATCCTTCAACAGCAAAACTTAGCGAAGGAAAAATGAACAGTTACCTTGAGCAACTCGAACTTTTTGAATCGGGCGGCAGTTACA
This sequence comes from uncultured Hyphomicrobiales bacterium, assembly GCA_964606895.1. Taxonomy (GTDB): domain Bacteria; phylum Bacteroidota; class Ignavibacteria; order Kapaibacteriales; family UBA2268; genus CAZSHX01. The sequence goes on from CAZSHX010000001.1 coordinate 19,857, forward strand.
ATCCCGCATTGATTCAAAAGCGATTCATTGATATGATAAATTCATTCATTGATAACAATTTCGGCAAACGACCAATATATCTGACTCTTGAAATACTCCAAAACCAGGAGGATGCTGAAATCGGGCAAGGTTACGAAAAAATACCCGAAGGCTTAGCATTTCGTCTGGAAAAAAGCAAAGATCAATTTCCTGTGTCTGTTGATAAATTCAAAGTGGATGATTTCATCAAAGGCGGACGGAACCGCGACAATCATCTTGTGAAAGGAATCAAGGAACTTACTGCTGTCAATTTTGCCAACATTGGCAGATATGCACTGGTTACAAATCAAATGGAAACAGCACGAAAAGCTTTCAAGCTATCCCTCAGAGTTGACCCGAACAATCAGACAGCTTTGCAGGGCTTACAGCAAGCAGGGAATTAGGATTGTTGTTTGAATTAACATCTGATCACCATTCGAGATGATTTATTGCGTCGAAACGCAAAAAGAAATTTGATTGTGTCGGACGGATAAATATAGAGTTAGAATCTAACAATTGCGATTTGATGGGTTGATTCTCCAAGAATAGAATATTAATTATTACCTCATTTTCACGGCAATAAATAATCGTTATTTTCGTTTATTTCTTTTGTTCGTTCTTTGATATTTTGCCAACCTCACCTCGACCCTCTCCATGCTTGGAGAGGGCGATAAGATTTGCATCTTTTGCATTCGAAGATGATAATGTGCAGAGTCAAAGTTTTGAGAATGCGAATACGAAAACAAAAACGATAGATGAGATTATTGGCTTGAAAACAATAAAAAAACCCTTGCAAAACTTATGTTTAACAAGGGTTTAAAATATCTATCCGTACAGAAGGTGGGAGTCGAACCCACACGGGTGTTGAGCCCACTGGATTTTGAGTCCAGCGCGTCTGCCAGTTCCGCCACTCCTGCAAATCTAAAAATATTTCAATGTTCGAAATTCGTGGGCGAGAAGAGAATTGAACTCCCGACCCCCTGCTTGTAAGGCAGGTGCTCTATACCATCTGAGCTACTCGCCCGAAATACGAACTACAAAATTAGGGCTTTTTTCTGTCATTGCCAAATTATAATTACTTAATCAATAATTATTGCTTAGATTTAAGCAACCTGCTCGATTCTTTTCAACCCAGGCACTTCGGTCAGCAAATATCTTTCGATGCCTGCCCTAAGCGTCATTATGGAAATCGGACATCGTACGCAGTTGCCTTGAAACCGGACATAAACTATTCCTGCCAGGTCGTCGAAAGAAACGAATTCAACGTCTCCGCCATCCTCACGCAGATAGGGCTTTATGTCTTCAAGTGCTTTGTTGATTCTTATTTCAATATTCATTTCAGCACCATTTAAATTGAAATTGTTGGCATTGGATTATTAATTATTTCGAAATTTCTTTTTCTGACTTCGCTGACAAGCTTTGAAGTTATTTCTCTGATAATGGCTCCCTGCTTGCCCGAATCGTCATGCAGAACAAGCGGTTTGCCCGAGTCGTTGGTTTCTCTCATATTTATGCTCAGCGGAATTTCACCGAAAAAATTAGTTTCAAATTCTTCAGCAACCTTTTTTCCGCCATCCTGACCAAAAATATAGTATTTTTTATCGGGCATATCCGGAGGAACAAAATAGCTCATGTTTTCGACGATACCAAGAACTTCAACGTTCACTTTTCTAAACATTGAAATGCTTCTGCGAACGTCGGCAACTGATATTTCCTGAGGAGTTGTAACCACAACTGCACCCGTTAACGGTATTTTCTGAGTCATAGTCAGTTGAATGTCGCCCGTGCCGGGAGGAAGGTCGAAAACGATAAAATCGAGTTCACCCCATTCGAGCTGTTCGAACAGCATCGAAAAATAGCCTGCGAGCATCGGTCCGCGAAGAATTGCGGCATCGTTTCTATTGAGAAGAAAACCCATGGAAGCAACTTTGATGCCGTACTTTTCGATTGGGAAAGCTATGCTTTTGCCGTCATCTGTCTGATAAACCTGAAAAGGTTCATCGGTTAATCCGAACATAGTCGGCTGTGAAGGACCATAAACGTCCCCGTCTAATATCCCGACTTTAGCACCTTTGAGCGACAGTGAAGCGGCAATATTGGCGGCAACGGCTGATTTCCCGACTCCGCCTTTTCCCGAAGCAACAGCAATAATATTTTTAACATAAGGCAAAACTTCCCTTTGGGAATTGTCCTGCTCGATTTCTTCGATTTCTATGGAAATGTTCATTCCTGCCGAGTCATCTTTCAAAGCAGATGCAACTTGCAAACGAATCTGGTCGGCAACCCATTGGATAGGTTGAATCAACTTCAAGACAATATTAATAGTATCACCTTCGATTTCTATTGACTCAACGGCTTTCAGTTCGCCGAAAGTCAAATTCAAATCGGGGTCAGTAAGGGCTTCTATTTTTGATCTTAAAAGTTGTAAATTTATATCATTCATTAATATTCCTTAAATTAAAACAAAGCACGTGATTTTTAACGAAAAGGTTGAATTAAAATTGTTTAATACTTCGCTGAACAAAATTAACAGAAAATTAACAATTCCTTTATCTTGTATTCATACTATAATCCGAATTTTGTACTTGAAAAAAAATCAAATACATAATTTTATAACAATTGGAGATTCTATGAAGAATTTGACGCAATTAGCCCTTATCGTTTTGTTTGTTATTCTGCCATTTTCCTTACGGGCACAGGAAAACGAAGAAAGTAAGCCGGTATCTGTAGAGGAAGTAAAAGCAAAAACAGAAGCCCTCGAAGAAAATGTAAACACATTAGTAACTGACGTTGCCGGATTGAAGAAAATTAAAATTTCGGGTTACCTTCAGGCACAGTTCGAAAAGACAGAAAACGCAAAAGGTTTATATGCCAATCCTTACAATGCCAACGATGATGAAATTCAGGCAAGATTCAGAATCCGCCGTAGCCGTATCAAAGTCGCCTACGATGCAGGTTCAACACAAGCTGTGATTCAGGGTGATTTCTCAAATAATGGATTTGCGATTAAAGACGCTTACCTTGAATTTACTGAACCATGGACAAAATATTTCTCTTTAAAAACCGGTATTTTTAACAGACCGAACTTCGAAGTTGAATACTCATCAAGCCAAAGAGAATCAATGGAACGTTCTGCAATCGTTAGAGCACTTTATCCTGACGAAAGAGATTTGGGTATGATGCTTACATTTGAACCTGAAGACTTGTTCAAGCTTCAGTTAGCCGGTTTCAACAATACATTCAGAGGCGATATTGTACAACCTGCCGGACCAAACTTCAATTCCGAACCGCTATATTTTATGGCAAGAATCACAAAATCATTAACCTTTACTGATTTGGGATTAGGCGTTGATTTTGGTGTTCATGCCCGCTACGGAAATATGATTGCACCAAAAAATGCAGGTTATGTTATTGAAGCAGACCAAGCAGTGCCATTACTCAAAACATACAACACATGGCAGACAACAACTACTACCAAAGCCCATTCAGGTGCTGATGCAAGTGCTTTAACAAAATTAGATGCAAATGCAAAAATCGGCAGATCATGGTTTGGTTTTGAAGCTCAGCTTTATTGGGACTTCCTCGGCGGAATGAAACTTATGGGTGAATATATTATGGGTTCGGATGTTAACGAATTTTCTTCATCCGATACATTGTCAATAGCAAGCAGAGCCATCAAAGCAAAAGATTCAACAAACACAAAATTTGACACAACTTACAGCTACTCAAAAACAAACATGTTTGTTCGTAAAAGAGATTTCAATGGTTTCTATGTTATGTTAGTAAAAAATATTACATCTGAGTTTCAGGTTGCAGTAAAATATGATTCTTATTCATCAAATGCTAAGATTACTGATGCAATGGTGAATAATACAGCCGAACTTCCCGTAAGTACTATTGGATTTGGTATTCATAATTACACTTTCCCAAATGTCAGACTTTCTTTGTGGTATGATATAAACAACGTTAAGACAAATAATAACAATTTGGAGATTGACCCTGCAAAACCTGCAAAACCGCTTATGTCGGCAAATCTTCCAAAGAATCTTCTTACATTCAGATTACAATACAAATTCTAATACTACTTCTACATGTTTTTTACAATAATATTAAATATATAAACTTTTTGGAGATACTTATGAAAAATAAACTTTTTGGATTAGCTACGGTTTTAATTGCATTTTTTATGTTTAGCGGATTTTTCGCCGCTGAAAAAATTACAGTTAAAGGTTCAGACACAATGGTAATTCTGTCCCAAAGATGGGCAGAAAAATATATGGGCAAAAATAATGCTGTTTCAATTCAGGTAACAGGCGGCGGTTCCGGTACAGGAATTTCTGCTTTGATTAACGGAACAACAGATATATGCAACTCATCCCGTCCCATGAAAAAAACAGAAGTTCAGAAATTGAAAGAACGTTTCGGAACAGTCGGCGTTGAAATTCCATGCGGAAAAGACGGAATAACCATTTATCTAAATCCCGGCAACCCGGTTTCACAAATCTCAACCGCACAACTCAAACAGATTTATACAGGTAAGATTACCAACTGGAATCAGCTTGGTGGAAAAGAAGCAAAAATTATTCTTTATTCAAGAGAAAACAATTCCGGTACTTATGTCTTTTTCAAAGATAATGTATTGGGAGGTCAGGACTACGCTCCTTCCTGCCAGAATCTTCCGGGTACAGCCGCTGTTGTAAATGCAGTATCGAAAGATGTTAACGGAATCGGTTACGGCGGTCATGGATATAGCAAAGGTGTTAAAGTTGCATTAATCAATGGTATTGAACCAAATAAATCAACAATTGGGAACGGAACTTATCCATTATCCAGAAATCTCTTCATGTATTTGAGAAACAGACCTTCCGGTGAAATCAAAAAATTCATTGATTGGATATTAAGTGCTGAAGGTCAAAAAGTTGTCACTGAAGTCGGATACTTTCCCGTTAATTAAATTTAGTCCCTTCGAATACATTTAGTAATATGCGTGTTTTTAATAAGTTCCGGTTTAACTCGCCGGAACTTATCCATTGAATAAAAATCCCATTTTCAAATAATAAATTGAACTTTACTTATGGATGATACATACATCAATAATGCAAGCAATCATGACAACCCGCAAAATGATGTGGGTAAAAATCTGATAAATAAGTACATAGTCCATAAACCGCTTCAATACGGTAAAAAGCTTTACATTGTTGAGTTTCTTGCTGAAAGAACCATTCAACTTGTAGCTTTTGTTTCTATTTTGGCAATAGCCGCGATTTTTTATTATGTTTTTCAGGAAGCCACTTATGCTTTCAAGAAACCAGATAAAAAATCAGCGGAAGTTACAAATACAATTGGTAATACTGCTTCTGCCGGAACAAAACAGAAAACTGATTCTGAACGACCTGCGGCTTATTCACCTGATGAACCTGCAACCAATGACCTCAAGCCGCAGCCCTATGATTCGCAAGCTGATGCTTCTTCGGATAAACCACAGGAATATAAACCTGATTCATATTCTCCTGATGGTAATAAAACTAATACTACGAGTAAGGATAAATCTGCAAAAATTAAAAAATCTGATGTTGCAAAACCCAAAGAAGTCGCACCCCAACAAGATGTTGTCCTTCAGCAAAGTGCTTCTTCAGTGGAATCATCACAAGAGAATCAATTATATCTTAAATCATTTATCACTCCGAATGATTACATTGATAACAAACCGCAATATATCTGGCAACCCGTTGGCGAAACCGCCAAATATAGTTTTGTTCCTTTGTTCCTTGGTGCTTTCAAAGTTACGGTTATTGGTTTAGTTATAGCCGCACCATTAGCAATATTAGCGGCAATATTTACAGTTGCTTTTGCACCTAAATGGCTGAAAGAGATTCTGAAGCCTTCAATTGAAATTCTTGCAGGATTTCCGAGTGTTGTTATCGGTTTTTTCTGTTTGATGACGCTGGCAACAGTTATGCAGAATGTCTTCCATACTACCTTCCGGCTAAATTCTTTTGTTGGAGGTATAGGAATGGCTCTTGCCGTTATACCGATTATTTACACAGTAACTGAAGATGCCCTCAATTCGGTTCCCAATCACCTAAAGGAAGCAAGTCTTGCACTCGGTGCAACCCGTTGGGAAACTGCTTACAGGGTTATACTGCCTGCGGCAACTCCCGGTGTTTTTGCTGCAATTATTCTCGGTTTCGGAAGAGCATTTGGCGAAACAATGATAGCACTCATGGCAACCGGAAATGCGGCTTTAGTTTCAGCAGATATATTTGAATCTGTTAGAACATTGGCGGCAACAATCGGTTCCGAAATGGCTGAAGTTGAATTTCGCGGTGCTCACTACGGAGTTCTGTTTTTGATTGGAGCTGTACTTTTTGTTATTACATTTTCTCTAAATGCAATCGCTGAATTTTATGTCCGCAAAAGATTGCTCAAACGTTTTCAGGGAAATTAAATGAAAAAAAATAAGAATTTATTAAGCAAAATTATAACAGGTTTAATTCTTCTGCCTGCACTATTGATTCTATTGGTTTTAATGACAAAAGTACCCTGGTATGCTTCAATCATCATTTTAGTTATCTCATATTTTGGAATTAAATTTCTTAAAACAAAAATTGAGATTGACTTCAGAAGAATGATAACTGAAAACCTATCAATTGCTTTGACAGGTATTTCGGCTGTTATAATCATTGTTTTTATCATTTATCTTTTGGTTCATATCATATTACTTGGAAAAAGCAACCTGACTTGGACATTTCTCACTTCAAATCCTTTAGAAGGATTAACACAGGGTGGAATTTTTCCGGCAATATTCGGAACTACACTTTTAGTTATTATGATGTCACTTATTGGTGTACCTATTGGAACAATAACTGCAATTTATCTTGCCGAATATGCACGGGAAAATTCAATACTGACAAAATCAATCCGATTTGCAGTTAATACTTTAGCCGGTGTTCCTGCAATTGTTTTCGGACTTTTCGGATTAGGTTTTTTCATCGGCTTTGTCGGTAAAAATATGGATAACTTCGAGCATAACAGCAGAATGAAAAAGTTAGAAGTAATCATCAATCAACCTTCTTCTGTTTTTGCTAAGGACGGCAAAGCTACTGCTAACTCATTTAAAGAGATGTTAGTTAAAAACGATTCTGTATATTGGGACAATCAGATTGGTTTAACAAAAATATTTGGCGAAATGAAAGGTGAACAAACCAGAATTGATAAAGCAGAATTCAGACAATTTTTCAAACAAAGAAGCAGACCGAAATGGGCTCAGCCTGCACTTATTTGGGCGGCTTTGACAATGGCTTTACTGACTCTTCCGGTTGTAATAGTATCGGTTGAAGAAGCAATCAGGACTATACCAAGGGATTTGAGAGAAGCAAGTCTGGCATTGGGAGCAACAAAATTCGCAACAATCCTTAGGATCGTCATTCCCGGGTCATTATCAGGCATTCTAACTGGTGCAATTCTGACAGTCAGCCGTGGTGCGGGCGAGGTGGCTCCGATTCTATTTACGGGAGTAGCCTATTATTTGCCGGATTTACCAAATTCATTATCATCGCAGTTTATGCACATGGGTTATCATATTTATATTTTAACCACCCAATCAACTAACGTTGAATTAACAAAACCTTTGCAGTACGCTACCACCCTTGTATTACTGTTATTAACCTTTTTACTTAATTTTACGGCTATATTCCTGCGTTCAAGAATACGTTCGAAAATGGCTAAATAATTTTGAAATTTTAATATTTGAGATAGTTAAATGAAAAATCAAAAAATAAGTGTTGAGAATCTGAACTTTTATTACGGTTCCAAACAAGCCCTGAAGGATATCACAATTGATATCCCCGAAAAACAGGTAACTGCATTTATCGGTCCTTCGGGCTGTGGGAAATCTACTTTTCTTCGGACGCTGAACAGAATGAATGATTTGATTGAAAAAGTCAAAATCGAAGGTTCAGTAAAAATTGACGGAATTGATATTTATGACAAAAACCTCGATGTTGTTCAGCTTAGGAAACGAATCGGTATGGTTTTTCAAAAATCAAACCCATTCCCAAAATCAATTTATGATAATATTGCTTATGGTCCAAGAGTGAACGGCTTCAGCGACAGAAAAAAGCTTGACGAAATTGTCGAGGAAAGTCTGAAAAGAGCGGCAATCTGGGATGAAGTCAAAGACCGGCTGAAAGGCAGTGCTTTGGGACTTTCCGGCGGACAACAGCAGAGAATCTGCATTGCAAGGGCTTTGGCTGTCAATCCCGATATAATTTTGATGGACGAACCTGCAAGTGCTCTCGACCCGATTTCTACTTCAAAAATCGAAGAATTAATCAATGAACTGAAGCATAATTACACGATAGTAATCGTTACTCACAACATGCAGCAAGCCGCAAGAGTCAGCGACCATACTGCTTTCTTCTATCTTGGATTATTGATTGAATTTGATAAAACAAGAAAGATATTTACAAGTCCGTCTAATAAGCAGACCGAGGATTACGTGACCGGTCGTTTCGGTTGATTTTTGCCGATTTTTATATTTTTAATTATATTCCTATAATAATATTGAGAAAAAAATGAACGAACATCTTTATAAACCTTTTGAAGAAGAACTGAACAAGCTGAGATACAGATTAATCCGAATGGGCACATTAGTCCAACAGCAATCTGAATTCACTTATACTTCACTAACTGAAAATAATCTTGAACTTGCAAGACAAGTTCTTGAGCTTGAGATTAAAGTAAACAAACTTGATATCAAAATTGACAAGCAGTGTTTACGGATATTTGCACTTCACCAACCGGTAGCAATGGATCTCAGACTTGTTCTATCGGCAGTTTCGATGAACGACAATATGGAGCTTATCGGCGATATGACTTCAAATGTTGCCGAAAGTATCCTGAAAATGAAGCATATCCCCGGTCTTGTTGCTAAAACCAAACTCCCCGAACTGGGCAGACATGTTGTATTGATAGTAACAAAACTAATGGATTCATTTGTAAATATGAATAAAGAACTCGCAATTGAAGCAATAAATATGGATAAATTGTCCAATGAGTTATACCACCAGAGTTTTGATATTTTAACCGAAATAATGAAACAAGATAATTCCGTAATCGAAACATCGGCACATTTGATTGATATCAATAGAAATATGCAATCCATATCCCGCCAAACAAAAAGCATAGCAGAAGAACTGGTATTTCTTTTTGAAGCAAAAATTATCAAGCATCAGTATTTGGATGATACATTTGACGAAAATCCTGAACCGGATTCAGAATCGAATTAAGAAATTAATCCAATTGCTTACGAAACATATGAATTATTTACAACAATATAAAAAACAAAAAAGTACAAATATTTTTAAAATAATAAAAAAACATGTTCGTATTTTTAGTCGTGACTAAATATAATATTAGTCAAAAATAATTTAAATTATTGTGTTTATAATTCATTTTCGTTTACATTCATGGAGGATTTATAATGAATCACTTAAAAAAATATATGGCGGCACTTTTAGTTGTTGCGGCTACTTTCACTTTCCTCGGCTCCACTCAGGAAGCTAAAGCTATTGGAATACATGTTAAAATAACATTCGGTCGCGGCACCGGCTGTACCAAAAAGGGTGTTTGCGATGTAGATGTCGGGGTTGACCTCAAAAGTTTCCGCCAAGCCGGCAGAAGCGGGACAAATGAGGCAATAGTTGAGGCAGATGCAGTAGTCGAAAACGGTTATCTTGTTATTACTTTCAAGAAACCGATGGACAAAAGAGCTATTGAAGATGCACCCGAAGGAACACCACAAGGAAAAGTTGCAATGCAGGATTTGCATGTAACATTCCATGGAGGCGATAAATTCTCATTTTCAAAAGCCGCCGCTGAAAAGCTTGGTTTTTCCTCTCTTTCAGTTGCTGATGGAGATTATGTCCTTGAAGGAAAGACATTAAAAATTAAACTACGTGAATCCCCCACAAAAGGAAGCAGTACAAACTAATTTTTGTTCATAGTGAGCATTTAATAATAAACACCATTCCCCTCCATTGTTTTTCTTTTTTTTGAGATTGACTTTATGGAGGGGATTTTAATAATTAATTGATTATTCCCAATAAATCATTCTTTAAGCTTTAAAATAATTTTTATTTAAAACTTCTAATAACAAATGAAAAATACTCTAATTATATTGTTTGCACTTGTTTTGTTTTCGTGTACTGCTTTTTCGCAGGAATCGAAGGACAGCACCAAGTCCGCTTCGGAAGAAAAAACCTCAGCCAAACAGGATGAAAACACAAGCTCTGTTTCTCAGTTTTCATTTAATCCAAGTCTTGGGCTAACATATTTGAATTCAAGTAAAGCCCAAGAATCGAACGAAAACCTGCAATGGCTTGCCAAACTCCAGACCAAATATAGTTACGAAGGTAAATCTTTTCAGCTTAATACAAGTCTGCTTTCTCAATACGGGCAAATTCATTCCAAACATTTACCTGCCGAAAAATTTCAGGACGATTTTATATTTACGCTAACTCCATCAATGACGGTAATTAACAAACCCGCTATCAGACTTTTCCTCGAAACAGTGGCTGAAACACAAATGGGGAAGGGTAAAATCGGCGAAAGACCTACTTCCTTTGCTGACCCATTATTCCTTTACCAGACATTATTCGTTGGTCAGAAACAATTTCTAATTCAAAGTACCGATAAATCCAATTTTGAAGTTACTTACGGAATCGGCTATGCTTTTCAACAAACATTAACAAGAAGCTTTAAAAAGGATACATTATCCACAAGTGCCCAAACGAACTTCGAATCAGGCGTAAGTGCTATTTTCCAGATTGATATGAACGTTGAATTAGCCAAGAATCTTAAATATAAACTATCTCTCAAATCGGTAGCTCTTTCTAAGGACGATTTCTTTAAAGATGTTAAATCTTCAAGAGGAAGTGTTTTGCTTGGAACAGGCATTTTCTACAGTTTAATCGGAATAGAATACAATCTTCACATGGTTTACGACAAAAATTATTCACCCGTTCGCCAGCTTGAGCAGTCATTGCTCGTTACTTTTAATCTTGATCTTTAGCTTTCTGCAACAGCCGCCGCACCAAGAATTGCGGCATCATTTTCAGGCAATTGAGAAGGTAAAATCCTGACTTTATTTTTAAAAGTTTGGAGCATTGATGCTTCCATATATTTTTTAACCGGTTCAAAAATAAATTCTTTAGCCTGAGCCAATCCACCAAAAAGAAAAACTGCTTCGGGACTTGTTATTGCAACTACATCTGCAAGCTTTTCGCCAAGTAGCCTGCATGTATCATCAAAAGCCCGAAGTGCAATTGAATCTCCCTTTTTTGCGGCATTGTAAATCTCTTTAGATGTAAGTTCAATTTCTGACAAATCTCTTAAAATACTCTTTTCATTAATATTTGCAAGGATTTCAAGAACCGTGGTTTTTATTCCTGTTGCAGAACAGTAAGTTTCCAGACAGCCTTTTCTTCCGCATCCGCACAATCTTCCTCCGGGAATCGCGATGATGTGGCCTACTTCTCCGGCAAAACCATCATTGCCGTACATCAAACAGCCATTAACAACAAAACCGCTTCCCAACCCTGTACCGAGAGTAATCAGAATGAAGTTTTTCATGCCTTTTGCTCCGCCATAAATCATTTCGCCAAGTGCGGCGGCATTTGCATCGTTTGTAAGTTTGACAGGAACGCACATTTCGGCTGAAATCATATCGGCAAGTTTAATAATGCCTTTCCATTTAAGATTTGGGGCATATTCAATCGTACCGTTAAAATAATTCCCATTCGGAGCACCTACACCAATTCTTTTTAGTCTTTTTCCGGAACACTTTTCCGCCATCAACTTACGGATTCCGGAACATAAATCCCGGACAAACCCATCAACTTCTGGGTAGGAGTCAGTTCGGATTGAGTCTTTTGCAAGGCACTCACCCGTAGATGTTACGGCACCAAAAACTGTATTTGTTCCGCCGATGTCAATACCGATAACAATTTCATTCATAAACTGCATTTAATTTTACTTAGTTTTTGTTAAATAATTCTAAAAAAAGAATAAATAATTATAAATTCCAAGCACAAAGATAGTAAACAAATTTATTATATTTACCAAAAACAATTCTGAAGTCAAACTTTTAAATAATCTTATTTTAAAAAGATAAAATTTGTGAAATTGGAGATTAAAAGTGAATATTTACCTAAAAAAATTAAAAAAGCCTGACTTAATAAAAAGGCAGGCTTTTCTTAAAAATATTGGGAGTACTTTATGTTTACTCTTTAACTCTTTCGATGTAGGCACCGTTGCGGCTGTCCACTCTGATTAAATCGCCTTCGTTGATGAATAGGGGTACATTGATGTTTGCTCCGGTTTCCATAACGGCAGGTTTCAAAACGTTAGTAGCAGTATCGCCCTTCAATCCCGGGTCGGTATGTTCAACTCTGAGCTGAACATGAGAAGGCAGTTCGGCGGCAATAACTGTTGTATCAACAAACGCAAGCTGAACATCCTGATTCTCCTTCATGAAGTTAATGGCATCGCCAATGATTTCCGAATCAACAGGAATTTGGTCATAAGTAGAAGGATTCATGAAAATAAGGGCATTCCCGTCGCGATAGAGATAGGTGTAGTTGTTTCTTTCCACACGAACGAATTCGATTGATTCACCGGAACGGAAACGGTTTTCTGATAGTTTGCCGGACTTCATATTGCGCATCTTCACCTGATAGAATGCACGAAGGTTTCCGGGAGTTCTGTGTTCCGATTCAAGGACAAGATGAAGCTCGCCATTAAAATTGACGACAGAACCGGGTCTTAAATCTGATGTACTTCCAGCCATAAAATTATAATAGTAAATTATTTATAAATAAGTAAGTTGAGGTGCCTGTCGGAATCGAACCAACTTACGAGGTTTTGCAGACCTCTGCCTAACCGTTCGGCCAAGGCACCGTTTTACAGAACTACAAAATTAAGAAGAAAAATTTGAAAAAGCAAAATAAAGTTGAAAGTAATCTGAAACAATTTGAAAAAAGTATTTGTAAAGAAAAAAAAAAGTTGTAATTTTGTAATCCAATAATTGCGGAAGTGGTGAAATGGCAGACACGCCATCTTGAGGGGGTGGTGCTCAAAAGGCATGGGGGTTCAAGTCCCCCCTTCCGCACAAAAACAGACGTAACCCCTTGAAATATAAGGGGTTTTTTATTTTTGCATACGATATTACATACAAACATACAGGCTAAATATATTTTTAGCTGTACTTAAATTCAGAAAATCGCACTACAATCTGGCAATATTCCCGTCAATAATCTGGAATTCTTTCATCTTTTTCCTCGTGCCAGTAGTTCCCGCCTGCCGTTCTTCAACTTGCTGTGTTAATTTTCAATAACTTTAAGATGTCAGGAGGCAACTCCTGACCTAAGTCGAATAAATAATCTAAAAAATCAGATGGTAATTTGAAATATTATAATTAAGTTTGTTCTGAATATTAATTGTCTTTTTTTGAGATAGAAATTATGAGAAAATTTTTATTTATGATTGTCGGAATATCTTGTGTTCTGTTGCTGAGTTCGACTCTTTTTTCTTGTTCCTCAATGCAAAAAAAGAAGGACCAAGAAGATTGCGGCGATATAAAAGACCAAGCCAGAAGATTTGTTCAAAAAATGTTAGCTGAACCTGATGATGTTGAAGAAATATTATTATCAGAAAATTGTATTGATTGTTCGGAATACTATGAACTTTTTAAAAAAGAAAACGAGTCGAGCTTTAGTACAATAAGAAGCTTAAAACTTATAGTAGATATTAAATGTAAAATTTCTGATGATATTAAAATATATTATATTAGAACTCCTAATGATACAAATGGAATCTATCATTTGACAGTCTATTTAGATAATTATGATACGAAGAAGGGATTATATGAGCAAAATGAAAATCTCATGTTATGGCAATTTATTTTCGAAATTGTAAATCCAAAAAAAATCAAATTTTTAAGATTTGTTTCAGAGATATAAAGAGTGGTTAATTAAAATGAAGTTAAAAATGGCAAATATATTTATATAAAATCAAAAGGAATCAATTATGAAACATTGTCTGAAATATATTTCTCCGAAGTTAATTCATCATATTTCCCAAATACACAAGAAAATTAATCTTATAAAATAAAGAAAAATTATGAAACCCTTAAAAATTGCGATACTTTGGCACCAGCATCAGCCATACTACAAAAAGGAAAATGAGTTCATTCTTCCGTGGGTTCGAATGCACGGCGTTAAGGACTATTTTGATTTAGCCGAAATATTGAATGAATATCCGTCTGTCAAACAGACATTCAATATGGTTCCTTCGATGCTTCTTCAGCTTGAGGAGTATATTTCGAGCAAGTGCAAAGATAAAATCCAGCGGCTAACCGAGATTCCTGCCGAGAATTTAACCGCTGATGACAAGAATGCAATCCTTGAGTCATTTTTTCTTTGTAACGAACCAAATATGATTTTTCCTTACAAACGATATAACGAACTTTTTGAAAAATCGAGAGATAAGGATTTTGCACTCTCTAACTTTGCCGAACGGGACTGGCGGGATTTGCAGGTTTGGTACAATCTGACCTGGTTTGGTCCCTTAGCCCGACAAAAAGCTTCCGTCAGGAGATTATTCCTGAAAGAACATGATTTCACAGAGGGAGAGAAAATGCTAATGCTCAATTTGCATCTCGAAGTTCTCCGCCAAATCGTCCCGACTCTGCTCGAACTGAAAAAGCTGAATCAAATCGAAATCAGTTGTTCGCCTATGTACCATCCCATTCTGCCTCTACTTGTCGGTTCGTCTTCTATGCACGAGGCAATGGCGGAAGCAAAACTGCCCGAACCTTTGTTTGAACATCCCGAAGATGCTCAGTATCAGATAGAGTCAGGAATCCGATATTTCGAAAGTACTTTTGGGTTTAAGCCAAACGGAATGTGGCCCTCCGAAGGTTCGGTTTCGGATGCTGTTCTTTCGCTAATTTCAAAGAATGGAATAAAATGGCTTGCAAGTGACGAAATGATTTTGGCAAATTCCCTAAAATCGGATTATTTTCATTTGGACAAATATTTCCCCCGAAGAATTAAAACAGCCGAGGGCGAACTCGCAATGTTTTTCCGCGACCATCAGCTTTCGGATGCAATCGGATTTACTTATTCAAACTGGTATTTTGTGGATGCAGTCAATGATTACATGAATAAGCTTGGCGAAGTGAAGCAATCGCTGATTCAAAAGTACGGCGAGGATTGTTTGAGCAAAGCGGTAGTTCCAATAATTCTGGACGGCGAAAACTGCTGGGAGTTTTATCCCGACAATGGAATTAATTTCCTCAAAGAACTTTACAAAAGGCTGAGTGAAACCGATGAATTCCAAACGATTACGATGAGCGAAGCATTAACCGAAGAAAGCCTGAATTTCCTTCCAGTCGTTAATCACCTGCGGGCAGGCTCGTGGATAAATGCGGATTTCAATATCTGGATGGGACATCGCGAGCATGTTGTTGCATGGGAAATGTTAGGCAGGGTACGAAGTGCCGTCGAAGAAAGGAAATCGGATATTTCTGCTGAGCTTTACAAAGAAGCGATGAACGAAATCTACATAGCGGAAGGTTCCGATTGGTTCTGGTGGTACGGGGATTCTCATTTTGCACCGAATAAATACGATTTCGATGACCTGTTCCGCTGGCATATCGAAAAGATTTACAAACTTCTCGTGCTGGAGCCGCCTGCAAATGTATTTTTCCCAATAAATGAAGTGCGTCAGGTCTCGTCAATCGTTCAGCCAAAAGGAGAAATCAATCCGCCTGTGAATGGGAACCTGAAAAATAATGATTATTGGGAAAATGCGGGGAACTATGATGCAAAGTCGGCGATGTCGGCAATGCATCAGCTTGGCGAGATTTTGCAATCCGTTCGGTTCGGCAGTAACGGAAAGCTGTTGTTTTTAAGAATTAACTTTTTGAAAGCATTAGCAGAAAATGAATTTTTAACTTTAAATTTTGAGAATATTTCAGTAACAATCAGGCAAAACGGCTTTGAATTGAATTGCCTGAACAATATTTCAGTTAAAAATATTCTATATTCTTCGGAAGATTTTGCAGTACTTGCAATTTCGACGGACGTATTTCCGACTAATCAAACAATTGGTTTAACGATTTTCACGAAAACTGCCGAAGGCGAAATCACTTATCCGCGGCAGGGAAAGATTGAATTGAATGGGTTGAGATAAAATGATTGCTATTATATAAATCAGGAGTAATAATATGACAAATTATTTAAGTGCACACGAAAAGCTGATTGCTCCATGCGGCATGAATTGCGGAATCTGCATGGCTTATCAACGAACAAAAAATGTTTGCCCGGGATGTTGGGAAGACAGCAAAACAAAATCAAAATCTTGTATTAGCTGTATCATTAAAAATTGCGAATATTTAGCGGAAACAGAATCAAAGTTTTGTTATGAATGCGGGAAATACCCATGCACACGATTAAAGCAACTCGACAAACGATACAGAACAAAGTACAGAATGAGCATGATTGAAAATCTTGAAAATATCAAAAACTTCGGATTAGATGCCTTTGTTGTTGCAGAAATCGAAAGATGGAAATGCGAAACATGCGGAGGCTTGATTTGCGTGCATAAAGGTTATTGCCTTGAATGTAAAAATTAATTTTTAACACAATCAGATATTAAAAATGAATCCATTGGAATTGCAGGATATATTAGATGCATCAGAACCAAATGAAAAGCATACAAACGTCATTTATATTCGTCAAATCTCAACTCCGTTGGGTCCAATGTTCGCAGGAGCAACCGAAAAGGGAATATGCCTGATGGAATTTGCCGATAGAAAAATGCTAAGAACAGAGCTGAAAGATTTGCAACGTCTGCTCAAAGCACAAATCCTTCCGGGAACAAATATTTATTTGGAACAGGCTCAGAAAGAAATGGAAGAGTATTTTCTCGGAACACGAAAAACATTTGATGTTCAGCTTGATGCACCCGGCACCGAGTTTCAAAAACGAGTCTGGGCGGCACTTCTGAATATTCCTTACGGCAAAACTGTTTCTTACAAACATCAGGCAACCATACTTAACAACCTGCCTGCAATTCGGGCGGTTGCCTCAGCCAACGGACACAACCGAGTTTCGATTATAATTCCATGCCACCGAGTAATCGGAGAAAACGGGAATCTAACAGGTTACGGCGGAGGGCTACCGAGAAAAAGATGGCTAATTAACTTTGAAAATGAGAATTATCGGTTGATATAGATTCAAACCTATTTTGCTATTTGAATACTGATTATCCCATTCTCTCCACTTCTTCTTTTACCTGTTCCATAAACCATTGCGGAGTACTCGTTGCTCCTGTTATCCCAACAGATTCGGCACCTTCGAACCATATATTTTCTATTTCGTTGGTATCTTCAATAAAATAAGTGTTTGGGTTTGAGGATTTGCACACCTGAAACAAACTCTTCCCGTTTGAAGAATTTCTACCTGCAACAAAAAGCATAACATCAACACTTGCGGCAAAGCTTTTCAGCTTTTCCTCCCTGCCGTAAACAGCCTTGCAGAGTGTATCTTTAGCAAGAAATTTTTCTTTTACCTGATCAACCTCCACCAACTCGGCAACACGCTCTTCGATGGCTTGTTTGATTTGGAAAAAAGTAGGACGGTCCATGGTTGTCTGGGAAATTAGGACTGTTTTTTTGTCGAAATCAATTTTTTCCATTGCTTCGGCAACCGATTTCACAACAACACATTCGTCATTGCAAACGCCACGCAAACCAATTATTTCAGCATGTTCCCTTTTGCCGAATATCACAATCTGGTAGCCGGTGCGGTAAATATCGGCAACTCTTTTCTGAAGGGACGTTACCAACGGACAAGTTGCATCAATGAGGTCAATGCCAAGCTCCTTTGCTCTATCGTAAGTTGATGGGGGCTCGCCATGGGCACGAATCATAACCTTTGAATTATTAGGATTGAGGTTTGCCAAATCAGAATGAGTTATGGTCTTAAGCCCTTTTTTTTCAAGTCTTTCTATTTCTTTGGGATTGTGAATCACATCGCCCAAAATATATACATTTTTGTCTTGCTTATTGTTGAGAGTTTCCTCAACTTTTTCTACTGTTCTAACCACACCCCAGCAAAAGCCGGAGGAAGCATCTATTGTTACTGTCATTATATCCCCGATATTCAAAAAAAAGCAATAGACGAATTGAAGCTGAAAATACTATGTGATGAAAATTCTCTTTAACAAACAAATTATAAATAGAAACTCAATATTTTGTGGAATTCTCCGATAATTATGATTATAAGGAAGAAAAAATAATATGATAGAACCGATAAATATAAGCAATAGCTCCAAAGCCCAGCCCGTCAGAATTGACGAGGCTAAAGCTGTGTTTTTGAATACTGCAAGGGATACCGCCGAAAAGGAAAAAATCCCATTCAGCATGAAAGTATTCAAAAAAATTGATAAATTCTATGACCTTGGTTCAACTTCAAGCCTCGATTTGAATGACATGACAAAAGAAGAATCAACCGCTTTTTGGCAGGTACTTGCAAAACTCCTGAAAAACGGAGTTGTAGGCTATCATTATTATGAAATTGACGGAAAAATCGAAAAGCACTACGATGTTAATGAATTAGCCAACCGCCGTCTTGCGGATGCCAAAATTGTTACAAACTACATTGATAAATATGTTTGAATCAGCCTATTTGCTTGTCAGGATTTGCTTCATATAAAGCAAAATATCAACAGCAGTTACAATGCCTTTCAAATTTCCGTCCCAATCAATGACCGGCAGGCAATCAATCTTTTTCTTTGCCATGATTTCGATAGCTTTCAGCACACTGTCTTCGGGATAAATTATATGGACATTCTGTGCCATCACCTGCTGATAGTCCGTGATTTTGTTGTGACCCGCTTCGCCGAATTCATCATCAAAATCGTAAAGCTGACGCAAAGTATATTCACGAAGGCTACGCTCGGTTATGAGTCCAATGAACTTGGTCCCGTCAACAACGGGTACGTGGCGGACGTGCTCGTCCTGCATGATTGAATCGGCTTTGTGAACGGTATCGTCAAGGTTCACGGAAAATACATCTTTCGACATAATTTCGAGTATTGAAGAATTTAACGGCATAATACCTCCTGAAAATAACAAGTAAATAATTTGTCAATATATGACATAATTTTTTTATTTCAAAGAAATTCATTAGAATATTTTTCGATTTTCAATAATATATTTTATTTCAAAGAATCATTCGGACAATTGGATATTTATGGTTATTTTTGTTCTTTTTATTCTTTTGATAGATTTAACCCATATTACGCAATAGAAAAAATTCATATATTTGCAAATTTAATTTCTAACGCTTAGCAATAGAGAAAAATAGATTATGAACTTTGATATATCATTTACAGATAAAGAGATTACGCCATGGGGTGGAATGGCATTTTTAAAGCAAATGTTGAACAAAATTGGCTTTAGAAATCTAATTGACAGCTGTGCAGATTTGCCTGTATCAGGATCAAACAGAGGATACAAAAACTCAACAATATTAGAGAGTTTTATTACAAGTATTTGGTGTGGAGCCAATCGTTTTTTACATACGGAAGTTACCCGTCATGATGCCGCCTTAGGCAAAATATTTGACTGGAAGAGAATTCCAGGTCAAGATACATATAAGCGATATTTTTCAAAATTTTCACAAACAACAAATCAGCGAGTAAGCGATTATTTTTACTCATGGATCTTTGATAATCTTAATTTTGATAACTTTACCTTGGATATCGACTCATCCGTAATGACGAGATATGGAGAGCAAGAAGGAGCCAATAAAGGCTACAATCCGAACAAAAAAGGAAGAGCCAGCCATCATCCGCTCATAGCATTTATAGCAGATGTTAAATTAGTTGCTAATATGTGGTTACGGAGTGGAGACACTTCATCAGCAAATAATTTTCTTTCCTTTTTGGAAGATACTTTATCCAAACTAAAAAATAAAACAATAAGTTTGGTACGCTTAGACAGCGGCTTCTTTCAATCAGATATATTGGATTATTTAGAAAGCAAAGTAATGGATTATATAGTAGCAGTAAAATTCACCCAACCAATTCAACGTGTAATTCATGGCAGTCAAAATTGGATTGTATTGGATACCGGTATAGAAATTTGTGAGAAAGTGTATAAAAGTGAATCATGGAGTAAAGAACGCAGAATAGTGATTGTTCGGCAAAGGATAAAAGATAGACCACATGCTACCGGTAAACAATTAAAGCTTTTTGCCGAAGAAGAAATCTATAGAAACTACCGTTATTCTGCTTATGTGACTAATATGAAATTTTCTGCACCTGAAATCTGGAGACTCTATCGAGGTCGTGGTGATGCAGAAAACCGGATCAAAGAATTAAAATATGATTTTGGATTCGATAGTTTTAATCTCAAGAGCTTTTATGCGACGGAAGCCTCTTTAATGTTTGCTATGATAGCATACAATTTGATGTCACTTTTTAGGATGTTTGTTATTCAGGAAAAAACACAAAAGACACTCTCAACACTGAGATATAGAGCGTTTGCTATTGGAGCTTATTTTGAAAAAATAAATGGAAAACTCGTCTTGAAAATTGCTTTAAACAAAAAACGAAGGGCATGGTACATAGGTTTGTGGAACACTGCTGAATCATTTCAGTTCCCATTCCAAATTTCTATTGCGTAATCTGGGTTTAATTAATATTTTGAAAAATAAGGAATTATGACTTTTAAAAACATACTCATTACAGGTGCTTCTTCCGGTATTGGCAGAGCAGTTGCTTTAGAATTTGCAAAGCACAAAACGCCGATGCTTTTGCTTTCCAGAAATACTGACTCGCTTGAAAAGCTGACTGCTGAAATCAAACAAATTTCAGCCAATGTCCGGTTTTTGAAATGCGATGCAACTGATAAAAATGATATTCGCAAAGCAGTTGATTATGCTAATGAATTATTCGGGAATATCGAACTTGCTTTTCTGAATGCCGGAGTCGAGAAAAACGTTACCGCGATTGATTTTAATACAGATACCTTGCACGAGGTATTCGATGTTAACTTTTTCGGGATGGCTGAGTTCATACGTGAATTAGTGCCTTCGATGAAAGATAACGGCGGGACGATTTCCGGAGTAACTTCACTTGCAGATGCTCGTGCCTTCCCCGGGAGTACTGCTTACTGTGCGAGCAAAATTGCGGCTTCGTTTATGCTCGAATCTTTCCGTGCGGAATTGAAAAACAGCAAAATAAGAATAGTTACAGTCAAACCCGGCTTTGTCAGAACTCCAATGACCAATAATCATCCCTATTATATGCCTTTTCTGATGTCAGCCGACAAAGCGGCAATGGTTATTTTCAAAGGATTGACTAATGGAAAAAGCAGAATATATTTCCCCAAACGCACTGCTTTTTTAACCTATCTGCTTGGTGCAATGCCGGATTGTTGTTACGATGCAATTGCAGGCTTAATCGGTAAATTCAAAAAAGCAAAATGAAATCAAAAAATTCAGGTAGCTATCAAATTTATTTCACCTTGCCCAACGAGAAAATCGTTTCTATCGGCAGTCTTGGTGAATTTAAATTCCCCAAAGGAAGATATGTTTACACAGGAAGTGCCATGAAGAACCTCAGACAACGGGTTGCCCGCCACGTCGGAACAAAGAAAACCATCAAATGGCATATTGACTATCTGACATGCCTTGACAGCACAGAAATATACAAAATCGAAATATTTTATTCGGAAACGCGAGAAGAATGCACAAGAAACAGCGAAATTCTAAATTCCGGAATCGCAACTGTACCCGTCAAGGGTTTTGGTTCGTCAGATTGCAGACACTGCCCATCTCATCTTTTGTTTTTAGGAGAATAATATTTTTCCTGTTTGTGTTTGAATTATTTTTAGTTAATTTTGTTGTTAATATTAAATTTTAAGGAAAAAAACAATGAAAACAAAAATATTTATTTTGCTCACCGTGCTACTCTCTCTTTCCGTAATTCAAGAACTAAGAAGTCAAGATACTTTGTGGTCGAAAATAATAGGAGGAAATATTAGTGCTAAATTTACTAAAGATGGAACTAAAGTACTTTATACATTTGGCAGTGGAGAAAATATGCAGCTTTGTACTGCTGACAGCGGAAGGGTATTATGGAGTAAAGATACTACCCATCTCGTTGGAAAATTCTTCACTCCAGATAGTTTGTATTTTTTTTCAGAAGGGGGACAAGATTCATCTAATTTTTTAGTCATGTTAAGATTAAGTGACGGATCAGAAATTAAAAGATATGATACATTAATTTTAAACAATTATCCACAACCAGTTCCTTATTATTGGTTATTAGGAACTTGTACCTTTTCAAATAATGGAAGATATTTATTTATAGCTACATCTGACTGGAATAATTTTACCCCATGGGATGCGACAACTCACAATATTATCTACAAAATTGACCTAATCACTAATCAGTTAGTTTATTTAAGACGAGATAGTACAATTGATAATTTTGAAATGAAACCTGACGAGAATGTGATTATCTGCGAAAATAGACATGGAATATCTTTCTACGATACTGACAGCTTGAAAGAACAAAAAAGCTATAAAGATTGGGGAATTGGTGAAATTAGTCGAAGCGGAAGATATATTACTACAATTCATTCCGACAGTCTGTTTACTTGGGATACTCAACGGGATTCCATAATTTAAAAAAATATTATTGATAGCTTGGACTTAATAACCTTTCGTTATACTTCGAATGACAGTATAATTGTAATATTAACTTCGATTAATAAATCATATAGGTTTGTAATATATAATGTTTTTACAGGTCAATTCATTAACTCTTGGTATTTGCAATTACCATTACGTGAATATACTTCTCATTTTGAACTTTCTCCTGATGATTCAAAACTGTTAGTGTTGGGAGATGACAGGGCAATATACATGTATGGTTTGACACTTCAACCATTGACAAAAAAAGATGATACACCCCCTCAATCAATTTTACAGATCAATCCCAATCCGGCTTTAGGAAATATTGATATTGCTATCACTTTAGATCAAAGTGAAAAAATGAGAATATCACTCTATGATTCAAATGGGAATTTTGTGAAAGAAATTTCCAATGGAATTTTGATTGAAGGAATAAATCAAGTATCCTTCAACACTAAGAATCTCTCTAACGGGATATACTTCATTAGGGTAACCGGTAGCAGTATTAATCATTCATCAAAATTAATAATCTTAAAATAAACGAAAAGATGATGTCTAAACTGGGATTTCAGGGATTTTTGGGATTAAGAGGATTGAAGAAAAGAAATTCTAATCAAATGTCCTACATCTGGAATTCAATGGTCTTAAAGCCGGAAAAAAATATTTCTTGTTTGTATTTCAATTTATTCTTTAGTATTTTTACAATTGACTTGTGTCTCAATTATTTCAAAGGCGATTAGATGAATGCTATCTACAGATTATTATTACTTTGTTTTTTTATTTCATTAACAATTGGTACCATTTCTGCTCAATATCAATTTGGTCCGACCGGAGTGGTTTACTATCCAAAAATCAATTCATATTTGGTTACGACATCAACAGGATACATAACAAATTCATCCTGTGCTTCAGGTGCTACTTTTAAATTGATTTTCGTTGTAAAGCCTGATGGGAAAAAATCGGATTATTTCGGAGAGCAGATGGATACTCGTGGCATTGTTATCGTAAACGATACTGTTTTCTGTACAGAAGGATGTGAATTGAAAGTAATTGCAGATTCGAAATATACTACTTTTGCAGATAATCCTTACACAAATCAAATGAATAAGGTTCAGTTAAATGGAATTTGCTATGATGGTAACAGGAATTTATATATTTCATCCGACAAAGAAATTTTTCGGTTAAATCTGGATACAAAGCAATACAAGATATTTAATTTCGGCGATTCGCTCAATAACCCAAGCGGTATTTTGTGGGATAACATACGCCAAAAATTAATAATTGTCTCCCGAATTGCCAACGCTTCCATTCAGGCACTGAATCCGGAGGACAGCACTTTGGTAACAGTAAAGCAAACCAAGATCCCCTTAATGTATGGCATAGCACAGGACGGCAAAGGAAATTTCTATATCTCAAGCTGGGGTGACGGCAAGGTTGGAGGCGGCAAAATATATAAAATTGATAAAGACTTTAAGGGTGCTCCTTTAGAAGTTGCTTCAAATCTCAGCGGACCCGGGTTTATTTATTATAATACTTTGAATGATACAATTGCAGTGCCTAATAAGTTAAATAAAACTTTAACTTTTGTAACTGCCGGACCGCCCGTTCCTGTTGTTATAAATCTCGGTGCTGATAACAAACCCGTAAGTTCAACCCCAACTTTTCGCTGGAGAAAAACAAATGCAGACGGTTATCAGCTTCAAGTTGCTCAGCTTACACAAATTGCACAAAAAGATGATGACCCTGAAATGCTTGGGGACGATTTCACCAATCCTGTAATTGACCAACAGAGTATAAAAGACACGTTCTATCTCTCGCCAATAACACTAGACCAAGGAAAGAAATATGTGTGGAGAGTGCGGTCGCAAATTGGTACCGATTACAGTTCATGGTCTAAAATACTGAGTTTTACTCCGGGTGAAGTAAACGATGTATTAACACTTGATATATTGGATGTAGTAACGGTTTTTCCAAATCCTGCCAACGAAAAGATTAGCATCAGATGCAATTACATTTTTGGCATAGATATTTCAATCGAGATATTCAATATCTATGGGCAGGTTGTAATTTCTTTAAAAACAATAAATCTAAGAATGGAAGTTCCTGAAATATCAGTAAGTAATCTTCCCGAGGGCATTTATTTTGTTAATACATCCGTCAATGGAAAGGTTTACAGAAACAAGATTAATATAATCAGATAAGGATAAATTAGTGCTTTACAGAGATTTGTACAAAAAATTCATTTCCAAAAAGATTTCACTGACTGACCAGCTTGCCGTTTCTCGTTCCCTGCTGGCAAACGAAAGAACATTTCTATCATACCAGAGGTCTGCTCTGAATTTTGCAATAGCAGGATTGACTTTGATAAAATTTTTCGATTGGATATGGATAGTAATTATCGGGTGGAGTTTTCTGCCATTGTCCCTTGTCTTAATTTTTATCGGTGTGCTACGTTACCGCAGAATGCACGCTTTGATATTAAATCTTGAGGTGCAGGATTCGGAAAAACAAAAAGCCTTATGAAATTAGATATAAGATAACTATTTTTGTTAGTTAATATTTTTGACATATTGGAGAATAAAATGAGAATACTGTCTATTTCGATTTTGATGTTTGTTTTTACGCTTTTCACACAGCAGTTTTCTGCTTCTAATCTTGTTTTTGCTCAGCAGGAAGAGATGATGGAAGAAGGCACTCAGAAAAAGAAAGAAGAACCTAAAAAAGAAGTTAAAAAAGAGGAACAGAAATCTGAACAGAAGACCGAGCAAAAAGCAGAAAAAAAAGCTGTAGAATCTAAATCAGAAGAAATTCTTGAACCTGAAACAAAAAGCGGAAGCGGAAGTAACGTTGATGAAGATGGCGGAAATTTGGAATTACCTTTGTATCTTCGCTTTTACAAAGAAAAATATGAATACCGCTTTGCCAAACCTTTTGAAATTGTTTGGAATGCAGTAAAAAAATCTCTCGAAGATATCGGTTGTATGATTGCTTTGGAGAATTACAAAGCTACGGACGAAGGTCTTTACAAGGGCAACATTAAATCCGATTTCTGCGTTTTTTCTGCAGGCAAGGATACAACCTTTAAAACTTTAAACAAATACAGCTACGATCTGCCTGTTATTCGAGGCGGAATCTGGCTGAACGGAAGAATGCAATATACTGTCGTTGTAAAAGAAGAAAGCAACGGACAGGTTTATATGCTGATTAAAGGCGAGTTGAGCGGGTTTGAAGATTTTGTTACCCACGAAGTTCATTTCTGGAAATCAAACGGCATTTTTGAAACAAGATTATCGAAGCTTATCGAAAGGAACTTCGACGCTGTTATGAAAAAATGAAACAAAATTTGAATAGTGAAACTAAACGGCTTTTTGAAAGTAATTTCATGGAGGCAATGTCCAAGATTCATTGGACGGTGCCTCCAATTATTTTTATACCTCTAATCATATTTTTCCTTTACAGGTCACTTTTCATTTTAAACATAAACCCCGGAGAATGTTTTTTGCTTTTTGCCGGAGGCATTCTTTTCTGGTCCTTTCTGGAATATCTTATCCACAGATTTGCTTTCCATTTTGAAGCAAAATCCGATTATGGCAAACGATTGGTATTCATCTTCCACGGCATTCACCATGACCATCCCAACGACCCATTGAGGCTTGTTATGCCGCCATCAGTCAGTTTGCCGCTTGGCACAGCTTTCTATCTGATTTTTCATTTTGTTTTCGGCAGTGTATATGCTGAACCGCTTTTCGCAGGTCTTCTGTCGGGCTATCTTGCTTACGACATGACTCACTTTGCTGTCCATCATTTCATGCTGAAAAACAAAACGATGATGAAAATCAAAACCCACCACATGAAGCATCATTACAAAGATTCAACTAAAGGATTCGGCGTTAGTTCACCTCTTTGGGATAAAATATTCCAAACGGAGTACGGGGATTAATTCTTTCTCCGCAGATTATTGAATTTTTTAAGAGTCTTTGATAAAGTAACATTTTTCTTTTTTTAATGCCCCATTCTGTAGCGTGGGGTTGATGAATACTTTTCATCCCCATGCTTTAGCACAACAAATAACTGTAGAAATTATTGCTTATACGAACAATATAAAGAATTTTTTTTTATATCAACCGGCACCTATTGTCCAAATAAAATCGCATTTATTATTAATTCTATATCTTTACAAACTTCCCAACTTTCTCCCCTATCCTAACAAAATACACTCCCAACGGCAAAGCAGAAACGTCAATTCTTAATTGGGAGTTGGGAATTGAAAATTGTGAATTATTCGAACCAGAAATTTTCATTATTTCTTTACCAAAGACATTGAAGATGCGGATCATATTAGTAGAACCTTCCGAAGGTTCCAAACCTTCGGAAGGTTTTGTTATTTCAATAAAATTAGAAGTTGGATAAAGTGTTATAAGAATTGGCAGGAGTTTATTTCTCTGCCAATTGAATATTTAATTATTCATCACAAGCAGCATCATTACATGGGGTAGGAAGACCGGTAACACAGTCAATATTTTGGGAATTCCCACTACAGTTTGTTTCACTGTATGTTTGAACTTGATTTATAGTAGCATACCAGAATAAACCGACGTTGTCATAGCCTATGGTACAACTGTATTGTTTTTTACAGCACTTTGAACTACAGACAATATCTTTATAGATATAATATACTTTGTGTAGCACTCCATTTTTCCATTGGTCGTATATGTATTGAGAAAGAGCAGGATTAGAACAGCAAACGATCTGAGTAGCAACATCGAGGTCATAAGCAAATCTTGTTGTAGTACTGCATTGCTTTTGATAATAATAGTTAACTGTAAATTGTAATCCTTCAATATGATCACAATTGTCAACAACCATTTTTTTTACGAGATTTTCAAGAATAGCCTTTTTCCAACCGGATTCTTTTGTTGTTGATGCATTTGTAATATTTAGCGAAGACCAATCAACCTTTATATTTGTACTGCCCTGTCCAGTATTTTGATGTGTATAGTTGACACTGGCATTTGCGTTGTAATATGGCAGGTCATAAGTATAAGAACTTGAGGTCCAGTTTTCTGAACCAGTAGGACAATTTTGTGAACGAACTAACTGGTTGCTGATAAACAAACTAAGAATCAGCAAAAGAGAAAAAGATTTTATTTTGAACATTTTCATGATTTTTTCCTTTTTAATTTTTAATAAATCCTAAAACCTTTTGATTTTGCTTGTTTCTCAAGCATAACAAGTACATTCCGGCATTCAAACGACTTACGTCAATATTGAATTGAGCCGACTCAACCGAACCGATCAGCAAGCTTTCACCTAATTGATTATAGATAATGTACTCATCATATTGAATCTGATTGTTTACTCTTAGAGAATTATGTGCAGGATTCGGATATACGATTTCACTCATTTCGTTTTGATTTTCGTCGTCAACGCCTAATAATGCAAGACTTTCAGGGAATACAATTATTCCGCTTTGAGTGATGACCCATATTTCATTGTTAAAGGTCAATAAATCCATAATATCAGGGAGATAATTTCCAAACTGTGCATTGGTATCATCAAAACGACATCTAATTTTAAACTCTTCCATTGTGCCGTACTGATTTGCTTTTATAATGGTTGAATTATCGCCAATTTCCTTTAAACTAAGTGATTTAAGTACATTATCTTCGCCCATAGTGTAAATGCTCTTTTGACCGAATACTAAATAGTTATACCTATTCAATTTTATGAATTTATATACCCGCTCCGCATAAGTTGGTCGCAGACTATCTCGTTTAACCGTCAAACCATTATTTTCATCGAATATTTCCCATTCATTTCCATTCTTGAAGGATAATAATCCGGAACAGCATGCACCTGACATCCATTTTCCGTTACTCTCCTGAAACCACCATGAAAAGATATTTAACGAAAACCAAATTTTGTTCCCGTCTTCAAAAATCGAAGTGATATCTTTAGGTGCACGGTCGAATTGTTCACCTGAAAGTGACGGAATCTTAAGTCTGTTGTAAGTTCCGTCCTGATTATAAAAAATTAGATTATGGTTTTCCTTATCATCATCAATATCTTTCTCATTCCAAAATCTGTGCAGTACAATTCTGCCGTCGCTCAAAGCCGCTATGGAATTTGGCATAACCCCGGTCATAGATACTATAGTAAAACTGGAAGATGAGTTAGTTGAAACAATTTTTTCAAAAGTTTTTCCATCGAATTTCAGAAGTTCCGAATAGCCCTGATAGCCTTCATCGGTTCTTTTTTGGTCGAATATGGATGTTGTTATCCACAGGTTATTATAGATATCCACGCAAAACATGTTGTAGTGCCTCAATTGCTTTAGTGAATCGTCAATGAAAAAAGCTGACCATTTGCCGTTTTTGTAAGCATACATCATATCACTTCCCACCCAGATTGTTCCGGTTGAATCGTAGTGAACCTGTGACATAAGAGTAGTTAATACTTCTTTGTTTGTATCATTCAAAATCATAGCAGGTGGCAGACTATCCCATCTCCCATTTTCAAATATTCGCAAAGCACTTGGACGAAAAAAACCTGAATATGAATTTTTACCACCTAATACAACGAGTTTGTTATTAAGTTTCGAAGCCGAATAAAGGTTGTTGATACCCAAGTCGTAATCAGTTAATTTGAAATTTGCTGAAAAAACTTGTGAAGTCATTAATATGACAAATAAAAATATTATCTTTTTCATGGCAGTTCCTGAATTAATGGACAAGGTGCACTACATTCCTTCACATTTCCGAAATAGCAATCTGTTACCGAAGATGAAGGACAACCGGTATAAGTCGTTTGTTGCGGTGTACCGATTATTTTAGGTGTAAATTGTTCTCCACCGGCACATTCTACTGTATATGTAGTTTTACAGCATTTGAATCCGCAGTCTTGACTGTTAAGAATAACCCAAAGCCAAATTCCCGTTTGATTATCTAAAATTGCCTGCGGGTCGGGTCCGGGCCATAAATTATCTTTACAAAATACTTTTGCAGTCTGATTGGCTTTTAAGTAGCAGGGATTATCGAGTACACATTTTGATATTTCATAGAATGAAACATTAACTGTAGTCGGTGGATTGCAACCGGCTAATATATCTTTGATAATTGCCAAGTACATAAAACCTTTTAATTCGTTATCGGTTAACCCGTATTTATGCGAATTATTTAGCCTTGTCCAATCCACTTTAACATCATAAGAGCCATCCTGATTTATATGGTAAAATTCATAGACATCTCCCCATGTTTCATAATGTGTTATGAATCTATCCCTGTAAAATGTAGTATGTACCTCAGTCCAATCAGTTGTAGGCGGACAGTCTATCTGTGAGTACACGTTGCTCACAGCAAACAACAATAAAATAATAAGATAATTCTTTATTGCTTTCATTATATTATCCTGTTAAATTAAACAAAATTTTTTAATTTTGCATTCGATAAACCGCACTTCAGTGAATTGTGATGTGATTTATCACCTGTTCAGCCGGAGGGCTTGCTTTCCGGCTGGGCTATTTATTATGCCCAATGATGCAGTTATGTTGCAGTCAGATTGATTTTTCCAAGTCCGACATTCACCAAAGTTTCATAGGCATTTTCTCCTGTTTTTGTTTGAAATTCATTTTCGTATCGTTATTTTAGCGACAGCATTTTTTCAAATGCAAAATACAAAAAATAATTCATTAAATTCAAAAAAAAAAAATCATCAAATCCAAATAATATTTTTTATCTGTCTGATTTGTGTTGTTGTTCTTGTAATAGTCTGCTGTTAATGCAGGTTTAATCCTTTATCAATGTTCACACGCTGAAGTATAGGAGTATTACACCAATTGATTTTAGTCAATTCTTTTATATTCAGAAAATTAATTCAATTTTTTAATATACCAACAGACTCAAGCCTTTATTTTGAAAATCCAAATTTTTTATTTAAAATTATTGAAATATTTTATTTATCTTGCATTGATAATTTTGTTCCTAAATTTATTTTTAGTTTAAATGAATATTTTAATACTACATGCACATTATGAAAGCAAATCTTTCTGCTCGGCTTTGAAGGATTTGGCTGTTGAACATTTTACCGAACAAGGTCATATCGTTAAGGTTAAGGATTTATATGCAATGAATTTCAATCCTGTCCCAAGCCGAAATGACTTCAAAACTCCGGCTAACGCTGAATACTTCAGCTACCTGAAAGAAGAAATGAACGCTTTTATGACTAAAGGCTTTTCGGACGAAATCAAACAGGAAATGGATGATTTGTTGTGGGCAGATATGCTGGTTTTGAATTTTCCGCTTTGGTGGAGTTCTGTTCCAGCAATTCTGAAAGGCTGGTTCGATAAAGTTCTGGCTCTTGGGTTTGCCTATCATCCCCGAGACAAAAAATACCAAACTGGACCTTTGAAAGGTAAAAAGGCATTCTGCTGTATCTCTGCCGGCGGTTCCGAAGCTTCATATACTGCCGAAGGTGAAAATGGTGACTTAGCAGGCGTTATCCATCACATAAATCATGGTACATTGAATTATTGCGGGATAAATGTCTATCCTCCTTTCGTAACGTGGCGGACACATCTTCTACCCGAAGAACCTTTGAAACAGTATCTTTATGACTACAAAAATTATCTGAATAATTTGGACAAATCAGAAATTCTATATTAATTAAGGATTCATTATGGAACAAATAAATTCTCCGGAACGAACTAAATTCAGCTTGTGGATTCAGGCAATCCGCCCATTTGCCTATTCCGGCTCGGTTATTCCGGTTTTGCTTTCTGCCTCGATAGCTTTTGCTTATCACGGGACCATCACGATTTGGTGGCTACTGCCAATTGCAATCGTTTGCGGGATGCTCTTCCAAACCGGTGGCAACCTGATTTCAGAGCATGATGACTTTATGAAACAGGTGGACAGAAAAGAAACATTAGGCGGTAGCAGAATCCTTGTGGACGGCTTGCTGAAACCGAGTGAGGTACTTTGGGGCGGCAGGCTCGCTCTTATAATCGGATTTTCTTTGGGTTTGATTTTTGTTTACTTACGGGGTTTACCAGTTTTTTACATGGGCTTAGCCGGAGCTTTGGGTGCTTATTGGTACACTGCAGGTCCCGTCAGATTCAAATATTTAGCTTTGGGCGATACTCTCATTTTTATTTTGTTTGGACCGCTGATGGTTGTAGGTGCTTTTTATACGCTTACAGGGCTATACTACCAAAATCTGATTCTGGTTTCGCTTCCGCTGGCATTCCTGATTGTTGCAGTTGTTCATGCGAATAACACAAGGGACATTCTGCACGACGGACAAGCAAGAATTCTGACATTAGCCGGTTTGCTCGGAATCAAAGGAGCAAAAAGTGAATATTATTTTCTTGTTTGGGGAGCCTTTGTTTCTGTGGCAATCATGGCTGTGTTTAAGGTTGTTCCCGTTTGGACTCTGCTTGTATTCCTGAGTCTTCCGCCTGCTTTGAAGAATCTCAAAGCAATTTCAACGGCAGAGGTCAATAATCCGAAATTAATTGCTATGCTGGATGTTCAGACTGCTCAGCATCATTTGCTTTTTGGCTTGCTCTATTGCATTGGTTTCATTATTTCAAGATGGTTCTG
Organism: uncultured Hyphomicrobiales bacterium; assembly: GCA_964606895.1. Lineage (GTDB taxonomy): Bacteria > Bacteroidota > Ignavibacteria > Kapaibacteriales > UBA2268 > CAZSHX01. Next base: position 52,249 of record CAZSHX010000001.1, read on the forward strand.
ACATGAAAAAAATAATCCCCGGAATTGCACTCGCAGTTATATTTTGGTTCCTGATGTTTTTTCCTGCCACGGCACGGCACCTGAATTTTTGGGTGACTATGCTGATTGCAAGCGGGACACTAACCGTTTACAGCTTTTTGGCAGGAAAAGATGACCTGAAAAAAGTGATGAAATTCGAAATGAAATGGATTTGGATTGGGCTGATTTCTGCGGCTCTGCTATATTTGCTGTTTTTTGCAGGGAATTATTTTTCGGGACTGCTTTTTGATTTTACGAACAGGCAGGTTGGGAACATCTACGCAACAAAAGAGCAGGCTGGCAAAATATTCATCGGTCTTTCATTGCTGTTGTGGATTGGTCCGGCAGAAGAAATCTTCTGGCGGGGTTTTGTTCAAAGCAAGTTAGGCACTACTTACGGAAGCACCAAAGGAATGATTATCACAACTTTGCTTTACGCATTTGTTCATATCTGGGCATTTAATTTCATGCTGTTCATGGCGGCATTGATTTGCGGAATATTTTGGGGATGGATGTTTATGCGTTACAAATCAGTCGTTCCCGGCTTAATTTCTCATGCCGTTTGGGACGTTATGATATTTATAATAATTCCGATTAGATAATCAATAAAAATGTTGAATAATCTCAAAGTAATATTAGCAGGTGCAATATTAACTGTCAGCACAAAAAAAGGTAGAGTAATAGGCAAAGATTTGAAGCACAAGAAAATGAAATAAAATAAAATGGATTCTATTCTTATATTAATCTCAAAAATTTAATAATAAAATATTAAGTAAATATTAACAATATATTAACCTTACATTAACATTCCATGCATCTTTTATTAATATTTCCCTAATTTCAAATTAAATTTAACAAATAGAAATATTTTTAAAATGAAATTATAATTATTGTGTCATTACTTTCTAATGCATAATATATGTATTTAAATAATTTCCATTTTTAAAAAATTTATCAGTAGTTTATTATGGGGAAAAAGAAAACCAAAAATGGCGTGAAATTTGAAATGCAGGATTTATCAATTCATGAAGTCAATCCAATTGTCAGGGAAAGAAGACTCGTACCTCCCAAAGCTTTAAGCAACATTATTCTCTCAGAAAAGCAGTCTGAGCTTGTTAAAGAAATCGAAAAAAATGAAATAACATTAGTCACAGGACCAGCCGGCACATCGAAAACCTTTATTGATTGTTATTACATCGTTGATTGTTTAAAAAAGAAAAAATTCAAATCGTATATACTTACTAAACCTATTCAGGAATCCGGTGAAAAACTCGGTGCATTGCCCGGCTCAATCGAAGACAAAATAAATCCATATTTTGAATCATTCAAACTTACATTACTGAAATTTATTGATAAAATAACATTAGATAAATTGGTTAATGAAAATATTTTGCAATTCAGACCTTTAGCATATATGAGAGGGGCAAATTTCGACAATTCATTATTAATTCTCGACGAAGCCCAGAATTGCGACATTAGACAACTAATGCTGTTTATAACAAGAATGGGTGAAAATAGTAAAGTGATTATTAGTGGTGATGTTCATCAAAGTGACATCGCAAAATTTCATATCGCTTTGCCGTTCTTCGTTGAAATGGTTAAAGATATTTCCGGTATCTTCACTTATGAGTTTGTTAATGAAGACATCAGAAGAAATAAGATTCTAATTGAAATTACAAGAAAATATGAACAATTAAAAATGGAAGACAAACTACCAAAAAATAAATGAGTTTCATATAAAATTATTTTTTAATTCTTATACATGAGTTAAACTACTCATCCCCAAACCATGAACAATCTTAATCAAGTGAAAAGTAATGGAAGCATAATGCAGGCAAGTTTTAAAGACTAAAGAAAATGAAAAAATGAATTTTGATGTTCCGCCGATATTTTTTGCCAGTCAGGACGATTTCAGAGATTGGCTTGAGAAAAACCACGACAAGACAAAAGAATTGTTTGTCGGATATTACAAAGTCGGGAGCGGCAAGCCGAGCATGACTTGGAGCCAATCGGTGGACCAAGCTCTTTGCTTCGGCTGGATAGACGGCGTTCGCAAATCCATTGACCATGAGAGCTACATGATACGCTTCACTCCCCGAAATCCAAAAAGCATCTGGAGTGCAGTAAACATCCAAAAGGTTGAGGAACTAACAAAGCAGGGACTGATGAGACCGCCGGGAATTGCTGTTTATAATTTTCGTAAAGAAAGCAAATCACGAATCTATACTTATGAGCGGGAAAATCCCAAACTTTCTGAAGAATTTGAAGCAATATTCCAAGCCAACAAAAAGGCATGGGATTTTTTTCAATCACTCCCGCAATCCTATCGCAATCCGGCAATCAATTGGGTGATGAGTGCCAAGCAGACAGCCACAAGAATCAAGCGGCTTAACGAACTTATTGCTGACAGCGAGAACGAAAGAAAGATTAAGCAATTGAGCTATTGAAATAACTCAAAATAAGGCTTTTATCAAAAGTCTGAATCTACAAAAAAATCAATCAGTTTATTAATTCGCTTCGGTATATCTTTTAAAGTTGTTCAAAATAGCCTGCCAGCCGTATTGCTGAAGTTCAAGCGAATTAACCGATTCGGGGTCAAATGTTTCAACCATTTCAGTTTTATTTCCGTTTGCAGTAAATTCTATTAAGACTCTTCTGTCGTCAGCAAGGATATACTCAATTAGTTCGTTATTTTTGACATTTAAGTAAACGCCCCCAAAGTCAAAACCCATACTGCCGTCCTTGGCTTCCATCCGTGTAACAAATTTCCCGCCTGTCCGCAAATCATTTTCTGCACGCGGTGCGTGCCAATCGTCACCGGCATAACACCAGTTTGTGATGTGTTCGGGTGAAGTCCAAAATTCCCATACTTTGTCAATCGGTGCATCTACTGTTACTTGCACTGTTATTTTTGTTGTTCCCATTTATTTTATATTTTAATAATTTGTAAATTGATAATTATTTTTTGCCTGCTTTTTTCTCTAAATTCTGCTGAACCCTGAATTCTACAATCTTTGAGATTAGTTCAAAAGGAATAGGTTGGTCATAAGGGAACTGAATAGCTCCCTTTGAACTTTTAAAACCTGCAATTTCTTCTTTAAATACTTCAGTTCCCGAACCAGTCGGATAGAACCCAATATGATTTTTGCATCCTGCAAAATAAACCAATATTCCATAGAGCTTGAATGCAGGCATACTGTAACTTATAACTTCCTCAGCAGTCGGTGCTGACTTTCTAATTGTTGAACGTACCTTTTCCAGAAGGATTTGTGTTTCCTTGGGGAAAGATGCGATATATTCATCTATGTCTTTGGGTTTATTAGTTGACGTGAGCATGAATTACTTTGCAGTACAATTGAACATCCAATTAATACCAAATTTATCGGTACAGCTTCCGTAATATGCACCCCAGAACATTTCCTGAAGTTCCATTGTAACGAAACCACCATCAGATAATGCCTCAAATAATTTTTTGGTTTCAGCTTTCGAATCGGGTTCAAGGTTAATGTACATATTATTACCTTTATTGACGGTAAAGCCCATTGATTCGGGGGCATCAGTTCCCATCAGCACAAATACGCCAAGAAGCGGCAATTCAATGTGCATAATCAGATTTTTATCTTCCTCGGGAATTGGCGGGGCACCTTCCATCTGAGGAATATCTTTAAAACGGGCGACTCCGCCGCCGCTGAATTCTCCGCCGAAAACGGATTTGTAGAAATTGAATACTTCCTCTGTATTTCGTGGGAAATTCAGATATATACTTACTCTTGCCATAATATATTCTCCATAATTTGATTAAAAATAAAATAATATTTGTTTGATGTACAAACATTATTTTCTAAGTCTATTTTAGCGAAAAAATATTTTTATTTTTTCAAGCATTAATTCCCATCATAAGCTTTTTGTAAAACAGAAATATCCAGCTTTACCATTTGCATAATTGCATTCATGACTCTCTGAGATTTTTCAGCATCTCCGCTACTCATTAATTCACCCAAGTTTGTCGGCACAATCTGCCAGGATAGTCCATATTTATCTTTAAGCCAACCGCATTGTTCTTCTTCTCCGCCCTCGGAAAGCTTTTCCCAAAATTCATCAATTTCTTCCTGCGATGTACAATTGATTATCAATGATAATGCAGGGGAAAATTGGAATACCGGACCGCCATTCAGGGCTAAATAATCTTGTCCGTCCAGTACGAAACTTACGGTTAGTACTGTTCCTTTTGGCAATGGAGTACCTTCTCCATAGTAACTAATATTTTTGATTTGAGAATTTTTAAAGACTGAGCAGTAAAAATTAACGGCTTCTTCGGCTTGGGTATCGAACCACAAGCATGGGGTTACTTTTTGCATTTATTTCTCCAAATGATATTCAAAAAAACAATATTGACGAGTTTAGTGTATGTCGAATTTTAAGGGATTGATTATATCTTTAAATAATTTGGCAGGAGTTTTCAAAATTCAACTTTTAAGAAATTTATTACGATTATCTGATTGAAATATCAAAGAATTTCAGTAAATTGCTTAATTGTAAATGAAATTTCAAAGAAGAATGACAAAAAGAAAACATATATTGAGAATGACAGCAGGAATGATAATTTCCGTTCTCATCTTTTTGTTTATTCACTCCGAAACTGAACTTTTTGACACCCATACAGACTCTTGCAAAGATTTGGATATTTGTCTGATTCTTGAAAAAGCAAGTTTTGAAAATCACCACGACATTGATTTTTCTTCGAACAGCACTTTTAATTCATTTCAATTACCTGTTTTTAACAATAAGCTTCATATCTCTGAATTAATATTATCAAAAAATATAGATTCAAAACAATACATACTCGCTTCAAATAACATTCTCTCAAAAATACAAGTCCTAATCATTTAGCATTTCTCCCTTTCCTTTTCTAATTAAAAAAATATTATTAAATTATAGGAGAAACGATGTGTCAAAACATTTTTGTTTTTTTTGTGCTTTCAGTTTTATCTTTTAATCTTTATGCTCAAAATAAATCTAAGATTTCATCATTAAGTTTAAAAGAAGCAATTGAAATTGCAATAAAAAACCACCCGGAAATTCAGAAGTCAAAAAATAGCATTGAAGCCGCTAAAGGCAAATATCTCAGGGATGTTTCCCTGCCGCCTTTGAGTTTGTCTGTTAGCAACGAATACATTCCAAACGGAACAGGAATCTCCAATTACGACGAAAGAAGTTTGGAAATTAGTCAGGGATTTGAATTCCCTACTGTTTACTTTGCTAAAGGTTCGAAAGCAAATGCAGAAATTAATTCAGTAAGTTTTGGACTTGAACAATCAACCAACGCTATAAAAACCTTGGTTAAAAGAACTTATTTTACAGCATTAGCCAAATATCAATTGTTTAAAGTGGCAGAAGATAACTTCAATATTGCAACTGAATTCCTGAAAAAAGCTACAATCCGGTTTCAGGTGGGCGAAGGTTCGAATCTTGAATTATTGACTTCAAAAGTACAGCTATCCGAATCAAAATCTTTTATTGAAACCACCAAAAAGGAATATAAAACAGCATTAAATGAATTCAATTTTTCGTTGGGTAATTCAATTCTCGATTTATCTGATTTCAAATTTTTGGATTCTTTGGATAGCAAGAAATATAGCTTTTCGATTGATGAATTGATCAATAAAAGTTTGCAATTCAATCCGTATTTAAAGAAAATAAATTTTGAAGTTGAATCATCTGAAATAAATAAGCAGATTGCATGGATGAATCTAATACCTTCATTTAATGTTTCCTATATGTTCCAAAAGCGGGAAAACAATCCGAATTATTATGGCGTTAAATTAGGAATGAACCTCCCATTATGGTTTATGTTCGAACAAAATGGACAAATTCAGGAAGCAAATGCAAATCATCAGATTAATAAATTTGAACTTCAAAACGTAAAAAACAATATCATCCAAAAAATAAATTCAGCTTACATTGATTTTCAATATGACGAGAAACAACTTTCGCTCTATCAGAGCGAGCTGATACCACAGGCTGAAGAAATCTTCCGTACTGCCGATTTGAGCTATCAGGCAGGAGAAATAACATATTTGGAATTCTTGCAGGCAAAATTCACAACCATAAATGCAAGGATAAGTTTAATAAAATCACTTTTTGATTACAACGAGGCGATAATTAATCTCGAAGAATCAACCGGGATAACAATAGAATAATCAAAGGAAAAATAATATGAAATCGTTAAAATATTTGTTATTTGCTATATTCATTATGGGATTCTTTTTTGCCTGCAATAAAAATTCCAATGAAACTCCGAAAGTTGAAAGCAAAGAAAAAGAAACTAATGAAGTAGTTAAATTATCAATGCAATCAGTTCAAGAGAATAAAATTGAAATTACACAAGTTATTGAAGGTGAATTAACGGGAGCCATAATAGCACCTGCAAAAATATTACCCAATCAGGATTTGGAAGCTTATGTAGGCTCGCTGGTTCAGGGAAGAGTAAACAAAGTTTTTGTCAATATTGGTGATTATGTAAAAAAAGGGCAAATACTGATGCAGATTGAGGGTTTGCAAATTGGAGAAATCAAAGCACAATTTCTGAAAGCAAAAGCAAATCTGAATTATACCGAAGCAAATTTCAACAGATTAAAGACTTTAATCGAACAAAATGTCGGTTCCCAGAAGTCTTATCTTGAAGCAAAAGCCGAGTTTGAAAAGGCAAAAGCCGAGTTCAACGCCGAGGACAAAAAGATTCATTCTATTGGTCTTGTGGATAAGGATGTTGATGAAGCAAACGGAGAAAATGAGCATATTGCAGGTTTACTGCCTGTTAAATCGCCTATAGAAGGAGTGGTGGTTGAAAGAAACATTGCCATAGGGCAACTGGTTGAACCAAATTCAACTTCGTTCAGAATAATAAATACAAGCATTCTTTTTGCAGATGGTCAGATTTATGAAAATGATTTGCAGAGAATTGCAGGCAAGCCTGAAATCACTCTTACAACTTCTGCTTATGGAGAAACCCGCTTTAAAGGAAGGATAATTTATATAAGCGATATTCTTGATAAAGAAACCAGAACATTTAAAATCAGAGCTGTACTTTCAAATAACGACAGAAAACTCAAACCTGAAATGTTTGCCGAAATGGAAATCCCGACTTCAAAATCTGCTAATGCATTAATAGTTCCAGCTGAAGCTGTAGTAAAAGATGCAAAGGAGAATTATTTATTTATTGCGATAAATGATTCAACATTTCAAAAAAAGGAAGTGGTTTTGGGAAGTTCACAAGGCGAATTTATTGAGATTAAAAAGGGTGTTTCCAAAGGTGAAAGAATTGTCAGCAAAGGAACCTTTGTGCTTAAATCTGAAATGAAAAAGGAATCACTTGGGGGTGGAGATTGATATGTTAGAAAAAATAATTGCCTTTACTTTAAAACAGAAAGGGATGATTGTCTTCATCTCGTTGCTGATTATCGGTCTGGGGGTTTATTCTTATATTAAACTTCCGATTGATGCATTTCCCGATGTAACCAATATTCAGGTTGAGATTGTCTGCCATGCAAACGGTCTATCAGCATTAGAAATTGAAAGAACAGTTACTTATCCTATTGAAATGTCAATGCGTGGAATACCGAACGTAAAACAAATGCGGTCGGTTACTAAATTCGGGATTTCAATTGTTACGGTTATATTTGAAGATAATGTAGATATATATTTTGCCCGACAATTAGTATTCGAAAGGCTTTCCGAAGCAAAAGAAAATGTTCCTAAAGGAGCTGAAGTTACTATGGGACCAATTGCTACGGCTATGGGCGAAATATACCAATTCACTCTGAATGGTAAAGTTCCCGAGGATAGTAAAGAAAAGATAAAATACCTTACTAATTTAAGAACTCTTCAGGAATGGGTTGTAACTCCTCTCCTGAAAAGCATACAGGGAGTAAATGAAGTTAATTCCTATGGCGGCTATTTTAAGCAATTTCAGGTAATCACTTCCCCCGATAAACTTTTGAAGTATAACATAACGATTGATGATGTTTACAAATCCATCGAAAACAACAATCAGAATGTCGGCGGCAATATAATTGAAAGATATTCGGAGCAATACATTGTTAGAGGTATCGGTTTAATTAAAAATATAACAGATATTGAAAATATAGTTCTCAAATCTTTTGATGGTGTTCCCATTTCCCTGAAAGATGTTGCTGAAATCAAAGAGGGAGAAGCTATCAGACAAGGAGCTTCAATCATTAACGGCAAAGATGAATGTGTTGGCGGCATTGTTATGATGTTACGCGGTGAAAACAGCAGAGAAGTAGTTAAAAGAATCGAACAAAAAGTTAGCGAGATTAACAGCAGTAATATATTGCCTGCTGGTATTAAAATGGAACCTTATTATGACCGCTCCGAAGTCGTGGATGCAAGCGTGAACACAGTGAATAAAGCTTTGCTTGAGGGTTCAATCCTTGTATTGCTGATACTATATTTGCTTTTGAGGAGTTTCAGAGGTTCACTTGTTGTTCTTATAGCATTGCCATTATCTCTATTTGTTACATTTATCGTTATGAAGATTGTTGGTTTGAGCGGGAATCTGATGTCGCTGGGTGGTTTAGCCATTTCAATAGGAATGATTATTGATGCAACAATTATTCAGGTGGAAAATGTTCAAAGGCATCTGAGCGAAAATGGGATTAACGACAGAAAACTGAACACGGTTCTGAAAGCAGTTCTTGAAGTTAGAAAACCCAGTATTTACGGAGAACTTATAATTGCTCTCACTTTTATTCCGATTCTTTCTTTGGAGGGAATTGAAGGCAAGATGTTTACTCCGCTTGCATTAACGGTTGCTATTGCTTTGCTTTCATCACTTCTGCTCTCGATTTTCGTTATCCCTGCTCTATGTGCTATGTTCCTTAAACCACAACCTGAAAAAGAAAGTTTTTTGATGAAATATGCTAAGAAAATTTATTTTCCGATGCTGATTTTCACTTTAAAAAAGAAATTTTATATTCTTGGAACCGCAGGTATATTGTTAGTCCTATCGCTTTATTTGTTACCTAAATTGGGAACCGAGTTTATTCCTATTATGGATGAAGGTTCGTTTGATATGGATGTTTCCCTTCTGCCAAGTGTTTCGTTAAGTAAATCAATTGAAATAAACAGACTCATCGGTGAAAAATTGAAACAATTCCCTGAACTGGAGACTATGGTCGGTCGTATCGGTCAAACAGGCGTAGCACTGGACACAAGAGGAGTTGACAAAACGGGTTATGTGGGAATTTTCAAACCGAAAAATGAATGGAAAAACAAGAAAACAAGAGAGGATCTGACAAATGAAATGAGAGAATCTTTATCGTCAATTCCGGGGATTGGGTTTTCATTCAGTCAGCCGATTCAATGCAGAATTGATGAATTAGTTGCAGGTACAAAAGCACAGCTAATCATAAAATTATTCGGTGAAGATATTGATGTTTTAACTGATAAAGCCGAACAAATTGAAAAAGTTATATCATCCATTAAAGGTACGACCGATTTGCTCGTCGAGAAAATTTCAGGTCAGCCGTATTTGGTTGTTAATATCATCCGAGAAAAAATTGCCAGGTACGGATTGAATATCAAAGATGTGCAAAATGTTATAGAAATTGCTATCGCTGGGAAATCGGCATCAAAACTTTATGAAGAAAACCGAAGTTTTGATATCGTTGTAAGGATTCCCGAAGAAAAAAGGAATTCAATTGAAACAATAGGAAACATTCTGATTCCACTTTCAAATAACTCAAGAATCCCGTTAAATCAGCTTGCTCAAATATCATTTACCGAAGGTCCTTTGCAAATTAGCCGTGAAGACGGACTGAGAAGAATCGGTATTGAACTGAATATTACTGGCAGAGATATCGGCGGTTTTGTGGCTGAAGCTAAGCAAAAAATCAACAAACAGGTTATACTTCCAACGGGTTACTTTCTGAGTTGGGGAGGGCAGTTCGAGAATCAGCAGAGAGCAATGACGAAATTAATGATTGTTTTTCCAATGGCGATTTTACTTATTTTCCTTTTGCTTTTTGTGACATTCAATTCGATAAAACTATCGTTACTCGTAATTTTAAACTTGCCTTTTGCATTAATCGGCGGTGTGTTTTCACTTTGGATTTCGGCTTTATATCTTTCAGTACCCGCCTCGGTCGGCTTTATAGTCCTGTTTGGAGTTGCCGTTTTAAACGGTGTGGTATTGGTTTCTCAAATATCTCAACTCAGGGAAGAAGGCATGGAATTGCAAACAGCTATTCGAACCGGAACAATGAACAGGTTAAGGCCTGTGCTGATGACGGCTTCAATCGCAATTTTCAGTCTGGTTCCGATGCTATTTGCATCGGGTGCAGGTTCTGAAATTCAGAAACCTTTGGCAACTGTTGTAATCGGCGGTTTGATTACCTCAACATTGCTAACCCTTTTGATTATACCATCTGTTTATAGTTGGTTTGAAAAGAAGCAAGTTGCGGATAAAAAAAGTTAATGTCTGAATCACGGATTAAGAGGATTTGAGGATTAAGAGGATTGAAGAATCTTCATTTCCCCCTTTGAAAAAGGGGGGCTGGGGGGATTTTCTTCATTTCTTCTATTCAACGACTAACCGTCTAAACGCCTAAACATTTTTTGTGCCGTTAGGTACTTTAGTTCGGCAGATACATTAATAACGTAATTTTTTTTCTTGTTCCCAAGCTCCTGCTTGGGAACAAGGTTAAAAGTTTAATGTCTGAATCACGGATTAAACGGATTAAGGAATAAGAGGATTTAAGAGAAGATATTCTTGAAAATCCGTGGAATCCTTTTATCCTAAAAATCCGTGATTCAGATAGTTGGGAGCAAGTCAAAAAACTGTAGTCTCGAAATTATTTTTTTTGTTTACTTTTTGATGAATATTTTGTAAGTTACATAAGTTTCGATGAAAACTTTAAATATATTTATTGGAATCGGATTATGAAGTTCAAATTGTTTTTTTTGACAGCCGTTGGGTTACTATTGCTACTTTTCAGTTATAATTTATTTGCCGATGAGGATATTCTTTGGCAGAACAGTGCTTATGGTTCGAAAGTATTTTTTAATTCTTCAGGTGATGTTTTAGCCGTTTCGGACAATAATGGTCATGTTTCTTTAATAAACTCTAAAACCGGAGAAATTTCAAAAACATTTTATACAACTTCCGAACCTTCTAGTCAAAAATTTTCTCATAATGGAAAAATATTTGCATTTTCACCTTTTAATAACGGAATTATTTTTATAAATGCAGAAACACTTGATACAATACGTAAAAGCAAAATAAAAAGTCTGTATTTCGATTTTTCTGTCGATGACAATTATTTTATAACTGCAAATTTAAGTGTTGCAGGTATTTTTATCAATAAATATAATATTAATACTGATTCCTTAATCTCAAAATTCACATATCTTTTTAGTCCGAATAAAGATGATATATGGATGTTTGATTTCGCAGTTTCACCAACCGGAAAGAATATTGCTTTTGCTGGTAATGAGATATTCGGCATGAATAATGGAGTAAGTTATAATAAAATAATAAACTTGGACAACAATGCATTTATCGGAGATTTTGCAACAACTGATTTTAAATTAAAATATTCAAGTACAGGTATTCTTGCTACAATTGATAGTGGTAAAATCAAATTTTATGATGAAAAAGCTAAATTGATTAAAACTTTGAAAGACAGCAACTATGTTTTTCACGATTTTTGTTTTAATGAACCTGCAAACGAAATCATTACTTCAAGCAATTCTTGTGGAATTAGAGTATGGGATTTTAATACTCTTAAACTTAAATCTTGGTATCAAAATCCTAAATTTACTTTTGATGTTTGGGAAATGGGATTCAGTAAAGAAAAACAAATATTAGCTGTACGAGCTAACTTATTTTATGGTTTAGACTATTCTTATATTGTTGGAATTAAGGATAATGATTTTTTCTTACCAATAATACAAATTGTTCCAAATCCTACTGTAAATCAAGTTTCAATAAATATTCAAAAAGAAAATATTATGAATATTAATCTGAGTATTTCTGATTTGACAGGCAAAAGGATTATGTCAAAGGATTATTTGAATATAAATTCGAATACTTTTAATACCTCAATCAGTACCTCAAACTTGCCGAGTGGAACTTTGTTTTTTAATTTGACGATTGACGGAAAACTATTTACAAAACAAGTCATAATAATAAAGTGAGGTAAAAAGGAGTAAAGATCATTCTTCCTTGCTCTATTTTCTCCCTTTCAGCTCGAACCTGTTTGTTAATAATGGTCAATCAAGATGATTGACCTACCGAAAGTAGGACAACCATCCTTCTGTTTTTGAGAGAAATCCCATTCTTAAACTGTCATTTTCTATCCGAGCCTTGTCTTTCAATCATCCAGCCGGGATATTCCGGTGCAAGACGGCTAACTTCATCAAGTTTTTGAAGTTCAGATTCGCTGAATTTTATTTCGGTGGATTTCAAGTTATCATCGAGTTGTTCTAATTTTTTTGCACCGATGATAACGCTGGTGACGGCAGATTGATGCAACAACCATCCAAGTGCGAGCTGAGCAACAGTTGCATTCTTTTCCCGAGCCATTGGATCCAAAACATCCAATATATCGAATGCTCTGTCCTTATTTACGGGAGGAAAATCGAAGTTCATTCTTCTGGCTCCCTCGGCTCCGGCTCCATCACGTTTGAATTTGCCGCTTAATAATCCGCCGGCTAACGGACTCCAAACCATCAGTCCTACCTTTTGGTCTTTCAGCATTGGAATTACTTCACGTTCAAGGTCACGTCCCGCAATAGTATAATATGCCTGAAGTGAAACAAATTTGGCAAGTTTGTTATATTTAGAATAGTCCAGTGCTTTCATGATTTGCCATGCCGCAAGGTTACTGCATCCGATATATCTGACTTTCCCGCTTTTCACCAAGGTGTCGAGGGTATCGAGAGTATCTTCCAAAGGAGTTAACTCGTCGAAACCATGAATTTGGTACAAATCTATATAATCCATATTCAAGCGTTTCAAGCTTGCATCCACCTCATGCAAGATATGTTTCCGACTGAGTCCAACACTGTTTAGCAATTCTCCCATTGTTCCCCGGACTTTTGTGGCGATAATCAAATCGTCCCTGTTCAGTCCAAGATTGCGAATAGCTTTACCTGTCATTTCCTCTGATAATCCCAATGAATAGACATTTGCAGTATCAATAAAATTAATTCCTGCTTCAACCGATTTTTTAACAAGTTCATCAACTGTTTGCTGACCAAGACTGCCGATTGAAGTCCAAAACCCTCTTCCGCCAAAAGTCATTGTGCCAAGGCATAATTCGGACACTTTAAGTCCGGTATTTCCCAAAACCTTATATTTCATATTGTTTCCTTATTCTTTAATAATTGATTAAAAATCGAAATGCTAAAGACGATTAGAACATTTTTTCTTTTATAGTTTCATCTGAAAGTGATTTTACTTTCATTCCCCTTTATGTACCTTAGCTCATGTTACTTTCTAAAAAATAAGTTCTCATCTTACCCTTGCCCTTGATTTCTATTTCGCCTCGCTCTTGGAATGACCACCCCTGAACGACTTCGTCGTTGGTCCCCTCCTTAGCAAGGAGGGGATTAGGGGAGGTTAATTTCTCCTTAAATCTTTCTGTCACCTGTATCTTTCCTGCTTCTCCGTATTCTTCCATTCGGCTTGCAGTGTTTACTGTATCTCCCCACAAATCATAAATAAATTTCTTCTCGCCGATAACTCCTGCAACAAGCGGTCCGCAGTCAATTCCGCATCTGAAGTTTATAAATGTGCCATTGCCTGTATTGTAATTCTTGAGGGCTTGCATTGCTTCTATTGAGAAATTTGCAGATTTGATGGCACTGTCGGTACTCTTCTTCGGTACTCCTGCCGCCGCCATGTAGCAATCGCCGATTGTTTTGATTTTTTCCAGCCCGTGCTTCTGAGCAAGGGAATCTAATTTCGTGTAGAGTTCATTTAATACTTCTACTATTTTCTTAGGTTCAATGCCTGTTGAACTTTTGGTGAAATCAACAATATCAATAAAAACTACACTTGCTTCCTCAAAATGGTCGGCTATTGTTGTTTCGCCATTTTTCAGCCGTGTTGCAATTGTTGCAGGGAGAACATTCAATAGAAGGCTTTCCGATTTTTCCTGTTCAATCTCAATAATCTCTTTCTGTTCAGTTATTTTTTGGTTCTTAACGGCAAGTTTCTTGTTGTCCCTTTTCTTTCGCCAGAAAAATAGGAACAAGACCAATGCCAGGGATGAAAGCAGTCCGATTCCACCGACTAATGAATTGCGGACAACTCCCTGATAATCTTTATCCTTATTAAGTAAGTCAATTTCTTTTTGGGATTTTTGATGCTCGGCTTCTTTTTGCTTGATTGTTACAGTTTGCAGTTCCTTATCTTTTGAGAGCAATGTTAATTCGTTGTTCTTGCTCAGAATGTCCAAATTACGTTTATCGAGTAATAGTTTTTGAATTTTTTGTACATTGCTCAAATTGGATAATTCCTGATTTCTTCTTGCCAGTTCACTTTCTTTCAGAACAGCGTTTTGCTTCAGCAATTCATTTTCTTTATTTTTAATTTCTAAATCTTTCTTAGCTTCAAGTTCAGCTATCTTCTTTTGGTTATCTGAAGAAAAGATGGAATCTTTAAGAATCTGAGATTCTTTGTAAGTTTCAAGAGCATTTTTATAATCGTCGAGGGCTTGATAAGAAATTGAAAGTTGGATTAAAAATTCACTTTGTTCGAGCAGTTGACCATTTTCTTCAAATATTTTCAAAGATTTTTTATAATATTCTATTGATTTAAGGAAATTTTCGTATCTTCCACTTGTGTCTTTTGCTGTGCTATCTGTAGCAATATCAAAATACAAACCACCAATATTCCCATAATTATATGAAGCACTTAATTGATTCCCGGTTTCTTCAGCAATTTTAAGCGATTTTTCTAAATATTCCAACGCCTTCGGATAATTTCCTAACGTACTATATAGACTACCGATAGTACCGAGTACCTGTCCTGCATTTTTTTTATCGTTTATTTCTTCAAATATTTTCAAAGATCTTTCATAGTATTCCATTGCTTTTGGATAATTTGATAATGATTCATAAACAATAGCGATACTATTGAGAACCGTGGATAACATAGTTTTAGAATTTTTTCCATCAGCTTCTTCAACTAATTTCAAAGATTTTTCATAATATTCCATTGCTTTGGTATAATTTGATAAATGGTAATAAATATCACCGATAGCCGTAAGATTTCTTGAAATATCACTTTTATCCCCTGTCTCTATAGCCATTTTCAAAGATTTTTCATTATATTCCAACGCTTTAGGGTAATTTGATAAACTCATATAACACCAACCAATACGAAAGAGACTTCTTGAAATAATATTTACATCTCCAATCTCTTCAGCTATTTTCAAAGATTTTTCACAATATTCCAATGATTTTTGATAGTTTGATAAAGTATAATAAGCCTGACCAATATTGAGTAGAGTACTTGAAATTAATTGTTTTACTCCTATTTCTTCAGCCAATTTCAAAGAAATTTCATAATATTCCATTGCCTTTGGATAATTATTTAGACAAATATAAACCTGACCAATTTTTCCAAGCGCATAAAAAATAATATATTTATCGCCAAGTTCTTCATCAATTTTGAGAGCTTTTTCAAAATATTCCAATGCCTTATCAAATTTCGAAGAATTATAATAAAGAATGCCAATATTATTAAGAGTTTTTACAATAAATATATCATCATCAATATCTTTAAAGATTTTTAATGCTATTTCAAAATAAATCATAGCTGAATCATTTTTGTATTGTTTTGAATATAAATTGCCATAATTCAGATATACTTTTCCTACATCAGAATTATTATTGCCTTCTTTAAATGTTCTAATTGCGTCATTTAGATATTTATTTGCTTCCTTATAATCCTTTTTGCCTCCAAAACAATTTCCAATTCCTACAAGATTGTTTCCAATTCCTTCATTATACTTTATCTTTTGGCAAATCTTAAGTGCTTTTTCAAAATTGATTTTCGATGTATCGAATTGATATTTCTTAAGCTGAATTCTCCCAAGATTATAATAACCGTCAGCTTTACCTTTTTCCCAATTCAATGATTGAGCAAGTTCAATTGCTGCATTTCCATAAGCAATTCCAGAATCAGGTGTTGTTTCCAAAAACTGTACTGAAAGCCCATTCAGAATATTGACTTTATTAGTATCATCCTTTGCTTTTATTAGTTCGGCTTTCAGACTGTCAATAAGCTGTAAAGGAGTTTTCAGAGGTTCAATTCCTTTGATTGTTTTTCGTTTTTGAGCAGAATTTTCACCAATAAACAGGATTGACAAAACTATCAAGAGTAATAATATTGTTGCTTTTTTCATAAATATCCATTACTTTCTAAAAAATAAGTCCTCATTTTAGGAGAATCCTTAGGTTTTAATTCTGTCCATATTTTATTTTGATAATCAAAGAGCCATGTATCACCGAAATATTGTGTACCGGAACCACTGTAACTCTTGCCACTAAATAACAAGGCTTGTTCATTTCCAATAGAAGACATTCCATAAGCAAGTCTTGCAGATGGCGAAACAGGAGGATTTAATTTTTCCCAGTGTCCGGTTTGAGCAAAAATGGTAGAAGAGAAGACAATAAAGAAAAGAAGAAAAAGTTGTAGGCTTTTTTTTAGGCTTGCCAAATTTATTCTCTTGTTTTTCATGAGCTTTGAAATAAATTATGAATCTAAATTCTTAGATATTAAAGATAATGAAAAAATATAAACTTTTAAGCATAAAAATAATCAATATCATTGATTAGTTAATATATTATGTCTTATAATTTTGGTATAAATAATGGAAAAGCAATTTACAGCAGTTATTATTAAATCCGGCGATTGGTTCGCAGGAACGGTTAAGGAATTATCCGGCATTAATGCACAAGGCAAAACAATTGAAGAATTAAGAGAAAATTTGGAAGAAGCAATTCAGTTGATTGTTGAATCAAACATCAAACATTTCACTAATTTCAACAGTGAGTATTTCGATGAGCAAATTGCAGTAAGTTTATGAAAAGGAAAGATCTGCTCCGTTATTTGATGATTCATGGTTGTATTTTGGAAAGAGAAGGCAATTTGCCATTCAGTTTAGCTACATCCATTTCTTCTCAAGATTTTTTATAACTCATTCCGTTTCATTTAGATTGTTATTAACTCGCTTGTACAATCTTCCGATAAACCACGCATTGTATTTTCATATCTATCTTCAAGAATCAATTTTACCGCCTCAATTAAATTTTCACGGAATTCAACCTGAGTTTTTCCCATACCGTTAGCTCCGGGAATCTCAGAACAATATCCAATAATCCAGTCGCCGTCTCATATATAGCATGAAATTGATTTGTTATTGTGTTTCTCCGTTAATAATAGGTTCAACAAAAAAAACGAAGCTGTTTTACTAATATTTTATGATTAATTTTTCTGCCCGATGTTAAATCGGATTGGAGACAACCTAAAAGAAAAAAGCATTTTGCTGAACTGCAAAATGCTTTTTTAAAATTACTACCTATTTTCTTTTTTTATGACGATTCTTACGAAGTCTTTTCTTACGTTTATGAGTAGCCATTTTATGACGTTTTCTTTTTTTACCACAAGGCATGGTATTCTCCGGATAAAATTAATAAATAAATTACAAGTTATGATTGCTCTGCATTTTTCATGGATTCGTTAACCTTTGTAAGAAATTCAGGTGAAGGTTTGAATACCGGAACAAATCTTTTTTCAAGAGGAACAAGTTCACCTGTTTTAGGATTACGAGCCATTCTTGGTTTTCTTGCCTTTGATTTGAACACGCCGAATCCGCGAAGTTCAATTCTCTTACCATTTGAAATTGCGTTAATAATACTTGAGAATACACCATCAACAACAGCTTTAGTTTCAATTTTAGTTAAACCGGTTGCTTTTGCTATCTCATCAACAATGTCTGCTTTTGTCATTTTTTTAACCCACTTAGTAAATTTTAACATCTTACAAATTAATAGAAAGCAAAATTAGTTAACTCTGCTCTAAAAACAAAATATTTCATAAAAAAAAGTGAAAATAGTTTATATAAATCTTTATTTTAGCAAGATTTATTGATTTTTCAATCGAAAATTAGGGAAATTCTAACAATAGATTCAGCGATATTATATTATCAATCCGGTACCATAATTAAACAGTTATTTTCTAAGTTTTTACAAAAATCAACTTAATACAAGCAATTTGTATTAACAAGTTATCAACAATTCAAGGACTTTTCCACGAAGTTTTCCACACGCTATGTGCATTTTTCTGTTTAAAAGTTTCTTTAGTGTTTCTCGTCTTTGCCTTTGTCAGTTAGTTATATTAATATTGATAGTATGGAACGTATAGGACTTTTTCCGCTCAGCATAGTTTTGTTTCCCGATTCTTCATATCCTCTTCACATCTTCGAAGAGAGGTACAAGAAGTTAATTGGGAAAGCACTCAGCAATTACGAAATTTTTGGTATTAACCTGGTAACTTCTTCAAAAATATTTGAAATAGGTTGCACGGCAACTGTTACCGATGTGCTAAAAACCTACGAAGACGGCAAGCTTGATATCTTGATTAAAGGTCTCCGCCGATACAAACTGCTTCAGGTTCAAAAGGGCGATGAGCTTTATCAGGAAGGTGACATCGAATATTTCGACGACACCAAGGAAGAATTTGATACTCCCATGCTCATAAAATGTGTTGAACAGTACAATCAAATCACAGAAATCGTTAAAACCGTGAACATAGAAAAGCTTGATGTTGAAAATGTCAATATGGCTTATCCTTCTTATTTCATTGCCCAAAAATCCGGGCTGACAAATATTCAGAAACAGAAACTTCTTGAAATAAATTCCGAAAACGAAAGACTCAGTTTTTTGAATGAACATTTGAAAATGATTGTTCCCATGCTTAAGGAAAGTGAATATATCGCAACCATTATTAAAAATGATGGCTACTACAATTCCGGAGAATTTAAATAATCCCATGACCTATCAATTTCCAATAATAATGGGCATTTTGAATGTCACGCCCGATTCGTTTTCCGACGGCGGAAAATATTTTTCCGAACAGCAGGCAATCAATCATGCTCTGAAGCTTTTAGAAGATGGAGCCGACATAATAGATATCGGAGGAGAAAGCACAAGACCCGGTGCAGAACCCGTTAGTACCGCTGTTGAAATTCAGAGAGTTGCTCCGATTATCAAAGAACTTAAAAAGCAAAAACCCGAAACCATCATTTCTATTGACACAGTAAAATATGATGTTGCTTCTGCGGCATTGGATGCAGGTGCAACCATGATTAATGACATAAGCGGGCTCGATTCCGACCCCGAGATAGCTTCTTTAGCCGCAGAAATGAATGTCAGTCTGGTATTGATGCACATTCAGGGGGTTCCCCGGAATATGCAGAAAAATCCTGTTTATTCAAATGTTGTCGAAGAAGTCTTCAATTCATTGAAAAGCAAAATTGATTTTGCCTCGAGTAAAGGCGTTAAAAGTATTTATGCTGATGTCGGCATTGGATTCGGAAAAACATTCGAGCATAATATTGAGCTTTTGAAAAATCTTCATAAATTTGAAGACTTGGATGTTCCGCTTTTGCTCGGTATTTCCAGAAAATCTTTCATCGGGAAAATGTTGGGCATAGATACTCCGGAAATGAGAGATATACCTTCAGCTATAATTCATGCCCTGCTTCTGAAAAACAAAATCGGAATTATCAGGGTTCATAATGTTTCCCTTTTGAATCAGCTGAGAAAAATTAATTCTCTGTTATCTGTCTCTTAGATAAACCTCAAATTTTTGCCAGTTGCCGATTGTCAAAGCATCTGCCTTCAAGCTGAATCCACCCCCGCCAACTGCTGTAACATATTTGCCGTTTGCCGCTTTGAAAGCAGTTTTTCCGTCGGGCAATTCAACCGGTTCGAATGTTTCGTTCTGTCCGATGCTCGAACCGTTATTCGTTAGCATATCATCTGAAATTCTCAGATAATCGCCGGATTTCGACTTGAAAGCCACTTTGTTTTTTGCAATTTTTACAATTTCAAAACTCTCGAATTCGCCTTTTTCCTTTTTGTCAATAACGACTTTTTGCTTTTTGTCTTTGTCAATGCTAAGGAAAAATTCATTGTAACATTTCAGAGTTGCAAATTTTTTAAGTTTCACGATGCTGAAAACTTCATGCTGTAATATTTTCTTGCTGTTAGTAATTATTTCGTGCCCGCCGCCTTCAATCGCACAAAGGAAATTTTTACCGTCTTTCGTGAGTGCTATTTTGTCTTCGTCCAATTCAATTAAATCGAAAATTTCATTTTCACCGACTTCTTTCGCTGAACACTTTAAAACGCTAATATCCGGTTTGGCTGTAAGATAGAGTCCGTTAGAAGTTTTGAAAGCGACTTTTTTATCGCCCAAAATAATCAATTCGAATATTTCGCCATTACCGATATGTTGGGTTTTGCTATTCACTTCTCCATCATTTCCGGCACATAGATAATATCCGTTTGCTGTTCTCAGAGCCACCTTAGCGAAAATATTTCTCATATCTTCAAATTCAGATTTCCAATCAGTATTTTCATTCTTGACGGATGGTAGGGTTTCCTTAGTTATATTAGGAATAGTTCTGTCCGCTATATTTTGGGATTCTTCAGAACGGGTTATATCCTTATTCTGGAGTTGTGTAGGAGCATTATCCGGTTTGAAAACCAAATCACCTTTATCCAGCTTTGGATTTGAGATTTTACCGTATTGCGGATGCTGATTGCCTTTTGAATAATTAATGACTCTGTCCTGCAAATACTCGCCAAGCTCCGAACCTGTAATGAAGCCGTCTTTGTTCATGTCGGCTTCGCCTTCAAGTGCAGATACAAACTGCTCGCGAAAAATACTTTTATCCGGAACGGTTTCTTCTGCACTGCCGGAAGTAATAAACTGCCTGACAGGTTTTGCAGTTTTATAGCTTATGTTTTCGGGAACTGCCCGCGTAACTGCAAAGATTGATCCAGAGAAACAAGCATCGAATACAAACATTGCATGCTTTGACTGGATTTGCTTGGCATATACTTCTATCTGCTGCATTGACATTGCTTTTGCCAGAAAATTATTTTTCGAGAAATTGGGATTTTCTGCATCAACCGGAACAATGAAGCCCATCTCGTCGTCATAGGATGATTTGACGGTATGACCATGACCGGCAAAATAAAACAGCAGACGGTTATCCTTGTCCATACCGTGCTTGTTGATAAATTCTTTGAAAGCAATATCCAGTTGAACGGATGTGGGGTCGAGGACAACTTCGACGGTGAATCCCTGCTTTTCGAGGATATTCCTGACTGCATCAACATCTTTGGCAACACCCAATAGTTTGGGCCAGCCGTTGTAATAATTAATCGCACCAATAATTAATGCATAGCTCTTGTTATAGAGTTTTAAATCTTCGCTTTTCTCACCTTTGATGGTTATGTCCTGCTGTGTGAAGGCAATCTGAACCAAAAGAAAAGTTAAAAGCAAAATCATATATATTCGAAATTTCATTTCTTATCCGTTTAGATATTAAATAATCATTTCAAATTTACAACAACTTTAACAAATGTCAAAAAAATAATTTGGCAAGGCTATTTTTTATCCCCAACATAATATTCTGTTCCATCCGGGGTTTTATCCTTTACCATCCTCTTCTCCCAAATTGCATCTTATAAATTTTTCCATAAAAGATGTAATGCAATTATCATCTAACCTATTGATATTATTTCAAATAACGAATTATTTTCCATTGCATCTTTGAATGCAAAAAGATGCAATTTATGATGTTTTTCATTCTTCCGATTCCCATAGGGGTTAAATATAAAAACGACGGCAATTATTTTTATATATGCAACCACTCCAAGAAATTCGAATTTTGCATTTTCAAATTTGCATATCATCTTCAAAATAGTAATGCAGAAAATGCAATTATATATTGCCTAACCTATTGATATTATTTCAAATAAAGAATTTTGAGCCGCTGCATCTTTTGCATTTTTGGAATGCAATTGATGCAATTTTTGGTTGTGTTTTCATTCTTCTGATTCCCGGAGGGAATCAATATTTGTAACACATCGAAACCGCAAAGAATTATTAACCCCGTAGGGGTTAAATATGAAAAATGACGGCAATTTTCGTTTTATATGCTATCACTACGAGATAGAAAGGCAAAAGTTTATTTCGCAGTTACAAATATTATTTCGCTACGCGAAATCGGATTATTCACCTTCCCAAATCGCATTGCATCTTCAAAAAATACCATGTAAAAAGATGCAATGCCATTTCAACTAACCCATTGATATTATTTCAAATAACGAAATTTTTGTCATTGCATCAATTGCATCATTGGAATACAATTGATGCAATTTGGAGAATATTCGGCATCGGTTTCAAACAACAACTCTTATTCTGAATATTTGCATATCCAAAACATATAAACGGAAATAATAATTATATATTGCCATTATAATAACGCAATAATTAATATTTTGATCGTTGAATTTCGTTATCATTCAGATAAACTCTGCTTATGTAAGATAATCCCAAACCAATGCAAAGATTCAATGCTTTTTCAAAGCAACCCAACTACCAAAACCCCCATTTTCTCTTTACTTCAAAGCCATTTCCAGTTCGGCATAAGCGTCGTCGGTTTCATAGAAACGGATTGCTAAGTAATCCAGATTGCCAAATTCCGTGAAAGACTCAGCCAACTGATTCAGTATGTAATATCCAACATTCTCGGCTGTGGTGGTTTGGGGCATAACACAATGTTTAAATCCGTTTTCCTTTATGAAATCGAGCAACTTAACATCTTTCTCGTCGCAGAGAAAAGCGTGGTCTAAACTGCTGATGATAGGCTTGACGGCACTGTCCAACTCAAAAAAATCAATCAGCATTCCGTTTTCGTCAACTTCTCCGCCGATTATTACCCTGATTTTGTAAGCATGACCATGAATGTTACTACACACCCCTTTGTGGAAGGGCAGGCGGTGACTCATTGACCATTTAAATTCTTTTGCTATTTTTACATTCATATTTTTTCTTCTATTTCTTTTTGTGATGTACTCTGATAACTGAAGTCATGCCTCCGCGGTAGTTCCATTCGGAGACGATTTCCATTTCCCGCGGTTGGCACGAAGCGACCAAATCGTCAAGAATCATATTTGTTATTGCTTCGTAGAAAATGCCTTTTTCGCGGAAACTCATGAAATAATACTTAAGCGATTTTAGTTCCAGACATTCTTGGTCGGGTGTGTAATTTATAGTAATTTTGCCAAAGTCGGGCAGTCCTGTTTTGGGGCAGACGGAAGTAAATTCGTGATTAACGTGGCTAATCAGGTAATCCCTCTCCGGATTCGGATTCGGAAATGTTTCGATTTTCGACATAATTCATATTTCCAATTTATTAAACAAAAGCATGTTTTATGACGAAAGGAGAGAGTTTATCATTTGACTTTCAATTTTATTGAATTGAGAGAAGTCGGTCGATACCTGCGAAGAACTGCCCTTAAAACAATCCGCGATATTTATTGCTTTTAGAGGGTAGGGTTTATTTTCACATGAAAATTAGTGTTTACATACAAATTTATTGTTTCTTAAAAAATAATTCAACATTATAACGCTAATATTCGTCAATTTGTTGGTTTAATACTTCATTATTGTAATTTCGTTGATAATGCTTTTTAGCATTATTGAAGCAATGTGACATACGAATTGAGAACTATTGAAAAAACGATAATGTAAGAATTTTACATTTCACTCAATGTAATCCTGAATTAAATTCGGCAGAACATTTATGAGCTATAAATGGATGAATCATTTTAAAATGAAATGACTGGATCAGTTGATCAATTAGAAACCAAGTTAGAAAAAGTATTGAATGATTTCAAACAAGGTAATTCTACAATTTAGTCATTTTCTAATTTTAAATTGGTTTAACTTCAAATTTAAATAGCTATTGGTAAAAGTTTACGGATTAATGATGAAATAGACATTGAAAGGCTTTAAGAAGTATGAATTAGATATTCTGTTTTTTAAATTTATTCATTTTCCAAAAATGGATATTTAACCCATTTTTGATATTATTGTTATCCACAATTATTTAAAAATTTAATGATTATTTTGTATCTTTGTAATCTTTTTAATTCTTGTAGATATTTTTAAAAAATAGAATAAATATGTTTAATGTGAAAATTGTTGAAACCGGACTTTATTTACCGGAAAAAATTCAAACTTCTGGGGAACTATCTAAAAAAATTGGAGTAAGTGAAGAATGGATTACATCAAAAACCGGAATTTTTGAAAGAAGAATAGCCGAAGAACCCATGAATATTATGGGTGCAAAGGCGGCTAAAGATGCTATCAAGGATGGACCTCCGCCCGATTGTATTCTTAATGCTTCAGCTACTCAAATGCAGTTAATTCCAGATAGTTCAGTTTTTATTCAGAGAGCCCTGGGATATGAAGGTATTCCATCATGGTCTATACATGCCACATGTCTTTCTTTTTTGGTGGCTTTGAATACAGCCGCGGCATTGATTCATGGAGGAGTTTATAAGCGAATATTAATTGTTTCATCAGAAGCCGGTACCCCTTGGCGAAATATGAATGAACCTGAAAGTGCTTCATTATTTGGTGATGCCGCCTCAGCAATTATTCTTGAGCCAACTCCCCAAGGCGAGAATAGTGCATGGATAGACTGGGAAATGAATACTTGGCCCAAGGGTGCAGAATTAACGGAATTTAGAGGTGGTGGAACGCAACACCCCCCAAATCATCCAAATCTTACTAAACCTGAAGATAACCTTTTTTCAATGCAAGGAACCAGAGTTTACAAATACGCGTTAGTATTAGTTAAAAAGACTTTAGAAAGAATTTTCGAAAAGAATAATTTAAAACATGATGATATTAATTGGTTAATTCCTCATCAAGCATCAGGACCAGCAGTTTTGGCGGCTGAAATGCTTGGATTCAAAAAAGAAAATATTGCAAATATTATTAAATTATATGGTAATTGTATTGCGGCTTCAATTCCAATGACACTTGCGATTTATCATAAAGAAGGAAAAGTTAAACGTGGTGATTTATGCATGCTTGGTGGTACAGGAGCCGGATTATCAGTTGCTTTTTCCATAATTCGTTTCTAATTAGGCTTAATTCATGAACACATTTATGTTAAATGCCTACTTTGCGATTTCTAAAAATTTCAAGAAACCGATAAGCTCAATTTTTATATTCATCGGGATTACATTATTAAGATTTTTTGCGATTATAGGAAATTTTATTGATAAAATAATTTTTCCATCAATAGCTAATCAGAAAATTGTAAAACCAATTGTAATTGTTGGAAATCCAAGAAGCGGAACAACATTTCTTCAGAGATTTTTAGTCGAAAATCAAATAGGAATCGGAATGCAATTGTGGAAAATGCTTTTTCCATCATTAACTTTTCAAAAAATCATCAAGCCTTTTTTACCTATTATTGAAAAAGTAAGTCCTGCAAGATTCCATGCAAATGCCGCACATCAAACAAATCTGCTTGCTGTCGAAACTGATGATCCTTCGTTATTATTTAGATATTTTGATGGTTTTTTTGTATATGGATTTTTTCTTGCTTGGGCTGATAAGGATTTTAGAAGTGAATTTGACCCTGACCTCCGAGATACTTCAAAAAGAGATTTTGAATGGTTTGAAAATATCTGGAAAATTAATTTAACTGGTGAGAAAAGTAATCGGGTAATCGCTAAGCTATTTTCTCTTGGTGTTAGAATCCCAAAGTTTTTAGAATATTTTCCGGACTCAAAAATTTTATATACTTTGAGAGACCCAATAGAAACAGTCGCTTCAGGACTAAGTCTTGTAACCGGTGCATTGGATGGAAGATACGGCTTTTGGAATTTATCTGAAGAAAGAAGGTCTTTTTATATTGAAAGACTTTATTCGGCTTTTCTGGAATTAAGTATGCGTTTTTATGATGATTACACTGATGAAAAAATCTTGAAATCACAAATCAAAATAGTTAAGTTTGATAGATTAATGAATGATTTTGAAAATTTGATGAATGAAATAATTGATTTTATTGAAATATATCCGTCTGAGGAGTTAATTAATAAAATCAAGGAAACTTCAGATAAGCAGAAGTCTTTTAAAAGTGGACATACATATAGCCTTTCAAAATTTGGTATCACTGAAGAACGGATTCGAAAAGATTTTGCGAAGATTTATGAAAATTTATTATAGTAGGGGATGGAGTAAGCATTTTGTTTGAATATCTTAAAGATTTAGAAGATGAAAGCATTTATATTTTAAGGGAAGCAATAGCCGAAGCTGAAAACCCTGTAATCTTATATTCTATTGGTAAAGATTCCGGAGTGATGCTGCATTTGGCAATGAAAGCTTTTTATCCAATCAAACCACCGGTTCGTTTTTTACATGTTGATACCAAATGGAAATTTTCCGAAATGATTGAATTCAGGGATAAGATATCAAAAAAATATGCGATTGAAATTCTCATTTATACGAATGAAGCCGGATTAAAGCAAAATATTAACCCTTTTACCGACGGAAGTTCAATATATACTAATATAATGAAAACTGAAGCCCTCAAGCAAGCTCTTAACTTTTATAATTTCGATATAATAATCGGGGGTGCCAGAAGAGAAGAAGAAAAAAGCAGAGCTAAAGAAAGAGTTTTTTCATTTAGGAGTATTAATCATTCTTGGAATCCTAAAGAACAAAGACCTGAATTATGGAATTTCTTTAATACTAAAAGAAAGCCATACGAGAGCTTTAGGGTATTTCCATTATCTAATTGGACTGAAGTTGATATTTGGCGGTATATAAGGATGGAGAATATTGAAGTTGTTCCTTTGTATTTTGCTAAAGAAAGAAAAGTAGTTCGTAGAAATGATCAATTGATATTTTTAAATGACGATAGACTAAAACTTGAAATAAATGAAGAAATACTAACCAAAAAAATTCGTTTCAGAACTTTAGGTTGTTACCCATTAACCGCGGCAATAGAATCAACTGCGGATAATTTAGATAAAATTATCACTGAATTGGAAACTACTAATTACTCTGAGAGAATTGGAAGATTGATTGATTTTGACCAAAGCGGAAGTATGGAAAAAAAGAAACAAGAAGGATATTTTTGATGAATCATATTACCAAATTCCTTACTTGTGGTAGTGTTGATGATGGTAAATCAACAATGATTGGAAGATTATTATTTGATGCAGGTTTAATTTATGAAGACCAATTGCAATCATTAAAGTCCGAACTTGAAAAGAATGGGATGGACACCAACTCTATTGATTATTCTTTTCTTTTGGATGGACTTTTATCTGAGAGAGAGCAGGGAATTACAATAGATGTTGCATATAGATATTTTTCTATTAATAATAAGAAATTTATTGTGGCAGACACTCCCGGTCACACGCAATATACGAAAAATATGGCAACAGGTGCATCGCATTGCGATGCGGCAATTATTCTGATTGATGCCCGAAAGGGATTAGGCTTGCAAACTAACAGACATAGTTTGATCTGTTCGTTAATGGGGATTTCAAAAATTCTTTTTGCAATTAATAAGTTCGATTTAGTTAATTGGGATGAAAAAGTTTTTTTGGAATTATCAAATAAATGTCAAGATCTGGTTCATGAGTTAGAAGAGGTTATTTCTAAAAAAATTGATTTTTCAAGCATTCCAATATCTGCTCTACTTGGTGATAATTTGTTATATAAGTCCATGAATATGCCATGGTATGAAAATGGTACCATTCATCAATGGCTTGACAATTTAGTAATTGATAAAGATTTAAATGATTCAGATACCAGTTTTGTTGTTCAGTATGTTATCAAATCTTATGACCATGCTAACCCTTATCAATTTTCTGCTTTGGAAAATTTGACTGAAAATGAATTATCAAAACTTAGAGCTTATGCAGGGATTTTAGTTTCAGGAAACTTAAGTTTAGGACAAAAAGTAAAAATTTCCTCATCAGACATTATTACAACCATCAAAGGTATATTGAAAGGTTTTCAATTTGTAAATTCAGCTTCGAAGGGTGAATCTGTTTCAATTATTCTTGAAGATGAAATTGACATATCTCGCGGGGATATTATTAAAAATAATGATTCCTCAATATCTTTTCATTCAGATATAAATGCAACAATTATCTGGATGGGTAGTGTTCCGCTTGAAAATAACGGAAGATATATTATTAAAGGGTGCTTTGGATACGTTAATGCCAATATTAATAAGATAGATTTTAAATATAATTTAGAGTCGTTTAAAAAGATTAAAACAGAAAAATTAGAAATAAATGAAGTTGGGGTTGTTGATCTGCATTTTCATAAAAAGATTTATGCAGAAGCATATAATAGCAACAGACAGCTTGGTTCGTTTGTTATAATTGATAAATTAAATAACTTAACAATAGGTTGCGGTATGATAAATAGTTTCAACGATTTGGAAATTCCAGACACCGAAGATAACATAGGAAAAAAGAAAAAACCATTTGTTTTATGGTTCACAGGTTTATCGGGAAGTGGTAAAACTACTACAGCTGAAAATCTGATAAAAGAATTATTCAAACGAGGGTACAATAGTGTATCCTTAGATGGCGATATTTTAAGACAAGGGTTATGTAATGATTTAGGATTTAGCGATTCCGATAGAAGTGAAAATATCAGGAGGACTGCAGAAATTGCAAAGCTAATATTAGATTCAGGTGTTAATGTCTTGTGTTCGTTAATATCACCCTTTGAGAAAGATAGACAATTAGCTCGTGAAATTCTGTCAGAATATAATTTTGTTGAAATATTTATTAATGCTTCAATAGAAATATGTGAAAAAAGAGATATTAAGGGTTACTATAAAAAAGCAAGAGAAGGGGAAATCAATAATTTTACTGGAATAAGCTCCAAGTATGAAAATCCGATAAATCCGGAAATTACAATAAATACGGAGCTCTTATCTTTTGATGAAGCTACAAATAAAATTTTAAATTATCTTGAATCAAAGGATTATTTGGTTTAGATAATTTTAAACCCAAATAATTCTTTGGTTAACGTAATCATTTTTTTCCCAAAATATATATGGAATATTGTTCACATGATTACTCCATGAAAAAAATCTTTAGGTAATAATGGTCATTGCTTCTTTTCTGCCATAGGAAAATATATAAAGTACCGATGATACTAAAGATAGTATGAATACTAAATCAATTAAAAGTTTACCAATAATATTAGCTTTCAACTATTTATTTTAAAATATTTATTTCAATTCTTCTGTTTGCGGCTCTACCTTTTTCGGTAGCGTTGTTTTGCACCGGGACAAGAGAACCCTTTCCCTGAGCTAAAATTCGTTTACGATTAATTCCACGTTTCATCAAATAAATTTCTATCACTTTGGTCATATTATTTGACCTTTTTTGCAGTTCTTGTGTTGTACCTGTATTATCAGTATGGGCAATAATAGAGATTCGGGATTTTGGATTTTTATTCAAATAATCAATTGCTGAATTAAGGAAATTATTCATTCCTTTCGTTTCTAAGATAGTTTTTTCATTCTTGTACAAGAAGGTTCTAAGGCTATTTGGTTTTATAATCTCAGTTTGAATAACGTTTTCAAGTTTTTTAGTAGGTATGGAATCAAATTTTAAGGAAAAATTTGCATTGTTCACCGCAAAATTAGAGACGGTATCCTGTAAATCAACAGAGATAGATTTATTATCGGGTTTTGCTTTTAGTTCATCCAAATCGTCAGTATTCAAAGCTATCAAATATTTTCCATAGGGAAGATTATCCCTTTTATAATTCAGACCTTTATCAAGAGCTAATGTCTCGTAGATACTGCTGTCGCTGTTTGTTAGATTGACACCTAATCCTTGAATGAGAGAAATATCAATTGTTGAATCAATTTTTATCTGACCACGTATCGAACCAATTTTGATTTCGTTTTTGCTTTTTTTATCGGAAACAATATCACCGGTTTTAGCTGTAGAACCGGGTTTATTATTGTAGGATAAAGTTTGATGGCAACCCGAAGAGCATGTTCCTCCTGTAGCCGTTTGTTTAAAGTTTATTGGAAGTTCCCACTTCCCGTATCTTGTCGTATTATTAATCAAATAAGGATTTTCAGTTCCATGTACATCGTGGCACAAATTACAATTTCTGGATTTATCGCGGTTTACATGCACAAAATGAAGATTTTGATTGTCATTTCTGAATCCGGTTGATTGGGGTTTGTCCTTGGAAAGTATATCATTGGAATGACAAGTGAAACAAAGCGTTCCGGTTTTTCCCTTTTCATAGACATAAGATTCAATATTGAATTCAGTAATTAACAGAGCTTTATTTTTTGAGGCATGAGGAAGATGACAACCTGAACATCCTTGTGCTACCGGTGCGTGAACAGTTTTTGAAGTTATTTTCAGATTGATATCTTCGATTGTTGAATTGGTTCCTTTGATAGTTTTATTATGACAACTTAGACATAATTTATCTTCATCGTTACGGAGAAGCTTTGCAAATTTAGAATTATGAGGTTCATGACAAGTACTGCATTCATTTTTCAAGACCGGTCCATGCACTATCATATCTTTTCCGGCAACATCATGACAATTCAGACAAAGTGATTTTCCCTTTTCAGTTTTAAGCAGATTCCGGCTATCGGAACTATGAGGGTCATGACAGCTTAGACATTCACCTTCCTTAGCAGGTGCGTGCTTTGATTTATCTCCTTTGTTTATGTCATGGCAGGTGGTGCATAAATCAGGAAGCTTTGAAACCAAATCGAACTCTCTGCCTGCATCGTTCGGGTGATTACCTTTTTTATGTTCATGGCAGGATGAACAGTCTTCTTTGACAGGTGAATGCTTGAACCAGCCCCGCATAACCATTTCATGGCAACCGGATTCAACGCAGGTATTCACATTTTTCTTTTCCTGAGTCCGAACGACAAATAAGCTCGCAATCAAAAAGACGGCAAGAATCAAAACAACCCATATTTTTCTTTTAAAAGTAACCAAAAGCTCTTTCCAGTCTAAGATATAATCCGTAATAATTGGTAGATGAAGATTCACTTTTTCTGTAATAATAATTAACCCCAAATGAAAATAGAGTTTCTAAATATTTCATCTGCAATTGAGCATTAATATTATAATAATTTAATTTTATGTTCATGATTTTAGCATAGCTATAATTCATTTGTAGATTTGAATAAATCCAACTTGTCAAATTATATAAAACAGATAAATTAATATTCGTACTGAAATTATGGTCTCCCGTCAATGTATATTTTTGATCAGATAGATTTGCTTGTAAATTGGTTGATAAATCATTCAGTAAATTATCATAATATGAAGCATGAAAATCAATATTGCTATTCGGAGAAATGTTTGAATTTACAACAGTGTAACTACCGTTTGAATTAAATTTGCCAATATTTAGGCTGAAACCTACTGATTTCACATGATCAATTTTTAATAAATTTAAATCAGCTTGCTCAATGTTTTTATAATTATTCTCAGATATTTTAAAGTATGTAGATAGTATTCCATTAAACAATGACAAGGAAAAATTTAATGATTGATAAATATTGTCAGAGTTATTAATCATTGTAACATTAGTAGTATAGTCAATGTAAACTTTCGAATTGTTCAGTATCCTGCCTGTCGGAATTCTTGCTATCTGATAATAAGTATTTACAAGTATAAGCAAATAGTCTATGTCCCGTTGATAAATAAGTGTTCCGGTTTCATCCCTTATTACAATCGAATTCTCCTGAACATTAGGATACTTAAGAAAAGTCAAATTGCCGTCTTCAATGGAGTACTCTTCATTTTTTACAATAATACTCTTACTGGAATTATCTCTTTTGATTATTTGTTCTCTGATGTCATAAACGATTCCGAAACGACCAGTTGGAATTCTCTTCGTATAGCTAAAAATACCCCCAAATTGATCAAATTTTTCATTATAGATTTTTATACCTTTATTTGAAACAACCGAATTTTGACTCTGATAATAAATTATTGAATTCAAATTTGAATATAATTGATGTTCCAACTGAATTTTTGGAGTATTATTTACATTATCAAGACTATCGAATGAATTTTTAAGATAATTATAGATACCTGAAAGTTTGAAGCGATAAGGAAGCAAAATGTTCAAATTAAGTATTTCATTTAGCCTTTTATTATTAAAGTTTCCTAAAGTATTGGTATAAGAAGTATTTGAATTAAGTTGAACATTACCTTTCAACATATTAAGGTTGTCAGACAAAGCAATATCAAACACATTATTTTGTAATTCTGATTTTGAATAATACTGAGTTCGAATTTTTTGATAGGATACATTTAAGTTATTATTCATGAATTCGCCTATATCTCTTCGTGTTGAGCCACTAAACTGCTCAACATTTGAAATATAATTTGTCAGAGAAAACAAATCTTGTTGATTGGTAGAATTCTTTGAATATATAGCTGATACAGGTAATATATCATTTGGGAAATTTGAAGAAATACCATAACCCTGGGAAATTGATTTAATTTTATTACCAAATTCCATTGTTATAGTACTATTGCTTATATTTCCAAATATATTCAATTTTATTGGCAACACATTCAGCAAATCCATTTGACCAGTAATACTATTTGTATTTATATTTTCACTTATTTCAGGCATTCCTACCAATTTATTTGGATTGATTGAAGGAGAATACTCACCATCAATATCCAATGAAAGAATATCCGGTCTAAATAAAAATGCAGAAGTTGAAAGCTTGAAATTGCTTCTGAATAAAAATTGGTTTGCAGATTCATCATCAGAAGAAAATTGTCTATTCCGATATGATCCTTCTAAAGCCACAATACCTTTATAATACTTGATAAAAAAAGGATCAAAAGAAATATACTCCAATTGACTTTTGCAAGAATAAGTTTGCATTACAAACATTAAAATTGTAAGCCCGTAAACAGATATCCATTTATAATTATTTTCTTTAAAATTGACCATAATTATTTCATGAATGTCCTTTCGTTCCCGCCATGTGGATTATGACATTCCCAGCATTTTGTATCTTCAATTGTGGAATGAATATCGTTCTTCATGACAGATTCTTTCTCATGGCAAAAATAACACAAAGCTTGACCATCCTGCTTGAGAAAGCTTTTAAACCGTGACTTGTGCGGGTCATGACAAATCGTACAGGCACCAACACTCAAGGGTCCATGCAAAAATTTATTCTTTTTGGAAAAGTCTTCATGACAATTATTACAGAGTTTCGGGAGCATCTCATTCAATTTGAAACTATTACCTACATCATGACAATTATTGCAACTTCCTTCTTCTGCTGGTGGATGAGTCTTTTCGACTAATAGTTCCTTCTTAATATCATTCTCATTTATTATTTTATTGGTAATATTCGTTGAATCAGCTACAATTTTTGTTGTATCCGGAGGCGGAACATCATCAAAAAAAATTGTCAGAACCTGATAATTTTTTTGGGGAGAACAAGCTATTAGAAATATCAAAATAGATATTATACTTAGCAAATTAAAATACTTAACTAAAAATGATGACCTATTTGGTTTATATCTCATCTCAACTCTATGAAGCCATAAACGTTGACCTTATCATTCCCAAATTGATTCGTAACATATATAAGATATTTTAATCTGTATTTGCTGTCAACATATTCTTTAAAAAAATCTATATTATCATAATCAATAGCAATTCGTATTGGCATATCCAAAAACCCGGTTCCTATTTTTTCACCGCCAAAATCCATAAGTGCTTCTGCAGAACCATTGAAAATTTGTACATTATTGAATTGAGCATCAATAGCATATAATATATCGCTTCTGTCAACGGCTATTCCCTTTGGTCTTGAAAACTGCCCGGGATACTCTCCATAAGTCCCAACAGTACTTAAAAATTTTCCGTCTAAGTCGAACACTTTAATATGAAACTCACCAAAATCGGTAATATATAATTTATCATTTTGTATAGTAATATGAATTGGTTGGTGAAGAAAAGCTGTATCCTTTTCGGAAACATTTGGAAATGAGTTTATTAATTTGAAATCATCTTTTGAAAATACAAATATCTTGTTTTTTTTCATATCAGAAACGTAAATTTTGTCTTTATATGAACACACATCAGTTGGTTTTTCGAATGTCTTTATACCAAAACAATTCTTATAATTCATATCATAATCAAACACAACAATTTCTCCGCGTCCAAGATCTAAAACATATAAATTGCCGCTGGTATCAGCAAAACAATTTAAGGGCGTTTTGAGATTGCCAAGACCGGTAGGATTTATTGAAGTAAAAGTTCTTTTCTGAAAATCTATGATGGCTATTTCTCCAACCTTGTAATCAACAACAAAAAGCTTATTCTTAATTGCACAAATACCATGTGGTTTGTGAATTGAAGAAATTTTACTGCTACCGGAAAGAAACTTTTTTAATCCTGATGGTTCTACTGAAATATCATCAGAACTATTAATGGCTGTCAGAAACTGAATCCTTGCCGTATCAGGAGGAGATGGAAATAGGATAACTTCCCTTTTAACATTATCTGTTTTTTTAGTTGATGAACACGAAACAGCGAATAGTGCTATTGATACTAAGAATAATATTCTGAATGATTTTATGATGAATTTTGACATAGTTATTTTGGTTAAATATAAAATAAACAATATAATAAAAATTAAAATTTTGTGAAACAAAAATATTTTTTAATATTATCTGGATTATTTATATTTATATAAACATTCCTTGAAACATACAAAAATATGAAAAGAAGATTTGGATAATTATCTAAATTAAAAAAGGGGAGAAAATTCCCCCCCCCTTTATTAAAAAACAGATCTCTTGCTTATTTGTTATGGCAAGTTAAGCATAATGCTGAACCTGTGTTATTAAGATTAAGAAGATTAGGTGTATTCTGAACTATACCATTAACTGTTTCTGTTTTTCCATGAGGAGCATGGCATGTGGAACATTCAACATTGTAAGCAAAACCATCAGCCTGTTTGGATAATCTCAAAACACCACCAACCATACCGGTTCCAGATGTTGCTTTTAATGATGTTCCGGTATAAGGTTTTGCTGGGTCAGTGTTAGCTGGTTTGTATTCAACACTGATTGGGTGGTCGTTTGACAAATCATTTGTCAAATTTGATTTAGGATGAAATGCACCCATCGTGTTAGCTGGTGTTCCGCCATTACCACTGAATGCATCTAAAGCTACAGTGCCGTCATGACAGCTTAAACATCTTTTTGATTTTTCAGCAACAGTCCCTGTAGTATATGTTTTTGCCATTTCATCATATTTAGTAGAAAACGATGCAGTTGTTGGTGCATGGTTCCATAATCTAACAGTGGCTCCATAATGACCGTGAGGTGCATGGCATGGCAAACAAACTTGATTGCTTGTGTTCCATCCTTCACCCATAAAATTGTGTTTTGTAGTTTGAATACCTGTTTGTGCTACGACGATAGCACTTGCACTTAAAGACATGAGTGCGACGAGAATAAGAATACTTAAACGTTTCATAGTAAAAAACCCTCCGAAAAAAATAAAAAAATTGCGTTAACCTAAACGCGTTATATAAAAAATAGAATTTTCAAAAAACAACATTTCACTTATACAAAATTTTCAAATAACATGGTTATTATAATCTTATTAAGATTTGTAAAACATTATTATAATTACATCAACCACAAATTCAACTTAAGAAAAATATTATTTCCCGCCAAGCACACTGCGATTACAAAACATAATATAGCTACCTATTTAGCTAAAGAAAAGATAATGATGGTCGAAAAGAGAAGGTTATTATCAGGTATTGAGGAGTTGTCGTCCATTGCACAATGTGAAAACTAGACAGAATCAACATCTCACATTGCGATATATTATACACTTAATCAATATTTCACAGATTTGTTGCTACAACAATTGGAATACACAAATAGCAAAACTATTGTGAAAACGAAAAATACTTGACTCGTATTATTTAGTAAGATTTTCTATTATGACTGTAATTATGACACTTCAAAGTGCAATAGCCTTTTCTGGTGCCTGTTTGAGCCCATTCAACAGTACCGTTGTAGGGTGTCACAACATTTGTGTTGAAGTTAATCAGATGAGCATTGTTTAAAGTTGTTCCCTGCTTTTGGCTGACTCCATGCGGGTCATGACAAACGTTGCAAGGTGTTTTTTTGCTCGAAATATGTTCGGAATGATATTTGAACGATTGATTCCCAAGTATCGAAGTACTGCTATGGCATTTAAAACAAAGGGCATAAGCAGAAGTGGAGTATGTTGTATTGTCAGCTGTTTCATATCTTTGCTGTAATATTCCGGGCCACTGAGAGCCATGAGGTCCCTTTGGATTGACTGATGCTGTTGTATCCGAAGAATGGCAATCAGTACAGTACATTCTGCTCGTAACGGTCCACGGGCTAATCAGACTTGGAACACTATTACTTTTCCCAACGGCTTCAATAGGATGAAAAGATATAGCGTTAGCATTAAATTCAAGAGCAACATTATTCTGTGTGATTTTTCTCGGTGTAGCACTTGTAGGTTTCCAATTGCTTGTGGTATGGCATCTGTAGCAAATCTGATATTCGTATTGAGCAGGATTGACCAAGTTCCCATCAGTATCAACCCCACGAACTCCTTTGAGTTTTCCGCTAACGAAAGGAGCCGATGCAGTAGTGTTGTCGCTCTGATGAGGATTATGACAATCTGCACATTCGTCATGCTTTTGCACAGGCAGAATATCTTCATTAGGTTTATGAGTTACAGTGCCCTGATAATCGGCTATTCTATGTTTGTAGTTTTTGTTGAACTGAGTCTGGATGTTTTTTGATGCCGAAGCAACTGAACCATTATGACAATTCAAGCAATTATTCTCTTCAATTGAAAAATTTAATAATCTATCAGGTCCTCCGGCATTATGCGGAGTATGGCAGTTTTCACATCCATTTTTAGCAACTGTGGTATATGGAGTGTGCGTCCACGGGGTTGTCCCTATGCTGTTCCATGTGGCGGTTGAAGTGCTGTGTCGGGATGTTGCCCAATTGGTAATTTTATGACAGCTATTGCAAAGTACAGATGATTCAGAAGTTGCCACAAGGAATTTATTTGTCAAATTCGTGTGCGGATCATGACATGCAGTACATTGCAATTTTTCGTTAATATCTAACTTTACCGGAGGTGTAATCTGAGAAGGTATTTTTAATTCAGGGTTAAGACCAGCCAATGCAACGTCGTATATAAATGAAATGGGGTGGTCATTTGATAAATTCTGACCAAGATTTGTTTTGCCGGATGGCATCAATGAGTTTACACCAAAACTTATTGTCGAGCTTCTGCTGACCACAGAACCCAAAGCAACGGAACCATCGTGGCAGGAAAGACATTTAATTGATGAACCGTCAGGTCTGTTGATGTTTGCCCTAAGAGTGGAACTTGAATATAATGTATAAGATGCTAAATTTGGATCGGTTCTATTCCAAAGACTTTTCTTTTGTGCACTGGAATGAGGTGTATGACAAAAGATGCAAATCTCAGTTTCGATTGAAGCTTTAACCGTATTTGAACTCTGACTGGAAAGGTTGTGTTTGGTTGTAGATATACTTTGAGAAAAAATATCCGAAAAAATTACGACCAATACTATAAACAACAATACAACAGAAAAAACTGATTTCATTTATTCATTCCTTTAATAAGCTTAAAAATCTGGATTCTTGAATTATATGTATCTGCAACATAAATATTATTTTCGGAGTCAATAAAAATACCTGTCGGCATATAAAATTCTCCATCACCTTTGCCAAAACCGCCAAAATTATATAAAAAAGTACCCTCTTTATCAAAAACTTGAACTACATTGAATAATGCATCAACAATATATATATGTCCATAAGAATCAGTAGATATTCCCTTAATACTTGAAAAGTAACCAGGAGAGTCGCCTGTTTCACCAAACATCGTAAGAAAATCGGCATTTTTGTTAAAAACTTGAATTCTAAAATTTAATGCATCAACTATATATACATTTCCTTGTTCATCAATCCATAAATGAGTAGGAAAATTGAACTGTCCTTTTTTATTTCCTCTTTCTCCGATTGTCTTTTTCAGATCCCCTTTTTCGTCGAGGATTTTTATTCGATGATTGCCTGTCTCAACGACCCAAATTTCATGAGTAACGGTTGAATAGCCAATACCTGTTGGCTGATTTAATTTTAAGCTATCAAATAAAATTTCAGGATTATCATCATCAGCACTCAACGAGAAAATTTTATTTAATTTTGAATCGGTGAACAAAATTTTATTTTTTCCCCATTTGCATATACCGAGGAGAGAAGGGTAGGCAAGTTTTTCATTATTATATTCAATACTTTTGTTTTGCTTAATAAAGATTGGAAATTTCAAGCCTTGATCTAATATAATAATCAAGTTTGAATCCAATGATACCAGATTGACAGGTTTTTGCAAAACAACATTTGCTTTTCCAAATAAAAATTCTTTAACAGAATTAATCAGATTATTATTTGGTTTCAAATCATCAATCGAAGATATTTTCTTCTGCCAAACGACTGAAAAATTGTATTTATCGTTTTCGGATTTATCAACAACACTCTGAGCAATTAGATTGAAATCATTAGCACATAGAAATACTATAATAAACGCAAAAAATAGATATTTTGTAAATTTCTGTTTCACAGAATTCTTAGTTTAAATGAAAAAATGATTTAAGTTATTAACAAAAATAATCAAAATCACACTGAAAATCAATTAGTAGGGATTTCTTTATAACTGAATCCGGAAAACTGTACCCGGTTTAGTTGTTAATAACTACCAATGAAAACAATGTGCTTCTGTAACCAGCATGACTAAAAGTAAAAAAAAGGTGATGAAAGTAAAAATCCACTTTCAGATGAAATATCTAAAACAAAATAGATAGGTTCGCTTTATTACTTGAAGTTTTACCCCGATTCAGAAACTAACATTAAGCGTTCAGAATAAAGGGATGTAGCTTCGAACACTTAGTTGAAATTTTTACTACTTAGCGTTCTTATTTATTAAAAACATATTTGTTGGTTTGATTTTATAGATCCATACTAAATTGTGTGTGTAATCAGAGTTTATTAATTTTTAGAACAATATTTTGGTACTTTTGACAATTTAAATTATAAGAGTCTTTTTTATTGGATAATTTTATTTTTGTATTTTTTCAAAATTATTTGGATTTTAACATAAAAATTCAAACAATTGAGATTGTATAAGTATGCAACACCTCTACCCAAAGTGCAGATAGCATGACGGTTTATATAGATATTCCCGGGTAAATTCAATTGCGAATTACGAATTAAGAATTGCGAATTAGGAATTAAAAAAAAAACACCCCGGAAGAAGATACTTTCGGGGTGTTTTTTTATATTCATATTTTACATCAAAGTCCAGTCATGGCGTTCGAGATATTTGGTATCAATATTCCCTGCAATAAAATCAGGGTTTTCCATCATTTTTTGGTGGAAAGGAATGGTTGTACTTATGCCTTCGATGATAAATTCTTCTAAAGCCCTTTTCATTTTAGCGATTGCAATTTCGCGGGTGGGACCGTAAGCAATAATTTTTGCGAGCAGAGAATCATAATTCGGGGAAATGGTATATCCCTGATAAATATGAGTATCAACACGGATGCCGTTTCCGCCGGGGATATGGAGACTTGTAATTTTACCGGGAGAAGGACGAAAATCTTTGTAGGGGTCTTCAGCATTTATTCTGCATTCAATTGCATGATATTTACTTTTGCCTTCGGTAAGGGAAAGCCTTTCGCCCGCGGCAATCATAATCTGCTCTTTGATTAAATCCACGCAAAGCGATTCTTCGGTGACGGTGTGCTCAACCTGAATCCTTGTGTTCATTTCCATGAAATAGTAATTCATATTCTCATCAACTAAAAATTCAATTGTGCCGGGACCATAATACCCGACGGCTTTTGCACCTTTAACTGCCGCCTCTCCCATTCTTTGCCTCAAATCATCGGTAACAACGGGGGAAGGAGATTCTTCGATTAGTTTCTGATGCCGTCTTTGAATGGAACATTCTCTTTCATTAAGATGGATGACGTTTCCATGCCGGTCGCCCATAATCTGAATTTCGATATGTCTGGAAGCTTTGACGAGCTTTTCAATATAAACATCGGGATTCCCAAAAAAAGATTCGGCTTCATTCCTTGCAAGGTTGAAAGCTTTCTTCATTTCTGCTTCGGAATTAACAATTTTCATGCCTTTACCTCCGCCGCCTGCGACAGCTTTGAGCAGAACCGGATAACCTATTCCAACACATACTTCCACAGCTTCTTCAACGGTGGAAACAACGCCGACACTTCCGGGGATAACGGGAACACCTGCGGTTCTCATAGTATCTTTGGCGACGGATTTGTTTCCCATTCTTCTGATAGAATCCGAAGACGGACCGATGAAATCAATACCGCAATCGTTACATATATCAACAAATTTATCGTTTTCCGCCATGAAGCCGTAACCGGGATGAATTGCCTCCGAATTGGTAATAGATGCGGCGGCAATAATCGAAGGGATATTCAGGTAACTCAGTTTGCTTTGGGCAGGACCAATACAAACGGCTTCATCAGAAAAACGGATGTGAAGGGATTCTTTATCAGCTTCGGAATAAACCGCAACTGTTTGGATACCAAGTTCTTTGCAAGCTCTGATAATACGGATGGCGATTTCGCCCCGATTAGCAATTAATATCTTTTTGAACATTGTATTTAGTCCGGCTTAATGATGAATAAGGGCTGATTATATTCTACCGGTTGTGCATTCTGGAGTATAATTTTCTCGACTATGCCGGCAACGTCGCTTTCTATTTCGTTCATGAGTTTCATCGCTTCGATGATGCATAGTGCCTGACCTACATTGACGTGGGAGCCGACTTCTACGAACGGAGCGGAGTCGGGCGAGGGCGAACGATAGAAAGTTCCGACAATCGGGGAGTAAATTTTATGAGAAGTCTCGGGTTCGGCAGAAGCAATCTGAACAGATTCCTGAACAGCGGATCCGGGATGGAAAGGAGCGGGTTTGTGCTCGTGATTAACTATGGACGAAGAATGTGCAAAGCCGGACGGCATTTGAATTATGCGATGCATGTCCTGATGTTTCAGGGAATTGGACAGCTCGACCTTCAAACCTTCTTCTTCGATTTTCAAATCGGAGAGTTCGCTTTCTTCAAAAACTTTAATCAATTTCTTCAGGTAATTCAAATCCATTTCAACTCCTATAATAATTAGGGATTTACAATAATTTAACAATACATGACGTATTTTGTGCAATGATGTTTTTTATGATAAAATAAACAGAGGGAGAAATTCATTCTCCCAAATTGAATACTTGAAATGCAATTGATTCCATCTTTGATGTATATCATCAAATTCAAATATCCTATTTACTTCTTTCGACTCCACGTCCTACATCCCAATTCCCAACTAAATCTTCACAAACTTCCCAACTTTATCCCCTACCCTCACAAAATACACTCCCGCCGGCAAACCAGAAACGTCTATTCTTAATTGAGAATTGACAATTGTGAATTGTGAATGATTTAGGAGTTCCGAAGAATTAACAACCGTTTCACCGAAAACATTGAATATGCGAATGTCGGGCACAGTGTCCTGTGTCCCTACATTGATTTCAATATAATCGGAGGATGGATTGGGAGAAATGAAACTATTTATCACATCAGATTCTGTTTTATATTTTTCTTCGATTGCTGACGGTTTAAACGGTGTAATTTTAATTAAATTCAGAGCATAATCAGGATAAAACGCCATTTCGGGAGGCACCTTTTTGCCCGATACAATAAATCCATAATCATCTTTGAACCAATAGGATATGAATTGATTGGATTCATTATTATTCCAATTATAAAGACAATCATTAACCAATAGTGAATCCCATTTGTTTATGTCCGAAAATCCAGACTCAAAACTATCATTGAAGTAGAAATTACTCCGATTAGTTAAAGCATATAATTTATTCGAATATGTTATAAATTTTTGATCACTGTTTGGGAAATAGGGTTCGAAGGATAATGAATCAAATTTATTACTTTCCAAATTGAATCTGAATATTTTGCCTGTCGCTGTAAAATTGTCATAGTAATAGAATGGTATCATAAAATACTTATCATACTGATATATATCCATCGAACTGCTGGCATAGTATTTCTGACTTTTTTTATACCAGTTTGAAACGAAATAAAAAGGAACCTGAACTGGAAGAACATTCCAATTAATTCCTTTATCCGTTGA
The DNA here is from genome assembly GCA_964606895.1 of uncultured Hyphomicrobiales bacterium. Classification (GTDB taxonomy): domain Bacteria; phylum Bacteroidota; class Ignavibacteria; order Kapaibacteriales; family UBA2268; genus CAZSHX01. The sequence continues at coordinate 94,758 of CAZSHX010000001.1, forward strand.
TTTAATGATATAATATTTCCCGTTGAAGAATTCAGTTGTGTCTGTTTTTATGCTGTCGGTCAATAATCTACTAAAGCAGTATATGTCAGAATTCGGACCCATCAGCATATTTAATACATAGATTGAATCAATCCTTGATGAATCAGCGAAATTAAACTCATTATCCATGGAATAAAATTGAGTATAACTTGATACACTGTCTGACTTCCCAACAAAATATAAGAATTTATTATCAACTTTTAAAATGCTTTTTTGAGAATTTGGGAAAGTATGAACCGTATCGAATGAAGGCTGATATGTTTCGCCGAAATCTTTAGTAATTAATACATTTCCGCATGATGCCATTTTAAATGAATCATTCACAAAAGTATAGAACCATACACCACCACCATTTTCATTGTAAATATAAGATTGCAAACCTCCTCCGTTTAAATAATATGGGACGTCAATTCCCTTTGACGGTAACCATGTCACACCTCCGTCACGGCTTTTATATGTTGTTTTTGACATTCCCTGTTTGGCATAGATAAGTTCCTTGTTAACAAAAAAAAGTGGTTTATCTGAGTACGAATATGAGAAGCAATAGAAGAAACTTTTCAAATCCCATGTTTTTCCGTTATCAAAGGATACAGCAATTAATTTGTTTAAACCCACGGCAATCAAGGTATCTTTATTTACCGCAGTGATTTCAGTAAAGTGGTATTTGAATTTGTTGAAAAGATACCTGTTGATACTGTCATTGACATTGATTACTGTAAAATACGTAGAATCAATTGCATAATGTGTTGAATCAATTTTATAGTATTCAATCCCAAGCATATTGTTTCTCATGCCCTTGAGTTTTATGAAACGAAGCTCATTATCAAAAAAGTTGTAACAATCCGTTCCTGTAATGAGAGGCGATATTCGGCTCCATGTATTTCCATAATCGGTTGACCTGACCAAAATGCTGTAAATATAGTCATCTGTTACTATCCCGTCAATACTTACGTAAACAGCACCGTCAATTATTTTAAGTTTTGTAACTTTGTTAAATGATGGATAGAATTGTTTTATCAAATCAACTGTATCAAGTGTTTTACTCGAAAAGTTATATCGAATAATGTTCTTATCCTCGGAAATGATGTATATATTTTGCTCGTCGCTTTCAATTTCGGAATAAACTGACCAGTCATCCAAATCAACGAGATTGCTCTTGCTGACATTCAAATTAAAATCGGAGGTCAGAACGCCTGTCTTGGTAAGGATATACAGCAGGTTATTGCTAAAGGAAAAATCAATTACATCAGGTAAATCAAAAATTTCTTTGTTCTTCCAGTCCAAACCATTATTCACAGATTTAAAAATAGAGTACTCGGAAACACCATAAAATTCCTTCCCGACAGTTTTGATTTTTCTGATATTATATTTATCGCCAATATTCAGCTGATTCCATGTTTGACAGCCTGTTAACGAATAAGAAATAATCCCGTAATCCCCGTAGCATAGAGTATTCGAGCCATTAGAAACAACTCCCCGAAAATCGGTAATCATTCTTTCAGCTTGAAATGGTAATTCCTTCGAGAGAATTGATGCATACGACATTAAAAAAATGAGGCTAATAACAATTATTTTCATAACTTTTCCTTTTATATTTTAATAAATTTACTTACTTTATCGCCGATACGAACAATATACACTCCCGACGGCAAACCCGAAACGTCAATTCTTAATTGAGAATTGTGAATTGAGAATTGTGAATTATTTAAGACTTCCGAAGAATTAACAACCCTTTCACCGAAAACATTGAATATTCTAACCGCATTTGCAGAACCTTCGGAAGGTTTGGATAATTCTATGAAATCAGAGGATGGATTTGGGGAAATAGTGATTTCTGATTTTAAATGAATTTTGTCGGGTATGTTGGTTGTCAAATCTTCAAATTTGGCTCGGAAAACACCACCATAAGTTCCTGCATAAATATAATCTTTTGTTGCTGTTAAAACCTGTACTGATAAACTTGTTAATCCATTTATTTTTTCATGCCAACTATTGGCTTTATCAGTAGAAACATAAACTCCGCGTTCTGAAATTCCCGTAAAAAGTGCATTGTTGGTTGATAATAATGTATATACATGCGGGTCAATTTTTCCTGTTGTATCAAGTAACCCATTATTCATTCTGATCCAATTATCTCCAAAATCAGTTGATAAATATACACCACCGTACTGTCCATAAGTTCCTAAATACATGTTGTCTCCGTCAACAATTAATGCCATGAGAAGAACATTTTTGTCAATACCCTTGCTTTTACTTATCCAAGTATCCCCTTTGTCCGTTGTTAGAAAAACACCATGATTACCCCATGATTTATCAATACTTGCAAATAGACTATCCCCTTTGATGGCTAACGCTTTGACCCTGGTGAAGTTCAACCCCATATTTTTTTGTATCCAGTTAGCACAAGTATCTGATGAGGAATATACACGCCCTCCATGGTCATTATCACTTGTTCCCAAATAAATTCTATCTGCATCACAAGCAAATACAGCCCCGACTGAGTCAATTATACCATTATTCTTTTGAATCCAATTTTCGCCAAAGTCCGTTGAAAGATAGACACCACCCCAGCCACCTGCCAAAAGATAATTTCCAAAAAAACTAACTCTCCATACACCCTGTAAGTAAAGGCCGTTACTCCTTTGTATCCATGTATTTCCTTTGTCGGAAGAAAAATATACTCCGTCATTTGTCCCGATAAATAATTTGTTATCATCAGCAGTCAGTGAGTGTATATATAAGCTTTTTGGTGCATTCAATCCATTATTACATGCTTCCCACTGAGCTGTTGCATTTACAAATAAGATACACATTGAAATCAGAATTGAGTAAATCAACTTTTTCATATCTTTTCCATTTATATTTTAATAAACTTACTTACTTTGTCACCTATACGAACAAAATACACTCCGGCGGGCAAACCCGAGACGTCAATTCTTAATTGAGAATTGTGAATTGAAAATTGTGAATTATTTAAGACTTCCGAAGACTTCAAAACAATTTCACTAAAGACATTGAAAACGCGGATATCGGGCACAGAGCCCTGTGCCCCTACAGAGATTTCGATGAAATCGGAGGATGGGTTTGGTTGGATGCTTAATTCATTTTGCTGTGGAAAATTATCTGGTTCTTCTATGCCATTAATAAACGAGCCGGGATAATGGCAAAATGACCACGAAAGTAAATCCGTATTCTGGTACGATGAACCAGTAGCAGAAGTAAAGCCGATAAATGCCTTGCTTCCCTCTATCAGATTTAGAAGTTTAGGTAAATTCACCGAATCGGTTTCGAGAATCGGGGCAACAAACGCACCTGTTGTATCCATCCAGATTTTAAGTTTTTTTGTATCACTAATATATTCTATTTTGGCATAATATACAGTTGAATCAGCTCTAAGCAAAGGGATTTTCGATGTGCCGCCAAGTAAACTTGTGGAATTATGATTCCCTGAATTTGGCTGTTTGCCGTTTGAGAAAACCGCAACATGGCTCCCATCGGGGTCATTGTAATCGGATAGATTTTTGTATGTATCAAATTCTATGGCTAAACTGTTTGGAATATTGCAATAGCCAATTCCACCTCCAAGAGTTCCAATAGCTGACGGAGAGGAGGCTTGCAAAAGGAAAGCAATGCCGTCTGCACCATCCGGCGAGCCGTCCCCAATCTCATTATGCCCGGTTGAAAAGCGAAATGAGAACTCTGTAGTGAAACCACCGGAAATAATAGCAGGCTGAAAATATAACATCGAGCCAATACTATTTATCTCTGCAGACGACAGCCTGACATTTGTGTCAGCAAGTTTTGCATTCCCATTCAGAACAAGTTCGCTTGAATTATAAAATCTTGGAAATTCGAATGAAGTCAGCAAACATGAGTCTGTTGATGCAAACGCTTTATTGCCGAATATTGTTCCGTAACCTTTGGTTCCTCCACCGGCAGTTGTACCATATAGAAATCCGTTATATAAAAGCACATCACCTGTAGGAGACATGCCTTTTGAATAAGTTTCACCAAAGGAATGAAGTAATCTAAAGCGGCTACCGTCCTTTCCGATTTTAAATACTGTGCCACGCGAATAAACACCTCCCTGAGAAGTCGTACCATAAAAATAATTATTATTGGCAATTAAAGAACCTTCGGGGCGGGCACCATCAGAAATGCCTCCTGTAAATGAATGTATAACAGCAAAGCCGCTTCCATCCATATTAATTTTAAAGACAGTACCCGAATCTTTTGTACCACCGAGGAAAGTCATGCCGTACAATTCATTTCCTGATTGAATCAGAGAGCCGTAGGGCAATTTTCCATCGGCAACACCACCTTTGAACACATGAAGCAATTTAAAGCGACTACCATCCTTGTTTATTCTGAAAATTGTGCCTGATGTATCCCTTCGGTTGCTTTTGCCCCCTTTGCTGGTCATCCCAAACAAAACGGAATCGGATTGGATTAAAGAGCCTGTAGGTCTTAAACCATCATCTGCAAAACCCCTAAAAAGGTGAACAGTATCAAAGCCGCTACCATCAGTTTTTATCTTGAAAATACTTCCGCCACTCCAATTATCGTCATTGCCCATTGCCATTCCAAACAAATCTGTACCTGACAAAAGCAATGAACCGCAGGGATTAGTCCCATCGGAAGTATCCATAAATGAATGAAAAGTTTTGAAGCCGCTCCCGTCCTTATTGATTTTGAAGATTGACCCCATATACCATTTAATGCCACCGACAAAAGTCATCCCAAACAATTCATTGCCCGATTGTACCAGAGAGTTATTTTCTTTACCCCATGTTGAAGCCCAACCGGCATCTTCAAAATTATGGAGTATTTTGAAATTTTTTCCATTAGTATTTATGCAGTATATTGTCCCTTCCATCTCAATTTTTCCATCTAATCCTGAGCGGGAGGTCATGCCATAAAAAACGGAATCGGAAAGAAGTAAAGATCCGCATGGTTCAACACCATTGTTGAGGCTGTCCGCAAAGTTGTGAAATATCTGATAGGGTTGGGAACCAGAAATATTGATTGAAAAAAGCAATGCTAAAAGCAAAATTGTAATCTTTTTCATGATAGCCTTATTCTTTTTTAAGAAAATATTTTAACAAACCAATATAACACTTGAATTGTTAAAATGTTACAAAAAATAAATAATTAATTTCTTCCGGCAGGATTTCGCTTCCTCCTCTTTTATAACATTTGGGCTGTTTCTCCGTAATATACTTTTTAAAATCTTGAAAATTATTTCATATTTGTTTTTTTGAACCGGAGAACTGATGCTTAGAAATCGTTACTTGACAGTATTTGCAATCTTATTATCAATTGTTTTTTCAAAAAATATCTTTTCAGCGGAAGCATATTCAGTTTCGGGGCAAATCTTCGACGAAGAAACGAAGAAGCCGATTCCCGGTGCTTCAATCCGCATTTTGAATACTACCCGCGGCACCTATACATCATCCACGGGAAAATTCAGAATCCCGTTTCTGGAAGGTACAGCACAGCTAAAAGTAAGTTCTCTCGGATATGAATCAAAAACTCTTGACATTTCACCGAAACACCACGATTCACTGTTTGTTAAGTTGAAACCCACGGCGGTTCTGCTTTCGGGCGTTGAGAAAACAGCAGAAATAGAAGCTACCGAAATCGTAAAACGGGCAATTGAAAGAAAAGCTGATAATCTTAAAATCCTGAAAACCTTTAAAGGCACTCTCTACTCAAAACTTGTTTTTGAAATGGGAGGAAGTGCATTTGATGCCGCCACAGGAAAAGACAACAGTTTGATGGTCAGTGCAACAATCGGCAAAAACAAAGTGGATGCCAAATTTCAGATGTTCGTTCTTGAAACTTTCTCGAACGTTATGCAGGATTACGAAAAGAAAATTACGCGGACAAATATCATTCAGCGCCGGCAGACTTCAAATATGCCTGCATCGAATAATGTTCTGGCTATCGGCAATTTCATTAATTTCTACGATGACAACATGAAGTTTTTCAATGTGGATATGATTACTCCGTTAAGCAAAGACGCACTTTCCTACTATAAATTCAAATTGCTCGAAAAGTCAGTCCTCGACGACAGATATATTTATGTACTCGAAGTTCTTCCGAATTCTGCTTTGTTTCCGCTTTTTCAGGGAACAATGAAAATCGTGGAAGGCACTTATAATCTCATAGAGCTCGATTTGAAACCGAGCAAAGGTACTGCAATTGCTTTCCTGAGGGATATTGAATTAAACCAGAAATTCACCGAAGTACAGAAAAATATCTGGCATCCCACTTTCCTCGAAGCTAAAGGTAAAGCCAAGATCGAAGTGGTGAAAGGTCTTTTCGATTTGGGAATGGACGTTTCGGCAACCAGCATCTACAGTGACGTTACGGTGAATACTGCGTTGCCCGATTCTGTTTATTCAACAGAGACAGCAAGAAAAACTACTGTCGAAAAAACTGCCGATTCAGCCAAACCTGAATTTTGGGAAGAAAATTCTTTAAGGGAAATCACTCCCCGAGAAATCGAAATGTATAAAACTGTTGACAGTCTTGTTGCAAAAAGCGATTCAATCAAAGCTAATGCTTCTGACTGGGATTGGGGAATAATGCCTGCATTTGATTTTAACCGCGTTGGTTCAATCACTGCTGGAATAACGCCCTCGCTGACTTACAAGAACATCAGGCTGGAAGGTACGGGCACATTCAGTTTCGGATTGCAAAAACCTCTGGGAGAAATTACTTTAACCGTACCAATTATTGATTCGGGCTCAATCAGGCTTAGTGCAATGGGAAATGTTTTTTCTTCGATTGATATTCTATCGGACAACAGAAAACAATCAAGAATTTTAAATTCCGTAACTTCGGCTTTGTTCCATCAGGACTACTACGACTATTTCAAAGCAGAGGGCTGGAACATTTTTCTGAACAGCCGATACAGAAGATTCGGGGTTGAAGGAGGAATCGAGTTTGCCAATCATTATGATTTGAGCCGAGCCACTAACCGTTCAATTTTTTCAAAGGATGATTGGCGGCTGAATCCTTTGATTGAGCCGGGGAATTACCGTATCGGGGTTTTAAATCTTACTTATGCTGATTTTTTACGTGCAAACCAACTTGGGAATATTCAATCATCTGTCAGGATTAATGGTCTTTACGGCGAAAATCAAACAAAAGGAAATTCATTCAAATATATACAAGGTTCAATCAATTTCGTTATTCCGCTGATTGCTACAGGCTATCTGCCCATCAGCCTTACAATGATTGCTCAGGGCGGCTTGGGTTCAGACTCACTACCACCTCAATATCAGTTCCGCCAGTGGACAACACTTGCATTTGGCGGAGGCGAGGGGAATTTTTATTCGGCTCCTATTGGAAGATACGGCGGAACAGAATATTTTGCAGGACACCTGACTTTAAACCTTATTGATTTATGGTGGCGTGCAATCGGATTACCGCTTTATGAGGGCAGGGGTTTGGACCTGTCGCTTTCGGCATCAAGCGGAAAATTCTTTACAAGGGCTGAAAAAGGTTATTCGGCAACAGGCAAAAACTTCTATTCTGAAGTTGGTTTTGGTTTCGGCAAAATCCCGACTTTCGTCAGTAATGTTATCTTCTGGTCTGTTGATTTCAGATTCGGGACAGGACCGATAGGTGCAGGGCATTTCGGATTCGGGCTCGGTTTAACTGCACCTTTTTAAAGGTGGGTTCTAAGAAATATCATTCTGAGCGAAGCGAAGAATCTAGTCCCAACTTGTCATTCCCGCGAACGCGGGAATCCACTCCTTATCCCACGAATTTCTCATTCTGAGCGTAGCGAAGAATCTAAATCAACTAAACTACTGCCATAATTTAGCTTAGCCTAACAATTTTAATTTTCAAATGCTTGCAAATATATTTGCATTTGATTTGTTTCATTCGTAAGTTGTAGTTGTAGTACAAGTATTTATTTTTGAATGGAAAATATCATGAAAATTCTTCTTTATATTTTACTAATTTTACTTTTCTTTTCCTGCAGAGAAAATCCGCCACAGCCGATTGTAACACCAAAGAATTGTCCTTTACCGGCACTGTTTACAGACCCAAATACCAAATTCGAAGGTACCCACTACGCCATTAAACTTTCACCTGACGGCACAAAATTATTTTTTACGGAAGATAAAATACTCGACCTGACAACGCTAAATGTTTCGCAGTTTGACATTAAATCACTGTTGCCAAAAAATATTCAATATGGCGGCTTAGGTCCTGTAATACATTGGTGTCCATACGACAATACAAAATTTGTTATCGAACCACATTGGGGAGTTGATACAGTTGGCGACGGGAAGAAATTTCCCGGAGGTTTCCATATCGCAATTTGCTCTATTGACGGCACATATTTTAAGGATATAACACCAAAAGTTTTTAATGCAATTGGCTCACGATCACCAATTTCTATTGATGCATGGCTACCAACCTCAACTCTTGGGAATGACTGGTTTTTAATTAATTACCAACTAAAAGAATTTGGGGAGGGCGACTATTCGTTATATAACCCGGCAACCCAGGAACTTCAGGATCAGGAGTATAAAGGATTGTCAGCTTATACAAAAGATTGGGTGTGCAAATATTATGTAAAATATGACTCAGCACATATTCTAAGGTATTATATCAATGACAATGAGTTGGTTTTCAAAGACATTAAATATGCGAGTCCAAAACACGGTTGCTTCAGACCCGATGGAAAGCATTTTGCAGTTTCCGCTAATGTTTTTAATAAAACAAAGCTATATGATTCAACAAGCCGTCTTTGAGAAGTTTGGATTATTGATGTTGAAGGATTCATGAAGAATCCTGTCCAGCCTGTTCCCCTTAAAATAATCAATATCAAAGAAAAATTTTGTATGTTTTCTTATGGTTTATATCATGTATTTACAAGCAACAATACTTTAGCAGTCTCAATGTTCAAAGATGGCGATACATTTTCTTATTTGTATGAAATAGACTTGGAAGGAAATTTAATCAGGCAACTGACATCAGTTCCGTAAAAAATTAATTGGAAGTATGAGTAATTAATAAATCAAGGTGTTCTGGAAGCAACTCCTGACCTAAGAATTATATTTCTTACCTCATTCCTATAGCAATAAATAATCTTTTTTTTCGTTTATTGCTTTTGAACTCGTTCTTTGAAAGTTAGTCAACCTCACCCCGACCCTCTCCATTTTTGGAGAGGGCGGTAAGAATTGACGTTTCGGGTTTGCCGTCGGGTGTATATTTTTTGAGGGTGGGAAATAAAGTAAGTAAGTTTGTGAAGATGTAACAAATGGCTTTTTCGCAATAACCATAAATTAAAAGAGATTTGCGATATAAACCCGCAAATCTCCATATAATGTATCAATGATTACTGACAAAAGAAAATCAACTCAGTAAAGAATTCAATTTGTTAGTAAAAGATTTTTTTGGGACTAATTCCCCGCTGATTCGATGCTGAATTTCAGTTGATATTTTTCCGTTATTTATCAATTCTTTCCCGGCTTCTTTTGCCGCATTTAAAATATCTTCGGTATGGAGACCAACTGAATCCAGATTGCTTATTGCCCATGAATGAGGTCTTAGAACTGAGCCGGCATATTCCCGTTCATACATTTTACTGATTGATTTAAAATGATTAACGGCATTAGCAAAAGAAGTCAGTTCGTAATCTTTCGTTGAAGAAAGGAAAGCAATTTTACCTTTTTTGGGGATTCGAATCGAAGTACCCTTAAGTTTTAAAACGGGTTGAAACATTGGTTCCAAACGGTCGAGAATATTTATAATGTCATTTGAAAGAGTCGAATCAGTTATTGGAGAAGCAAAAACCCAGACATCAGATTCTTTTAATTTTGGATAAAGTGCCTGCATGTCGTCTTCGCATTTGCACTCACCGTCGGTTTCATAACTCACATCATCTGTGCAGGCTCTGCATGGCAGAATAGTCATACTGTCAGTATTAACTATTTCGACAGTAGCCCCGCTTTCTTCCATTCCACTGATAAAAGAATCCATCAGCATACCCAGTTCTTTGGATGACCCGTTCAGTGAACTATTTATAGCAAGTATTTTTCATATTTCTAACCTTAGCTGTTTTCCACACAATTTAAATAAATATGATATTAAAACGAATATTGAGATAATTATTTTATTCTCAGTTCAAATTTCAATTATCTTTGTACAACAAATCGCTCGATGTAAATTTGATTATCAACTACAAGATTCAATAAATAAACGCCACTGCTTAACCCATTTACGTTTATGCCTGTGAAGTTCGCCTGCTCGGTACTAATGAATAATTTCTCACCAATCAGATTGTAAACTGCAATATAACTTATTAAAGAATTTTCTTTCAATAAACGGATCTTCAGATAGTCACTTGCCGGAAGTGGTGAAAGTTCAAAAACAAATTTATTCATTTCGATATCTATGACTGACTCAACGTTAATATAGTATTGGTCAGATATTTGAGTTTTACAGCCATTAGAATCAGTAACTTCAACGGAATACTTTCCTGTTTTTTCGGGGGTGATAATTTTCTCGGTTGCACCTGGAATTTTTTCGCTTTCCAAATACCACTGGTTACCGGAATCGTAACTGGAAACAAGTGTCATTCCATCCCGTTTGATGGTTGGTTTTGCGGGGAATCTAATTTGTATTTCCTGAATTACTGAATCAATGCATCCGGTTATAAGATGTCTTTGAACAAGTTTTACTGAACCTTTCCCAACGTCATCCCATGTAACGGTAACGGAGCCTGAAGTAACATCACCGCTGATCTTGCCGCCAATAGCCGCCCATCTTGTTTCAATATCACTATTAGTTTCAGTTTTATAAACAAGAGGTACATTAGGGCAAACAACAAACTTTCCGTCAATGCTCAAAGGTGGAAGCTCTTTAATTGTGAAATCCACCCCATTGCTTTTTCCTGTTGCGGTTGGTTTATAGCTGACAACCCTAACTCTATATCCTGTTCCTGATTTTGCAAATTTGGGAAGTTTAGCCCGGATTGTACCAGCATCCTTACCTTTAAGTTTTCCAATATTAACAGGATTTGCGAAACTGCCGTTTTCGTCTGAGAGCTGAGCTGTGAAATAGTTTGTAGAATCAAAATCAATTGACTTAGTAAATTGGATATCAATTTCTGAACCGGCACAGAATTCTCCACCGGCAAAAGTAGTCTGAATAACGTCAGAAGTCCCAAGAAATATTCCACTTCCCCAAGTTCCGGCAAAAATATCCGATGTATTATTAGCCAGAATCATGCAAAGAATATCTTTATTGTATAGACCATCATTCATCCAGGACCAAGTTGCCCCGCTGTCATTTGTGTAATAAACACCTTTTCCATAAACTGAAGCATAAATTTCAGCTTCGTTTTTGACAACAATTGAATAAATCCGAGAACTGTCTTTCAGATCCATAATGGGGAACCAAGTGCCGCCATTGTTTGTAGTTTTGTAAATTGCACCACCGCTTGTTCCGGCAAGCAAATGAAATTTTTTCAGCAGACCAAAAGAATAAATATGCAAACTTGAAGGAATTCCACTATTCGATTGCTTCCAGCTTGTTCCGTTATCTCTTGAGTAAAAGACACCGGAATAGGTACCAAGGAAAAGGTCGTTATTTTCAGTAAAAGTAATCGTATTTATTGAAGGAGTTCCCAACCCATTATTTATTTCCTTCCAATTCGTTCCTTTATTTGTAGAACGGAAAAGTCCACTATAAGCTGTTGCAACAAAAATGTCACCTCCAGGTTTCACAGCAACCATACTTGCGATAGGATCACCGAGACCTTTTCCGATATAATTCCAGCTTATGCAGTTATTGTCAGAATAGAAAACACCTCCGGAAGTGCCGATAATGATATCGCCGGAATTACCTATTGCAACGCTGTAAACATGCAAATTGCTCATGGTAGAATCAAATTTAATCTGTGACCATGTTTTCCCATTGTCATCTGAACGATAGAGCCACTTTTCCTGTCCGGCGGCAAATAATTCACCAGTAGGTTTTTGGACAATACAAAGTGTATTCCCAATCTGTGAACTTTCGGTTACCCGCATCCAGAACAATGAACCGGAATCATCTGCACGTGCCGAACCAATTAATAATATATTTAGAGCCAGCAAAAAAAACAGTCTGAAACTTTTCATAATTTATAAATATTTTTAATGAATTTTAACCAAGTTATTTAAACGTAACAAATCAAATTTGATTTTTAAAAAATTCTTGAACAAGTGAAAACTATTCTAAAAATTATGAATATTTTTAATTAACAATCTTTATTTTGCATTTTTAAAAATTGCAATTTTATACATTTCATTTTGGAGATATAATGGAAATATACGTTGATACTGCTAATATTGACCACATCCGCCATGCCGCTTCTCTCGGTTTCATCACCGGAGTTACCACCAATCCCTCTCTTTTAGCCAAGGAGGATCCCAATGTTGATGTACGCCAGAGAATACTTGAAATTCACCAGTTAGTCGGTGGTCACCTTTCCGTTGAAGTAAATTCAACAAACACTAAAGGTATGCTCGCCGAAGCTGAAGAAATTTTAGCATGGTTCCCTGAAGCTACCATAAAAATTCCAATGCTACCCGAAGGACTTGCGGCAGTGAAAGAACTTTCCCGTCAGGATATTCCGACCAACGTTACCCTCGTTTTTTCGCCAACTCAGGCAATTGCGGCGAATAATGCCGGAGCAACTTATGTCTCTGTTTTCATGGGCCGTTTGGATGATATTGCCGCAAACAGCGAAGAAGCACTTTATGAAATTTGCGAGATATGGGATGTGCAGGGTTATGATTCACAAATCATCGCCGCATCAATCCGCCACCCCATACACATTGTTCAGGCGGCAAAAGCCGGTGCTGATATTGCAACGGTACCTTATAAAGTCATCATGCAATCTTTGAAGCATCCATTAACTGATGCCGGTATTGACATCTTCTTAAAAGATTTCGACAAGATGCAAACAGAGCGACAAAAAGCAATGGGAATATAGCTTCACCAACAGAGTAAACAATATAGCAAAGAGTAGAGCAGTTTCTACGAGGCAGAAGTTTTTTCTGCCTTTTTTTTATTTCCAACACCCAAAGGTTTACTTGCTAACTCAAGATGATTGTTGAATAAGGAATTACTTTCCAAGCATTGCTTCTTTAACATCTTCGTCCCGTGGTTTGGCTCCAAGCCAAATGCCAAGAAGTGCTTTTTTGAATGCAAATCCGCTGATTGTTCCTTTTAAAGAGTTATTGACGAAAACTTTAGTTCCGGCTCCGGGTTTATATTCGAACTGAAAGATATTATTGTCCTGAATTTCAAAATTGAATATTGCTATGAATTTATTTATTTCATTTTGAATTGAGGCTGTATTGTTCCCGGTTGCTTTTCCGAATCCTTCTTTCCACGAATCATTGATCTTATCACTTGTGATGCCTCCGCGAAGAAAGTGCATTCTGATGATATAAGGTTTGTCGGAATTTAAAATCGAGTTTGCATCGCCGGATTTATTTTCGAGATACAATCCGATTGCATAAACCTTGAGGAAGAATTTTTTTATCACTCCACCGCCATTTAGTGTCAGATTTGTACTTTCAAGCATCAATTTGTCGGGCATTTCGGCACCACCGATGTTTTTTGCAAAAACCGGCATAGATAAAAATAGGATAAGGAATATTACATAAATTTTTGACATAAAAAAGCCTTAGGAAAATGAAAAAATAGTGCAAAATATTCTTTGTGCTATTAACAATATAAAATCTTTATCTCGATTTTGTTCAACCCTGCACCGAGACCGAAGCAATACGCTTGTCTCTTTTTTGTTTTGCAAATTCGCGAAGGTCAACCACACGGTCGGCTTCATCAACGATTTCCGAGCCCAAAATGGTCTCCATTACGTCCTCCATTGAAAGCAAACCTTCTACCCCGCCATATTCATCAACGACAAGGAAAACATGCTGGCGACGCTTTAAAAACTTATCGAGGGCTATATCCAATTCAGCATTTTCAGGAATAAAATATATTTCCCTTGCCAAATCACGCAGTTTAACCGATTCATTGCCTTTTAAAGCCGCCTGAAGAATGTCTTTAGTCATAACATATCCTATAACGGAGTCATCAATTGATTCTCCCTGCCAGACAGGTATTCTGGAATACATCTGAATTTCAGGGTGATTTATTATGTTTTCGACCTTTTCATCTGCAGGAAGACTGAACACGACAGTTCTTGGAGTCATAACATCACTGACAAGAACGTCGCTGAAGTTCATGATATTTTTCAATATTCTGTATTCTTCAGGGTCAATCGAACCTTCCTCGTGGGCAGATTCAACAAGTGCAGTCAGTTCTTCCCTCGAAGCTTCTTCATGAGTCTGCTGAATAATTAAATTTTTGGAAAATGCGATGAGCAGGACAAAGGGTTTATTCAGGTAATAAATAAAACGAACAAGAGGCGACAGTGGTATTAGAATTCTTAAATTATATTTTCTTCCTATTGCAAAGAAAATGCTTCTTAAAACTAATGCGAAAAGGAAAATAAACGATATAAGATAAAGAAACGGGTACCATGAACTAAATCTAAAAACCATAAATACACCCGAAAAAACGCTGATAGTAATATACAAAAGTGTTTCGACAGGCGAAAACAAGTCAGAATATACTTCAAGCTTCAACTTAAGATGAAATATTCTTGCCGCTTTTTTATTGACAGCAGAAAGTTCTTCCAACTCGTCATGATTAGAATGTTTCAAAGCCGACGACAACATAGAGCATATAGAAGCAACGAAAATGAATAGAGTAATTATCAGCCAGATTTCCATAATTTAATTGCTATACTGTTTGTCAATAATGGTTATTCTGCCGGGATAAACAATCGGACCAAACGGAGTGTTGACAGTTGGTCTGGCATCGAGTTTGAGCTTTGCAGGGCTGGATTTTACGCCGCCGAGTGCAAGAGCAATATTAATGATTCCATCGTAGCCTTTGTTCTGGAAAAATTTGTATAAGTCCAGATTCATTTTCAAAGGAATTAATGTGGTCTGTCCTGTGCCGGGTATTTCAACCGGACTTGCAATATTGCCTGAAATTGTAGGTACATCATCAATATACAATTGCCAGTCAAGGCTTGTCAAAGTTGCAGATGTTCCGGGAGTGCCTCCTTTTCCGTCGTTAGGATTCAAAGCGGCAACATTCAGAACAAATTCGGCAGGAAAACTTTTTGAAGCAAATGCACTTGTAAGTTTGAATCCGTCAGTAAGCGAGAAGTCTTTTACCGAGTTTTTATTGCTTAATCCAATACCTGCAAGGCTGAAATTATTGACATTGTCCAGCTTGAACTGTAGTCTCTGCATATTTGCCAAGGCATTGGACACCTGCTGTATGGTCTGGCAACTGTTATTTATCAGGAATAATCCGGACGAAAGAACAATAATTAAAAATATTTTTAAAATTTTCATAATAAATACTCCGTTTAATAGTTTTGATATTTGCAATTTGAAAAAATGAAAACAATATAAGTTTAAAACAACATTTTTCAAATTTTATTTTATTATATATGTTACAGGTATAAAAATGAGATTAAAAGTTATTATTCCGGTTTTGATATTTCTTATGACAATCGGCATGAAAAGTCAGTCAGATAAGAATCTTGCCATTGCTTTTGAATGGGGAGTAAAAGGCATTGAGTTTCTGAATAAAGGCAAGTTCGACAGTGCTATCACAGCTTTCGACCAAGCAATTTTAATTGATGCAAAATCAATCAGCTACCCCTACGAAAAGAGTTTAGCGTACTATCAGAAGAAGGATTATAAAACTGCATCAGCCATACTTGATTCACTTCTTTCTCATCCTGAAGCAAATGACCAGATTTATCAACTTCTCGGAAACAGTTATGACAATCTGGGAATGGACAAGAAAAGTGCAGAAACCTACAAAAAAGGATTGGAAAAATTTCCGAATTCGGGAAGAATTCACATGGAACTTGGGTTGTTAGAACAAAAGAAGAATACAACTATCAAATCACTTTCCGGAAAATCACCGGCACTAATTTTGGGTTATTGGGAAAAAGGTGTGGATGTTGACCCTGCATTTGCTTATAATTATTATTACCTTTCGCAATTCTACTGCACAACAGTTGAAAAAATCTGGGGTTTGATTTATGGCGAAGTTTTTATGAATATTGCCGACAATCCAAAAAGAATTGCTGAGGTTAGCAAATGTATCTATCAAACTACTCAATCGGGACTTTTCAGCAAAGGCGACAGTGTGCTAAACCCAAGATTTACGTCAGTTAAAAAATTTACCGATGTCGAAGATTTTTCAAAAATGAGATTCGAAGAAGCATGTCAGAAGATTTTGACTCAGAGTGCAGAAGGGGTTATGCCCCATGAAAACATCCTGTCTTTGGATAATTATTTCAAATTAAGGGAAGAGTTTATAAAACTCTGGTTTGCAAAAGGACTAAACAAAATTTTCCCAAATTCTCTTTTTGAATGGCATAAAAAGCTAATTGACAGTAAACTTTTTGAAGCATATAATCATAATGTTTTCAGCTCTATTGATAATGATATGTTCAAAAACTGGTATTCGAAAAACAAGAAAAAGCAGGATAAATTAGCTGAATGGCTTAAAGAAAATGCTTTTGTTGTGAACGAAAAAAACAAGATTTATAAATATCAATATGACAAGTAAGGATTATCCGCTTACTTTTTTGTATCGCCAAACAGACAAAACAACCATCAGGACCGCATAAACTGAAAGCACAAGCACCTGACGCTGTACTTCCCAAAAGCCAGAGCCTTTGAGTATAACACGTCGCATTATTTCTATAAAATGCGAAACGGGATTGAATAATGTTATAATCTGTGCCCAATGAGGCATGCTGTCAATCGGTGTGAACAAACCTCCCATGAGTATGAACACAACGCCAAAGAACCATGCTATGAAAAGTGCTTGCTGCATTGTGTCGGTTATTGTCGAAATGAAAAGTCCGTAACCAAGAACAACAACAAGATATAGCGACGAAAGCGAAAAAATCAGCAAGATATTTCCTCTTATGACAATACCGAAAATGAGTACTGCCAGCGTCAGACCAAAAGCAAGAATTATAATCGAAATAATCCAAAACGGAAGAAGTTTGCCTATTATGAACTGATACTTTTTAATTGGCGTAACATTGAGTTGTTCAATAGTTCCGATTTCCTTTTCCCTAACTACGTTCATAGCAGAAAGGAACATACCGATTATCGTTACCAAAACAACCAAAATTCCCGGAACCATATATTCTTTGTAATCGAGTTCGGGATTGTACCAATACTCTGAAATTACATTGATATTTTTGGGAATTGTTGTTGGTGAAATTAAATGAAAATCGTTAAGAATCAATTTGTTGAAATTATTGGTAATTTGTATCGCATAAGACTGAATTATTCCTGCCGCTGAACCATCCTCGGCATTAATAACAAACTGGAGTTTAGGATTGGTTTGTTTGTAAATATCCCTTTCAAAGTTCTTTGGAATTATTAACACCATTTTCACTTTACGGTGAGCTAAATCATCATAACCAACTTTTTCGCTGTGGGATGAATTTATCAGATGAAAATAATTGGTTGAGGAAAATTTTTGAACCAGCAATCTTGAATATGTAGTTTGGTCATTATCAATCAAATGGAAATTGATAGATTTGATTTCGAAAGTAGCCGCAAAAGAAAGAAGGACCAACTGAACAAGCGGCATAAAGAAAATAATCGGGAGCATTTGTTTGCTTCTCGAAATCTGAAGAAATTCTTTTCGGATAATATATAAAATTGTTTTCAGCTGTTGTTTTTAATCTGAATGAAAAATAATTCTTCAAAACTATCGAATTTCGACTATTTATCAAAACTTGTTTTTGTTTTTGACATATTTCTTGTTAATTTTGAAGTTGGTTTTGAATTTTTTTGAAATACATTTCCGAATTTGACGAGAAACCGATAAGGATTATTAAAAAAATGGACATGAGCAAACTTTCAATTGTTTTTATGGGAACACCCGAATTCGCGGTTCCTTCTCTTGTTAATTTGCACGAGTCATTCGGGATTAAAGTCGTTGTTACGGTTCCCGACAAGCCCAAAGGCAGAGGCTTGCAACTTCTTCCATCGGCTGTTAAGTTAAAAGCCTTAGAATTGAAAATCCCTGTTCTACAGCCCGATAAACTGAATGACGAAAGCTTTATCAATGAGATGAAATCTCTTGCTCCAGATATAATAATCGTGATTGCCTTCAGAATTCTTCCTTTTGAAATTTACAGTCTTGCAAAGCTCGGAGCTTTTAATATACATGGAAGCATCCTGCCAAAATACAGAGGTGCCGCTCCGATAAATCACGCAATCCTGAATGGCGAGAAAACAACGGGTCTGACTTCCTTTCTTTTAGAGAAAAAAGTTGACACAGGTTCAATTCTTTTAACAGAAGAAATTGAAATCCCCGAAGGTTCAACTGCAGGAGATTTGCATGATTTGCTTATGCCACTTTCTGCCAAAATCGCGGTAAAGACTGTTGACTTGCTGATTCAGGGCGAATATAAATTAAAGATACAAGATGAATCGCTGGCTTCGCCTGCCCCGAAAATCTTTCCTGAATACTGTAAAATAGATTATTACAACACATCCGAAAAAGTTAGAAACTTTATACATGGGATGTCACCTTTCCCCGGAGCATGGTGCAATTGGGAAGGAAACAGATTTAAGATTCTCAGAACAAATTACTCAACTTCCGGAGGAGGTAATCCCGGGAAGTTTACCATAAAAGATAAGACGATGGAAATAGAATGTCTGCAGGGAATCATTACCCCTCTTGAAATTCAGTTACAAGGCAAAAAGGCAATGACTATGTCTGCTTTCCTGTCGGGTTACAGAGGTGAACCGAAAGGTAGTTTTTCTTAGTTATTTTCGATTTTTTTCATAATTTAATATTTCGTTATTTACTAATACTTTAAGAAGTTTAATGAAAAAATTTGCACTCTTTGAAAATTCTTACAAACCCGAAGCAATCGTATATGCTGAACAAACAGCCAATATACTCCTTAAATTCGGTATTGAATGTTACGCGAAACCCGAATTGGTTTCAAATATGAATTCTGAATTGCAAAAGCACGTAATACCTTGCAAATCAGAGAACTTTGGGAAATTTGCCGATATCGTGATTTCTTTTGGCGGCGACGGTACTATGCTCAATGCCGCAAGAGTTATGCTCAACAGCGAGATTCCCATTATGGGAGTGAACATTGGCAAGCTTGGTTTTTTGGCAGAGTACTCGATTACTGAGCTTGAGAAATCCATAAATGACCTTCTTCATGGCAATTATCGTGTGGTGGACAGGGCAATCATCGAAACTACTCTCAATGGGGAAACTGTTTATGCCCTGAATGACTTCGTCATTGAAAAAAAGGATTCCTCGAGAATGGTAACCGTGGTTGCATATTCAAATGAACATCATATTGCGGACTATCGGGCTGACGGATTAATTATTACAACCCCTACCGGTTCGACTGCTTATTCGCTTTCCTGCGGAGGTCCTGTTATTGCTCCTTCCACCAAAGTAATCTGCCTGACACCTATTTCTCCTCATGCTCTGACTCTCAGGCCCCTTGTTGTTCCCGACACAAATGAAATTACCCTGAAGATATTCTCTCCTACGGGTGAAGCTCATTTTGTTGCCGATGGACAGATTCATAAGACTTTAATAAATGGCGAAGAAATTGTCATTAAACGTTCCGATTTGTTTATCAAGCTCATCAAACCAACCAACAGTTCATGGTACGATTTGCTGAGGAAAAAACTATTATGGGCGGCAAATCCGATTCCTTTTGATAGCACCGAGAAAACGATAGTCTGATTTAATGATAAACAGACGGCATTTAAATATTATCAAAAAAAGATTAATCAATCTCCCTTCAGGAAGAAATTTGATTGATTATGCTTTGAACACTTTGAAACTGATTTATACTTTGAAGAGAAAAACCCTCAAAGTTCCGTATCCGAATTCTGTTATGCTCGAACTGACTAACCATTGCCAGCTAAGATGTATTACCTGTGCAAGAGAATATTCATTCGGTGCTGAAATGAAAAAGGGGAATGTGCCGCTTGAGAATGCAAAGAAAATTATTGACCAGCTTTCACCTTATCTGGATAAAATTGCTTTGACGGGTCTGGGTGAACCTGTTATTTATCCTTACATAGTTGAAATTGTTGATTATATCAGACAAAAGAACAACGGAATTGCAATTTTCATTTCGTCAAATGCTCAATTGCCATCAACGGTTGATGTTATAACGAAACTAAAAGATAAAATTGATACTTTGCAGATTTCAGTGGATGGAATTGGCGAAGTAATGGAAAAAATCAGACTAAAATCTGATTACTCCTATTTTCTCGAGAATCTGAAAGCCGTAGCAAAATTATCCGAAACATCAAGAATGGATGTTAAGTTAAACATGGTTGTTTTCAAAGATAATTTCTTCCAGATGACAGAAGTTGTTAAGCTCGCAAAAGATTTGGGCTTGAAGGAAGTTTACTTCAATTCGGTTAACTTGGTTGCCAATGACTGGGATTTGAGCCATTATGAAATTTACGATACTCCCGAATTTGGCAAGGAGTTAAAAAGAGTTATTGAGTTTGCCGACAAAGAAAATATTTATATCGAGTATCCTAAATTCGGCATGGAAAAAGGATTCATCAATTGTCCTTATCTCTGGAATCATTTTTATATAACCTGGGATGGTTTTCTTGCCCCATGCTGTGCAAAACCATTTCCATTGGAAATGAATTTTGGAAATGTTTTCGAAACTCCTTTTCTTGATTGCATTAACCACGATAAATTTATTAAATTCAGAAGACTTGCCAAAGATAATTTAACTCATGGTTTTTGCAAAAGATGTCATTATATTGCATAAAATTAATATAAAAAAAATTAGAAATTTTTAAATAAAATTCGGGACAAAAATTATGAAGACAGGAACTGAATCAAAAGGTAATAAACAAATGGCTGTAGCAGGGCTGATATTTGGTTTTGCGGCTTTTGTCTTCTTTCTGATTCTTACAAAAATCATTTATGTACCGCTTATACTGTTTGTTCTGTCAATCTTCTTTCTGGCACCTTTCAGGAAAGAAAATGATTACATCAAAAGGCTGATGCTCGTTATTTCACTCGTGTTTATCGGATGGATACTTTCGCAACTTGGTTTCGCTCTTGTTCCTTTTGTCATCGCTTTTTTGATTGCGTATCTTCTTGACCCAATAGTATCTTTCCTGAAAAGAAAAGGATTGCCGCGCTGGCTTTCATCAATGGTATTTATCCTGTCATTTGTCGGCGCTGTGGCTTTGATTTCAATTTATATCTTCCCGATGATATTTGTTCAGTTGCAGGATGCAATCAACAAGATCACTTCCCTTGTAACAACCGTCAACAGTTATCTTGATACCAGAAAAATTTACAGATTACTTGATAGCATCGGTATCAGGAATGAAGATGTTCAGAAACTGATTAAAAAGGAAGCTATTCCTGAAATCAAAGGAATGATGACTGGTATTTTCAATTCGTTGATGTCATTGCTGACAGGTTTATCGGGAATTGCAACACAACTCCTTAATGTTATTCTAATTCCAATCTTCGCTTTTTACTTTTTGAAAGATTTCACAAGAATTAAAACAACAATAAAAGCTATTCTCGAAAAGAAAAACGTTAAATTTCTTCATGATCTTAGAAGAATAAATGATATTTTTATGATATATATCGGCTGGCAGGTTATTGCGGCTACTATGGTAGCAACTGTTTGTTCAACTGCATTCAGTTCTTTTGGAATTGCTTACCCGATTGTTCTCGGAATTATAGCGGGTTTTCTGAACCCAATACCGTATCTTGGTTTTATTGGAAGTATGATTATCAGCAGTCTAACGATAATTATTGTTGAACCCGATAATATGTGGACTCAGATTTTAATTGTTGTTTCGGTAATAAGCGGGATGCACTTTATCAACACTTATTTCATCGAGCCATTTATACTTGGAAAGAGAATCGGACTTCATCCTTTGGTTTTGTTTCTTGCATTGTTCATTTTCGGCGGTATGTTTGGGTTTATCGGTTTACTTATTGCAGTGCCAACATCTGCGACACTTGTCATGTTTTTCAATGACTGGCGGCAAAGACTTATAGTCGTCGGTATGAACGATAAGGAAAATGAATAACCCAATTATTATCAAATCAGAAGTTTTTCAAATTCAGAAATAATCTGCAATATCAACATATTAAAAAAAATAGAGATTTTGGGGAAACGAGTAATTGATTCTTTTTTGGAAAATAAGAATGAGAGTCAGCTGATTAACGAACCTCAGAGGATATTTGAACCTGAACAAATCAAAAAAATTCTTGTTTTGAGGCATGATAGAATCGGCGATTTGGTTGTGTCACGTTCTTTTTTAAGAATTCTTCGTAACCATCTTCCTGAAACTAAAATTGATATTCTGCTTAGTTACAGGAATTCATCGGGTTCCTTTTTAATCGCCAATTACATAGATAAATACTCCATTTTTCAAAAAGGTTTTTTCAAGAATGTAGTTCTATTGAATAAATTGAAAAATGAGAAATATGATCTTGTTGTAGATATGCTTGATAACAAATCAACTCGTTCTGGTTTGATTATCAAGCTGATAAAGGCAAAATATTCTCTCGGCTTTAAAAAAGAGAACTCTTCAATTTATTCCCATCTTGTAACTTTGCCCGATAAAAGTAAAGTTCATATTGTTGACAGAATTTCCCAACTTCTGATTCCATTTGGGATTAATCCTGCATCGGAAGATTTGTCACTTTCTCAGGAATTTGATAAGGAAAAGGAATTCGCTGATTCTTCGTTGCTTAATAGCAAAAATGGATTTGAAAGAATCGGGATTGTAATATCAGGCTCTGACAGATCAAAATATATCGGCACTGAAAATTTAATCAAATTGGTTAATCTTATTAATAGCAAGCATGCTGATTTCGAAATTATTCTCTTTTCGACCGTGGATTATAAAATTGAGTTGAACGAAATATCTGCAAATTCAAGTTCTAAAGCCGCTCCTTTCGTATCATCATTAAAGGAATATGCATGTATGCTTTCCACTTGCGATTTTTTGATTTCAACTGACACTTCTGCTGTTCATTTTGCTTCATTGATGAATATCCCTTGTGTTGCTCTTTATAAATTTGCTTCAGGTAATAACGATTTACCTTGGACACCATATAAAACAGTACATGAAATATTAGCCGTTAATGGCAATCGGATTGATTCGATTTCTTATGTTGACATTTTTTCTGCTTTTGAAAGACTTGTAAATGAAGTTTCTACAAAATAAAAGCGAACTTAAGTACTACATCCTAATCTTTTGGGTTGGGTTTATCTTATTTGTTCCAATGCTTGGAAACGTTCATCTTTTTGACTGGGACGAGATAAATTTCGCTGAAGCGGCAAGAGAGATGATTTTTACTGGGGATTATTTGACCGTCAGGATAGATTTTGAACCATTTCACGAGAAACCCCCGCTCTTTATTTGGTTTCAGGTCGCCTCGATGAAGATATTTGGAATAAATGAATTTGCGTCAAGACTCCCAAATGCAATAATCGGCATTTTTACCCTTCTACTAATTTTTAATATCGGAAGTAAGTTTTTCGACAATAAATTCGGGATTCTGTGGGTATTGGCTTATATAGGTTCTTTTCTGCCGCACTTTTACTTCAGAAGCGGAATTATTGACCCGCTCTTTAATCTCTTTATGTTTCTCGGTATTTACTCAATCTTCAGATACTATCAGATATCTCCTTTTGTTTTGACTATTCCTGACAGAAAAGGAAAGTTCATCATCTTTTCGGGGATATTTATAAGCCTTGCAGTTTTGACAAAGGGACCCGTCGGTTGGTTTATTCCTGCTTTATGTTGGTTAGTGTTCTGGTTCTTAAACAGAAAAACTGAAAGTTTTCCAATAAAGGAAATTGTGCTTTTTAGTCTCATTTCCGCAGTACCTTATTTGCTCTGGTATGGTATGGCAATATCTTCAGCGGGAATGTCAGTCTTTGGTGATTTCATCCAATATCAGTTTCGCCTGCTGACTACAGGTGAGGCAGGCCATGGAGGTCCTTTTTATTATCATTTTGTCGTACTTCTGTTCGGGTGCTTCCCTGCATCAATAATCCTGCTGAGAGGGATTCTTCCAAATTCCGCAGATAATCCTAATCAAAAACTTTTTAAAGGTTTTATGATTGTCTTGCTTTTGGTGGTGCTGATTGTATTTTCAATCGTAAAAACCAAAATAGTTCATTATTCTTCTCTGGCTTACTTCCCAATAACATTTTTAGCCGCATATTCAATGTACAAAATTGTCTATCAGGAATTGAAATGGAAGACTTCCACGAATTGGATGATAGGAATTATCGGGGGGATATTTTCAATTCTCCTGATAGTTTTTCCATTGATTCTAATCAATATTCAGACTTTCCTTCCGATGATAACCGATAAATTTACTCATGGACTCCTTTCCGCCAATGTCCAATGGTTCGGAATTGAATATTTCATTGGGATTATTTATTTAGCCGCCATCATTACTTCCATAATTCTCTTTAAAAGAAAATTCTATTTAAAAGGATTTCTGACATTGTTTGCCGGTGGTGTTTTAGTTGTTTTGCTGTTTTTGCCGTTAATCGCTCCAAAAATTGAGAAATATACTCAGGCAACACCTATAGAGTTCTATCAGAAGTTAAAAGGACAGGATTGTTACGTCCATGTGTTAGGCTACAAAAGCTATGCCCATTATTTTTATTCACAAAAGCCATATTCAGCCTCAGCAAAAGCAAAAGGCATATCTCATGATGAATATGAGGGTTGGCTTCTCAATGGAGAAATTGACAAACCTGTTTTTTTCGTTTGCAAAAATAAGGGATCCGAAAAATACCTGCAAAATCCAAAGTTGAAATTACTTTTTTCTTTGAACGGATATGTTTTCCTCAAACGGGAAATTTAACTTTTTAATAAATAATTCAGAGATTCCTATTTTTAACAAATTTAAGTCAATTTTACGGTTACAGAAAATCATCATCATAAGCAACTGATAATTATATAATTACAAATATTTTATGAGTATTTATATGACACACATCACCAAGTAATAATTAAATTATTTTTGAAAATGATTGTAGAATGATTAATTTCGGACTGAATTTATTTATGGACTTATATATTTATTAAGCTTTTTTAATTAACAGGATTAGTAAGGTTATGCCAAGAAGAGTTAAAATCAGTGAATCGCAAGCCGAAAGGCTTTCAAAACTTACATTTATGATGGCAAAAGCTTGCCAGGATAAAGAGCATTATTTCTCAAAATTGTACAACCTCACAACCGCAGAGTTTCGCCTCCTTCGGTTCTTGAAAGACAAGTTCACAATTAATGCAAAAGAACTCGCAGGTCAGATCGGCGTTACTCAGGGCAGAGTTACTCAGGTTTTAACCACCTTGGAAGAAAAAGGTTATATCATTCGTGATATGGATCTGGAAGACCGCCGCAACATTAAAATCAGTTTAACTGATACGGCAAGACCATTCATTCAGGCAATCACAAAAAAACATGTTGAACTGAATTTCAAAGTTCTTGAAAAAATTCCTGCCGAAATCAGAGATACAGTGCTTGAAGCAGTTGAAGAACTTATCACAACTCTCGCCACATGGAGCAAAGAAAAAGTCACAGAAGAATAATCTTTTTTATAAATGAAATTTTAGTATTTAAAGCATCCCATAAAGTATATGGGATGCTTTTTTTTATAATATCTTCTACTTCAATTTTTCCTGTTTTCGTTAAGGGGACACCCTAGAAGTTTTTCGATATAATAACAAATAACTCTGCCTGCTCCTCATTACCTAAACACCTCAACTCGTAGTAATTCCCTGACAAACCAAAAAAAATCCCCTAACCTGTTCGGGAGAGGGGATTTGAAATAAAAGCGAAATCCGGTCTTATGCTTCGCTGAGTGCAGACCTTGTCAGATGGCTCGGTACAGTTGTGCCGTCCTCAAGTTTTTCAAGGATTGCACCTGTCGGGCAAACTTCAACACACATCTTGCATCCGTCGCATGTGGATTCTTCCCAGGGATTTCCGAAGTTCGGCTGAACTCTTGTCGGGAAACCTCTGCCTGTAAAGCAGATAGCCCCAAGTCCTTTCACTTCTTCGCAAACTCTGACGCATGCACCGCAAAGAATACATTTGCCGGATTCATATTGAATAACTTTGTGAGTGTCGTCAACACTCCAGTCTCTATGCCCGCCTTTCCATTTTTTCGGATTGGCATCATATTCAAAAGCGAAAGCACGTAGAGCACAAATATCCTGCTCGGCACATCCGCAGTTCAAACATCTTGAAGCCTCGCCGATAGCATCAGAGGAACAATAACCTTGTTCAACCTCGGGAAACATAGGATTAAGTCTGTCGGCAATTTTAAGTTTAAGCATTTTTGTACGGTCAATATTTGAAGTACCTTTGTAAAAACCGGCAGGTATTTCAGCCAGTGAACCGATTTCGACGGTAAATTCGTTAACTGCAGATTTCAATTTTCTGCCGTTAACATATAAATCCATCATTTCGGCGGCACGTCTTCCCATACCAATTGCTTCAACTGCAATTCTACCGTTTCCGTCAACGGCACAGTCACCGCCTGCGAAAACTCCTTCTTCGGTTGTCATGAAAGTTTTTGGATTGACTTTAATCGTTCCCCACTCGTAAGTTTCAACTTTGGTACCTTTAAGGCAATCGCCGTCAATAGCCTGACCGATAGCAGAAACCATTGAATCGCAGGTAATGGAAAATTCACTTCCGGGAATTTTAACAGGACTTCTTCTGCCTGATGAATCGGGGTCGCCAAGTCTCATTTTCAAAGAAGTAACTTTCAATTTTTCGCCGTCGCTTTCGATTGAAAGAGGTGCCGTAAGTTCCATAAGTTCAACTCCTTCTTCCACCATGTCGTCAACCTCTTCTTCGTGAGCAGGCATTTCGTGGCGGGTTCTGCGGTACATAATGTAAACATCTTTCACGCCGAGTCTTTTGGCACTTCTTGCGGCATCAATTGCAGTGGAACCACCGCCGACCACAACACATGAATTTCCAAGATATGGCGGATCGTCCGATGCTACGTTATCGAGGACTTTAACGCCTGAGTAAACTCTTTCAAGATTTTCACCGCTGACTCTCATTGCAGTTGCACCCTGAGCACCAATGGCTATATATATCGCATCGTAACCTTCTTTTTTCAGTTGTTCGGTTGTAACATCAGTTCCAAAATCAACATTATATCTAACGTCAATTCCTGTTGCAATGATTGTGGCAACTTCAGCGGCAAGAGTATTTCTGGGCAGACGGAAATCGGGAATACCGAATGCAAGCATACCGCCTGCTCTGTCGTGACGGTCGAATACAGTTACGGCATGGCCTTTTTGTCTCAGATAATATCCTGCCGAAAGTCCGGCCGGACCGGCACCGATGATAGCAATTTTCTTGCCTGTATCGGGTGCACACTCGGGAACAAAAGGATTGTCGGAATTGAGGTCTTCGTCTGCGGCATATCTTTTGAGTGAACAAATTGCCGCAGCACCTTCAAGGTTATTTCTTCTGCAAGCAGTTTCGCATGGTCTTGGACAAACTCTGCCGATACTTGCGGCAAAAGGAATACGTGTTTTGATGATTTTCAATGCTTTCAAAGGGTCGCCTTTTGAAATTGCATCAAGATAAGCGGGAATAGGTGTATTTGCAGGGCATGCCGCCTGGCATGGAGCAAGACAGTCTCCTGCATGGTCCGAAAGCAAAAGCTCGAGGCAAAGTTTTCTGCTTTGTCTTACTTTATATGAATCAGTCAGAATCTCCATTCCGTCCATTGCTGTTGTAGAACATGAAGTAACAAGATTGCCTCCTGTTTTCACAGATTCAACAACGCATACGAAACACGAGGAGAAAGGTTTCAATTTCTCGTGGTGGCAAAGAGTAGGTATTTCTACACCAATCTTCTTTGCGGCATCAAGAATGCTGGTTCCGTCAGGAACCTGAACCTCGACATTGTCTATTTTTATATTGATTGTTTTTTCCATTATTTTTACTCCTTTACTCAACCATTATTGAATCGAATTTACAAACCTGATTACAAACTCCGCAACGTGTACATCTTTCGATATCAAGCAAATGGGGTTCGTTTTTCTTGCCTGTGATTGCCTGAACCGGGCAGGGCTTAACGCAAGCCATACAGCCGGTACATTTTTCAGCCACAATAGAATATGTTATTAACGCTTTGCAGGAACGTGAAGGGCATCTAGCATCTTTAATATGAGCTTCGTATTCGTGTCTGAAGTATCTCAAGGTAGAGAGAACGGGATTCGGAGCTGTTTGTCCCAAACCGCAGAGCGAAGCCTGACGGATTCCTTGTCCTAATTCTTCCAAAAGGTCAATATCGGCTTCAGTGCCTGTGCCGGAAGTTATTCTTTCCAGTATTTCGAGCATTCGTTTAGTACCGATACGGCAGAAAGTACATTTGCCGCAACTTTCGTTCTGGGTGAATTTCAGGAAGAATTTTGCAATGTCAACCATGCAGTCGTCTTCGTCCATAACAACCATACCGCCGGAACCCATCATAGCTCCGTATTTTTTAAGTTCTTCGTAGTCAACAGAAATTCCAAGATATTGATTTGGGATACATCCGCCGGAAGGACCGCCAAGCTGAACAGCTTTAACAGGTTTGCCGCTGATAGTTCCACCACCGATTTTTTCAATAATATCGGAAATGGACATTCCCATTGGTACTTCAACCAAACCGCCGCGTTTTACTTTTCCGGCAAGAGCAAATACTTTCGTTCCTTTGCTTCCTTCGGTACCGTAAGCCGCAAATTTTTCAGGTCCGTTTGAGATAATCCATGGAATATTTGCAAATGTTTCTACGTTATTGATATTTGTCGGTTTGCCGAAAAGTCCGCTAACGGCAGGATAAGGAGGACGTTTTTTGGGCATTCCTCTTTCGCCTTCAATACTTGCCATAAGAGCAGTTTCTTCGCCGCAAACAAAAGCTCCGGCACCTTCTTTTAATTTTATTTCAAAATCAAAAGCAGTTCCATATATATTTTGACCCAGTAATCCTTTTTGTTTTGCCTGGTCAATTGCAATATTCAATCTCTTGATTGCAAGAGGATATTCAGCTCTTGCATAAATATAAGCATGGCTTGCACCGATTGCATATCCGGCGATTAACATTCCTTCGATAACCGAATGCGGGTCGCTTTCCAGAACCGAACGGTCCATAAATGCACCGGGGTCTCCTTCGTCGGCATTACAAATAATATATTTATCATCACTTACAGAAGCTTTAGCCAACTGCCATTTTTTCCCGGTTGGGAAACCGCCGCCGCCTCTGCCTCTCAAACCTGATGCGATAATGTTGTTGACAACGTCATCGGCAGAAAGTGTGGTCAAAGCTTTTTTTAATGCTTCATAACCGCCTGTTGCAATGTATTCGTCAATTGATTCAGGGTCAATAAATCCGCAGTTTCTAAGGGCAATTTTAACCTGAGGCCCGGTAAATGCCTGAGTTGGTTCAGAAATTTCACCTTTTTCGAAAGTCCATTCGTCAACCGGCTGATTGTTTATTATGTGGCTTTCAAAAATCTGAAGTGCTTTCTTTTGGTCAACGAGCCCGTAGCTGACTTTCGGCTGTCCGGGGACATAAACTTCGACGATAGGTTCGAAGTGGCATGAGCCGTTGCATCCTGTTATTTCAAGGGAAATATCGCCGCCAAAACCGGCAATACTGGTTTTCAATTCATTGTAAACATCGCGTGCACCTGCGGCAATACCGCAAGACCCGTAGCCTACTATGATTTTTGTATTATTTCCGTTTGTTGTCATGATTTCTGCTCCGCATTAGCTTTGTTACAATCTTGTTTGTGTCTGTTCATTGCTTTTCTGACAGCGGCTCTGTCCAGATGCCCGAAAGCGGTTTCATCTGCCATCATCACCGGCGCAAGAGAACAGCAACCAAGACAGGCAACGGATTCGATAGTATATTGTCTGTCGGGGGTTGTCTCTCCCATTTTGATTCCTAAATATTCTTCGATGGCAGTATCTACCATATCGGCGCCACGAACGTGGCATGCTGTTCCGTGGCAAACCTTGACAATATGCTTGCCAACTGGTGAGAGCCTGAACTGTGAATAAAAAGTTGCCACACCATAAAGTTGTTTGGCTGTTACATTTGAATTGTCTGCAATGTACTGCATTGCCTGAATAGGTAGAAAGCCGAATTCGGACTGCATGTCCTGCAAAATGCCGACTGCATTTTCAGTGCCTGTTCCTCGTTTACCGAGGATGCCGTCCAAAGCGGTAATCTGCTCCTGAGTTAAATTTTCTTTTTCCATTCTGCACCATTAAGTTACAAAAATCTTACATCTATATTAAAAAACACACTTATCGCTGTAACATCAATATTCATTATCTGAAATGTATGCCAATTCATCCAAATCGTCAAATTCAAAGTTAGAAAATTGTTCATCCTTGGTTGGAGGAGTAATCTTCCCGGCTTTGCTGAGTTCTTCCATTTCTTCGCCGGTCATGTTTTTATAAACCCCTTTGCCGGTGATATGCAAGTGAACCATTTTCTTGAAGATATCAATCTTAATAATCTTCGCATTGCCTTCCTGCAATGAAACTGTGGAATGCAACGGAGGATAATTTTTATATTCTTCAAGGTATGTATCGTGTTCGTAAAGTAAACAGCATTTGAGTCTGCCGCAGTAACCGCTTAACTTTGCAACATTGTTTGCAAGCTGTTGGTTGCGTGCGTGGTCAAGCGTAACATGAGAAAACTCGCTTCCAAATGACGAACAGCAAAGATGGAGTCCGCAGGGACCCATTCCGCCGATTCTTTTAGCTTCTTCGCGGGTACTGATCTGGCGTAATTCAATTCTTGTTTTAAAACTTCTTGCGAGTTCTTTTACAAGTTCACGAAAATCAATACGCTGGGGGGCTGTGAAGTAAATGGTAAGTCTTTGACGGTCCAACTGCCATTCAGCATCTGTGACCTTCATATCCAGATTGAAAGTTTTGACGTATTCTTTTGTTTTTTCCAAAACCCAGTCTTCGTCGTGCTCATTCTTTTTCATTTTGGAAAGGTCTTCGTTTGTGGCATGTCTGAGAATTGCCATATCGGGCACCTCATCTTTGTAAACAGATTTCTGCTTATCAACAGCATCTGCACCGCAACTGCAAACCGTTCCGATGTCCACACCGTTTTCAATCTGAGCAACAACATATTCATATTGTTTTAAAGGCAGATTGTTTGCATTATTGAAAAGTTTTTTCCTTTTACCTTTGAAGGATACAACAGCCACTGGCGATTCTTCCGCTTTTCCTGTATTTTCGTATTTCACCGAAGAAACTGAAAAATCAGCACTTAAGTCCTCATTAAGTGCATGCTTGCAACATCCTCCCTGATGATGGGAATTGTTATAGGGCTTTGGATTGTTGTTGTTTTTGTTGTCGAATTTATTATAAGGCTGTTGTTCTCGTGGATCTCCCCATTCGCCGGTATTATTGCTCCCAAAAGTGTCTTTATACATATATTCCAAAATGATTTTTACAAAATAACAAAATTAAAATTTCTAACTTAACTAAAACCAAGATAATAACCAATAATAATTTCAATAAACATATATAATTCAGACATTTAAAGTTAATCAAGACTAAAAAAAATGTTCTCTTAATTTAAGAAACATGTTCAAATATACAAGAGTTGGCTGGACATTTCTTTTAATTTGAGTTACAGCCGACTCCACCGTTATGATTGCATCATCAATCGGACGATTCCCGAAATTATTTGCAAACTTTGCTATAGTATCCCTCTGGTCAATATTAATGATGTTCTCATCATTTCCTTTCGCCACAGAATAAACATCACGCAACCAAAGAAGGAGCAAAGCAAGAAAAGTTTCATTCTTCTTTTTATCCTTTTGTTTTGCAAGGAGTTCAATCTTTGCCATCAAATCTAATCTGAAAATTCTCTTCTTCAGTGAAATGCGGAGAATTTCAACCACTTCCTCGCGTAATTCTTTCATATCCTCATCCAGAAATTCAACCGCCCTCGAAAATGAGCCCTGTGCAAAAACTGAAACCAAACGGGCATTTGCCTCCGGAATCTGAAATTGCTCAATCAGTGCATTAGTAATATCAGGGTCGGAAAGAGGCTCGCATCTTATCTGCTGACAGCGGGAAAGAATTGTCGGCAAAATTGTTTCATGCTTATGTGTTGTTATAATTATCGTCGTATTGTCGCTTGGTTCTTCCAGTGATTTCAAAAAGGCATTTGCCGATTCTGTGGTCATCTCGTCTGCTCTGGAAATGATAATGACTTTCCTGCCTTGCTGGGATGATGACAAAACCAGATTTCTTTTGATTTCCCTAATGGAAGCGATTTTAATTTGATTTGCATTCTGAAGCGTTACCTTATGGTAAGGATTTTCAGATTTCAGTTTTAATTGCTCACGAATCAGGTCAACTTGTTCATCCGACATTTTATCCAGAACGGTATCGCCGGTTTTAGTGGATTTGGAATCACCGGTTGACAAGGAGAATATATAGTGAATGTTAGGATGCTGAAAATTATCAGCCTGCCGACAGCTATGGCATTCATCGCATGCCTCAATCTCATTTTCATTATTAATTTTTGGATTGCGGCAGTTTACAACTTTCGCAAATTCAAGGGCTAATGCATCTTTTCCAATACCTTCACTTCCCCAAAAACAGTAAGCATGAGGGATGCGATTTTCGATAATCGCTTTTTGGAGTATTTTCTTAACTCTATTTTGACCTATGATTTTTTTCCATGTCATAAATCTATATTTAATTCGTTAATTAAAAGTCTGGTTTAGAAAAAAAAGCAAATTATGAAATTTGCAATCGTAAGCCAAATCTTTTAATATTTTTATTCCATTTGTGTTTTATAAATAAAGTTGTATATTTTTTAAATTTACCGGATACCAACATGGCAGTTTCGAAAAAAGTGAAAGCAATTTCTGCGAATATAGATGATAAAATACTTGTTTCAATCGAAGATTCATTCGAGGCTTCGGGATGCAAGCATGGAAGCGGACCCGGGTGTGCAAGCTCGCCCGTTAAGTTAGATAATAACATGCTTCCTCACGAATATCTCAAGCTTTCAAAAGAAGATATGATGCGGGCGCTTGAAATTATGTTTACTGCCAGGCGTTCGGACGAGAAGCATCTGATTCTGGTTAAGCAGGGTAAATCCTTTTTCCATATCGGCGGAAGCGGGCATGAAACTGTTCAGACTGCAATAGGTTTGACTCTCCAACCCAAAAAGGACTGGGGCTGGACTTACTACCGCGACTGTGCTTTTACGTATTCAATGGGTATGACAACTGATGAGTATTTCCTTCTTGCTTTTGGAAAACCAGAATGCCCTTCTTCAGGCGGGCGGCAAATGCCCGGGCATTACGGAAATCCGGCTCTCAATCTGCCGACTTCTTCCTCGCCAACAGGTACACAATTCCTGAATGCTGTCGGAACAGCACTTGCTTCCAAAAAATTGGGAAGTGATGAGGTTGTTTATGTTGCATCAGGAGAAGGAACAACAAGTCAGGGAGAGTTTTACGAAGCAGTGAACTGGGCTTCGAGAGAGAAATTGCCCGTTTTGTTCCATATTCAGGACAACGGCTATGCAATTTCTGTCCCGAGAGAAAAACAATCAATGGGCGGAAATGTCGGTCACACATTCTGCTGTTATGCAAATCTTCTGATGAAAACATTTGACGGAACAGATTATTTTGAATCTATCGCCGCCGCCAGAGAAGCAACAGAGTTTGTACGTTCGGGCAAAGGACCGGCTTTGCTTCATTCCATGGTTGAAAGATTGTTGCCCCATTCCTCAAGCGATGACCAGAAAAAATATCGTACCGAGTTGGAACTTGAAACCGGGAAAAATGAAAAGGACGGACTTGTAAAGTTAGTTCATTATTTAATTAAAAATAATATTTCCACACAGGAAGAGATTGATGCACTTCAGGAAAAGGTGAAAATTCAGATTGACGAGTCAACAGATTGGGCGTGGGGAAGACCTGACCCTGTTGCTGAAGACTCCATGTCTCATTTGTTTGCACCGTTAGAAACAAGAAATTTGAATTATGCAGTTTCCGAGCCTGCCGAAGGGAACAAAGCTGTTATGGTTGATGCAATCAATCATGCACTTCACGAAGAAATGGCTTTTAACGATAAAATGGTTATATTCGGCGAAGATGTTGCCGACCCAAAAGGCGGAGTTTTTACTGCGACTAAAGGTTTATCGAAAAAATTTGGAGAAGACCGCGTATTTAACTCTCCATTAGCAGAAGCTTCCATCGCCGGTGTTGCTTTGGGACTTGCCGTCAGAGGATTCAAATCGGTTGTTGAAATTCAATTCGGCGATTATATCTGGCCCGCATTTATGCAGATAAAAAATGAGATTGCAACCATGCGGTACCGTTCCAACGGTGGTTTTTCCGCAGATGTTGTAATTAGGGTTGCCGTTGGCGGTTATATTCATGGCGGTTTGTACCATTCACAAAACATTGAAGCAATATTTGCTCATATTCCCGGTTTGATGATTGCTTACCCGAGCACTGCCGCAGATGCAAAAGGACTGCTGAAAACTGCCTGCAGAATGCAGGACCCCATTATTTTCTGTGAGCACAAAGGATTGTACCGTCTGCCATATTCCACTACCATTGAGCCTGATGAAAATTATCTGCTTCCTTTTGGAAAAGCAAAAATTGTGAAATCGGGCAATGATGCAACAATCGTAACTTATGGAATGGGAGTGAGGGATGCACTCAATGCAGTAAAGAAATTTGAAAAAGAATCATCAAAAACTATTGAAATAATTGACTTAAGAACAATTATACCCTGGGACAAAGAACTTGTTCTCGATTCCGTAAAAAGAACCGGAAGAGTTCTTGTTTTCCACGAAGATACTCTTACATCCGGATTTGGTGCAGAAATCGCCGCAACGATTGCTCAGTCAGCATTTAATTACCTTGATGCCCCTGTAATCAGACATGCGGCAAAAGATTCGCATATTCCGTACCATCCGGTTTACGAAAATGACGTACTGCCAAACGAAGAAAAAGTCAGAAAAGACCTTGAAAAACTGATGGGATATTGATTGATTTCTTAAGTTTATAAAAATATATGTTCAGGGTTTTATTCCTGACTTCAATTTAGAAAGGACAGGATGCATCTCCTGTCCGTAGAAGATATCATATTCTTGAAAATCCTCTTAATCCTTTAATCCAAATAATCCGCGATTCAGACTGTTAGGAGTAGAAGAAAAAGTAAATGTAAAATATTTTTCTTGTTTGTGTTTGAATTTATTTTTCGTAAGTTACATAGGTTTCGATGAAAAATTTAATTTATTTATTGGAATTTAATGATGAAGTTCAAATGGTTTTATTTTTTGTTTGCTTTTTCAATTATCTTGTTTTCAGAGCGAAATGAGGTGCTTGCTCAGCAAACGATTGATTGTCCGCCCTGCCCGGAGGCAGAAAGTGCCGCTACTCTTCAAACCCAAAATTTTCCTATTCCAGGCGGGCAAGTAGCTGTAACCTATAAGAAATACATATGCAATGGTGTTGAAATTCTCAAAATAATTTCTATTCAACCGGATAATTCTATTTTCCTGTTCTATACTCCCGAGGAAATCCATGCAAATACAATTTTTGCTATTTTAAGGGATAATCCTTTGAGCATGCCTCCTATGTCAACTAATTCCGGTACTATGTGGAAAATTACTCAGCCTGCCTGCTGGCGTCAAATCGGTCTTAATCCTACCTCATCTCTTGTTCAATGTCCTACAAGCACCGAGTGCTGTGAAACTTCAGTATTCGTGTTTCTTTCAAATTGTTCTACGCCAACAAGGTCTTTTGAAGCTATAAATACAAGCTCAATCCAAAACTGCGTGCCACCTGCTTCCGGAAATCAGTGCTTCTTTGTATGTGACAATAAAATCAAGTCGGGATCTTCTTCAAGTCCCTCGCCTTTCACTCATTAATTATTAATTTTTAAGGAAAAAAACAATGAAAACGAAAATATTTATTTTGCTCAGTGTAATTCTCTCACTTTTAGGAATTCAAGAACTAAATGCTCAGGATACCCTATGGACGAGAAAAGTTAATAGTGAATCTAGGGGGTATTTTTCAAATGATGGGACTAAGGTTCTTATTAGTCATTACAATGATAGTTCTCAATATGTAACTTGTCTTTTAACTGCTGATAGTGGAAGAGTAATGTGGACTAATGATTCAGTGAAACTTCCTGGTGACCTCATATCTCCCGACAGTCTTACCTTTCTTTCAGTAGGTGGTAGTGACTCTTCACCTGTTATGCTTATACGCAGATTGAGCGATGGTTCCATAATAAAGAGACTCGACTCTATTATTTTTAAAAACTATCCCAGACCGTTGCCTTATCATTGGAAAACTAAAAGTTATGCATTCTCTAGAGATGGTAGATATTTATTTGTTCTGACTTCTGATGAGTTTTATCAAGGTCCAAAGAAAACAGAAATAAATTATATTTATAAAATTGACTTAAGTAATGACGAATTAGTTTCACTAAAAAAGGACAACTCAGTAAATGAAATTCTAATGAAACCCGATGAGAATATATTATTAATATTCAAGGATAGCTTAAAATACATCGGGTTTTATGATACAGACAGTTTGAATTTGCAGAAATATTATCGCGACGATGCTTGGGGAATATTCCAAATTAGTAGGAGTGGCAGGTATATCACAAGCATACATGAGTTCGGAAATATTTATACATGGGATACTCAAGTTGATTCAATTATCAAGAAAAAACAAATTGATAGCTTATATTTAGAATCTTTTCATTATACCTCGAATGATAGTTTGATTGTATTATTGGCAGTAATTAACAAATCTTATAAATTTGTGGTCTATAATGTTTTTACAAGTCAAATTATTAACTCATGGTATTGGCAAGTTCCACCGATTGAAATTATTAAAAGATTTGATCTTTCCCCTGATGACTCAAAACTATTAGTAAATGGTTATTCCAGAAGCATTTATATGTATGATTTAACCCTACAGCCTACAGCTAAAAAGGATGATATTCATCCTGAAGCAATCATCAGAATTAATCCCAATCCTGCATTGGGTAATGTAGTCGTTGAATTTGATTCCCAAATGTATGATAATGCGAAAATTTTGTTATATGATGAAGATGGTGGTTTTGTTATGAACATTAAGGAAGGAAATTTGAATTCAGGGATGAACACCATTACTTTCAGTACTAAGAATCTTTCAAACGGGATATACTTCATTCGGGTAACCGGTGGCAGTATTAATCAATCATCAAAATTAATAATCTTAAAATAATCGATAAATTTATGTCTGAACTGGGATTTCAGGGATTTTGGGGATTAAGAGGATTGAAGACTTAAAATTTCCCCTTTGAAAAAGGGGTTGGGGAATTTCTTCAAGGCTACAATGGCTTGGGACAAGGGGAAGAATAAAAATAAGAATAAGAAATAAGAGAATATCGAACAAGGAGTTCCGAAGGGGAGAAAAAAACAATTCTTTCAACTAAACGCCTAAACCTTAAACACCTCAACACTTTTTTGTGAGAGTAGGGGATAAAGTTGGGAAGTTAGTGAAGATATAAAATAATTTAACAATTATTGCGTACATTAATATGTACATATTGGAGAAATTATGATTACAATAAATGCAACTAAAGCGAGACAGAATCTTTTCAGATTATTAGACAACACTGCCGAAACCGGTGAAATTGTCAATATTGTAGGCAAACGCAATAATGCCTATCTTATATGCGAAGATGACTGGCGGGAAATTGAGGAAACTCTTTATCTGGTTTCCATTCCGGGAATGAAAGAATCAATTGTAGAAGGATTGACTACACCAATCGAAGACTGCAAAGATACCCCTGAATGGTGATGTGGAAAATAGTATATACTAATCAGGCAGTTGAGGATGCAAAGAAAATAGCTTCAGCCGGGCTCAAATCCAAAGTTTTACGGTTGATTGGGATTTTGGAACAAAATCAATATATGACACCTCCAAGGTTTGAAAAACTCAAGGGGAGCTTAGCAGGAGCATATTCCCGACGAATTAACATTAAACATAGGCTTGTTTATCAGGTTATTGAAGAGCCGAAAATCGTCAAAATCATAAGAATGTGGACACATTATCAATTGGTAAGTTCGTAATAATTAATCTTATTTTACAGCAATAAATAATTATTATTATCGTTTATTTCATGTGAGTTCTTTCATTGATAGTTAGTCAACCTCAGCCCAACCCTTTCCATTCTTGGAGAGGGAGATAAGAATTGCATCTTTTGCATCTTTTTGTATTCAAAGATGCAATGGAAAATTTTCCGTTATTTGAAATAATATCAATAGGTTAGATGATAATGGTATTGCATCTGTTACATCATTTTTTTTGAATATGCAAATTGGGAAGATGAAATGAAAATTCCAATTTCGCGTAGCGAAATAATATTTGTAACTGCGAAATAACCCTCTGCCTTTCTATCACGTAGTGATAGCATATAAAACGAAAATTGCCGTCATTTTTCATATTTAACCCCTACGGGGTTAATAATTCTTTGCGGTTTCGATGTGTTACAAATATTGATTCCCTAATGGGAATCAGAAGAAGGAAGTACAACCCAAAAATGTATCAATTGCATTCCAAAAATGCAAAAGATGC
This sequence comes from uncultured Hyphomicrobiales bacterium, assembly GCA_964606895.1. Lineage (GTDB taxonomy): Bacteria > Bacteroidota > Ignavibacteria > Kapaibacteriales > UBA2268 > CAZSHX01. The sequence continues at coordinate 133,625 of CAZSHX010000001.1, forward strand.
AACGGCTCAAATTTCGTTATTTGAAATAATATCAATAGGTTAGATGATAATGGTATTGCATCTGTTACATCATTTTTTTTGAATATGCAAATTGGGAAGATGAAATGAAAATTCCAATTTCGCGTAGCGAAATAATATTTGTAACTGCGAAATAACCCTCTGCCTTTCTATCACGTAGTGATAGCATATAAAACGAACATCTGTCGTCGCTTTTATATTTAACCCCTATGGGGTTAATAATTCTTTGCGGTTTCGATGTGTTACAAATATTGATTCCCTAATGGGAATCAGAAGAATGAAATACAACCCAAATTGCATCTTTGCATCTTTTGTATTCAAAGATGCAATGGAAAATAATTCGTTATTTGAAATAATATCAATAGGTTAGACATTATATAATTGCATTTTCTGCATTATAATTTTGAAGATGAAATGCAAATTTGAAAATGCAAAATTCCAATTTCTTGGAGTGGTTGCATATATAAAGATAATTGCCGTCGCTTTTATATTTAACCCCTATGGGGTTAATAATTCTTTGCGGTTTCAATGTGTTACAAATATTGATTCCCTATGGGAATCGGAAAAATGAAAAACATCAAAAATTGCATCTTTTGCATTCAAAGATGCAATGGAAAATAATTCGTTATTTGAAATAATATCAATAGGTTATGAGGAAATGGCATTACATCTTTTACATTATTATTTTTGAGTATGCAATGCAAATTGGTAAAGCAAGTTGAAATGCTGTACTGTTTGGAGAGCAAACTTTAGTAACCCGCGGTATAACCAATGAACCAAACCTTATTACCTTATTTGGCAGGAATCAATAAGGTGAGATGGGCTGAGTCGTGTGTATTCTCGGGCTACTAAGGTGAGGAATTGGGAAAAATACGGTTTTAAGAATTCAAATCCTCTTAATCCCTTAAATCCCTAAAATCCCAGTTCAAGACTTTTGCCGAATATTCACCAAAAATTGCATCTTTTGCATCATTTTTGATTCAAAGATGCAACGACTAAAAAATCGTTATTTGAAATACTATCAATAGGTTAGCTCGAAATATAATTGCATCTTTTTCAGAAAAAAATAAAAGATGCAATGGTTTAATTTCATTTCTTTTTGTTTTCATTCAATTATTATGTAATTTTACAGTTCATGTTAAACTCACTATTGAACGATATGAAATTTAAATTAACTTTGCTCATTTCCGCGTTTTTGGTATCTCTCGCACTAACTTCCTGTAGCAGTGAAGATTCTACCATTACGCCTACCAAGCCTGAGACTATCGAGAGTATTTACGAAAAAGCAATCGCAGATGCCGTTATTGCAGAAGAATCCGAGATTTCTTCTAATTTGATTGCTCTAACTGAATCAAATCCTCAAACCAAATGGCAGGACACAGGCATCAACAAACGAGTGCTTGTTGTTACATGGACCAAGTATGACAAGAGCTATCCCATTGGTGATACAATTGCCACATCATGGGGCGACACTTGGGTGGTTGTGCCGTCGGAACTGAAAGAATATTTCGCCGAGATGTCGAATCTTCAGGATAGTTCACTAAGTTTTCGTACGAAGCAACTTTTAGGATTGCCTGTTTCGACCGATAATAAGTATTTTGCTGAACTTTGGGTTAAGCCGCAGGATTTGTTCCGTCCGGCTTATGTCAGTTCGATAACAGAAACAAAAGAGACAATTAATTTCTCGGTACCGCCCGATTCCGCTTATTTGGTTTGGTTCAACAGCAATATAATCAAATCCTATTTTCCTGCACCAGGCAAGCTCAAGTATCCATGGACAAGACTGGGTTACACATACAATTGGGGGAATTCTTCCAACGAAAAGGGACTTAGCGAATTTGTCATTAAAAAGGATGCAAAAGTCATAGTTAAGGACTTGAAATTGACCAAAGATTATATTTATTAATGAAATTCTGTTTTTTGCGTCTATTAATAAATTAGTGAAGGATTATTAAAAAAATAAGTAATCAGAACGATGAACAAAAAAAAGATATTTACAGCGCTTTCGGCAGTTTTGCTCGCAATAGTAATGGTTGTTTTCGGATTTCTGAACGAAGTTCCCTATCTGAAAGCCGGAGCGGCATATCAACAACAACAATTTCGCTACTTGAAAAATGATGCCTACGGATTTGGCGAAAGGCTGGACTACAAGGTGAAATATGGCTTTGTTGTTGCCGGCGACGGTTTTTTTCATATCCAGTCCAAACCAATAATCAGGGCAAACAGGGAATGTTTCGATATTCGTTTTCAGGTCAGCAGTTTGAAATCACTGGAATGGCTCTATAAAGTAACTGACCAGTATCGTACAGCCATGGATGTATCGGGGCTTTTCCCCTGGGAATTTGTTCAGATTATCAGAGAGGGCAAGTACAAAAAAGATTACAAGGCAAGTTTTGATCAGGCAAATAATACTGCCTATGCCGACAACCGAAAATTCAAAATACCAAGTTATACTTATGATATTGTAAGTGCGTTTTTCTATGTCAGAACTTTGAATTTGAGCAGTATGAAGAAAGATTCTACTTTTTATATGCAGAACTTTTTTGATAATGAAGTGAACAAACTTGGCGTTAGAATTTTGGGCAGGGAAATTGTAGAAACCGAAGCCGGAAAGTTCAGATGTATTGTGATTGAGCCCATAATTTTAAAGGGTGGACTTTTTAAATCCGAAGCTAATATTTATATTTATCTGACTGACGACGAAAGAAAAATCCCTGTTAAAGTAGCTACCAAAATCATTATCGGTTATGTTTCTGCCGAGCTTGTCAGCTACAGAGGCACAAGAGGTCCGATTAGAGCAAAAATTAATTAACAATTGAAAATAAAATCATGAAAACCCTAATAGTAATTTTTTTAATATTGGCAATTTTACTGCCAAACCAAGCATTTTCTCAGAAATCAAAAGAAGAAATTCATCGCGACCTTTTGAAAAAATACGATAAACTTAGTTCCATCGAACTTAACTTTGCCATGAAAGGAAACAGCGATTTTCAGGGTACCGTAAAAGCCAAAAAGGGGAATAAGTATTTCCTGCGAATGCCAATTATGACCGTGATTTGCAACGGAAAGCAAGTCTGGAACTATAATGAAAAGGATAAAAAAGTAATTGTTTCCACCTTCGATAAAAATGCTGTTGGTTCATTTTCTATTGATAAATTTTTCTTTTCGTTTCTGAATGACTTTACTCCCGATAAACTCGTCAGGGAGCAGACTTCGGGCAAAACAAGTATATACGTTATCAGTTTTCTTCCGAAAGACAAAAGCAAAACTAATCAATTAAGGTCATTCAAAGTATGGCTTTCAAAAAATCAAAATGATATTACAACAATCGAATTTGACAATAACGGAAATGTCCAGCGATTTGATGTCAGCCGTATAAAAGTAAATGCCAAGTTTAACGATAAAATTTTCGATTTTGTTGCACCCAAAGGTGTTGAAGTAATTGATTTGAAATAAGTTAAAAAGTGTTTATCTACTCTTTCCTCTGCCTGCTATTTTGAAAGAATTAAGGACTATATTGTTTTCCACTAAATTTACTTCATCATAGAGGTTCATCACTGCACAGGCATGATTTGGGATGATTTCAAGTCTTTCGCCTATTTTGAATGTTTCATCCGTAAATTCAATTACTCCATGCTCTTCACTCAGCCTGACAATTTTTGCATTTTTACCAATGATGAATCCATAACTGTCAGCAAATTTCGAACCGGAAGGACATTTATCAAGAGCAAGTGACTTATGTCCGGCATCAATAACGGCTCTTCCCTTTTCAGGAAGGCTGATCACAGTAGCAATGACCTTCAGGGCACCATCCTCCAGGGTTGCCGAGCCAAGAGAAACTTGGGTCATATCATGGAAAACATA
>CAZSHX010000002.1:0-116369 GCA_964606895.1 uncultured Hyphomicrobiales bacterium
ACGAATCAGTTGCTCTACCAACTGAGCTAAAGAAGCAAATTCCTCAAACTACGCTTGAATCAACGTCCTGGGTTTTTTCGTCTTTTTCGGAAAACCCATTAAAACCACTTATAATCGATAATAAACTGTTATTAATTCGTCCCAATTCCGCCCCATTAGTTTTGGAATCAGATGCCAAGAACGGATTAATCAGCAGATGCTCTTTTACGGTTGCCAACACTACGGAATATTCTTTCTGTGTGTAGTTGTCTTTGATATACAATATATCATTAAGAAGTAGGTTCAGTATCTCAACCGAGCCGGTTTCTTTGTATATTCCGTACAAATCCTCAAAAGCCATTCTATATGCCTCAAAAGGGATTTTTTCTATATTTGTTTTTTCGTTTGCCATTTTTTTAGAATTCCAAATTAATGATTTTTTTTAATATTAAACAAATATTATTTTTTATATATAGGATTGTCTATGTTGTATTTTGTATGTGCAAGGGTTATATTATAAGAAAAACCGTCGCCACCTGTCAACTTATAACTCATCATTTTCCCAGTTGTGTCAGGCGTTGTCCCGTAAGCATTTGTCATCCATTTTGAGAACCAAAGTTTTTCAGCTGTTTCTTTGCCATCGAGTCTATCTGTTGTACCGGAGCAATCCCAGAACGTTGCCATGAGGCAAAAAGACCTGCCGTCCACGCCGAGCATTTTTAGTACTTGAACGTTTTTGCTATGCCCAGAGCTTGCCCAGTATTTACAGCGAACACCTTGTCCCGTGTCTGTGTTGTATAAGCGTCCTTGCCGGTTTTGTCTGTCAACATCGAATCGTTCTCATTCACTACACCGATAACCCAGAAAAACTTTCCGGCTCCCACGTCGTTCCCGTCATCATCCACAACGAGTGAGTCAAACTTTATATCAAATTCCCAAATATCCGAAACGGGGGCAGGTTTAGGCTCGGTCGAATTATTACTACATCCTAAAAATGCCAGCATTGCAAAGACAACCAGATACTTTTTGATTTTGCTTTTCCTTGTCTGTTTATTGCCTCATTTCCGACCACCGGACAGAAGCTCATCTAATCTATGGAGTATTTTCCAGATTTCCCAATACGATTCCATATTTACATATCTTTTTGTAACCGGTTTATTACTTCCGTAAGTGCCGGCATATTTTTTGCCGCATATATCTCCCTTGTTAAATTCATGTCCCTGTGTCCCATCAAATCGGCTATGTCCTGGGTCTTGTCAACGTTTTGATACAAGATTGTAGCATAACTCCTCCTAAACCCGTGAAAGCCTCGGTTGTGATGTTTAAGGTTTACTACTGTCCCGTCATCCTTTGTTATCTCTTCCTGTATTTCCGTAAGTCGTCTTGATAGTCTCGGAACCGTGCTACCCTCCCAGCGAAATACTTTGTTTCGCTTCGCCTCAGTCAAACGTGAGGCGGCTATCGGCTTTAAATATTCAAGGACTTCTTTTAATTTCGTGCTTATCGGAAAGAAGTCATTTTCATCTGTGTTTATTTTATTGTTTAATATTATATAGCCTTGCTCTTCCATTACCCTGTCCCATGTTAGATTCAATGTTTCTTTTATTCTGCGTCCGGAATATATCAGAAATCTGAGCAGTAAATAAAATTCCAAATCTCCTTTTACAGCCTGAGAGAGAATCAACATGATTTCCTCCTGTGTATATGGCTCTCTTTTCTGACCCTTGGCAGGGAGTTTGTATTCCGTGTAATAGTTTGTGTCAGATAAATACCCCTGACGTTTACACCATGCTGCAAATACCTGAAAATGTCTCATATATGTATTTTTCGATACCGAACCAATTGTCTTGTCATTTATGAATTTGGTTATTATTGTTTTAAGTGAGGATTCTTTCAGAAGAACATTGTCAGGGGCTATTTTCCTAAGTGCAGTTATATGTCCTTTTATTGTTTTCATGCCGATTCTAAGGTGTTTGTAATCCAGAAACTCTGTAAAGGTGGAGTATAAGTCCCGTTGGATTTCTTTTGCTGGAAAATTTCCATTGGCTGTCTCAGCATATTTCCAGAGGTTCTCACACATCTTTCTTGCCGTGATTATCAATGCCTTGTTCTCGGATGCTGAGTCTGCGAGTTTTAACCCAAGACTCTTGCGTTTTGTATTCAGTTCAAAATAGAGTATCCCTCTTTTTTCAAACAAACGCCCTGGATGAACAAGTTTGTACATTTTTTTGTTTTGTGTTGTCATTTCAGTTATGCCACCGGTTTTGTTGTAATGATGTTTGTAGATTTTTCAAGAAGCTCGGCATATATTTGCAATCTGATTTTAAGCTCGTATATCTCCTTATCCTTTTCCTTCATGATGTCCGAAAAATCACCCTGACATGTTACAACAGCCTCCTCAAGGCTTTTTGGGAGTACACCGTAAAATACATATAAAGGATTAATCCCCGTCATTGAGAATATCTTTTCATATTCCAGGTTGTTAGTGCTTATCCTCGAATAGAAGAGCGAAGAACTTCGGTACCCCAGGTAATCCGATAGTTTGTTTCGGCTGTCAAGCCCCAAATACTCTAATATTCTGTTAAGTTGCTTATTAATATCATCAAAGTTTCTCACAATGTGTACCTCTTATTATTGTTCTCAAAATTGCTATATTTCTTTTTTGTTAGTTTTCCACAATTATTTATAGATTATAAGTCTATACAACTATTCTATTTATGTAATCTTGGGTACCTACCCAGGAGATTGTGTAATCCCACAATATAATCTTAATTATAATATCTAATATTGTTATATCCAATATTATTATGTAAACATTTTATAGTTCCCCTATATAAAGTTTTCCCAAATGTATAAACTATGTTTTTTTTTACATATTTTTGTATTTTAAAATTGATATAACAAATTAGAAAACATATTTTTGTAAAATGAAAATTAACAAAAGAATTCAAGATAATCTAAGTGTATTTCGTAACGGGAAAGAAAACACCGTCTGGATTCTTAGATTCCCTATCCTTTTGAAAGACAAAAAAACAGAAGTATTGCAAAAATTGGTTGGTAACTTAACTCAAAAAGCTTGCTTCTTCGATTATAAAGGCAAAATGGATTTCATGAACTTCATGATGAAGTTGATAATTGAATCGAATTGTTTTAATGGATGTCCGGGATTGATAATAGCGACACTATTGTCCTCGAAAACAAATTCCGAAAATGAAAGAAAACTTACAAAAATTATAATTCTTTTTAATCTAAATATTTTGAAAGGTCTTTAATGGATTACCTACAATTAATCGGGCATAATTCTACTCTGCAATTCATTCACTTGAGAAATTCTTGTGGTGACCAGGTTGAACAGAATGTCTTTTTGGAATCTCACGATTCTGGGACTAATATCATTTTGCGATTCATCAAACATCTTATTACCGGCGGAATTGCTATTGCTCTCTCCACCGTTACAATCCACCATATTAAGCCGGATATTACCATTATCGGTGTTTATATCCTGTTCTGTATAATAGTTATCGTTCTAATGACTGCTTCCTGGACGCATAAATAATATGGCGAAAGAGGCAACGGTTGCGGGTTTTATTATCGTTCACAGGGTTTTGGAGAAACATTGGATTTGGGATAATCCTTTGCATCTAAAATCTTGGTTGTATTTGCTGTTCAGAGCAAACCATGAACCGGTAAAAATCCCATTTAATCAAGGTTTTTTAGAGTTGCAGAGGGGTGAGTTTATAACATCTATTGAACATCTTGCTCTTGGTGTGAGGTGTGGAATACAGCAAATGCGGAGTTTTCTCGGCTTATTGGTTGCAGATGGGATGATTGAAAAAAAATCCTACGCAAAATCAACAAAGATAACTATATGCAATTACAGTAAATACCAAGATAAGCAACAAACAAATAACAAACAAATAACAAACAAGCAACAAACAAATAACAAACAAATAACAACAGAGAACAATACTAACAATGAAAACAATGAAAACAATACTAACAATAAGACAATTGTTGGTGTTGATTTTGAGAAAATTTGGAATCAGTACAAGAGACCGAACTCAAATAAAAAAACAAGCCGGACTGCATGGGATAATATCTCAGAAAAAAATAAAAAACTTATCGAAATTCATGTTCCCCTGTATATGGCTAACACAGAAATCCAATACCGGAAACTTTTTGAGACTTATCTGCATCAGGAACATTGGAACAGCGAAGTTTTTGTTAAACCCGAACCGGCTTTAAAACCTGGTCAGGTTCCAAAGGAATCAATAGCAGACGAATACAAAGCAAAATTTAAAGGATTTGAACAAGTAATTTTAAAGTAATAAAAATGGATAATACTAAAAAACAACATTGGTTTGAACAACTCGCTACCGGCATAATCAAAAAAGATTTTGTTATGGATGAACACAATACCCCGCTTATCAAAAATCTTTTTTATTACTTTCGGAACAACGTTCTGTTTAGTGGCGACCTTGAAAAAGGTTTGATTGTCCGAGGAGAATACGGAACCGGCAAAACGCTAATTATGAGAGCCTACGCAAAATATACAAACTGGCATAAACTCGACAAAAAATTTATCGTGTTCTCAGTAGGAGAAATCCAAAAAATGTTTATCGAACACGGATACCCAGGTGTTAATATCTTTTTTGATAACATCATCACTAATCAGTTCGACGTTAAAAACGCAACCCCGCTTCATGTCTGCATAGATGACTTCGGAGCCACAAAAACAATTACACGGTACGGTACCGAAATTAATATTGTAAATGAAATTATAAGCCGCCGTTATGAGCTGTTCACTCATCAGCAAATCATAACACATCTAACCACAAACTTCTCGGATTTAGATTTTATTGAGAGTCTTTCAGCAAGAGAACTCGACCGGTTTAGAGAAATGCCCGATTAAAGGCTTTAGATGGTCAAGAGAGCCGCAAAAGTGCAATAACGATAAAGTCATACCCTTTGAACCGGCATAAGCGATTCAAGGCTATTGTGTGTCGAATATGTGCATTGAGAACAATCCGAAAAAATAAAACCAATTGAAATATTTTTATTAACTTTATTTAGGACAAAAAAAATGATAGACATTAATGCAGACTTTCCATACCTGACACCTTCTCAGGTGCGATGGATGTTCAAAAGAACTATGCCCAGACTCTACAAACGTCAGCTTACTGATATTGCCGGAGTTAATATCAGAGCAATTCATTACTGGTTAAGCGACAGCAGGGAATTTGTTCCGATAAAAGCGGTTCAAGCTATTAAATTGCTGTTCGATTCATCTCAAATGATGCAGTTCCGAGCTATATCCCAGCTTTATAATAATTATGTGTTGGAAGGAAAAATTATTGAAAATTATTGATGGCAGCAAAGCCGCCACAGATAAGCTCGCAGTTCAAGGTTTTTTTCCAACTCTTTGAAACCGAAGATAAGCTCGCAGTTCAAGGTTTTTTTTCAACTCTTTGAAACCGATTTTGGCAAAATTAATGCCATATCACAATTCATTGGATAGACTCGAGCTTGGAGATTTCGATTAACCCTGTTGCTAATAATCCGACCCGGACCCTTGAGTCCGGATTTTATCAATATGAATTGGGGAACAATAAAATATCCAATCAGAACATGCTTTTGAGTGTCATAGTTTAAAAAATGTTCTCATTACTAAGTAGATAAAATTACAATTTGGTTTGTACGAGCAGGAAGTGTTACTTCGGGGGGGCTCTCAAACAGTCTTTACAAACTCAATGGAATTGAAAAGTCCACCCGTTTCTACAACCAATAGCATTTTCATTGAAAAAGCCGCTCAATTCAGGCGAGAATCCTTGTATGGAATTGAATGAGGCTTTAAATTCCTTGTAAATCGTCTATTTACAAGCCGATTCTGAGCGATTTTTTCTCTAAAATTCTCTGAATCCTACTGTTTTGTTTAATTTAGATGCAATGTATTGTCATTTGTTGCACTAAATATAGTCACTCATTGCATCTTTTCGCACATACATCTTGCACTCTTTGCACTGAATTAAGCGGATTTAGAGAAATTTAGAGCGTACATGGAAGGATTTAGAGCGTACATTGATAAAAACGGTGGAAAAATGTCCTTTCTTGACCATTTTGGAAGCCATCTGAAGATTCGGCACACCTTTTTTAATCTATTTTTTACTTTAAGGCTGAGTTGGGAGACAAAAATAGGAACAAAATTCGAATGATTGGCAGAAAAGAACGGAAAAAGCTCGCCAAGACTTTTTTGATTACCAAAAGTCGCTCAATTAAAGCGAGAAGGTGAAAATATAATTATATGAGCCTTAAAGTTCCTTGTTAAACTACTGTATCCAAGACCTATTTTTAGCCATATTTATTGATATTTACAGGATATTTTCAAATAACGGTGGATTTTAGCGAAAATTTTCTGCACGTTCTGCACGTTTTTAAGGCGGATTTTTATTGTTTTTGGGGGTTTCGTTGCACGTTCTGCATGTTTATTCAAGAAATATCAGGAAAATTCGGGAAAATTCGGCTCGCAGTCAAGAATTTTTAACAAGTATGCAGGAAATATGTAGTATCTTGACCAATTTGTCAACCTTCGGAAGGTACGGCACACCTTTTTTAATCTATTTTTTAACTTTAAGGCTGAGTTGGGAGGCAAAACAGAAGCAAAATTCGAATGATTGGCAGAAAAGAACGGAAAAATAACAGAAAACGGAGAATTATTTTGATGAGCAGTGGATTTATACCAAAAATTTTCGGATTCAGTCTGTAACACCCTGCTAAATTCAAAGTCCACCAGCGACAAGGGAGTCACTACCAGAAATAATAAGGGTACTTAAGTTGCACTCATGATTTTGATGATGAGATTTTTACTGTATTGCAAGGATTTAGAGGATTGCAAAGTTAAAGGCATTTAGTTCATCAAGATTATTGATAAAACGGCAACAACACTTTAACTGAATAAAAAAACACTCCAAACAATATGAGGTAGTGAAGGAAAAGAAGAATGTGCAGAGAGTCTAACACAATATTGAGTCAGGAATTGGACGAGATATTACGACTATAATGGTTTTTCATTAATAATAGAATTTTTTTTTTCTTGACTTCAATCAAAATAAAGTTCTATATCGAAATGTTACTAATCCAACCTGCTTATTGAAACAACCGGAATATTATGTCTTGCTGATTACATTACCCAAAGAAATAAGAAGATTTAAAATTCCAATATTTAAGCAGTTGCCGGTAAAAGTAGGGCATCCTTTTTTAAAAAAGAACAAGTGCATCATTCATTGGTAAAATATTTTTGGTCTGTTCAATCAGAAAGTTCATATCCTTGACAACTTCGAATTTTTTCTCCCCAAGAAATTTTTGAACCATCAAATTGCAAATTAAAAATTTGAAATTTGATTTATATTGTAAATGTAAGGATTACAAAATATTCCCTGTACTGAAATTATGCCGAAAATTATGGGAAAAAGAGGGTTTCTATGATATTTTGCTTGTAATATCATCAAGAAATGACGCAGTATGAATAATGCTCTCATTAGTGCGTACTCAGCATGAGAAAAAAATATTCCACAGTTTAGTATGGCTTGCTGTATTCACGAGCCTTAGAAACGATTTGTGAGGGTCAGTTTTTCAGTAGTTACCCAAGAATTTGGATTTTTGAAATTTTCATGAAAAATCAAGTCAAAATCATAGAAAAATTATCTAAATCATTTTATCAGGAACTTCAAGATAATTTTTTCCATCCTTGCATGATGACAGAACCCAATAACAATTTATAAATTGTAATTAACTTATCCAGCAGGAAAGAAATTTATAGAATCAGGCAATTTTTTTTGCTTGATTTTCAGACGACACCAAAAGACAGCATGTTTTCTATATTTGTTTTCGTTGAAAAGATGCGAGTTGAAAATAATTTTCAGACATTGAAATAGAATTGTTTTTCATACCGGAATTTTTTTTAATTTGCAGTTGTCTTTGAAGTGTTTTTCAATTAACATTTTACTGAACTATGAGAATCAAAGTTTTATTAGAATCCACAGAAAATGGGGGTACGACATCCATCAATCGCCTTAAAACCATTATGGCTTTGGCTTTTCAGTTTTTTGGAAGCTACTTTAAACATCATTTTCCTAACCCGTACTTCCGGCTTAAGCAAGAATCCCAGCATCTGCCAGTGGCTGATTGCATCAATAAAAAGAGAAATATTTTTTCCATAAAAAAATACAAGGAGAGTTTTTATGAGATTACATTTTGATTTGACACCCAATACTCAAACGGTTCCATTTGATTATCAGCATCATCTGGTTGGTGCGTTTCATAAATGGATGGGATTGAATGATATTCACAACACAATAAGTCTTTATTCTTTGGGTTGGCTCAAAGGAGGTGAAATGGTAAAAAACGGACTTGAGTTTAAAAATGGTTCTCGTATATTTATTAGTTTTTGGGATGAGGAAATTGGCAAGCAGTTGATATTTAATGCCACGAGAAATCCTGAAGTATTCAATGGTATGTTCGTTTCGGATATTACCATCCAAGAGAACCCGATATTTTCTTCAAGGGAAAATTTTAATGTTTCAAGCCCTATTTTGATTAGGAAGTATGATGAAAACAGGAAGGCAACGCACTTAACCTATGAGATGGAGGAATCGGACCACTACCTTACGGAAACACTGTTGCGAAAGTTGAAATCAGCAGGGTTGAGCTGTCAGGCTAATGTCAGATTTCTAAGAAATCATCCAAATGCCAAAACAAAATTGGTTAGAATAAAGGAAATCAATAATCGGGCAAGTATGTGTCCTGTAATTATTGAAGGAGACACCGAAGCAATTCAGTTTGCATGGAACGTTGGCGTTGGGCATTCAACAGGTAGTGGCTTTGGGGCTTTATATTAATAATTTATTAAGGAATTCTTATGTTTATTGTGAAGTATTCGGGTCCATTTGGTTTCATTAAACCTTGGACAGCCGTCAGAGATAGCGAAACTTTCAGCCAGCAATTTCTTACCCCTTCAATCATTGAAGGTATTGAAAAAAAACTGTTCCCAGAATTATTGAATAAACCTGATAAATTGCTGAAAATTATTTGTACACGTCTGAATTATCAAGGACTCGATATGCAACAAGAACGAACTTGGTCGAAGGGTGGATTCGTTTCTAACAAAGAAAAAGGCATTTACAAGACAAATTTAGGTATTATCACCAGGGGCGTTCTAATCAACCCGAATTTATATTTAGGATTTGATAATGAACAGGTTGCACAGATAGCATTTGCCCAGACAATCTGTCTTTGTAGGAATGAGGACTTACTCTATCCCGAATTGCTTGAAGAAATGACAGAAAATGAATTTCAAGAAATTCCCGGTTTCGAATTAATTGCTGTTGATGATGAGACAGGATTTAAGGTTGGTCATAACAGATTTGACAATTCAAAGGAAATGTATGGCATTTTAAAAGTATTTGGAAACCCTATCAGGGAATAAAAATATGGAAGAACTATGTGACATTCTTGCTAAAAGTAAAAATTACGGAAACATCTCTCTTTTGGAACACACTCAGCATGTTGTACAGACAATAGAAGTGTTTGCAGAGAAATTTCGTTGTGATTTTGATGTTGCGATTGCTAAAAAAGGTGCTATAATCCACGATATTGGAAAAGCTCATCCTCATTTTCAAAGAAAAATTCGTCAGATTAACAGTGGCAGTATTTCTGAAAACAGAAAATGGGATTTCACTCACAGGCACGAAATTTCATCTTTAGCTTTTCTTTCCTGTTTCCCGAAAACCGAATGGAATTTTTTAATTGATATGGTTGTTGCTCATCACAAACCTATAAAAAATGACCCGTCGGATAGAGGGATTTTGGATTTAAATGATAATGACAGATATTTCATAGAAAATCATTTGATGAACTGGGAAGAATGGTCTGTTTACGGCTTTAGTATCCTAAAAGAATTCGCAATCCCGGTTGCTGAAATCTCAAAGGATGATGCTGTTAACAATTTGGAATACGTTATTGATTATTGTGATGCAAAAAAAACCGGCTGGTCTGCATGGAGAGGATTGTTATTATCGGCAGACCATTTTGCATCAGCTTTTATGAATCAAACATCCCAAAAACTGAGATACCTTTTTGAAGTGCCGGATAAAAATTTTTATGAGAATGTTAGCCGTAGAAGCAATCTATATCCACTTTCGATAACAGAAGTTGATGATACCAGACACCATACATTGGTTGTTGCTCCTACAGGTGCCGGAAAGACTGATTTTTTAATCAGAAGATGCAAAGGCAGAATCTTTTATACACTTCCGTTTCAGGCATCAATAAATGCAATGTATGAAAGAATGAAAAATACCATTCCGAATAAGGATATACGTGTTCTTCATGCTTCATCCAGAATTGTTGAACGAAATAACATTGAGGAGAAAATTCTACAGCCTTTGGCAGGGTCAGCCATAAAGATTCTAACACCCCATCAACTTGCCGCAATAGTTTTTGGTACTCCGGGATACGAAAGTGTGATGCTTGATATTCAGGGTACTGATGTTATTCTTGATGAGATTCATACTTATTCGGATTATTCAAGAGCTATGGTTACTGAAATTGTAAAGACATTATTGCGTTTGAATTGCAGATTACATATTGGTACAGCAACTATGCCATCAGTTCTTTATCAAGAAATTCTGAAAATTTTGGGTGGTAAAGAAAAGGTGTTTGAAGTTAAATTGGATGACGAAGTACTCGATTCATTTGACCGCCATCAGGTTTATAAAATTAAATGTGATGAAGAAATTAATTTGATTTTGGACGAAGCTTTTTCGAAGGAGGAAAAAGTATTGGTAATTTACAATACTATCGGAAAGGCACAAAAAGCCTTTAAAAAATTCTCGGAAGATTACCCTGATATTAAAAAAATGCTAATTCACAGCAGATTCAAGCGAGGCGATAGAGTAACCCTCGAGAACACACTCAAATCAGAGTTTAACGGTGACGGTAGTGAAGAATTCGGAGATGGTCATTCACCTTGTTTAGTTGTTTCAACTCAAGTTGTTGAGGTCAGTTTAGATATTAGTTTTGATAGAATGATAACTGAGTGTGCACCGTTGGATAGTTTGATTCAACGATTTGGAAGGATAAACCGAAAGAGAAATGAATCTACAATTGGTAAGTTTAAACCTGTTCACGTTATTGAACCATCCGGTAATGTATTACCCTATGAGATTGGGATTCTCAAAGCTGGTTTTGAACAATTGCCGGAAAATGGAGAAATTCTTCAGGAGAAATATCTTCAAAGTAAAATTGACCAAGTTTATCCGATTCTTGATTTGAAAGAAATCCAAGTTCATTTAATTTACCAAAATGGCAGATATACTTTGAAAGAACTCACGAATGTAAAAAGGGCTGTACTGGTTGATGTCCTGGAAATTGAAAGTGCCTCAGCCATTTTAGCCTCTGATAGAGAAGCATACCTTACTTCGGCTTGGGAAGACAGGTTGCAAATGGAAATACCGGTAAATTTCAAATCTATTTCGAGACATAAAACGAAATTTGAGCGGTTGGAGGTAGGTTCCTATCCCTTTGTGGTTCATCAGGATTTGGAATCTTACAGTAAATTCGGATTACAATTAATTGACATTAATAATATATTGTAGGTAGAATATGTACACAAGCTATATCGGGAAAAAATTCCTCAAACTCTATAATGAAAAAGAGCAAGTAAATCTCTCTGCAAAAGAATTTTTTGATGAGATATTTTTTCCTCTTTTTTTCGATAGTGAACAACACTTGATGCATGTCGGCAATTCTCCATTTTTCCAAAAACCTACACAGGATGCAATTGACAAAGCTACATCAAAATCTAAAGCTCAACTTGCAAAACTTCATCAGGATATTAGTAAAGATATTCCTAATATGGCAATCTTTGTAGGTTATGCCGCCAAGGATATTACGGGTACTACATCCGGTCAGCTTACGGATATGGATTTTAAAGTTGATTCGGAAGAAATATATTGCTCTTGGTTTGGTGAAGCATTAGGAATTGGGATAAGTGGCGGCTTGGTTCTTTTAATAGATAACGAAGACGTGTTATCCACGATTTTCACTGGTTGGGGGAAATACAGAGAATATATCTCGCAGACTCCAAACATTAAAGATAAACAAATCGAAACATGGAATGGGCATTGGCTTTGTCATGCTTTAAAATGGGTAAATGAAACTGCTGATTGTGAGGAAAAATTAGATATTGAACCTGCTGAAGTACAAGGCAATTTAGCAATTCCAACTAAAAGCTGGTCAAAAGTAGTTTTTGCTTTAGCTCATCAATTCCCTAAACAAGAGTTAATATCTTATGCTTATAATCTATCTCAAACAAATACCACACTTGGATTCATCAAATTATATCTGCCGGAAATCCGAAAACTCTATGAATTGAGAGACAAGATTTTTATTGATGAAAGAGAAACTATTCTTCGTGACAGTGAAATTGAAAAGTTAGAAACTTTTTACAATTTCAAAAGTGCCTGCAAGATTGGAACAATTGGTTTAAAAGCTATTGAACCGAAAGGTTTAAGGGCTTTCATGCCTACGGGTACTTATATCTATGCTCAGGGCAAAGACATTAAATTTTCAGATGATAATTCATTTTACATTTTTAATATTTATAAATTATGGGTAGTTGCCATGTTAAACAAAACAGAATTACTTGACTTAGCAAGTAAGGTAGCCGCATCAGTTTTGGGTTATGAAAAAACTGCAAAATCGGAATCAAGAGGGAAAACCTCTTCTGAGCATGAAACAAATAAAATTCTCGAATCAAAATCGGTGAAAAGTTTTATTGAAAATTTGACGGAGGCTATGAAGAAACAACCTGAAAACGCTGATACTTTTAAGCAAGTCGTTATGGAAGTTCTTACTTTGCCGGTTGATAATTTCCCTCTATTTGTAACATTAATTAAATTCGAGTATAATTTTCAAAAATATTCACAGGAGAAAAAATAATGAAAAAGTCGTCGTTTCTTTACATCCGTGGTTTACGTCAAGCATCGCACACAGTGTTCGCAGTTAATGAAGGGCAGAAATACTATACTGACCCTCAGTTCGGTAAACGTCAGGCATATTCAAGCGGTCAGCAAGTAAAACGTTCAATTATTGAAGCATTGGATTTACCTTTTGCCGCTATGACTTTCAATTGGGAAATTGACAAAAAAGAAAACAAGGCAAGTCAGAAAGAGCCGCATTCGCCATGTGACCCTACCTTTCCTGACCAACTTCTTGGTGGATATATGAAAGCCGAAAGTGGTTCATTTACAGTTAAAAGGAGAAGCCCCCTTTCGATTTCGGCAATGAGACCATTGCATCCTTTATTGGGAGGCATCGAATACCCAAATGAAAATTTAACTTTTGACAGGACTTCTCACCCCGAACATCATAAGGTAAAGGTTTATTGGATTGAAAATAAGAAGAGAACTGAATTAACAGATGAAGAACTTAATGAATGGCTGTCAACCAATAAAAGGAACCTACCCAACAGAGCATTTATCCAAGACCAGACAAGAGCAACAGGCTTATTTGTTTATGATATTGCTATTGATTTGCGTACACTTTTCTGCGTTTCGACGAATAAGTTGGAACCAGAACTATTCCCTGAAATTGAGAAGAAATTAAGAGTTGAAGGTTGGACTGACAGTAAAAATATTTTCGGTAATTGTTTGCTTTGCCCACCCGAAAAAAGAACAGAAATCATTGAATCATTAGCCCATTCCATTGTTAATTGGAGGATAACTTCAAATCAGGCAAGAACCTTCAGTTTGATGGAGACTATTGCTTTAGCCATAAGTGACAATGCCAATAAAATTGCTTTTTCGATACGAGGAGAACTCAAAGATGAGTTCGAAAGACCTACAGCAACTCCGATAATTGATGAAACATCAGGAGCAGAAATATTTCTGACACCTTTGATTTCAAGTATCATTCCCGGGTTTTCAGGTAGCTCAGATTCCATTGACAAAGCCGAGCAATTTATTATTGACCACCTTAATTCTTATGATTATGAGAAGCAGGAATTCAAACAATGATATAGTTAGAGTGGCTTCCCAAAGGAATCACTGATTTCAGTAAAGTGTTCTTTGACAACTTATTTTAAACATTTTTTTTGAATCGAACTATCTTAGAATTGAAATATCATGATAGATTACATGAACAAAAACGATAATCACTTTGAATCGAACTATCATAGAATTGAAATTTTAAATTTGTTTAAACATATAGTATTATAGTAAACTTTTAATCGAACTATCTTAGAATTGAAATATATAGAATCCGTTATCACTTGCATCAAAACAAACGCTTTGAATCGAACTATCATAGAATTGAAATTGCCAGTAAGCACCGCCGATTGTATCCATTCCGGGCTTTGAATCGAACTATCATAGAATTGAAATCTTGGTACGGTTACAATAGCACCCTTGTAAGTATTCTTTGAATCGAACTATCATAGAATTGAAATAGAGCAAAAGAACGATTCAGATACGAAGAAAACAACCTTTGATTCGAACTATCATAGAATTGAAATTATTTAGATAAAATTTGTACTAATGGAATCGTTGTTTCTTTTAATCGAACTATCATAGAATTGAAATGAGTTTGAACTTGAACCGCCTTTGCCTGCTACTCTGTCTTTTAATCGAACTATCATAGAATTGAAATAGTGCAACAGCAAGCACTAACAAAAAAACACCACTTCTTTTAATCGAACTATCATAGAATTGAAATCTTGAATTCGTTGTCCGCCCTTTGTATGTTTTAGCCTTTGAATCGAACTATCTTAGAATTGAAATTACGACATCGTATTTCAAGACGGTGCTGTTACAATCTTCTAATCGAACTATCTTAGAATTGAAATGTAAATGTAAACTTCTTGATTGAACCTATTGCAAGTCTTTTAATCGAACTATCTTAGAATTGAAATTCCGCCGTACTACTATAAGCTGTCAAGGTATCATACTTTGAATCGAACTATCTTAGAATTGAAATATTGTATCGGCTTTGGCTTTTATATAACCAACTGAACTTTGAATCGAACTATCTTAGAATTGAAATCGTTAATCATTCCTGCATTTGTTAGAAATTCGTTTCCACTTTGAATCGAACTATCATAGAATTGAAATGTGGATTTACGCCCTACGATTGTACTCGCTCCAACCTTTGAATCGAACTATTTTAGAATTGAAATACCTATCAAATAGACTACGTAGGCGAAGGAAAATTAACTTTGAATCGAACTATCATAGAATTGAAATAACTGAGCATCAAGTTTTTTGAGTTCCTTTGCTTGCTTTGAATCGAACTATCTTAGAATTGAAATACTACAACAGATGTTTGTATTAGGAAAATAGATTCCTTCGAATCGAACTATCATAGAATTGAAATCGCATAGACGATGCCACGCAACTCAGGGTAAGAATACTTTGAATCGAACTATCATAGAATTGAAATGAATGATATAAAATTACAAACGTCAAATTAATACCGCTTTTAATCGAACTATCTTAGAATTGAAATTCCTTTACGGTTTGCACTACGGTTTTGAGGTACTGTCCTTTTAATCGAACTATCATAGAATTGAAATAATTTTCTCCGACAACTCAGTTGGGGACGTAACCAACACTCGAATCGAACTATTTTAGAATTGAAATCTTGAAGCACTTGAGCCTGAAGTTCCATTAGCTCCGTTTGAATCGAACTAACTTAGAATTGAAATGCGATAGGAGATGTAATTACAGGTGCTACTTCGGCGGCTTTTAATCGAACTATATTAGAATTGAAATAAATGGAGAGTTTGCGGATGCTACCTGAAAGTAAAACTTTTAATCGAACTATCATAGAATTGAAATATCGAAATCCCCATCACTGGCGGCATCGAATTCCCTTTGAATCGAACTATCATAGAATTGAAATGCCCAAGTCCCTGAAGTATGGTCAATATTAATAATACTTTGAATCGAACTATCTTAGAATTGAAATTTGGCAGTATCAGGACAAACAATCCGAGAAGGGAACTTTTAATCGAACTATCATAGAATTGAAATCTTGAAGCACTTGAACCTGAAGTACCATTAACTCCGTTTTAATCGAACTACCTTAGAATTGAAATATAGAATTAGCCAAGTCTCTGAGTAATTCCCAGACTTTAAATCGAACTATCATTGAATTGAAATCTAAATATCGGATTGAAGTTAAGAACTTAAAAAAACCTTTTAATCGAACTATCATAGAATTGAAATATGATTGACATCATAGTGAACGGCTCGAAATCACACTTAGAATCGAACTATCATAGAATTGAAATCCGTCCGTCTGATACCAAGTCGAACCATCCCAAAACTTTTAATCGAACTATCTTAGAATTGAAATATTATTTACGTTGCCGATTTTGAGTACCGAGAAAATTTTTAATCGAACTATCTTAGAATTGAAATCTATTAAACGTAAACTTATAAAAGCCCTTACCTGAGTCTTTGAATCGAACTATCATAGAATTGAAATTGCTTAGGCACATCATAAACTTTAATGTCATAATGTCTTTGAATCGAACTATCATAGAATTGAAATATCGAAATCCCCATCACTGGCGGCATCGAATTCCCTTTTAATCTTACTATCTTAGAATTGAAACAGTGCATACGCAAGTTGAACACCGGCAAGTCCGAACTTTGAATCGAACTATCGTAGAATTGAAATTTGCAACCTCAATGAGAAATAAATTGCTCAATGATGTCAAATTTTCTTAATTTTGTAGGCATCTCAATAAAGTTGTCTGATGATTGTTGAACAAAATAGTTAGTATCTGTTTTGGGAAATGAACAATTTATAAATTTAATTGGATTCAATTATGGAAAAATTAAACTTATTTTTTAGTAAAATCAAAGAACTTAGCTTCTGGCAAAGAGTATTTTTCTGGAGCAGTATTACGGCTCTAAGTTATGAAGCATATCAGGAATTCCGTGAATTTGAGAAAAGGTTTAATTCCGACCGAGAAAACACCGATGCTTTAAAGAATTTGATAACCGAACTTAAAACTAAAAATGAGAATAATTCCTTAAGATTTCAAGATTATGAACTTGAGAAATATGAGAAAGCCCATAAAATTGAATTACTTGAGGCTAAGATTTCTGACCTAAATAATGAATTGAAGGAAAAGAACGATAAAATTTCGAAGCATGAAGCACAGGAAGATGAAAGAAGCAAGACTTACCAAAATAACATTTCTCAATTGAATCAGGTTAAAAACAGCATGGAGAAAGAAAGACAGCGGTTGGATGACGATAGACTAAAAGAAAAGGAAGAAGAGTTCGAGTTGATGAAAAAAACTTGGGTGAACCATGAAACTGATATTCAGCAATCAATCAAAATCATCTGCCGTAATCATATCATTGATTATGTTGAGAAAGTGCCATTCAATTTGAAGCCTGATAATACAATTAAAATTTGTGAAGAGTTCATTATTTTTGATGCAAAAAGTCCTTCAAATAATGATTTAAAGAATTTTCCAAGTTACATTGTTGAGCAGACAAAGAATGTTAAGAAGTATGCAAATCAGCAAAATGTCAGAAAGGATATTTTCCTCGTAATTCCTACAAACACAATACATGCAATTCCCAAATTCTCATATAACATGTCAGACTACAATGTGTATATCGTTACCAAAGATTCTTTGGAACCAATAATATTGTCATTAAAAAAGATAGAGGAATATGAATTCGCAGAGCAACTCAGCCCAGAAGACAGAGATAATATCTGTAGGGTAATCGGTAAATTTTCGCATTCGACCAAAAGGAGAATTCAAATTGACCAATTTTTTATAGACCTAAACTTAGATTTGCTGAAAAAATGTAAAAGTGGGATACCCAAGGAAATGTTAAAGCAAGTTGGCGACATAGAAAAAGCTGAGATTATTAATCCGCCTGCGGATAGAAGGGACAAGCATTTATTAACCCAAGAACTTGAGGAAAGTCAAAATCTTCTCAATGCTGGGATAGCAAATCTTGAAATTAATTTACCAGAACTGGGAACAGAAGGATTATGAATAAACAAAAATTGAACAACTTTGAAGGTATAATTGAAACCTTTGGGGCTGAAGGATGAGAAATTTTCTTGTAATAGATATATTATTTTCGGGCTACTTAGGGATTAGTCAAAGAGTAAGCGGTGATGAAAACAAAATTCAATTTACAAGCCGAAAATTCTATAAAGTTGTTGAAAATGAAATTTATCGTCCTACAGCAGAACAATATGAATCATTCATCGAGTATCTTGCAAACATGGAACTTTGGGAAAAGGGATACAATGATTCCAACATTCTCGATGGTACTCAATGGAAATGTAATATATGGAATAAAGATATTAGAATTAACACTAATGGCTCCAATAGCTATCCACCGAATTTTGATGAGTTCATGAAAGAAGTTAGAAAACTTATTAATGGCAGAAAATTCTGGAATAGCGATTATGGAATCAGGATGTTGAAACAGAACACCACCATGTGCTAACAGGGTTGAGTCAGTTGCGGTTTCTTGCTTAGTCGAGCAAATACTGCTTTCAACCTAAAGCGAACAAATGGAGGCATCTATGTGCGTTTTTGGGAGTATATTATAGTAATCTATATGGTACCTGTTCAGAGAAACAGGTGAAGCGTTCTACCGAAATATCTGTATTCATAATATTTGGAAGCTACTATGATTATTTAATGTTGAAATACTTACGATATTGATTATTCAATATGGGAATATCCCTCAAATTCCTTATCTGAAATGAAAATTATCAGCAATTTTCCCCTACTTCACCACCACCAATCTCTTTTGATACAAACCACTTGCTGTGTTCATTACGAGATAATATATACCCGATTCCAAATCCTCTGTTGAGAAGATAAGTTCATAATTCCCGGATTTCTTTTCTCCAGAGAACAAGACTTTTTTCGTGATACCGAGAGTATTGATTATACTTATACTCGTTTTTCCGTCTTCGAGCAAAGAGTATTTCATATAGGCTGATTCGGTTACAGGATTTGGGGAAAGAGTTTCGATTTGGGCTGTGGTGCTTAGTTTCATCATCCGTATTCCGTCTGCATCGCACAGGTCAAGCTCAAAAACTCCGTCATTTAGAATTTCAGCTTTGATTGTTGTATCAAGCCATTTGAAATCTCTGAATATCAGGTCAGTTTTCGGAAATGCTCCCAAAAGTGCTTTGGTGTTGATTTCAGCCAACTGCATGTTCCCTGTTCGGGCATTTCCCTCAAGTTCAATTACAAAATCGTAGGAATTTATGTCAAACATCGGCGGTACAGTGCTGTTCAAATGAACCCTGCCGTCAAATCGGTTGAAGCCAAGATATTGAAGCACTTGACTGTTCCAGCTTATGCTTGTTATGAATGCCATACT
The DNA here is from genome assembly GCA_964606895.1 of uncultured Hyphomicrobiales bacterium. Classification (GTDB taxonomy): domain Bacteria; phylum Bacteroidota; class Ignavibacteria; order Kapaibacteriales; family UBA2268; genus CAZSHX01. Next base: position 19,416 of record CAZSHX010000002.1, read on the forward strand.
GCCTTTAATATCAACGTTCTTTGCTTCGATGATTTTCACAGCCAAGTCAACCAATGTTCCGGGTTTGCCTTTGGGAATGCTTGGGATTATTTTGAGAACAGTCAGCGAGGTTTTGTCATTGCCTTGAACAGCGAAGGATGATATTTTCGATGTTTTAATTTCACCTTTATCGGTCTGTAACGTTATAAATGCTTCATCTGAACCTGAAGTTTGTGGCTTGAAGGCAACAACAAACTCAGCTTCGTTCATTGGTTTTAAAATTGAAAGAATATCTGGCATCGTATCTTTAATCGTGAACTGACCGGATTTGCTCTGAAATTCCACATTTGCGATTTTGACATTTTCCTCACAGATATTTTTGAATTTAACAATTCCAAGTTTTACAGTTTCGTATCCCGGGATAATGTAACATTCATGTATTGCAATGTCCTTTGTGCTAATGCAGTCTCCTGCGGCATTTACAGATACCGAAATTGAATCGTAACCGATACATCCCTTATCGGAAGTTTGGACTATTTTCACTTTTCCTGTTTTGTTCTGGTCCCAAGTAACACTAATGTTTGCATCTGTGTCTTTACCTGATAATGCTCCGTTTTCAATAAACCAATTGTAGGTACTTCCTGCGACAGTTGGAACCGAATAGCTTTCTTTAGCATTCAGAAAAACAATGTTTTTTCCACTGATTTTTGGTTTGGGTAATGGATTAACCGTAATTGTCACTTTTGAGGTTGCTGTATCACCGTTTGAATCAGTGACTCGTATTGTATATGTTGTAGTTGATAATGGTGTTGCCTCGGGATTTGGCATTGTATCGTTGCTTAATCCGGTGGAGGGTGTCCATAAGAATTTGAACGGAGGCTTCCCACCTGATGCAGGATTTTGGCTACCGAGTTGAATTGATTCTCTTTCGCAGATTTCTTGGTCAGTTCCTGCAAAAACAATTAATTTATCGGGTGCCAATACGTTGACCGACAAAGTATCTGACTTCTTGCATCCCGTTGCTGTGATGGTTTGAGTTATTGTAACAAGTCCATTACCTGTTTCCAGCCATTTAATCTGTACATCCTTAGTATTGTCCACCCCGATAATTTGACCACCCTTTGGCAGATTCCATTTGTTATCTGTACCGTTAGGAAAAACGGCTGAATAAGTTACAGTATCTCCGGCTGTCGGATTTGATTTTGATTCAGTAATTTTTGGTGTTGGCAAAGGATTTACCTGAACGTTGACTTCTGCCGTTGCTGTACTGTCTCTTGAATCTTTAACGGTCAGAGAGTATTTGGTTAATGTTTTTGGATATACAATCGGATTTGGCAGAGTATCATTATTCAAATCTGTGTTTGGTGTCCATTTGAATCTGTAAGGCGGTAAACCTCCAACAGCAGGATTTGTATTCCCGATTTGAACTGAATCTCCTGAGCAAATTGAGGCTGAGCTATTGACATTCAGGCTGAGAGTACCCGGCGAAGTTACATTAACAAGTAAAGTATCGCTATTTTTGCAACCTGTGGCTGTAATCGTTTGTTCTAAGATTACTTTTCCGATGCCGTTGGTTTGCCAATTGATTTCTACAGACTGACCAATTTTTGAGCCAATTATGGTTCCACCAATGCAATTCCATAGATTCTCTTTGCCATTAGGAAAGGCTGATGAATACTGTTCCGTTGTACTTGAAAAAACAATAGTACGGCCACTAATTGTTGGTTTGGTGTGCATTGTTATTACAACATCAATACTATCAGAATAAATAATTGAAGGGGATGAGCTAACAATTTTTATTTTATATGGTTTATCAGGTATTAAATCTAATGGCAAAGAACAAGTAATTTTCGATGCTTTATTTGTATCAATTCTGCCAATGGTAACGGGATTTGTAAATAACCCATTTGAATCTGAAAGTAAGATAGAAAAATAATTAGTTATACCAAAATAACCTGTTATCCTATATGGAATTTCAAAAGTTGAACCAATACATAGAAATTTATTTTTTAAATCTAATGATAAAGAATGTATAGAATAATTTAAAATAGTGCCACCTGAACCAGTAACCCACCCAAAATTATTTTTTGTAAAATAGGAGCAATTAAGATGTTGATTTGTTGGTCTCATCGAAAAAGGCCATGTTTCCCCACCATCTATGGAAGATAAGATATAACCATTATTACAAAAAAGAAAAACTTCTTTTGAATTTAAAAAACTAACTGAATTCATCCAATAAGCTGTAATGCTTTTTCCAACATCAGACCAATTATTACCTCCATCTGTTGTTTTAGTCACTGAAGCTCCTCCGCATGCTATTAAAATTTTATCAGAATAAGCTTTAATTGTACCTAACCATCCAGATACATTAGATTTCTGTTGCAACCATGTATTACCGCCATCAAAAGTTTTATATATCGCTCCATTAGAGCCTACAATCCATCCAATTTTATCATTATAGAAATATATATCATTCGTCCAAGGCCCAGAAGATAAAATCTCAATCCAATTTATACCGCTGTCAGTAGATTTATAGATTTGACCACCATTTGTGCCACAGAAACCTAATTGCTTGCTAACAAAAAACACACACATGATTGCCGATGTAGGTTTTAGTCCTGGTGGCGTACTTGATTGCCATTTTTTCCCGCCATCTACAGTCCTGAATACTTGATTTGACGAACCATACCAACCATTTAAAGTGTCTTTAAAAAAAATGCTCCCAATTGGAGTACTATTTAAACAAAGTTTTAGCCAATTTTCTCCTGAGTTCTTTGTATAAAGTAATGTATCTGAACCAGAAATTGATGTCCAACCATGAACTGAATCAGAAAAAAATACATTTCCTACTGTTAGAGATGAATTTGTAATTTGTTTGACCCAATTGTCATTACTATACAAATTAATGTTTAAGAGTAAGATACCGACAACCAAATACTTGATTATTTTCATATTTAATACTTATTCTAAAATGAATAATTCTGTAAATTTATCATAGTTGCTTAATCTTCATAGTTTTAACTGTTTTTTCTTAGAATATTGCGACATAATTTCAAATAGATTTGGTAGTAAATTATATATATTACAACAATACAGTTTTATAATCGCCAAAATTCCCTAATAATTCTACTTCTTTGTTTAATTTTTCAATAGAGGGAGTGGAAAGCAAATATTTTAAATATCCCACATCTGCGATATACCTGGAACAAAAATACCAAATACCCATATTCACTAAAATAGGTGATGATTTCGCTTTCAAGGATGTTTCAATTAACCCTAAGGACACGATTAAATCTTCTCCTCCTAAGTCAATATAGCGAAAATTATCGCTACTAAAATTTAATTTTAATGCTTTAATAGCTTCTCTTACCCAAATATCTATAGGGTTTAAAAAAACATATTCTTCTTTTTTTAAATCTTTCATGTCCATTAAATATGCTATATCTCTTAGAAAAAAAGATTTGATTTTAGGTCCAATACCATTTAATTTAATTGAATCAAAAGCACCCTTAATATCTTTATCTGATAATAGTTGAATAGTTTGACAAATATCAAGCTTAATTATTTCGGGGTCAAGTGCCGGATTATTATAGAGATTATTTGGACCATAGAAATGTTCTTTGAAAGATGTTGAAATATCTTTCGGCGGTTTTGTATTAAAAGCCTTTATAGTTGCGATTCTAAAACCATTTGGTGCTCCTCTACGATTAAAAGCCCAATAAAAAAAGAACATTTTGGTAGCATAATCTTTATCGGTTTTCATTTTATCCAAGTCAACAATCGAAAGTGTATTTTCAACATATCTACTGCCGAAATCACTGAACCAATTAATTATCTTATCCATAGCTATTCCCAGTTTTTTAATGATAAATATTTTTCTTATTGTATTATTTATTTCCCAAAAGTTTAAAATAATAATAATAATCATACAACTTACTACAAAATCAATTAAATAACAAATTTAAACACAAATTAATTTTACTTCTTCACCCTACCTACAATAAAGTTAGGTCCATTAAGAGTTTTGACAGGGTTTTGCCTTTTGCCGAGCTTGAGCTTGCTAATTTTTGGCAGTTCGTTTTCGAGATACATCGCCATTCCCAGAACGCTGATGGTTGAATCGCCGTAAGCCGCAGGACCTTTCAACCCTTCGAGCAAAGTGTATGTAAACAGCCCATGCTGTAAATCGAGTATTTCGTAAGCAGGTTTGTCGGAAGTAGTTGAAGAAAGTATATTCAGTCCACTGCGTCTGGACACCAGTGAAAGGGTTTTCTCGCCTGCCCTGAACATCTGCTTATTTATTTTGCTGATTGCATCTCCCGACTGACAGGCATCAATAATAATCAGCTGGTTCAAAGCCTTTATCAGTTCAATATTGTTACTGATGTTCGTTGCAGATAGATTCAGCTTCCTGAATTCATCCGAAAGGAAATCGTTGTTGGTGTTCTGCATAACCAGATAATACTCGGCAATATCCGTAGATGGATTCGTAATGGTTATACCATGACCAGCAAAATAGAGAATAAATGTATCTTCAGGCTTTGCCATTTTGGCAATTTCTGCAAACGCCTTGTTAACATTTGGGACATTCGCATCTTTATCGTAAATACTGTAAATTTTAAGCTTGCCCTCGCTCGATATATTAAGGTTTGAGAGAATGTCGTTAACGGATTCAGCGTCATGTTTGGCAAAAGGCAAAGCGAGCGATTTCAAATTGTAATCCCCAACTCCGATTGAAAGAATGTAAATATTGGATTTTGCGTCGGCTTTCACTGAATAAACAACGATTTCCGATGGCAAAGATTCAACTCTGTCCTTGTCAAGAGCAATAATTTTGAAAATATTCTCGCCATCAACAAGAGGAATATTGATAGTCTTGGTGATTTTAACAGATTTTCTTTCAGCAAAAAATTCCCGTTTAACAAGTTTGTCGTTATGATAGATAAAAACCTCTTCGATGTCGTTGGATGCGGGAATAAGCTCGTAAGTGAATTTAGTGTTTTCAGATTCAAGCGTATCAGAGTCAATCGGGAAAATAATATTGCAGACAGGAGGATTAATCAAACCTCTCAGAGCCGTAAGTGGAGCAGGGTCAGGCACAATCTCGACTGATTTGAATAAATTACCCAAAAAATAAGGTTTATAGTATTTCTCAAAATAGGATTCGATTGGAAGGGCATTGTTGTTTTCGACCCAGTGGAGTTGAACAAAAGCACCCTGAGTACCGTCAAATCTGCCGTCTTCGGAAACAGCCGCCCAGTTCATTGCATCAGTTTGGAAAATCGTAACGAGCGGCTTAATTGACTCCAAATCCCATATCTTAAAACTGCCGTCAGTTGATGATGAAATCAATTTTCTTTCGTCTATCAGAATAGACAGTCCCGTAATCGTATTCTCATGGGCATCTTTGATTTCATATAGAAACTTAGGTTCAGTGCCAGATATATCTACGAATCTGATTGAGTTGTCAGTTGAACCGGCAATAAGAATTTTATCATTTTCAAGGGCTAAAGCAGTTACTTCAATGCCGTCTGGTGAGATATTGATGCTATTTATTATTTTCTTTTGGTTAACATCAATTACAAAAATTTTACTGTTTGAAGCCCCTGCAAATAATTTAGTACCCTCTTTGTTGAACAGCAATGATTGAGCATTGTATTTTTCAATCTGAATTTTAAAAACAAGTGCTTTTTTCAAATAGTCATAGAATGAAATCGCACCCGAATAATCAGAAACAGCGATAATAGAATTAGTTGGACTTAAGCACTGCTCAATATGATTTGAACTTGATTTGAAGGTATGGAATAAGGTCTTAGTTTTTAAATCATAGATAGACAGATTTTCATTTGAAAGACCTGCAAAATAGTTGTTATCAGGTGAGAAGCTACCCTGAATCAGAGTATTTTCATCCGTTTTCAAATTGAAGGATTCATCTTTGGCAATATCGTAAATTTCAATCGCATTATTATTAAGACTCATTCCGACCATTGAGAGCAGATTGCCGCCTGAATTGAATGACACCGAAAGAATGTTATCAAGTGAGGATTTAATGACTTCAGGTTTCATTTTATCGGACAAAGTCCACAGATTACATTTCCCCTCAGTGTTCGAGGAAACAATTTGCTTGGTGTTATTTGACACATCAAGCGATTGCAAAGGATTGACAGCACCCGAAAGCTGTTTTACAATTCTTATTGAGGGAATATAAATTATTCCTGCTCCGCTGTTAATATCGGAATAAGCAAGATTATTGCCGTCAGGACTGAAAGAAAAATCAATCAAATCATTATCAAACTTTGCCGAAGTCTTGATTTTCTTTCCTGATTTGAAGTCAAAAACCGAGATGCAAAAATCTTCAGTCCGAAAAGCGAGGTAGTTTTTGCTTGCTGTGAAGCTTTTTGAGATACAAGTCCCTGAAAATATTTCTTTTTGTGCGTCTATATCAAATACTTTCAGGGTATTATCCGCAGAGCGGGCAATTATATTCTTGCCGTTCTGAGAGAACTCAATGTGGGTGATTACATCTTTGAACTGAAAAATCACTTTCCCTGCTTCCTTTTTATCAGATTCAATTTTCCATAGTTTCAGAGTTTTATCTTCACCTGTTGCATAATACTTGCCATCCTCACTCAAAGCCAATGAAGAAATGGGCTTTGAACAGACTAATCTCTGAATTGACTCTGAATTTTTGGAAACATCCCAAACTCTGATTTCCTTGTCAAGCCCTGCACTAAGCAAAATCCTGTTGTAAGGATGAAGAAAAGCATCACTCACCTGAAACTGATGTCCGTTAAAAGTATTAAGAAGTTCACCTGATGAAGTTCTCCAAAGCTTAATGGTTTTATCGGCACTCGCAGAAATAATCGTATCTGACGAGATACTGAAATGAGCTGAGTTAACTGCATTGTTATGTCCCTTCAGCGTTCTTAACAGCAATCCGCTTTCAGCAGACCATAACTTAATGGTTTTGTCGTCACAGGCAGTAAGAATCAATTTTCCATCTTTCGAATATTCGATTGAATTTATTGAAGAAATATGACCTGTCTGCAAAGTCAGTGTCGGTTTGGAATAAAGGACATAATTGGCTGTCAACATAACGAAAGCAGCAAATACTAATGCCACAGAATTTAAAAGATTTTTCATAATTTTCAATTCGATAATTTATTTTTGTTTCTTAATTTCAACTATAACGCAACGATTGTAAAACCTACCTTCGGGAGTCGTATTCTCGTATAAATTGGAAATACCTTCACCAAAAACATTTGTCTTTTTATATTCAAGAACATTGCCTACCGAATTTGCCCTTTTTTCGGCAAGGTCCTTGTTGACTTTCGGCAAACCTATCATATCCGTATAACCCTTGACATTGACTTCTAAAGTTTTGTTTGTAATTGATTCCTTGACTATTTCAATGATTTTTTTATTGTTATCTGAAATGGTTGTTTCATTGAAAGGCATCAGTAAATGGAACTTGGAAATCGTTAAGTTTGTTTTGTAGTCAACAATAACAGGAATACCTTTAATTGCTTGATTTTCCTGTTCATTCATATCTCTTAGGAAAAAGGTAAAAGCAAGGTCGCAATTTTTGCCGGGTAAGATTTGCTGGTCGTTTTGCAAATCCCATTCAACGTATGAAGGTATTTTAATTTTTTTGTTATTGTCATCAGCTAATTCTTCGATTTTTTTATCAGTACCGTCGCAGTTGGAACCCTGAATTGTTGAGTTCCATTGTTTTATTGGATTCTTGGCATAATAGGACACATAAGTTCTAACTACAGCTTTGTCAACAAGCATATAGTCCTGGTCTTTTACAAAAATAGGGGCAAGAATCTTTGGATTGTCGCAAACTATCTCTACACGTCTATTTTCACTTAAACCTTTTTGGTCAATGCTTTGAGTGAATTTTTCGGGTAAGTTTCTTGATTCAATTGTAACATATTTTTCGGGTATTTTCCAAACAGTAATCAAATATTCTTTGACGGCTTCAGCTCTTTTTTGCGATAGGTTCAAATTGCCTTTCTCATTTCCTTCATCAGAATTACAACCAACGAGTGTGATTTTGGAGCCGATGTTTGTCAACATTCGTTTGCCGATAATATCGAGGATATAATGGTAAATTTCCAGATAATCCTTGGTAGCAATAGATTCTTCGTTGAATGAGCTGATGTCCTGAGCTTTGATTCGTTTGTATCTTGAAGGTATTTCGCTTTTGCCTTCTTCGAAGAAGATGTAATTCAGCAATTGACTGAGATTTGAGAATTGATATTTATCAACATTGAATTGTGCAATTTGTTTTGTGGAGCCTTTTGAATCTACCGAAACAATTGAATCAATTCTTGCTTTGACAATATCTGCCGCCGCTAAATTTCTCAAGCTGTCGTCGAGTGCATAGGCAAGCCTTTGAACAATATAAGCAGAATCCCATGTCTTTTGTTTTTCCCAATCTTCGTAGTTCATTGTATCAATTGTGGCGTTTGGTGAAAACTTAATAGCAAAGCCTGCTCTGATTTGATTTACCTTCCATTCGACATTTTTCGAGATTGAAGTTAGACCAAGCGAGTAAGAAACTTCGGGGACAATGAATCTTGTTCCTGTTTTGTTTATCGGTATTTCATAGGACAAACCAAATGAAGCACCTGCTTGAATTTTATTTGCTTGGGGTATGTCTCCGCTTTTTTCATTTCGGGTCAGTTTCCCATTATTGAAGGTGTAAGCATCAGAAACGACAAGCTTTTCCTGTTGGGCAAATGTGTTGCTTATTAAATAGCCGACATAGCCGCCTAAAGAAACAGAAAGCCTGCTGATTACCTGATAATTTAGCGTGGGTTGAAGCTGAATCATACCTAATTTTGCATCGAATGTATGCTGAATTGTTCCTGTTTTTTCATTTCCGTCAAAACTGTAAGGAAATGTTTCATCAACCGAAAGCAATGCACTGAAGCCCGAATAGCCTAATCTTGCACCCAAACTGAGATTTGATATTAATGGTAATTCATAAAGCACTCCTGCCGAAAAGTCATATCCCAACTGAGCTTTGGAACTGAAGTAGTCAGGACAGCAGGTTTTATATAAATTCGAATCAACTTCTTTGAATTTCGGCACATGCGAATTGATATTGAACGAGACATAAGCTCCGTAGCGGGTTTGGCTTGATTTCTCAAATAACTTTGCCTGCGGAGGTATTGAAGAGTTTAATTTCCAAGTGTCCATTTTTGTTCGCCAATAGTTCGGCTGAGTGGTATCAGTTGCTTCGTTTTGTGCTTTTAGAATTGATAAATTAATTAAAAATCCGAAAATAATTAATGCTAATTTCACCATTTGAAATATTTTTTTCATAGTAACCCTTTATTTAACAATTATTAATCTCTGTTTTAAAACTTCGTTTTGTGTTTGCAGTATAATGTTATAAACTCCCGATTCCAAATCCTTCACATTGGTGTTGATAATATGATTTCCGGAAGTCATTTGAGCATCAATGATGCTTTGCCTTTTTTCTCCTATCATATCAGTAATATACAGCTTTGTAATTCCATCTTCCAAAATGTTAAAATCAATAGTTAAACCTTCATTTGGCGGATTCGGATACAAAGTATTAATTGCTGAATTTGAACCTTTGAAATCAATCAAACGCTTGCCATCAGCAAGACATGGTTTAACGTAAAGTACGCCATCATTAATTTTCAAAGCAAGAATTGGGTCGTCCAACCATTTGAAACTCTGGATAATTAATCTGGTTGAGTCAGTTCTGCCTAAAGTTGCTTTTGTGTTATAAGATAAAAGTATATTGTCAGTTCTATATTTTGCTTCTTTTGTATAAATTTGTATATCATATCTACCTGAAAGATATTCAGGTTGAAATATTAAAGGGATACAATCATCATTACCCAAACAGACTTTTCTAACTGACGTTAATATCTGAGAGTCATACAAAATTGTTGCCTCAAATCGGCTGGATGTGGTGAGACTGGTATTCTTAGAATCAACAATTTTTAATAGAAGATTAACTACATCTCCGATATTAACTGTATCTGAAGGGTTTGAGACGAGTTGGACAACAGTTCGAGGAGTACTGGCATCAATTGCCACACCGGTTGCACTAATATTCCCTGTTGTTTTTAATCCTGCTTTATCAAATAAAGAAAATTGAGCTATAGCTTTTCCAACCTTTGTAGGACAAAATTCAACAATTACCTCAATAGTTTTATTATAACTAAGCGAACAAGGTGGGGCGGGATTAATATTTATAATTTTGAACTGACTGGGATTAAGAATTGTATCAAATGAATGACTCGTTATATCCACTCCCTGAGTACAATTTTTATTTGTAAAAACGAGAACTCCTCTTCTATTGTCAAAATTAACATAAGAATTTTCAATAAGTAAATCATTCACTGAAAGACAGGTTTGGTCTGCTGTTACTGCTTTTAATGGGACGGATTTTGTTAATGTCTGCAAATTACCTTTATTGTCATATTCGCAGATTACACGAATAGCCGCATCGAAACTACCAGTCTGAGAAGAGATAAATTTAATCGGGATAATAATGGAATCTCCTATTGCCAGTTCATCACCCTCATTTTTGTTTCCTGTCTGCTTCATAAACAAGTTTGAGTTGTTACCTGTAATATCAATTGTTTTGATTTTTAATTTAACTTTACCAATATTTGTAAATTTTATGCTATCTGTTTTAGTTTGATTCCTTTGAGTAGAAGCAAAATTTACCTCTGATTTATTTGCCAGAAGGTCTGCATTTATTTTTGATGTGTCGGGAAACCAAAAACCAGGATACATATTTCCGTTTGATTCGGATAATTTAAATGTTGCAAATCCTTGCCCTATGGTGGAATTCATTTTCAACAATCCGTTATCACTTGCTTGACCTGAGTAAAAGCCGTTCGAGAATACTTGTTTCTGCATTTTTAATGTTTGAGCTCCAAGATTGAAACAGTAAAATAAAATACATGATGCTATAACAAAATATTTAATTTTCATATACTTATCCTTTATTTAACTTTAATTATATAATTTACATAGATGTTTTTGGGTCTCGTTTCATTACCACCAGTGTCAGAAGTATTTAGGTCTTGTGGTACTCTTTTATCAGATTTGGTCGTAACATCAAGATATGTAAATAATAAAACCATATGATAAAAAGTACCGGGAATTGGAGTACCATGGTTATGAATCCTGAACATATCATTTTGCAAACTTCCGACATTATTTCCGGTGTAACTACCGGTTCTAATCCCGGTCCGATTCGCAGAACTTGAATCAGACCAGTTATCAACTCTGTTATAATTTACACCTCTTAAAAATAATCCTCTGTAATCCGGAATGTAGAAATATACATCACTACCTATCAGTTCCCTTTTTCCATAGATTTCCTTTACCCCAATAATATTATTAAGTTCAGAATAATCTGTTGATTTTAGTTTTTTTCCGTCGCAAAGCATCCAATTGGGTGGGATACTACTTGTATCACCCGCAAAAGCAGTTACTGAGGCTACAGGAGATAAATCTGAAGAGTTGACCACAATTTTTTTATTAAAGACTTGCAAACTAATTCCTTTGCCGGCTTCAAATGTTATTGAATCGTATTTTTTGCCATTAATTATTAGTTCAGAAATTGAGTCATTTGCCGGAACCCATGTTGAACCATTCCATTTTGGCATCTGTCCCGAATTGGCTCCAGATTGTTGAATATTACTCAAAGAAATATTTGTTGTAATATCATCATTGGCAGGAGTCCAGTTAATACCGTTCCATTTCAATACCTGATTGTTTTGTGCACCGCCCTGTGAGATAATATTAGGAGAAATTGAAGTAATGTTAGCATCTATGGTTAATGTTTTAGCTGATGTATTTTTTGAGATGTTTATATTGTTACCTTGGGTAATAGTTAAATCGCCCTGTAAGCTATTTAAGGATGATACTCCGTTATTTCCTCCACTTGATGTGTTGTCAGCATCAGGTTTCCATTTATTGCCGTCAAATTTCAGAACCTGCCCTGCTGTTGGCGTGGTAATATCAACATCTTTTAGTTCTTTAAGGTAAGGTTTTTCCTCAACTGTCATTGCTTTGAAAGCATAAGCTACTGATGTTAATTGCACTCTTTCAGGAAATTTGTATGATACTGCATTGTAAGTTGCTTCAATTTCGAGAAAATATTGTCTGTCGAATGTAAGATTTACACTAACAACAGAACCCAGAATAACATTAAATAGACCATTAACAACAGCCACATTTTGTGTTTCCTGCCATAAGAGACTACCACCTGATTTTAAATCATAGAGTTTAAAAATCATGCTGTAGGTACCTGAAGGGACCAATTGATTTTGGGAATCAGTAAGTACACCCTGATAGCTTATCATCTTTGGAACTTGAGAATACATTTGAAATGATAATAATATCATCACCAATAAATATATAAATCTTTTCATATAACACTTTGCTTTTAGTTGAAAAATTACTTAACTTTAATAATATAATAAACATAAGCATTTTTAGGTCGAGTTTCGCTTGTTGTTTTCGGAACGCCATAACTCGGTGTATCTTGGTCTTTTATGGACTCTCTCACCAAGTAACTATATCTTGAAATAGCGAAATCAGTTGAATTCCTGACAGGTACATTTTGATTCCCTGAACCAGGCACAAGATACTTATCACTTGAAACATGCATTGCTATAGCATCGGCACTTCCAGGTGTATTGTGCCAATGCCCTTGATAAGCATCATCTTGAAAACTGCCAATCGAATTACCGGTATTTTGTCCTGTTTTAAGAGTTGTTGTTCTGTTAGAAGCATCCGGGTCTCGGTTAACTCCTTCGGTAACCCCCCTTAAAAATAAACCTCTTAAATCCGGCAAATTGAAATTTGTTCCTGAACCATCACTCCCTGTACCCCATGCAGTGCCAATTACAGCGTATAAATCCGGATAATTGGTACTGGATAAGGGTGTTCCATCGCATAAGAACCATCCTATCGGAATAGTATTTTTTGTCCCTCCAAAAGCAATTATTGAACCAACAGGTACAGTTTCATCTTTATTAGGAGTCCAGTTGGTGCCATTCCATTTTAGAATTTGATTTGTGTCAGCGGTACCTTTTTTTATATCATCAGGTGTTATGTTTGCTTCAATTTTTATTTTATTACCACCTGAAGTTATTACATTAATACCTGTACCTGATTCAATATCTACCATGTTATTCAAACCATTTATTGTAATAACACCTTGAGCATCATCAACTGCTACCCAGTTCTTACCATCCCATTTTGGTATCTGTCCCGAATTGGCTCCAGATTGTTGAATATTACTCAAAGAAATATTTGTTGTAATATCATCATTGGCAGGAGTCCAGTTAATACCGTTCCATTTCAATACCTGATTGTTTTGTGCACCGCCCTGTGAGATAATATTAGGAGAAATTGAAGTAATGTTAGCATCTATGGTTAATGTTTTAGCTGATGTATTTTTTGAGATGTTTATATTGTTACCTTGGGTAATAGTTAAATCGCCCTGTAAGCTATTTAAGGATGATACTCCGTTATTTCCTCCACTTGATGTGTTGTCAGCATCAGGTTTCCATTTATTGCCGTCAAATTTCAGAACCTGCCCTGCTGTTGGCGTGGTAATATCAACATCTTTTAGTTCTTTAAGGTAAGGTTTTTCCTCAACTGTCATTGCTTTGAAAGCATAAGCTACTGATGTTAATTGCACTCTTTCAGGAAATTTGTATGATACTGCATTGTAAGTTGCTTCAATTTCGAGAAAATATTGTCTGTCGAATGTAAGATTTACACTAACAACAGAACCCAGAATAACATTAAATAGACCATTAACAACAGCCACATTTTGTGTTTCCTGCCATAAGAGACTACCACCTGATTTTAAATCATAGAGTTTAAATGTCATGCTGTATGTACCTGATTGGACCAATTGATTCTGTGAATCAGTCAGAACTCCCTGATAGCTTATCATTTTCGGAACTTGAGAATAGCTAATACATAAAGACATTAGGAAAACAAATCCTAACAATTTAATTATAGACTTCTTTTGTTGTAATAATACTGATGTTTTCATAATTAAATCTCCAAAAAATAAATAAATCACTTTATCAAAATCATTTTTTCTCGCAACAAATTAGAGTGGGTTTGTAATACTATATAATAAATTCCCGATTCCAAATCCTCCGTTGAGAAAATCAGCTCGTAATTCCCGGCTTTCTTATCGCTGGCGAAAAGGACTTTTTTGGTTATGCCGAGTATATTGATTATGCTTATACTTGTTTGTCCATCTTCGAGCAAAGAGTATTTCATATAAGCTGATTCAGTTACAGGATTTGGGGAAAGTGTTTCAATTTGAGCTGAGGTGCTTAACTTCATCATCCTTACTCCTCCGGCTTCACATAAGTCAAGCTCAAAAACACCATCATTCAGAATCTCAGCTTTGATTGTTGTATCAAGCCATTTGAAGTCTCTGAATATTAGGTCAGTTTTCGGGTATGCTCCCAAAAGTGCTTTGGTGTTGATTTCTGCCAACTGCATATTATCGGTTCGGGCATTTCCTTCCAGTTCAATAATATAATCAAATGAATTAATATCAAACTCAGGAAACAATTCGCTATTCTTGTGTACCCTTCCGTCTAACCTATTGTAACCCAAGTATTGAAGAACTTGACTGTTCCAGCTTATGCTTGTTATGAATGCCATACTGCCTTTAATATCAACATTTTTGGCTTCAATAATCCTAACCTCAAGGTCAACAAATGTTCCCGGATTGCCTTTTGGAAGGCTTGGAATTATTTTGAGAACAGTCAGCGAGGTCTTGTCATTGCCTTGAACAGCAAATGATGTTATTTTCGATGTTTTAATTTCGCCTTTATCCGTCTGTAAAGTTATAAATGCTTCGTCAGCACCGGAAGTTTTAGGTTTGAAGGCTACAACAAACTCAGCTTCATTCATTGGTTTTAAAATTGAAAGTATATCGGGCATTGTGTCTTTAATTGTGAACTGACCTGATTTGCTTTGGAATTCCACATTCGCAATTTTTACATTTTCTTCGCAAATATTTTTGAATTTTACTATACCGAGTTTTACTGTTTCGTAGCCCGGAATGATGTAGCATTTGGGTATTGCGATGTCCTTGGTGCTGATGCAGTCTCCTGCGGCATTTACTGATACTGAAATTGAATCGTAACCGACACAACCCTTATCTGATGTCTGTACTATTTTTACTTTTCCTGTTTTGTTTTGGTCCCAAGTAACACTAATGCTTGCGTCTGTGTCTTTACCGGACAATGTGCCGTTTTCAATGAACCATTTGTAGCTATTCCCAGAGACAGTTGGAACCGAATAGCTTTCTTTAGCATTCAGAAAAACAATGTTTTTTCCACTGATTTTTGATTTGGGTAATGGATTAACCGTAATTGTCACTTTAGAACTTGCTGTATCTCCATTTGAATCAGATACTTGAAGTATATATGTTGTCGTTGATAACGGTGTTGCTTCGGGATTCGGCAATGTATCATTGCTTAACCCGGTGGAGGGTGTCCATACGAATTTGAACGGAGGTTTTCCGCCGGATGCAGGATTTTGGCTTCCGAGCTGAATTGTTTCTCTTTCGCAGATTTCTTTATCGGTTCCGGCAAAAACAATTAATTTATCGGGTGCCAATACGTTGACCGACAAAGTATCAGACTTCTTGCAACCAGTGGTTGTGATGGTTTGAGTTATCGAAACAAGACCATTACCGGTTTGCAACCACTTAATCAGAACATCTTTTGCATTATCCACACCAATAATTTGTCCCCCCTTTGGCTGAGTCCATTTGTTAACTGTACCGTTGGGAATAAAGGCTGAATATGTTATTGTTTCTCCTGCTGTAGGATTTGGTTTTGAATCAGTAATTTTTGGTGAAGGCAAAGGATTTACCTGAACATTCACTTCTGCTGTTGCGGTGCTGTCTCTTGAATCTTTGACAGTCAGAGTGTATTTTGTTAAAGTTTTCGGATATACTAAAGGATTTGGCAAAGTGTCATTAATCAAATTTGTGTTCGGTGTCCATTTGAATCTGTAGGGCGGCATACCTCCTGAAGTTGGATTAGCATTCCCGATTTGCACTGTATCGCCTGAGCAAATTGATGCAGAGCCATTGATATTCAAACTGAGAACACCAGGGGAAGTTACATTAACAAGCAAGGTATCGCTGTTTTTGCATCCTGTGGCTGTAATCGTCTGTTCTAAGATTACTTTCCCGTTGCCGTTTGTTTGCCAGTTGATTTCGACAGCCTGACCGATTTTTGAGCCGGTAATAGTTCCACCAACGCAATTCCAAAGATTTTCTATTCCACCTGGTGTGACAGATGTGTATTGCTCTTTGTCACCTGTCAGTACATTGGCTTTGCCTGAAATATCGGGAACAGGAAGAGAATTGACAGTAACTTTTACATCGGCAAACCTAATGCTGTCTCTCGAATCGGTAACAGTAAGTCTGTAGGTTGTTGTTATTTTTGGTGAAGCAATAGGATTTGGAATTGCATCATTGCTCAAATCTGTGTTTGGTGTCCACTTGAATTTAAACGGTGTTTTGCCGCCTGTAACAGGGTTTGCATTTCCTATTTGAATTGTATTGCCCTGGCAAATCTCTTTATCGGTTCCGGCATAGATTGAAAATGTCCCTGCTGAATTAATCTTTACAATTATTGAATCTATATTTGAGCAAGTTGTATTTTGGTTTGTTTGTTCAAGGTATAGCATTCCGTTACCGGGAGAACCCCACTTGACATTTACATTTTGCTGGTCGTTAGCTCCCTGAATTGAGCCGCCCTTTGCCGTCCATATATTGTTAATACTTGTGGCTTTTGAAGATGTATAAGCTTCTGTGGTCTGTTCTTCGACAGTAAGTTTACCTGTAATAGCTGGTTTTGGTAATGGGTTTATTGTTATATCCGTTAAGGTGGAGTTTTCACAACCGTCTAAAGTTGTTTGTACTAATTGTACAGAACCGAATAAAGCATTTCCCCATGTTACATTGACTGCATTTGATGAACTTGAGCCATTGATTGCACCTCCTGTGACATACCATTGGTTTGTTCCGGTTATTGAACTTGCTGTATAATCTTGATTACTTCCTGCACAAAGAGAAGAAGTACCTAATATAATTGGGATTGGCAAAGGCTTGATGATTATGTTCGTTGTGGAAGAATCTTTGCAACCTAATGAAGTTTTTTGAACTAATTTTAGTGTGCCTGATGAGCTGTTTCCCCAAGTTATATTTGCTGTAGTTTGATTTGAAGCACCGTTTATTGAACCACCGCTTACATACCATTGGTTCGTTCCGGTAACTGCACTTGCCGAGTATGTCTGCTGACTGCCTGAACACAATGATGAAGTTCCTGAAATATTTGGTGTAGGAAGTGGATTAATGGAAACAGAAACACTTCCGGTCATGGTTTGAAAGCAGTTTGTTGTAGTGTTGGTTCCAAGAACTGTATAAGCACCAGCTAAAGTTTGATTGCCAAACGAAATTGCATTACCCGTTCCGCTGACGGGAGTGCCTGAATTGACTCCGTCTTTCTTAAGCTGATAGCTTACTCCGGTCTGTGAGCCGCTTAAACCCACAACCACACCTGTTCCGCCGGAACAATATGAACCACCGCCTGTAACGGATGAAAGTGTTGGTATTGGATTAATGGAAACAGATACGCTTCCCCACATAGTATGAGAGCAAGTTGTTGTTGTATTTGTTGCAACAACAGAATAGGTACCGGCTAATGTTTGATTTCCAAATGAAATCGCAATTCCTGTCCCGGCAACAGGAGTACCTGTATTTACTCCATCTCTCTTAAGCTGATAACTAATTCCACTTCGTGAATCGCTTAAACCAACTGTAACTCCCGACCCACCTTGGCAGTATGACCCACCGCCCGTAACTGAATAAAGAGGTGGTAAAGCATTAATAGTTATATTTATTCCGTTATTTGAACCAGTAATAGCGGGATTGCTGCTAATAACTCTGATTCTATATCCAGTTCCTGCTGTAATTGAAAGAGGTATTATAAAACCAATTGTTCCAGCTGATGTACTGTTTAAAGTTGATAATGATGTAGGATTTGCAAATGACCCAGAAGAGTCAGATAATTGAACTGTAAAAATATTTCCCGAATTAAAGGTTCCAGTTATCGTAAATGGAACTGAAACAGAATCATATTGGCAAAATCTTGATGGTGCTATTGTAGATGTTGAAATTGAATTTGAAGCATTTAAAATACCTGTATAAATATATCCAGTTGTGACACTTCGTCCAATGACTAATTTTGTGCCATCAGAGGAACATGCAATATTATTTAAATAACTATTTGGACCAGAAGTTTGTTCTGACCAACTTACACCTGAATTCGTAGAAACATACACGTAGCCTTGTCCAACTATTGCTGCTAATTTTGTGCCATCAGAAGAAGATGCAATATCCCACCATTCCCTACGACCTGATGAAATTTGAGCTGTCCAGTTAACACCAGAATTTGTTGATGTATAAATATAATCACCACCATCAGCTAAAGCTGCTAATTTTATGCCATCAGAGGAAGATGCAATGCCTTCCCAATACCTGCTCCCTCCAGTTGTTTGTTGTGTCCAGTTAATACCAGAATTTGTTGATGTATAGATATAACCGCCCGAAACACATGCAACTAATTTTGTACCATCTGATGATGTAGCTATCCCATGCCAGGCTCTACTACCAGCGGAAGTTTGTTGTGTCCAATTAACACCAGAATTAGTTGATGTATAAATATAGCCTCCATAAACTATTGAAGCTAAGTTTGTGCCGTCTGATGATGATACTATACCTTCCCATTGCCTACTTCCAGAAGAAGTTTGTTGCGACCAGTTAATACCAGAATTTGTCGATGTATAAATATATCCGCTATTTCCAGCAGCTGCTAATTTTGTTCCATTAGAAGAAGATGAAATACAATGCCATGAACGGGTACCAGAAGAAGTTTGAGCAGTCCAGTTTACACCTGAATTCGTTGATGTATATATATATCCAGATGAATAGTCACCTGCAACTAATTTAGTACCATCAGATGAAGATGCTATCCCATGCCAAACCCTACTACCAGAATTAGTTTGCTGAGTCCAAGTGTAGTTTTGGGCAATAATCGAAGTTTGTATCAAACAAAGACTTAGAAGTACAACAAATTTTAGATTTTTCATGTTATTTTTCAAGAATTTAATTCAATTTGGTTAAAATATGGTCTTTGGGATTTCTTATTATTTCTTTCATAATAAACACTTAAGATTGAATTTATTAAAGATTGTAATGCTAAATCATAGTTTTTTTGATGATTATTATAATTAACTACTGTATGCTCGACCTTTACCATCTCTTTGTAATTTTCATGCAAAGGTGTTTCTTTATAAATTGTGAAGTCCTTTAAGCAAGTAACATAATAAATTGAATCATCAAAGCATTTATTTTCTTCAAGCAATAATGTTGAAATAAGGTCAAGGTTTTTTTCAATAATTATTCCCTCATTTTTAAAACCGAACAAAGCTGTCATAGGATTTCTGATGGTTGAACTTGAACATAGGTAAAGATTTTTTAGAATTTTTGGACATTCAGACTTTAAATCAGCCAATCTTAATGTTTTCTTGACAGAGATTATTCCAAGTACCCCTTCGGGTGGTACAATAACGAATTCTTGAAATTTTTCATAAATAGGAAAATTGCCAGTATCATATATAATTATATCAATTTGGGTTGAGGCTTCGAATTTATCATTTTCTGCATGTTTTTTTAAAATAAAACCAGAGAATACTCCAATATTACTTGGTAAATGTTTTATCAAAAAATTTCTTAAAATACTTTCTACAAACCTTCCCTCTTCTGCTGTATGTTGGCTACCTTTTCTGACCTTTGAAGGCAAAAGTGTTTCAAAGTTCTTATATGCCTTAAACATGCTTTCAGCTTCAGAAGCAAAAAAATCTCTTATTCTTAAATCAATTGCTTTATCGTTCTTTTGTCTCATTTCAAACTCCTAATTAATTAATGGAAACTCTATTATGTTACTCTTTCTCGCAAACCCTCTTATAAAGTGACTTAAATGAATTTTTGCTTTAAAATGACTGCCAGTCTTAATCCTGTAGTTATGTTTTTCTTCATTTTTCTTTACTCATCCTTTATCTTACCACCTGAAAAGCCCTCGACAAAGTGCCGTTGGAGTGTTTCAGGAATATGTAATAAGTTCCGGTGGATATTCCGTTCAAGCTGATATTGAAATCAGAATTACCTGTTATGATTGCACCTTCAAAAACGTTCATGATTTTTTCACCAATCAAATTGTATAATCCCAAGCTGATGTTTTCATCTGAATTGCTTTCAATATAAATTTTTAAATTATCATTCATCGGATTGGGCTGGCAATGATAAAAAGAAATCGTATTCGGTTTATTTGTAAATTGATAATCCTCAACCGAGTTTGGCTTAAGTTCATATTTTAAAATCGTTCCGCCGTAACCAGCCGCCCATCCGGTTGTTGAATCAATAAAATTAACACTCCAGAGAGTGTTAATTGTACCCGAATTTTGGGGAATCCAATCTGTACCGCCATTTGTTGTTTTGACAATTGTACCATTCCTTCCGACCGCCCAACCATTATTACGGTCTGCGAAACTAATTCCAAAAAGATTTAGTGCCGTTGTAGAATTCTGAGATGTCCATTCTCCACCGCCATTAGTAGTTTTGACGATTGTACCGCCATAACCTACAGCCCAGCCTGTGGTTGAGTTGATAAAATGCAACACCTCAAAAGCATTTGAAGTACCTGAATTTTGTGATTCCCAAGTCAGCCCACCATTTTTCGTTCCGATAATGGTACCATTCTGACCGACCGCCCAACCAATGTCAGAGTTTGCAAATTGCACGCCCGTAAGATAATTTGTTGTCCCTGAACTCAGGACATTCCAAGAATACCCACCATTTGTAGTTTTAAAAATATTACCCAAAGCACCTACAGCCCAACCAATATCGGAATTTGCAAAATACACAGCTAACATCGGCAACCAAGGATTGAGATTATTAGGATTCTCATTTATCCAACTGGTGCCACCGTCAATGGTTTTTAAAAGTGTGCATGAATCCCCTACAGCCCAACCTGTATTCGAATCTAAAAAAAAGAATCCAGCCAGATAATGATTGATACCTGTGTTTAGGCTGTACCAGGAATTTCCGCCATTTGTTGTTTTTACCATGACACCGCCCTGACCGACAGCCCAGCCAATGTTTTGGTTAATGAATTGAACTCCTAAAAGGTCTGTATTTGTACCGCTATTTTGATTTGACCAATTTTGAGCATTTAAAAATATTGGAAACAAAATTATAATACACCATAAATAAAGCATTGTTTTTGACATTTTTTCCCTAAGGTTATTAAATTATATAAATTTTTAGTTTTTTTGACTTCATTCTCCATTTTCATTAACAATCTACCTCACCACTACCAATCTCTTTTGGTACAATCCACTTGCTGTTTTCATAACAAGGGAATACATCCCAGATTCCAAATCCTCAGTTGAGAATAAGAGTTCATAATTCCCAGATTTCTTTTCACCGGAGAATAGGACTTTTTTGGTTATGCCGAGAGTATTGATTATGCTGATACTTGTTTGACCGTCTTCGAGCAAAGAGAATTTCATATAGGCTGATTCTGTTACAGGGTTTGGTGAAAGAGTTTCAATCATAGCAGGTACGCTTAGTTTTAACAATCTAATGCTATCAGCATGGCAGACGTTAATATAAACTATGCTGTCTATCAATGCCTGATATGCTTTGATTGTTGTATCAGTCCATGAGAATGCATTTTTACCGCTGAATATAACTTTTGAACTGTCTGACAAACCCAACAAAGCCTTAAACTTAATGTCAATCAGATAATCATTCCCTTTGGCTCTGTTTGTGTTCACTCGCAGGATATTTGTATTCTGTCCCATCTGACCGGGCATTGTTGCAACGTAATATTGCTGTTGCCACTGCAAAACGCTTTTGTCATATTCCAGATATGCCGTAAATTCCTGAGGGTCAACTTCAATCGGCGGATTTTCGCTTTTTAATCTCATTCTGATTGTAACTATTTCGCCCGGATTTACTCGCAATTTATCGGAGGATAATTCAATTTCAGTTATCGAAGTTCCGTTGGGAATGGTTGTGCCCTCTCCTTTCAAAGTCGCTCCGGATTTGGTTCCATGAGTAAATACCTGTATTGAAGATTCATAGCTTTTTATTTCAGTTGGAAGAAACCTGACAGTTAACTTGAAACTCGCTTTTGGTCCTAAAGAAACAGGAAATTGGTTCGAACACTTAAAAATGGCATCCGAAATCAAAACTGAATCCAGTTGAATAGTTTGGTTGGTTTTATTTGTAACCGTAACTTCGCCGATATGTCCACCGGCTCGATTAATCACAGCGTCAACCGGTTTTTTACCAAAATCATAATTTGAAACGGTAATATATGGATTAGTTGTATTCACGGCATTGATAACAATTGGTTTCTCCGATGAATCCGTGCATCCGTTTGAAGTAACTATAACCAGTTTCAATTTTCCGTTCCCGGCTTTACCCCAATTCACGGACAGATTGTTTTGGTTCTTAATAGAAGCATCGCCCTCGGTAATCTCCCATATATAAACAGCTCCGATTTGAGAAACTACTGAATAGTTTTCAGTACTGTTCTCATTAACAGAAGTATTGCCCGAAAACGATACATCAGGCGAAGGATATATCGGAAAAACCATGGTAGTATCCGATGAGGAGAATAATGGCACCGATGTAAGTACCATTAAAATCATACACAATTTTAAATGTTTTATTTTCATCCTTTTTCTCATTTTTATTTTCTATTCATAATTTAATCCTTAACAAGGCGGACTGAAAAACCATTAACTTTATAATCTTCCGTCCTGTCACAACGGGCATCAACATAACTCAAGTGTCTGAACCATGCACCCCTACTGGCACCAAAATCAGTGGATGTCCACCAATAGCAATTGCTACCTAAATAATTGAATGTTCCAAAATTATTCCTATAGCCACTGGGTAGTGCGGAAAACTTACTTTGGTTAGTTGCACCAATGTTTGGACTATTCCATAAACCATCTTTTTCTTCAATTGTCCCTGTCCTTTTTAGCTTTCCACCTTCATCTGTTCCCCTTAAACTATTATTATCTGCATCAGATTGAGTCATACCCAAACACATTTCCATTACTTTCCATCCTGAGTCGCTTGGAATATGCCAACCAATTGGAGCTAAACCTCTGGGGTCATTAACAGCATACCAATTGTATAGTTTTCCATAAGTTGCTCCCAATGCAGAGTCATTGTTATAATAACACCAAGCCCCGGTTTTCAAATTTGCCCATTCTGTTCCATCTCTTACTTCAGGAATCGAATCACCATTTCGGTAATGGTCAACATCGAGATTTTTTGTAGTCCAAACTTGATTGCAAATTTTAATTGTGTCGGCTATAAGAGTGAAATCAACTTCATTGCTTTTTATGCTCGACACAGACACAGAGACTTTTCCGGTTGTTCCACCAGTAGGAATTAGGACTTTAATGAGACTATCCGACCAACTTGGATAATCTTTAGCATCTGAGCTTGTAAATGAAACTTTGCTTGTACCTTGAGTTGCTCCAAAATTTGAACCATAAAGTATGACTTCATCAGCAACAAAGGCTTTATCGGGTTTGATACTGTCAAGTTTTGGAGATGGGAAATCTTTGACACAACGGACAGAAAACCCACTCTTCATATAGCAGTAGTATCTGGCTACATTGGCGTTGATACTGCGGAGACTCCTAATCCATGCGTTAGCACCACCTATATTCGTAGAAGACCACCAATAGCCAATATAACCTATGGGGTCGGATGTGCCATCCACGGCACGATAGCCGCCAGGAAGAGCGGAAAAGTCGCTTGAATTTGTTGCACCCTCGTTTGGACTTAACCAATGTGTTGTTCCTGTTTCTTTTAATTTACCTCCTGCTATGGTTTCGCCACCTAAGCAATCTGTTAATTCTGTCCATTCACCATCTGTCGGAACGTGCCAACCTTCAGGAGCTATTCCTCGAGAATCGTTTACAGCATACCAATTATATAGTTTTCCATATATTTTTACCATTGTTGGGTCGTTATTGTAATAAGTCCATGCTCCTGTTGTAAGATTTCCCCATTCTGCTGTGTCCTGTACTTCGGGTATGGGGTCGCCATTACGGTAATGGTCAACATCAAGATTACGAAGCATCCAAACCTGATTACAGATTTTGACTGTATCAACTACGGTAAAATTTAATTCATTGCTATTAATGCTATTTACTGATACTGAAACTTTTCCTGTCTTTCCTCCTGAAGGAATAACAGTTCGAATTTCAGAATCTGACCAACTTTTATATTGAATTGCTTCTATTCCCGAAAAATTCACTTTACTCAATCCTTGAGAAGCACCGAAATTTGAGCCATAAAGTTTTATTTCATCCCCAACAAATGCTTTATCTGGTTTGATACTGTCAAGTTTAGGAGATGGAAAATCTTTGACACAACGAACTGAAAAACCATGGTCCTTACCGTCATCAATTAAATTGATACTTTGTACACTATAGTTAAGATTAATACCTCTTGCTGTTATTAAATCTATTTTTGATGTTGTCCACAAATCACAGTCATTACCGATATAGTTAAACATTCCTAATGAATGCCGATAACCTCCTGGGAGAGCAGAGAACTGACTTTCATTAGTAGCTCCAATATTTGGTTTTACCCACAACCCATTACCACCTTCAATTGTCCCATTTGTTTTCAATTTACCACCAGCTACAGATGAACCACCTAAACAATATGATAATTCTGTCCAATCCGATTCTGTGGAAATATGCCATCCTAAAGGAGCTAACCCACGAAGGTCATTTACAGCATACCAATTATAAAGTTTTCCATATGTTTTTCCGACCAAAGAGTCATTATTGTAATAACACCATGCACCAGTTGTAAGATTTATCCATGCTGATGGGTCTCTCACTTCAGGGATAGAATCACCATTTCGGTAGTGGTCAACATCAAGATTTCTGGTCTTCCAAACTTGATTGCAGATTTTTACTGTATCAGCAATAAGCGTAAAATCAACTTCATTACTCTTAGTGCTGTTTACTGATACTGAAACCTTTCCGGTTGTTCCCCCTGAAGGAATAACTGTTCGAATTTGAGAATCTGACCAACCTTTATACAGAATTGCTAATGTTCCTGAAAAATTAACTTTGCTTAATCCTTGAGAAGCACCGAAATTAGAACCATAAAGTATTACTTCATCACCAACAAATGCTTTATCGGGTTTTATGCTGTCAATTTTGGGAAGCAGGGGAGGGAGCTCTCCCTTTAAGCAACGAACTGAGAACCCAGCTTCTTTATTATAAATTTGTCTTGTAACTTCAATATTAGCATAGTGAAGGTAACGATATAATCCTTTTATAATGTTGAATTCCATTGAAGACCACCAATCTCCGCTTTCACCAATACTCCTAAAAGTTCCGTTCTCGTCTCTATAGCCTCCAGGAAGAGCAGAAAAACTGCTTTCATTTGTTGCACCGGAATTAGGGGTAATCCAGAATACAGTCCCTGTATCTTTAAGTTTACCACCTGCGACAGTTGAACCTCCCAAACAATTTTCTAATTCTGTCCAATCGTTATCGCTTGATATATGCAGACCAATGGGTGCTAAGCCCCTTGGGTCATTCACAGCATACCAGTTATATAATTTGCCATATTTTGCTCCCATTGTAGGGTCGTTGTTATAATAACACCAAGCACCTGTTTTAAGATTCGCCCACTGCGTTGGGTCTGTAATCTCCGGTATTGGGTCACCGTTCCGGTAAGTAGTTACTTCGAGATTTTTTGTTATCCATTCTTGGGTGCACTTTGGGTGCTTTTCTGTGACAATAGCCAAACAGTTTGTACTTGGAGTATTTGGCACTTTCCAAGAATATTTCAAGCCTGTAGCAGTGTCCGTTATCATTATCCAATTGCTTCCTCCGTTTGTGGAGTATTGAATCACGACAGTATCGCTTGCATTAATTCCTTGCCATTCAATTTCAAAGATACTTCCAGTACAAACGCCCTGCCCTGTATTTAAAGTCTTGAACTTGATACTACTGACTAAGGTTTTAGCCTTATTTGATTCTTTTGCATAAATAACTGAAGAAATCAAGCTAAAAAATATCATGAATAAAACCATTATCTTACATTTTGTTTTCATATCAAACTCTCAAATTTTAAATTAAATCAATACTTTACGGGTGTTTCCACTCTGACTTCAACAGTTCTGTTGTAAAATCTTCCTTCGGGGACATCATTATCATGCAATTTTGTTTTTCCTTTACCAATTGACTGAATTTCGGCATTGTTACAAGGCATTGCAGATTTTACCATGTCTGCTCTTTTTTGGGAAAGTTGTAAATTATGCTCATCCGTTCCCAATTTGTCTGTCATACCGGTTATAATGATTTTAGAATCAGGAGTTACATTTTCGCAAACCAGATTGATGATGTCCTGATGCTGTTTCAAAATATTTGGGGTATCAAAATCGAACATGATTAATCTGTATTCATCTATCTCTTTGTCTGCGAGCCTCAGCCTCTTTTTCTTTTGAACTGTAATCTGTTCGACAGGCAAGGAACCTTTAGCGATTATGGTTGAATCGTCGGTGTTTGTAACAGAAAAATAATAATCAATAGGATTCTCACTCTTGGGGATTTTATTCTTATTTTGAGAATTTGACAAATCCCATACTAAGACTGAATCAGGATTTGAATAGCCGAATACATCAATGAAACTATTTTCATTTAAAAGTTCTTTCTGTTGAACTTTGATATTCCATTTCGAAATTTCTTTATCGGATTTCGAGTTCATAACAAATTTAACTGATGGAGGGGTAGGAATTCTTAGTGTATCATAAACAAAAACAGGTTGGATAATCTTCCAGTCCTCAGAATGTATTTCAACTCTTCTATTCTCCTGAAAATGGTCTTCGGTTTGACCGGTAGAAGCTTTTTCCGGTAAGTTTCGGAATTTGATTTGAATTCTGTCAGAATTAATTCCCCAAACTGAAACCAAATAATCCATAACCTTCTGAGCCCGATTTTTTGAAAGGTCTTGGCTCCCATTTTCTCTTCTGTTGTCAGAATTACAGCCAATCAGTGTAATATTTGATTTTGGATTGTCTGTCAATCTTTTCCCAACAATATTCAGTAGATTGTAGTAAACATCCATAGAGTATGAATTCAGAAATCTTCTATTTTCATCAAAACTTTCTACATCGGATTGGTTGAATCTGATATATCTCGGAGGTATTTCTTCTGAGTTTTCATTAAAGAAGACATAAGGTAGAAGAGGGTATAACTGTCTTGATAGAAACTCTTCAACCTTGAAAGTCGCCATACCGTATTCATTACCTTCCTTGTCCAAACCGAAAGCTTTAATATCTGCTGTTAGTTCAGTTTTAGGGTATTGAATAATTTTTTTCTCTTTTTCAAAGACGTACTTGGCAGAAGCACCGATTCTCAAAGCATTAGTTTTCCAGTCAGTGTTAGATATAAGCCTCGTTAAACCGAGGGAATATCCGATTTCAGGTGATAAGATTAGTCTTTTTGATAAGAATAAATCATAGCTCAAACTTGCATAAATTCCAAAAAACAGTGAAGAAGCGTCCTTAATATCTCCTTTTTGTTCATTTCTGGTTTTTCTGCCATTGCTGAAATTTAGATTAGCAGGGGTTGTCAGTCTTTCTTCCATCTCATAAGTTTTTGTAAACATATATGCCAATTGAAATCCTGCATTTACTGCAAATCCTAAGTCTTTAAGAGGGTAATAGGAAACTAAAGGTGATAGTTCAATGGCACTTAATTTAGCTGTAATCTTATGTTCGACATTGGCACTGACAACTTGTGCATTTTCGAAATCACTGCTGTTATAGACATTTCCGATGTAGTCATTTTCGCTAATTATACCACTCATGCCATTATAACCAAGTCTGAACTGAAGATAGATGTTATCGCTGATTGGTTTTTCAAACAATCCGCCAAAAGCAAAATTTGTACCTCCACCATTTTGAAATTCGACACAACAACTGACTGTTCCGGGCAAAGTATTAAATGAGGCATTATAGAAATTTGTCTGATGAAAGCCGTAAACACCAATTAAATAATCAGGTAAACGAGAGTTTTGAGTTTGAGAAAAAACTGATGTAAAGCTAAGCAAAACCATAAAAACAATATATATTTTTTTCATTTTCATATCCTTATTTTGTTAATAAATATTACCTGGCGATAATTAATGATTTACTGTCAATTCCACCCACTGAACGTAGAATGACATTATAAGCTCCGCTCGGCAACGATAAGGGAATATTTATTGTCCTGTTATCTTTTAATTGATTCCTATTACGGTCAACTTTACTCAACCAGCTTGTTTCATATACACAAAATCCGAAAGAACTGAATATTTGTATTGAAATTACTCCGGGTTCACCAATCTCAATTCCTGCATTGATTTCATTGTCGGCTGGATTTGGAGATAGGACTATCAGTTTACATACGCCATAATCAACCAGCCTATCTCCGCCTTCCTTACAAATATCGGTTAATTTCAACTCACCATCAATGAATTCCGGTTCTGGAGAAACACCTTTCCATTCAATTTTCTCGAATTTCAAGGGAGTTGAAATTCTTTCACCCAACAGAACATCACCTACAATTTCAGTTATTACTTTGTTTTTTGACCAGCTGTTATCTGCCGGAACGGCAATTGAAAGCCGCCATCTGCAACTATCAATCAAAATCTTTTTAAAAGTACCTTTGGTTATTGATACTGGATTGAAAATGGTCGCATCCATTGTTATATCAGCGAGGAATTCGGTTGCACTACAATTAATCAGATTTTTCTCTGAATTCAAATTTACAGGTATATGCAAATCCTTTATTTTCGGACTTGACTCAAGAATGGGTAATGAGACTGTTGCTTGAGTAGTCAACACATCAATTTTTAATTCAGTAGTTGTTTGACATCCTTTAGAATCCTCTACCATTAACTTCAATATACTCGTAGCATAAAGAGAAATAGTTGGTGAATCACTTTGATAATTATCGAATTCATCGGTTGGTATCCAAGTATATTTGAAGGGTGGAGAACCACTGGTCACCTTTGAGGCAATTTTGACAGGCTTTCCTACGCAAACGTTCTTGTCAGATAAAATCTCAACAACAGGATTTGGATTTACTTTAACTGTTATATCTTTGGAAGTAACACAGCCGTTATCATCAATGACAGTGAGTTTATACTTTGTGGTTTGTGTCGGGTTTGCTGTTACAAATGCACCGATTGAGGAAGATAATCCTTCTGAAGGATTCCAAAGATAAACATAAGGCGGTTTACCATTAACAGCTGTATCTCCTATTTGAACAGTAGAACCAAAACAAATGTCAACATCCTTCAAATTCTTAATTTCAGGTAAGGAATTAACCGTAATCGTCACTGTTGCAGAATCACTTCTATTTAAAGCATCGGTAACAACAACTTTATAAGTTGTTGTTGCAGTTGGGGTGGCTTTTGGTGTGGCAATATTTGCCGCAGAAAGACCTTCTGACGGCGACCATTTATAAGTGTAAGGTTCGAGCCCGCAATAGGCATCCCCACCTAAAACGGCTGACTCACCGAGACAGAAAAAAGTATCTCTGCCTGGGTTAGCTGTAGGAATTGGAGTTATGTTTATCCTGACTGTGTCATAGGCTTTACACCCGTTTTTATCGGTTACGGTAACAATGTAATCAGTTGTTTTGACAGGTCTAACGGTTGGTTTTGCAATTTTTGAATCGTCAATATTTAATTTTGGTTCCCAATCATAAGTAAATTCAGGTGTCCCACCAGTTGCATTATTACCTATAACAATTGGACTTCCGGCACAAATGGTATCATCATTTCCGGCAAATACAGATGGTAGAGGATATACTTCTACAACTGTCGAATCAATCATTTGACAGTTGTTAGCATCCGTGAGTTTCAGAAAATACTTTGTGGTAGTTTTTGGTTTTGCAATTGTCTTTAGTTCATCTGGTGAAGATAAACCTGATGATGGTGACCATTCAATTTTATATGGTTTTGTACCGCCTGAAGCTTCAAGACCTATAGAAACGCTGTCATTTGAACAAATCCCGTATTTACCTCCGGCTTTCAGTACCAATTCAGGATTAACTGAGATTAGAACTGTATCATAACCATTTCTGTTAATACCGTCTGTTACTTTTACTGTATATTTGGTGGTTTGAAGAGGTTTTGCGATTGGGGAGGATATATTTGGGTCTGAGAGTCCGATGGTCGGGGTCCATTCATATTTAAATGGTGAAACACCACAAAAAGCATCTCCTCCGATTTTTATTGAATCTCCATAGCACAGTAAAGCATCTCTTCCGGCAACAGCATTGGGTATTGGTTCGATTTTAACAAGTACATTTTTTTCAATGATACATCCGTTACTGGAAGTTACTTTAAGTTTATAAAGTGTTGTAACGACAGGGTTAGCATTTACAATTGCCTGATTAGTACCGGATAGTGCTGTTGCAGGAGACCAGACATAGGTAAAAGTACCATCGTCATTTGAAGCTTTTTGTCCGATATTTACATTTTCACCTGCACATATTGCATACTCATCAGGAAAAGAAATAATCGGAGATTCTCTTACCGTAATTAATATACTGTCATTAACAATACAACCATTTGCATCAATAATCTCTACTAAATATTTTGTGGTTTTAGTTGGTTTGGCTTTTGGTTGAGCAATTGCAGTTGAAGATAAACCGTTTGAAGGAGTCCAAAAATATTTGAATGGTGGAGTTCCTCCGGTTGGGTTTTGACCAATAGAAACTTCCTCACCCGAACAAATATAAATATCCACTCCTGCATCAAATACGAATAACGGATTGACCGTAATCAAGACTGAATCTATTGCTTTACAGCCATTTGAATCTATAATGCTCCTGATATACAGAGTAGTCTCATTCGGTGAAGCCGACGGGCTTTCTGCCTTGTCATCGCTTAAACCAGATGAAGGAGTCCATTTATACGTGTATGGCAGAGTACCGTTAGTTGCAGGTTTGCCGATTTTAATCTCAGTCCCGGAACAAATAGTGAATTTTTCCAAGGGATTACCAATCGGTTGAGGATTTACTATGACAGTTACCGAATCAGAATCAGAAGAAAATCCATTTGTTATAGTAACAATATAAGTTGTTGTTTGTTTCGGATAAACAACTGGTGGGTTGAAAACTGTTGGACCATGAGACCATAATACGGTCGGAGCAGGAAGTTTAGCAAATATTTGAACATTATCAATTCCCCAATGGTCATAACCTGCGTCAGTTATATTGAATTGTCTCCATCTAAACCGAGTTTTATTTGTTTGGGCATAAGCCGGAATATCAATGGTGTATGTATTCCAAGTGGTTAAAGTAGGGTTATTTCCTCCAACCGGGTCCCAATATGTTTGAGAAGTTAAATCTTTCCAAGTTATACCTGAATTAACTGAATATTGCAAATGTACTCCTTCATTAGGTAAATCAGGACCTTCACACGGTGCATTCCGTGCTTGTATTGCATATCTCATATCAAATCTAATTGTGGCACTATTTGGAATTTTGAAGTCAACTGTTTCTAAAAACCTTGAATTTAAAGCAGATGTTCCCATCCAAAAACAAATAGAACCATCTGGACCTGGACCGCAAGGATTGTTGAACATTGCTTGGCTGGTTGAAGTCCATCCGGCTCCAACAGTACCATTATTAAAATCATTATTCATAAAATAATCATCACAATCCCCCTGAGATGATAATGTAACCGGCTCACCTTCACAAATTTTTATTTTATCTGCTTTAGCTTCAATTTTGCATTGAGCATTGGAATTCATTGAGAAAACAGACGTGATTAGGAGAATTAGCAATAAAAAGATTGACAATTTTGTAAAAACCTTCATAAAACCCCTTAAAAAAAATAATTTATTTATTGTTTTTATTTATTACTTATTTTTGATTTTTCCATTTCAATGACAACTGTTCTGCAATAGAACCTTCCTTCAGGATAATTGTTGAAATTTATTATATTTCTGTTGTTTTGTGTTTCTATTTCATCAGGGTCAAGATAAGCACCTTCTCTTACAATCATTTTATCAATTGCACTTTTAAAGTAGGGATTATTAGTGCTCCCAAAGCCATCAACTGAAAATAATTTATTTGATATACCGAGGTTTTGTAACTGCTTGGCGGTTTCATGAGCTCTATCATAAGATAATTTTTTATTATAATCTGCTGACCCGGTTGTATCTGTATAACCTGATATATAGATTTTTGTTGAATCGTTCAATTCTTCTGATTTTGTTATTGTTTTCAAAATTGAGAGATTATTTGAATCAACATTGAAACTGTCAAAATCAAAAAGTAATAAGTTATATCTTGAATATTCCTTATTCTTCAATCTCAGCTTCTTTTTTACCGAAGTTGTCAGTTGCTCAACGGGTATCTTTTTGTTGGCAGATGTTAATCTGAAACTTGAATTCACATTAATATTGTAAATAATTGGATTGTCGGTAGTAGGGATTTCTTTTTTCTCTTTGTTTAAAGCCCAGATTTTTTCTTTTGGCGGTTCGCCCGTACCTAAAAATTCAGGGTCTTTCAATTTCTTCATATTTTGAAGTATTGAAATTTTCCAGTCTTTAATCTTATTTGTAATATTGTGCTTCGTCTTGAAAATGACAGTAGGAGGGTTTGATGTTTTGGTAGTGTCGTTAATTACCAAAGGTGACAGAATTTCTTTATCACCCCAAATTTCGACCCTTTGGTTTTCTTCATCCTATGTAACGGAATTAAGTTTTGATTTTGAAGGCTTTAATGGTAAATTGCGGTTTTCGATTCCGATTCTTGAACTCTCAATTCCCCAAATCGAAGTAAAATATTTCTTGACAGTTTCAGCTCTATTCTGTGATAGAGTTAGATTCCCAATCTCTTTACCTTTGTCAGAATTGCAACCAACTAATCTTATTTGTTTTGTCCTGTCTCGTTTCAGTCTTAGACCTATAATGTTCAAAACGTTGTAATACACATCCAAAACTTCATAGTTCAAAAAATCAGACTCTGGATTGAACTTTTGCGTTTGTTCGGAACTCGTAAGTAGCTTATATCTGGAAGGGATTTTATAAGATTCTTCTTCAAAGAAAACAAAATTCAAAAGCGAATAATATTTTGTATTTAAATACTCGTTAACCTGAATGTTTACAACAGAAATATCTCTCCCGTCTTTAAGACGGGCAAAGGCTTCAATATCAACTTTGGGTGGCTCACTTGTTTGGGAGAATAAGTTTGCAAATGCAATTAGGAAAATAATAATTAGTTTCTTCGACATATAGATACCCTACTATTTAAAAAACATGTTAATATAACTATCCAAAATATAAAATACGAATTTTATATCAAAAATAACCAGAATTTGTGTAGAATTAAATTTTATTTTCATATTTATTATATTTATACTAATTTGATAAGATTTGGAACCATAGAATTCTTGCATTTATAGCTCCCACGTTAAGATTTAGAAGTAATTTTCAGGGATTTGTAGCGGTGAGAAAAGGAATTTTTTAAAATCGTACTTCAGTTCGAAAAAAACAGCATTAATGAAATATTTAAACTTCTCATCAATGCTGTCAATTCTGAACTAAAATCAAACTGATTTAGAAATGGTATTTTGCCATCAAACCAAAAAATCCGAGTACATAATCATTATACGAAATATTTGTATATGACATATTTGCAAGCATTTCTATTGCCAAATACCTGCTCAGATTTACACCTATTGCAACATCGAATGTTGCCATACCATCACTTCCAGTTTGATTCGTTGCTAAACCGCCACCTAAGCCAAATTGAGAATAGAATAATCCTTCTTCGACCCTGAATCTGATTAATAATTGATTTGTAAAGAATGTGGTTCTGGTTAATATTATATTCGGACTGTATGTCAGCATAAACCATCCATTCATACAATATGATAATTCAAGAGGTATGGAAAGTCCGGTTTCTGCTGTCTGAGATGTCATTGAGATACCCAAACCAGCCCCTGTTCCAATTTCAAAATAATATCTTTTGTCTTTGCCTTTTAATTCTCTCCTTGCAGATGAGTATGTTGGTTCTGATTTTTTTACTGGTTCCTTAATTTCTTCTGATTCTTTTGTTTCTTCCGGTTCTTTAACCTGCTCAGTCGCTTGTGATTTCGTTTGCTTTTTTGCTTTTTTTGTTTTTTGAGCAACACAAACATTCAACATCAATGCCGATGCCAGTAACAGCATCATGAATTTTTTCATAAAATTGTCTTCTCCGTTTATTTCTATATTTTTTTTAAATTCGTTCTCTAATAAAAGCGATTAATTATCATCACATGCCACTGATATTAACTATTTGATAAAAAAAGTCAATATCATACGAACCACCAACATTTTTCAGCTTATAAGCATCCATACCTGAATTTGGTTGGAAGTTCCAAAGAGGATATTTGTATTTCCAATCAACGTAACCTCCGGCTACAATATCATTCCCATTAGAGAAATAATCATAAACAATTGCTCTAACTCCAAATGATTTTCCATTCTGTTTTGCAATTTTTACTCTGAATGATTGATTGACAATAATTTTATCGTTATGCCCTGCACTAATGTAACTACTTCTGTCAATCGCAAAAGCCTGATACTTGCCGTTTTCATCCCGGATTATAGAATCCCTTTCATCAATGATGCCAACAACATAATAAAATTTTCCATTCACAATAGAATTCCCATCATTATTAACAACGAAATGAAGAATATTAATATCAAATACGGCATATTCAACAACCGGAGTTGGTGCTACTGGACTATCTTTACTACATCCGGCTAATATAAGCACGGAAACCAATAATACTAAATACTTTTTCATCAAAAACTCCCTATATTAATTTTAATTTATTTATGGTCTATCCACAAATAATGAAAAATAAAACAATATCAAACTCACCTAATCTTTTAAACATCTCACAGATAGTCCATAGTTCTTGCTATTCGTACCTTCACCTATCCCATTGCTTTCACTACTTACAGTCCTGTACCAAGATGTAATAACGTCATTTTCGGTAGCTGTCCACCAAGCACCATTATTACTTATTACTCCGGCAATATATTTTCCATTAAAGTCACGATACCCTCCTAAAAGAGCAGAAAAACTTCCTCTTTTCAACTCATCACCAGCTAATGTATTACCGTAACCACCACCAGAAAATTCAGTTAATGTTTTCCATTCAATATGAGATGGGATATGCCATCCGGTTGGTGCCAATCCTCGAGAATCATTGACAGCATACCAATTATATAATCTTCCGAAAAGTACACCATTAGAAAGTTCATTTTTAAAATAACACCATGCTCCGGTTGTTAAATTTCCCCATTGAGTTGTATCGGTTACTTGAGGAATCAGGTCTCCATTACGATAGTGGTCAACATCAAGGTTTTTTGTTTTCCAGACCTGGGTTCCAATAGTCACAAATTCCGGTTTTTCTGTTGATGGGGTTACAGTTGAATTATCATTACTACATCCGGCGAATATTAGCACGGAAACCAATAGAACTAATAGTTTTTTCATAAAAAACTCCATAAATGAATTTATCTTCGTTGTGGTGTATCCACAATGATTGTCTCAATCAACATAGAGAAAAATATCAACTGCAATTATAATTTTTTTCAAGTTAGCTTTTAAAATAAAAAAAGGGCATTTTCACAAATTGCCCTTGTTCGAGGTACCGCCAAGCACCCACAGGTAAAAGCAAAAAGGAAAACGCCCCAAATGGGACGTGTCCTCTTTACGTTCTTACCTGTTTAAAAAATTGGCGGTTTTCGAACAAGAACGAAAGCAAGACTACGCTTACAAATATTTTAGAACTCTATAATACCCTAATTATCCTCATTTTACGGTTAATTAATTTCAAAAGACAAACAAATAACAATATAGTGATTTCAAGCTTTAAAGCCAAAATAATTTGTATGATTTTAGAAATTATTCAAGAAAACAAGATGAATAGTGCCACAATCCCTCTTTTTCCTCAAAATATAATTGATATTTTGAATTCCAATTTTTTATCATTGACTCCACCTACAATTTTTTGTTCAAATGGATGAGAATTAATCCATCAAAAATATTTCACCGAAACAATCACCATCCCCGATATTAATTTCCTTGTCTTCTTTAGCAAGTTTTTCTTGGAACCACCAATTTTTTTTTCTCTTCTCAATTTTCTGCCGATTCCTTGACAAAATATCTGGCGAAATAAGTTATATTTGTAGTTTCGGAATACATGTGGGATTGTGAGAATATGATTATAGTACATGAGATTAATGAGTTTTTGTTTGATTTGTTTCCAAGGGCTAAGGACTTTGGAAATAGTATTGATATTCTCAAGGAAGAGATTACAGAATATTATACATTCAGCATTTACCAACCTCAAGTAGAAATTAAGGACAATTTCGTTTTTATTACTTTTGACGTTGATAAAGTAAGCCATGAAGAAAAAGAATACCAGAAGGCAATCAGCTTTTGCGATAAAGGCAAATTCACTTTAGCCAAGCCAATACTTGAGAAACTTGTTAAGAACAATCCAACGGTTTCAGAGTACCATAGAATATTAGGACAAATTTATTCACTTGAGGGAGACCAGGAAACTGCAATCAATTTTCTGATTGATGCCTTGAAATGGAATCCCAAAAATGGAAATGCTTTCATATTGACTGGAAATATCTTTGGTAGGTTTAAAAAAGATGTTAAGACAGCCATTAAGTATTACAACAAAGCACTTGAAATTAATATGGATGACTATATAGCCATTAACAATATCGGTGGCAATTTATTGAACCTTAATCAATTTGAAGAAGCTGAAAAATATTTCAATCTTGCCTGTGAACTCAACCCTAAATATCCAAATCCTTATGCAGGGCTTGCCCAAGTATATTTTTTCAAGGCAGAGTTTCTGACTGCTATCAATTTTGGAATACAAGCCATAAAAAACTCCACTTCCAACGACCCAATTTATAAGCATATAACCAAATTGGTTTTTGACTCATCGGTTGATTATATAAAAATGAATCCAGGTATGAAAATTTTCGATAGGTATAATGAGGAATTGGTAAAAAAATGCGGTAAACCAATTGAATTAGTTTTTGATGAAATGATAGAGGGTTATGCCAAAATCGAAGTTGCAGAGTATTACAGTCGAGAAACTCATTTCTTGAAATATAAAAAAGAAAGAAAAGGACTTGAACACCTATTCATGCACGAATTGGCTCATTTAAACTTTATCATTGAAGCCAGAGAAGCTGATAATAACCATATCTTTTATTCAACAACAAAAAACAAAGAACTCTTCATCGGTGATATTGAATCAATTTTTAAAAAATATGAAGCAATCGGTTTGAGTAAGGATGAAATTGAAAACCTTACTAATAAAATTTTCAATGGCTTGAATAATCAGTTCTTCAATACACCGATTGATTTGTATATTGAAGATTATTTGTTCCATAATTTCCCTGAACTAAGACCCATTCAGTATTTATCATTGCTTGAAATGTACACTGAAAATATTGAATCAATAAACAATCAGGATATAAATAAGCACTTTCCATTCATTGTATCCGAAACAAGCACGGTATTGAATTTAGTCTTATTCCTTCAGTTTAGAGACTTGTATGGCTATGACCTAATCCCAAGTCTAAAGATAACCTATGCTCAAAAGAGACAATCCAAAGAACTGTATGATAGTTGGTTAATGAAAAGAAATACCAGAGAACAGGGTAGCGAGTATGAGTTTATCAAGGAATGGGGAAAATTATTAAAACTGGACAAGTATTTTGAGTTAGTTCCCGAAAATAAATATAGGCAAAGTGAAAATTTATCTGGCTTACTTAACGATATAACCGAAGACCCGTATAATCTGAATGACCCTGATGCAATTGCCTATGAAGGGAAAAGATTAAATATGGGTGATTCCCCTGCTGGTGGAATGGCTGTTGCGATGTATTGCGTTGATGCACTTGAAATTTTTAATGGAAAATCGAAAGATTATATTCAGGAGGTTGGTTTTGAGATAGCCACTTTGGGAAGATTCGGACTTGACCCTGGCAACACCGATACGAGCTACCATCTGAAAGCAATACCAGATAAAACTTTTACAGCTTTGCATCTGTTAGCATTTATGTATGTTGCTTTCCAACACATAGACCCCAGTTTGGATACAGGTTTGGATTTCAAATCGCAATATGAAATGGCTAAAGTTTTGTTCAATAAAAAGGATTGATGGAGGCTACTTCAATTTGTTATCGAAAGGATGGACAGGTTGATTAGTTTGAGAAAAGATGTTAATATTGACTCGGAATCACAGTATATCTAAATAGCCGATAACCAGCTCTGGTGAGATTAGCAGATAGCATTGAAGATTTACTCGACTTCGCACTTTACTTCAAGCCTACGTGGCTCTGTGTCCCAAAAATGTCATACAGACTGAATGGTCACATAGTTTATTCCAAAATGTGAAATGAAATTTAAAATTAATGATGATGTTTTGGATGTTGAGTCTTTGATACTTAAACCCTGCTGTAAAAGTATGTATTCAAAGTTATTCATTGTAACTGATAACTCAAAATCTGTTAGGCTTAAGAATATAATGTGCTTGTTGGACTCCTACAAACTTAAATGTGTGGTATCCTTTCACCGAAACGGTGTGTTTTTACGAAATATCCAGTACTGAATAGTTTTCATCAAAATATTTTACTTTTCAATGTAAGTAAGAGCAAATTTATTGTTAATTTTACTTTTTGTAGAATTTGTAAATTTATAAAAAGTTTAATGATATGTCTGGCTCAAATATCATAGTTATAGAACACCTTGAAGAATCAGTCTTCAACAAGTTTGTAGCTGTTTTCTTAACTGAAAACGGATTCTCTGATTTAGTAGGGGTTCTTCGGAAAACTGATATTGGTATAAACTATACTGCAAAGAAAACAGGCAAGAAGTATGTTATTCGGATAGAGAAAAACGCCAATGTAATTAAAAAAGATATTGATGAGTTTGTTAAGTCTATTCCTCTCTATCATGCAGATTCAGCAATCATCTTTACCAAACATGAACTTCAAAGGGATATAAAAAAATATTTAACTGAAAAGAACTGTTACTACATAACCAAACTTGAAATAGAGGATTGGCTAAATTCAAAATTTACTTCTTTGCTTGACTTCATTGATTATTTAGAACTAAAAGAGATTCGAAAAGTTGGCAAATATTCAAACAAAGAACTCATACAAAAGTATCAGGAACTAAAAGAAGTTCTTGGAAGACAGCCCTCAATGACTGATATAAATAGAATTATGGATATTAGTCATGGTACTTATTCACATAGGTGGGGAACTTTCAGAAATTTCATTGCTTCAATAAATGATAAGCCAGTTGTTAGGTTTTCAAGACCGAATAAAAGTATGATGGCTTCTGTTTCAGATTTGGTTGAGGATTATATCAGATTAAGAAAAAAATTGAAAAGAACTCCTACAAATCTCGAAATTGAAAATAAAGGTAAATACACTTCAGAATATTACTTCCTTTTTTTCGGTTCTATCTCTAATTTTGTTATGGTTGTTGAAAATGAAATCTATAATGCTCATAAATACAAGAAACAGGAATTGATAAAAGAATATCGTGCGGTACAGGAAATCGTCAAAAGGATTCCTACTTTTAACGATGTAAATAAAAAGTCGAAGATTTCACCGATTATTTTTCTTTATTATTGGGGAACTTGGAATGAATTTCTAAGTTCAATAGGTGAGAAGAAGCAGTACAGAAATATCAATGACAAAGAACTTGTAACTGCATATTTCGATATGAAAGAGAAAATTAATAAAAATCCAAACCAGATAGAATTTATGAAATACTGTGGTGTTTCTCATGATGTTTTTGATTATAGGTTTGGTAGCTGGAACAATTTCGTTGAACTTTTACAATATCCTGAATTTGTAAGCCAGGCTCCAAATGATATTGACCTATTTACAGACTATTTCAGAATCAAGAAGATTTTAAACCAAGATACTCTTTCACAAGAAGAAATTGAAAAACATACTTTTTTTTCTTTGAAAGATTATATCACTTACTTTGGTTCTTATAAGAATTTAAAAGAACAAATTGATGACATTGAGAGAAAGACAGAACTTATCAGTGAAGACGAACTTGTAAGTGAATACCTAAGACTTTTAGCTTCCTTAAAGAAAACTTGGCTTACAATCTACGATATTCGTGACCATTCTACATTCGCTTATCAAATATACTTATCTAAGTTTCAGAATTGGGCAAATTTAATACTATTGATGCGAAATTATGTCGGCAATATTAAACACCCAAAGCAAATTTCTAATAATCAACTAATTGAAGATTATCATAGAGTTGAAAAACTTATAAACAAATCACCACTGTTTATTTCAGATTATGAGAAATATGGGAAATACTGTTCTCAAATGTTCGATATTCGATTTGAATCATGGAAAAAGTTTCTAAGGTCAATTGGTCAAAAGTCAGTTCTGGAGATAACAAATGAAGAATTGATTGAAGATTATTTCAGAGTAAAAAGTCAGTTGAAAAAAAAGGTTGTTTTCAGACGTGATTACGAAAAACTGGGAAAATATTCGGATACTTCTATAAGAAACAGATTTGGGAAATGGTCTGAGTTCTTAAAAACCATTGGTGAAGATACGAGCCACATAAAAAAGATAAACAAAGAAATGCTGATTGAAGAATACAAAAGAGTAAAAGAACTACTCGGTAAAGATAAAGTCAATCAGCCCCAAATGTTGAAATACTGTAAATTTGGTAGTAGGTCATATTCTAAACATTTTGGGAGTTGGGATAAATTCCTGGAATTCATGGGTGAAGATACATCAAAATTCTTGCACTCTGAGCAAAAAATGATTGATGAATATTACCGATTAAAAGAGCTTTTGAAAAAAGAACGTGTTTCAATGATAGATATGAACAAATACGCTGATGTAAGCGGAACTTTATATAGATTAAGGTTCGGTTCATGGAAAAATTTCTTAGATAAAATTGGTGAGGATACCGAACACTTGAAGCCAATAACCGATGAAGACCTAAAATCCGAATATTTAAGAATCAAAAAGGAACTTAAAAAGCCTAAACTCATTTTGAATGATATTAAAAAACATGGCAAATATAAAAGTAAGGCATACTTGAATCATTTTGGCTCTTGGGATAATTTTGTCAGATTAATGGGTGACGGCAATTCCAGAAATCTTAATACCGACCAAGAAGTTATTGAAGAATACTGGAGAGTGAAGAAATTACTTGGCAAAGACTACATAACTCAAAATGAAATGAATGAACATGGTAAAATAAGTTCCTCACTTTACAATTGGCGGTTTGGTTCTTGGAAGAAATTTTTGATACATATTGGAGAAGACCCAACTGTAAGAAGAGCTAAAAAATTAGTGAAAGACCCTAATAAATAATATCTTGTGAAGTTCAGAAACAACCATTCAAGTTCTAAAGTGTTACAAACTGCCATTTGAACTTTCATACTACTTCCTAAAAATAATCTTGTCCTGAGTAAAATGAACTATATTTTTTTTAAATTATAGAGTTTGAAGAATTGAAATTCAAAGTGTCAAAAAATGAAACTTGAATTAGAATATATATTCAAATTCAGGATATTCATTATAGTAAAGCTAATTAATTACCCTTTTAAGCTTTCATAATATTCTTCTGGCTCTGTTTTGTTTATACTCTCCTGTTTAGCTTTTATTCGTTTATCACATTCTACCACTTTTCCCATCCAAACCAGAGCCTGTTCATACAAATATTTTTGCATGGGTATTATTTGACCGTTGTAAACAATGGTATAGCCTTCCTCAGCCTGTACTTCGTTATAAGCCGATATTATAATCGAATATTTTTTCAGCTCAATTAGCGTTTTAATTTCTAATTCAGTTTTTTTGGTGTTCGGAGCCTTGCTCATATTGTCCCTTGTAAATTTGTTTTAGAAAATTACTAATTTATCATTGTACCAATCTGATTGCAATTTTTGAAATTTCGAATAGTTTATTGTAAAACCGCAATAAAACTTAATCCCAATAAATTTTCAAATTGAAATCCTACTAATTTACCTATATATTAGCAGTTTTGCAATATAAAATCAATTTATATTTTCGGAATCGGTTGGTTTTTCTTTGGCAAAATATCTGTCCAAATAAGTTATATTTGTAGTTTATAAAAATTGGAACGATATTCTGTAAGGCTAAAGTTGAGAAAATAATTTGAACTGTAACGAAGAAGAAATATCATCAGAATTAAATTCAATGTTCTTATAATTGGTCTTTTTGTTAATCACTATGATAATAACGAGTTAAATGCCAATAGTAGTTAAAAGAAATAGAAGAAGAGTATATGAGGCTTGGGAAGAAACCGCTCATGAAAAGTGGGACAGTAAATGGCTCAACAAATACAGTCTTCTTTTAGAATTTACTAAGAAATTCGGGCATCAGAGATTTCCTTGTGACGAAACAAGTCCAAACTATAAATCCGAGTATGCTAAGTTACATAAATGGGCTGTAAATCAAAGATGGTATTACCGCCAAGGTAAACTTGCTGACTGGCGATATAATATGCTTATTAAAGCAGGTTTCTTATTCGAGCCATTAGAAACTTATTGGAGAACTAATTATGATAATCTGGTTAAGTTTAAAATTAAGAACAGCCATTGCAATGTTTCAAAATTTGATTCCGAAAATTTAAGATTAGGCAAATGGATTGGCGAGCAGAGGTATCATAAAAAAAGGCTTTCTCCTGAAAAAATTAATTTGCTTGACGACCTCGGTTTTGATTGGGGAATAAAAAGAAATAAATGGGATGATATGTACGAATGGCTCAAGAATTATCATCTTGAAAATGGAGTTGCCTACGTTCAAAGAGATATGTCTGAAGGTTATTCAGCAAACGAACTAAATAGATTGAATCGTTGGTGCTGTAAGCAGATTTGGTATTACAATCGAGCGATGCTTTCACCGGATAAATGTAAACTGCTTCAGGATATTAATTTTGATTTCAATCATAAAGAAAATATTATCAAAAATAATTGGGACACCAACTTTAGAAAGCTTATTCAGTTTCAAAAAGAATATGGACATTTCAATGTACCTATAAGGTGGGAGAAAGATAGGTTGCTGGCATTTTGGGTACAAAGGCAAAGAGTCTATAAAAACAAATTAACCGATAAACAAAGGCAAAAATTAGACGCAATAGGGTTCTCATGGAGCTATATTGACGACCATTGGGAAAGAAATTATGAAAAATTGTTAAACTATATCATTGAGAATGGGCATTGTAAAGTCTTTCCATCTCATGATAAAAAACTCTACAATTGGGTTCACTACATGAGGAAAGTTAAAAAAGGTTTGTTAAACTTTCAATTAAGTGAAGAACAAATTGGAAAGCTTGATGAAATTGGTTTTGTTTGGGAACCTCATGATACATTATGGGAGGAGCGATACGCAGAACTTAAAATCTACAAAAATGAACATGGGCATTGCAGAATTAAATTGAATGATGATAAGCGTTTATACATCTGGTGCCGAAGCCAAAGATATGGTAAGGACAAGCTGGATAAAGATAGAATTAAACGATTAAATAAAATCGGCTTTCCTTGGGGTTAATCTGGCATCTAACTTCTAACGATACTAATCACTATCCCAGTAACTCCATGAACGGTTGATTCTTAACTGTGAATCTGCTTTCTTTTTCAGACTTCAATCGCTTTATCTCTGAAATACAAATACCTGATGTAACATGCTTTGCTATTTTTTTAGTTTCACCTGTCCCAGTGAACACATAATCCTGATGGTTCCAATGGATTGTAAGAATACACTCAAAAGTTGGTCTATGCTGACTTCCTACCTGTTTGTATTCGAATAACGGCTCATCAATCTTCATTGTTGCACACATCTCAAATAATTTTCCAACATTGTTTTCAATTTCCGAGTCATCAAAGGTTAGTTCTGTAGTTTCTAAAAGTTTAAGTTCCTTGATTTTATCAATGATTTTTTTTGAAACTTCCTGCTTTGCCGATTTTTTGGTTTTTGATACCGCCTGTTCTTCAATAATAGCATCTGGGGTTATAAGTTTGCCAACACAAATAATGACTGGACTATTAGTCATCCCCTTCAAGGTAAAATCATAAATTGGAGCACTCCATTTCTTGTTTTGATTAGTGATTTCTAATAATTGTCCTATATAGTTATCTTCAAAAGTAGTAGGAGTCTGAATGTTTTGCGAAAGCAGGTTCTGATAATCCCTTAAGTCTAAAGGT
Source organism: uncultured Hyphomicrobiales bacterium (assembly GCA_964606895.1). GTDB lineage: Bacteria > Bacteroidota > Ignavibacteria > Kapaibacteriales > UBA2268 > CAZSHX01. Next base: position 63,904 of record CAZSHX010000002.1, read on the forward strand.
TCTTCAACACTTTTATCCTCAAGAATATCCTTCCGTCCTTTGGAACTTAATTCTTTATCAATGAAAAACATATCAGTATCAGCAGATTGATTGTCCGTACTGTCAGTCTCAGAATCCAAAGGGCTATAATTTTTTTCGGGTTCAGGAATCTCAAGTATCAGACAAAGGAATCTAATCACAGAATTGTAAACGGCTTCTTTCTTCCGAACACCTTCCGAGTAATCTGGAGTATCATAATCTTGGTTATCAAAACTACCTGAAGTTTTGGCAGAGAAGATATTATCAGTTTGATTTGTCAGAATATTGAGATTCTCAAGCCGATTGTTCTGCTTGAGCAAATTGAGTAATTGAAGCCCATCTTCCTTTCTTTCATGAACACTTTTCATGGCTTCATTCCTCATTGCTAACCATTGAGGGCTTGTCTTTGGTGTTTGAAAGAAAATGATATAAAGCATGTTCAAATCAACTTGTTTAAATTCAAATTTGGTTTGTAAAGCCGAAACCAGATTTTCGGGAATTTCATCGGATGCAGATGCGGCTTTCAATACTTTCTCAAAAACTGACTGTTCCATCTTTGCTAATTGAATCTGATTGGATTTTTCCAATTTTTCAGTAGCTATTCTTTTTGAGGCATCCTTTAGCTTCTGGGACTTCTCGTCCTTATGTTCCGTGATTATTCTGTTTATGTCCTTGGACAGGAAAGAGAGTTTATTGAAAGTAAACGGCAGTTTTGCCTGATGGATATATGACTTTATCAGCATGTGATTGATTAAATCAACAACCCTTCGAATTGGAGATGTGACATGAGCATAAGCTGGTAAGTTCAAACCATAATGTCCTGTAAGATAGGGGCTGTAGTCTGCTCTGTTGAACCAAAGACTACTCCTGCCACTCAGGGCTTCCATATACTGAGGATTAAGTATGGCGGTATTATATTGTTCGAGAATTTCATTTCTCGTTGGAGCATTCATCTTTGCAGTATGGTTCCTGAATAGTAATGGTACATTATTTTCAGCAAAGAACCAGGCAATAGTTTTATTTGCCAGTATCATGAACTCTTGAATTACTATATGGCTTAAATGAGTTGAGCCTTTTGGTAGTGGTAATATATTTCCTTCTTCATTTGTATATACCCCGTTTTTCAAGTCATATAAAGCCAGAGCACCATTCTGTCTTCTTTTATCCAAAAGCATGTAAGCCAATTTCCCCATGTCTTGAAACAATTCATAGTCAGGGTCATCGGGATTATTGCTTTCGATATTATCGAACTCATCATAATTAAGTCTTCGAATGTTCAGAAAAGTATTTTCCTTCATCTCAAAATTTGAAACATCTCCTTCAGGTGTGATAAGCATTTCAAAAGTAATAACTGGGCGTAAACAATTTGGCACCAGACTGAGTTCATCTTCTGATAACCTTCTCGGCAACATAGGTATATTTGAATTTGCCAAATAAATTGTTTCGGCTTTTTCCAAAGACTTGAAAAAGAGGTTGGATTCAGAAGTGACGACCGATGATACATCGGATATTGAAACTGCAAGCAAAAAGTCATCTCCTGATTTGGAAAGGAAAATTCCGTCATCCAAATCTTTAGATGTTTCACCATCAATAGTATAGCCCTTAACAATAGGTTTGTCCGCTGTTGTCTGGACACTATTCTGGTTTGAATTATTTGCTTGTTCGTTGTCTTTAATCATTTCATTCCAAAAATCCATTTTTGAAGTTTATAAATTATCAACAATCTCGGTATTATCAAAATTAAATTTTAAAAATTAAAATATTCTCATCAAATTTTATCAATAGCCTCAATTTCAACGAAGTCCGAAATTTTATCCTTAATGCAAAGTGGCAGAAACAACATTTACAATGCGAAGGATAATCTGTCTATACTAAGACCACATCCGTTTATTAACCAAGCCTACAAATAATATGTTCAAAGGTCTCACCAAACTCCAAAGCTTAGACTCAAAAAAAATCGGGTTTTCAAAGGGATTAAAGTCAAATATCTGTCAACGATTATTGATTGTAACCCCTTTATTAGTAATTGTTCAAAATCTCATACCAACTCTTGGTTCTCTGGCTTGAGAAGCTTGGTATTAATAAAAAACCGGTTTTCCTCGAACTAATAAGAACACAAGCTGTGAATTATTTGCAACCAATGAAATTATTATTCTGTGTTGTTCCTATTCTGTTTATCTTTATTACCTTCTTCGAGATACTCGAGCGTATTATGAAGTTCCGTAACCATATCGGACTTTATTACTTGCCTTAAACATCCCATAACAGAATTAAATGTCTCGTATTTGCAATTATCTACATTATCTATTTTTGCTCTCAATTCTCGCTCCCATATTTCCTTAAAAACAATTCGAAAGGTATTACATATTAGGGATTCATCAATTGGGCTTAACTGGTGCTCCATATTAGCAAGTATTCCGTTGTGTTCCTTAATATAAGAATTAAGAGAAAAAATACCAGATTTCACACTTTTATCATTTTTTTTAGAAAATGTAACTGCACTTGCGTTAGCAACCTCATTTATATTCTTTTTTGGATTAGTATTTTGATTAACGTTTGAATTAAAATTAAGATTAGTATTATTCGAGGGTGTATAATGATTCATGATAGGGTCTTCATAGAGTCTATCGAAATCTGTCTGTTGCCAATGTAATATAGCTTCCAACTGATTTTTACTACGTAACAAATCTAAAACATTTGTTTGTCCAGAAAATAATCCATCAGGTAGATTTTCAAAAATAGTCTGGATTCCTTTCTCCAGATTCATATTTATGTTACCATTCTTAACAACAGCTTGATGCTTTATGAAATTAATAATGACGACATGATTTTTAATATGGAAGACCTTCTTATCCGTAGCCAATCTTTTAAAGCCGGATTCAACATCTGCTATTGATAATTTACTTAAATTTGATATATCACGTAAGCTTATTTCAAAAATTCCGGCAATAGAAGATTTCGGACAGGTTAAAAGGAATATAAATAATCTGTCAGTAACAATATCTAACTCTTGAAACCAAGGGTCATTCCATAAATCGGTATTTATATAACGATTTTTACCTTTTTTACTATTTTTCATATTTTATTGTATTTTAGTTTAGAAAAAATTATTTGTAGCAGATTGTTTATTTTTTTCTGCTATCATTCAGTTCTTGTTTCTGGATGATACATAACATATCATCTCGACTGACTGTGTTACTGCTCAAGTTGTTTGTGACTGATAACAGCTATCAAGTTCCATTAATATTTACCTTTCAAATGATTGAGAAGATTTATATTTTCATTGGTCGTCATTGCAATCAGTTTTCGGGTGAACACGATAATTAATAATACACTTAAAAACAGATTGAGCTACGAAGATTTTCATTAAAGCAGTTATTGACCTCAGTTGAAGAAAAAAACTCCTATTTTCACCATTTCTTCGATTATGGATTTCAATACATTAAAAATTAACGGTTCAACCGAATATTTCCTCTTAACATCCAGTATTTCAGGACTTGGGATTCATGTCCACTTTCTTTTTCAAAATCGTTCAAATGTTTAACCATCATTAAGGAACAAAGACTTGCTTTTGTGGTCAGAGTAACTTGACTCGAACGAAGAGTGACCGGGAGTAGTCCCGGGCACTGCATCGAAATCATAAAGAAGAATAATCCTATTGTACGGTGTTTCATGTGTTAAGCGGATATAATCTCTGCCATTTTCACCTCAGAGAAATATTGATATTTATTTAGAATAGCGGTAATATCCGAATTTACTTTTTCCAAATCGGTGGCACCATCGAGCATTTTTCTAATTTGCTTAATGATTTTGAAATATTCATTATGAGTTGCGGCTAAAGTTCGGTAATGAGTAACCAATTCGGCAAGTTCGGCTAAGTTGCCGTCAAATTGGTTGACTGTATCTTTATGTTTTTTCTGGGTTGTCGGTGAAAAAACAAAGCCTTTCGTGGTGACAGGATACCTGTTACCAAATTCTGTTTGAGGAAGGGTTTTCATAATTTTCATATTTTTAATTAATAAATACTTTGTTGAGAAGATTTATTGATTTGTTCAGATGGTAGGTGGAGATGGTATGATAATTTGCTTTGAGGGTTTGGGGGAGATGGGTTTTATGATTTGCCGGGAAGTTTGGTCACAGATATTATTATCTGGAATCACCAACATTCCCAATAATCAAATTGAAATTTCTTTACTTACCAGCCAGCCCAAAAAGCGTATCTACATTTCACATCTAACCAAGGAATAAATTCAACGACTCAACTTTTGATGTTAAATCAGGGTTATTTTGCCTAATGCACGATGTGAAAGAATTGGGTATTTTATCTTTTAAAAGTGAATTCAAATGTCAGAAGCCCTATTAACTCAACAATACCTGAAATCACCCTACTGATAAGCATTTACAGACATTTTGCAATTTTGAATTTTAAGAAAACGTCCCAATTCCGTCCCAAGAGACATAGTGACTGAGTGTACATGCGGGTTGTTGAGGTGTGGGCATCTTATTAAGAGTCAGATGCTCTACCAACTGAGCTAAAGAAGCAAGTTATTTTGTCGTAATACCTGTTATTATTCACGTTTTGTTCTTGTATTACAAAACCACATAATCCCGAGATATATTGATTAAAGACAAATTCAAATGGTGTTCAATCATTTTTTTTTAATGAATGAACAAATCAAATTTAATCACTCATTTATTTCTTTTATAATTTTTGAAAACATTTACAATTCAATTGAAATACTCTGTGTTTCTTTTTTAAATAATTGTTTTCTCAATTGTCATTTTTTATATCTCCAAATTTATCATTTTTTTTTGAATTGACAAGAATATTTTTAGTGACAAAGACATTTGCAAGTGAGCAAATTTTGAAATTCTTAAATAAATTATATTTAATTCTAACTGATTAGCTCGTTTGAAGAATTTGCCCTAAGTTCAAACTATAACATCTATTTTCTCTAAAATGAATCTATTTCAAATCTTGCATTTTATTTTTTTTATAAAAAATGCAGCACAATATCACCTTAACTCTTTGATATTATTTCAAATAACGAGACTTCAGCCGTTGCATCATTGTGCTGAAAAAGATGCAAAGATGCAATTTTGGTTGTTTTTTCATTCTTCTGATTCCCAGCGGGAATCGATATTTGTAACAAATCGAACCCCAAAGATTTCTTAACCTTGTAGAGGTTAAATATGAAAAACGACGACAAATGTTCGTTCTACTATATAATCTCTACGAGATAAAAATCCGTCGGGGTGGTTCGCAGTTACCAATGTTTATTCCCTACGCGAAACTGGATTTATCATCTTCAAAATTGCATTGCATCATCAAAATTAATTATGCAGAAGATGCAATTACTTATCGTCTAACATATTGATATTATTTAAAATAACGATATTTTTGCAGTTGCATCATTGCATGCAAAAAGATGCAAAGATGCAATTCTTATCGCCCTCTCCAAGAATGGAGACGGTCGTGGTGAGGTTAACTAACACTTTCAATGAACGAGTACAATAAGATTAAACGAAATAATAGATTAATTATTGCTATGGAAATGGGGTATATTTATACTTACAGAAAAATTAATTTTAAACAAACATTGTATATTGTCCATCCTTTTTAAGTGTCCAGCAATCACTACCGACTTTATCGGCTATATCTTCTAAAACTCCTAATATTGTTTGATGTTCGGGTGTAATCCCATTTTTCAGAAGCGGCATGATATTAAAAATAATTTCGTCAAAATGGGGTGTAATGTTTTCGAGCAACTTCCTTCTTAAATAACTTAATAAATAATATCTTATCCGAAGTCGTATATCAATGTGAGATTTGAATTTTTTTCCTTTTGGTAACGAGAATTTTTCAGTTTCATCATTAAACTCAAAATTACCTGTTAAAATTGGCGTCAGGTCAGAATATTCTTTTTTTAGCAAATCCAAAAATCCTAATTCCAAACCTTTGATTATAAGCTCGTCATTTATTTGTTCAAGAGTAGCACCATGATTTTTAGCAACAATTCCCTCAATGGTTTGAATAATAATTTCTGCAATATCAACACCAAGGTTGGCTTTCATTATAGCCTTTGGATTACGGACTTTTCTAAAATTGATGATTAGTTGCCCCGAAAGAACAGTAAAAGGGTTTTGTCTTTTTTTAAAACTGGTTTGCCCGTTTTTTTGAGGTACAGCACCTGCATATTCAAAACCACAATTTTCTGCTGTTTCGACAATTAAATGCCAAAACTCAGGATCTTTATGTGCAAAAACAAATGAAAGCCATCTGTCGAATTTCAAAACCCGATACATTTCTTTAATACTTGCGGCAATAAGTTTATTGTAGTTTTCTTTAGTCTTATTGTGCTCTCCTCCCACTATAGCCTCTTGTTGATAATCATCGTCTGTAACTTCTAAATCGAGCCATGAAGTCCACATTACAGATAAATCAAGATAAGGAATTTTACTTCCATAAGGCGGGTCGGTATAAATGTAATCAACACTTTCTTTTGGAATAAAATTCAAGTTCGTTGCCGTATGCTTTAAAATTTGAACATTTGAAATTGTATTCTCGTTTATATAATACTGCATTTCTTTTTTGGCTGCTTGAACTTTTTGATATCTTAATTCAAGAAAATGAATTGTATCAATTTCAACTGGTTTTTGTGCAATCCTATATCTATAATACCTAAATGCAGCCGCATCACCGCCTCCATCACTTCTCACTGAAGAAGAATGATAAGTTAAATTGAACTTTGTTAAAAGGCCAGAGAACATCAACATCAATGAATTCTTGATATTGCTATTTTTCTCTTTCTTAATAATTGATTTTAACAAACCAAGTTGTGCTAATTGCTTATCATTAAACAGTAGTTCAACTGTTCCAACATCAGAACCCTTTGGAAGGACAAAACCTTTCGGATATTGGTATTTCTCTTTTGCCTTTTTGACTTCATCATCAGTTTTGGGCTCCCTTTGAAGATATTCTTTTTTAATTCTTTCGAATGCTTCTGATAATTCGTTTGATTTAACTGGAGCAATTAATGATTGAACTAAGAATATCGCCATTGGATTAATATCAGTACTGATTGCTTTCCTGTTGTTCATCAATGCTTCAATAGCAGTTACACCGCTTCCGCCGAAAGGGTCAAGAATTAAATCACCTGGCTTGCTATAATTTTTTATATATTCAGCAACAATATTCCAACTTTGTTTTGTAAAATAACCATGAACTCCAAAATGTCGTTTGGCTTGCTGTTTTTTTACCGGTATTTCTTCCAGTAATGGACGGCTATTATAATCAAACTCTCCTTTGAGTTTTGCGGTAGCATTTGTCGTATCGTAAGTTATATTCTTTCCGACCTGAAAACTGTTTGGAGAGAGAAAAGCAGTTAAATCTTTCCAATAATATTCAATTTCATCAAGTGGAAATAGTAATATTGGTTTGTCAGTTGATGAAGTTCTGAACAAAGCAAATTCAAGTCCGTTACAAAGTGCAAAATAAGTGCTTCTGATTTCGGGATGGTAAGCATAACTGTAAACCTGCTCAACATGCTCTGAATCAGTAACTTTTTGATTCGGCGCTTTTGCATCAAGAACCCATGCAAAATTATTCTCAACCTTTAAAACATAGTCAGGAATAAGATTAACAGGTCTTTTCTTACTACCAATTTTCAAAAAAGGATGCTGAAGCGTTTTACTGCGAATAATATTTGATTGGGCGTAGCCGAGTTCTTTCAGAATTGGAAGAATTATAATTTCTCGAACGCTGTCTTCTTTGAAATCAGAATCTTCGGAAATTTTCCGAATGTCAAGATTACCAAACAGTTTCTCTTTATCAATTTTTGCATCCAACATTGTATCGCTCCATTAACTTTCAAACTTTTCAATCTGCAAATTAACGAAAAGAAATTATATAAACCAAAACATTGAAAATATAGCTGAAATTTCTCATCTCAACTTTTAAGATTCCACCTCCGTCTGCTCCGCAGACACCTCCGCCAGCGGAGGACAGGCTTGTCTTCAACTCTTCATCAACTAAACACCGAAACATCTTAAAATTTAAGATTCCACTTCCGTCTGCTCCGCAGACACCTCCGCCAGCGGAGGACAGCTTATCTTCAACTCTTCATCAACTAAACTCCTAAATATCTTAAAATTTAAGATTCCACCTCCGTCTGCTCCGCAGACAACTCCGTCAGCGAAGGACAGTTTATCTTCAACTCTTCATCGTCTAACCACCTAAACATCCTAAAATTTAAGATTCCACCTCCGTCTGCTCCGCAGACACCTCCGCCAGCGGAGGACAGCTTATCTTCAACTCTTCATCGTCTAACCACCTAAACATTTTAAAATTTAAGATTCCACCTCCGTCTGCTCCGGAGACACCTCCGCCAACAGATGACAGCTTATCTTAAACTCTTCAAACAACTAAACACCTAACCGCCTAAACAACTAAACATTTTGACCTCGTTTATCAAAAAATTTGATGGCTTTTCGGCTCATAGTTGGGAATTGGATTTTGTTGATTTCTTCAATTGGCTGAAAAATGACTTTGGGAGAAACTCGGAGCTTTGCTATGAAATGTTCGGCAATTTCATTTTCAAGTTCTGAGGTGTAATTCTTCACTCCGACTCTGATTAAAATCTCATCTGTGCCGATGTCATTTCCTGAAACTTCGACCACATAATTAACAACATTGCCGATGCTGTCCAGAATATCGTAAAGAGCAGGAGGATAAAGCGTTGTGCCTTTCACCTTCAGCATCTGATTTTTCCTGCCGATAACGGGACCAAGCCTCATAGTGTTTCTCCCGCATTTGCAAGGCTCGTCATGACGGAAACAGATGTCGCCCGTCTTAAATCTCAACAAAGGCATTCCCTCCACGCCAAGAGTAGTTATTGTAACTTCACCCGATTCTCCTTGGCCGGCGACCTCATCATTTTCGTTCAGAAGTTCCACAACAATCAATTCGGGATGGTGGTGTCCGCCTACGCCGTAAGAACATTCAGTAAAGGCGGTACCCATTTCTGTGGACGCATAAGTGGAATAAAGCTTTAAATCCCACTTCTCAACGATTCGGCTTCCGAGCGAATTATAAGTAAAATCGGGATTACGGATAACATCGCCTATACAAATCGCTTTTTTAACAGGCGAGTTGCGGTAGTCAATGCCATTTTTCTCGGCATATTCAATTAATTTGATAATAAACGAAGGAACCACAATAATTGAATCAGGTTTGATTCGATGAATTGTATCCCATTGGAATTCAGGCGTTCCTGCACCAACGCGTACAACCCCCGCCCCAAGTTTCCTGACTCCCATGTAATAAGCCAATCCAGCCATAAACCGTTTGTCCAAAGTTGTCATAAGCTGATAAATATTGCTTACGGAGCCATCGGCACAAACCAGCGAGATATATTCGTTATAAGCCAGACGCTGTAAATCAGCCTCGGTCAGTCCAAAAACAACAGGCTCGCCTAATGTTCCTGAAGTTGTAAGGTAATCAACAATTTCGGATTTGCCGACACAAAGAAAATCCTCGTAGCCTGCGGCAATGTCTTCCTTAGTTGTTGGTGAAATCTGCTGTAAATCTTCAATTTTCTGAATCTTGTTCGGGTCAATGCCTTCTTTTCTGAATTTCCTTCTGTAAAAAGGGGAATAGGCAGATAAATACTGAATACTATCGGATAATAATCTTTCCTGATAGGCTATTATTTCATTACTGTTTTTTATTTCAATTTCGGGTATAAACATCTTTGTCACTTTAAATTATTTTGCATTACAATCTTTGATTTTCTCGGCTATGGTTTTGGTTTCATTAACAGTCGGAATATTTTTTGTCAGAGCTTTTTGATAATAATCATTTGCTTTGAAACAATTTTTTCTTTTCGAATAATAATTACCCAAAGCAGAGTAAGTTTCGAAAAATTCAGGATTAGAACCGATGAAGTTTACTTCCTCATTTTCGGAAAGTTTGAAATTATCCTCAGACAGTTTTTGCTTTGTTTGTTTGGAGTTTAAGTAATTAGACCATTGCTGAGTTTTGAGCAAACTGTCGGGTTCAATCTGATATTGAGGCTCATAAATTTCCTGTTTCGAAGTTAGGTTTGCATATTTACCGAAAACTTTATTCAAATCGTAGCAAACATATTTCCCCAGTTGGTAAGGAGCCGTAGAAACCCATATTAGTCTTTTTTCGGGCTCGAAAATAACAGAATGATGAGAAATCAGCTGATTAACAGCTTTTTCATTTCCCAACCCGATATCCATTCCGCTCAGTCCGTATCTGTCTCTTAAAATTTGGGATGCTTTCAGATAATTCAAAGGAAAAGCAGGTTTCAATAGTTCGGAAACTCTGTTGAACCGATACAGCGAAGCACTTTCGGCAATCTGCTGTTTGTTTGATTCACTGTTTTTGAAAATATTGCTCTGGAAATGATTGGTGCAAATCATATAATTCTCTGCAATGTCAAAAACTCCGAATTCGGCTGTGCAGTTATTCCCACTGCATTTTGAAGGCTGAACTTCAATCACCACCGAACGTTTATCTTCAGCAGAAGCAAGAAGTATAGATTCCGAAACAAATACATTTCTCTTTTTGACAATTTCAATCGCATCTTTGATATTAGCAGAATACTGGAGAATTTCGCGGACAAGAATTGAAATCGGGGTTTTTGCACCGCCCGGGATTTCAGATTTAGCCGCATTAATGGTCACGGTTACACCCTTTTCATTCATTCCCGACACAACGCCAATCATACCTGCCCAGGTAATAAATGCAAATTTATAGCCTTTGTCGGGTTTCATGAAGCATACAATTTTGTTTTTGGCAAAGTCATCACCAACATAAAAATCAAAATTTCTACCGACAATCAAATCACCGTTTTCAGTTTTATCTCCCCATGCAGAAAAAGAGGTACAGCCAACCATTTTCATGTTCTGCAGAGCATGACCGATATCGTGGGCGGCATGATAATTTAAAATCCTGCCGTAATTCGAACCGATGAAATTATAATTATCCGATGCAAATTGGGAAATCCCATAGATTTCTTCAAGAAATTCTTTTGTAATATGTTTATCTATATTCCTGTCAAAAAATTGAATGAAATATTTGAGGAAGTAAAGAAAAGACCTCGAAGGAATTATCTTTTCAATCTGATTTAAAAATGCGGCTTCCTGATATTCTATCAGTTCTTTGGATAAAATACCGATCTTAACACCCCGCTCGAAAGGTTTGCCTTCGACGAAAAGCTCCCAAAGCCCTGATTCGCTTTTCTTGAACCATGAATTGCCGCAACGGTAAAAGTTATCCGCGACTTTTGTTCTTTTAAGTTCAAGAGCACTTTTGTCAGTCGGATTTGGCTCTTCAAGCTGAGTTGAGTATTTGAACCATATCAATACAGAAAGAACAACAATCAAAAGAATTGTTAAAACATAGAACAGAATCCGTTTCATTCCGATTTTAGGCATTTTTTATTTTCCTTATAAGATAATTCAAACCAAGAAATTCAGAGCATGTGAGTGCGGCACTGATAGTTACACCGACAACTCCATGGAAATTGACATTTTGTCCCGTTAAAAAAAGATTAGGAACTTTAGTTCTTTGCGAAATAAACGATTCCATAGGTTTATTGCTATCCTTAAGAATGCCATAAAGTGAGCCTTTGGGAGTGCCCGTATAGTCGCGGAAGGTCAAAGGAGTAGAAGTCCACTGCTCTTTTATGCAAGCTCTGATGTCAGGGAATTTATTTTCAACTAAATCCAGCAATTCTTCAGTTTTTGAGTCCTTAAAAGCAAGATAGTCATCACCACGATTTTCAATTGTTGTATTGCCCCATTTTTCAACTTCTTCCCAGGACATATAGCAAAGAATGATTGCTGAATCGGCAAAATCATCTGATTTAGAAGTTGCAGGAGTAGTAAAAAAGAAAAGTTCGGGTTTAGCTCCGGGCTTATGCCTCTCTGCCGTCCAAACGGTATCGCTTAAAAAATGATAATAATTGCTGTTTAAATATTTGAATGAATTCTCTTTGAATTTAATAAATAAAACAAAAGCTGAGGTTGTATTTTCAAGATTAGTAATTCTTTTTTTGTAAGGTTTCGAAAGCGGATGGTTCTCAACCATAGATAGAGTCTGTGCAGGATGAAGATTGGATATAAAGCTTTTTGCAAATATTTCTTCTCCTTCGTCGGTAACAACTTTCAGGATATTGACTCCATCACTGACAAATTTCTCAACTTTAGCACCTGTTAGAATTTCTCCGCCATTTTGTTCGATAACTTCCACGATTGCATCTGTAAGTTGCGAACTGCCGTCAACAAATTTCCATGCACTTTTAATATATGAATTATTAACCAAAGAATGTGTAAGCATGGGAGTTTTGGTTGAAACTCCTGCATAAAGAAAATTATTTCCTGCAAGAATGTGCCTTAATGTTTCATTATTGGTAAGCGAACAGATGTAATCCCAGGTATTAAGAACCAAATGACTGAATTCTATTTTGTTTTCGTCAACTTCATGTAAATCGTACATCGAATGGGAATTGCATATTTCCTGAATTTTCGCAATGTATGTTTTCAGTTCAGCTCTATGTTTCGGAAATTTTTCGGCTAAAGTTTCTACAAATCTGTCATACCCATTAGCCAATTTATAATCAACGCCCTTGAAGTACAATTGGTCAAAGCCGCTCTCATCCATTTTTTTTAGTCTTAACTTATCCATTATTCCAAAATACTTGAAATAACGGTTCAGAACTTCGCCTTCACCCAGGCTTCCAACATAGTGGACACCTGTGTCGAAAATAGTTCCGTCACGGTTGAATGTTTGGAGCAAGCCACCAAGTTGCAGGCTTTGCTCCAGAATGCAGACACTCAAGCCTTCCTTGCTTAAAATCAATCCTGAAAGAAGTCCGCCCAAACCGGAGCCGACGATTACTACGTCAAATTTTTTCATATATCTTATGCTTTTCTTTTCTTTAATAAATAATAAACGTTTGAAGTATAAGTGGAATTGTCGGTTATCTCCATATCCAGATTGTACTTTTCAGTTATTTCTTGCATATTTTCTTTAATATCGAACTTTAAATCTGAAAAATTAGCTTTATTAAAGCTGAATGTTGTAGAAATAAGCTCTGTAATTTTTGTTCCGTAACTTCTGTATTTTAAATCCTGATTAACATCACGAATAATAATCACACCATCATCATTTAAATTCAAAGCACATTTTTCGAGTAACGCTTTCTGATTTTCTGATGAAAGATAATGGAGAACATCACCCAGGATATATGCACATGCAGGAGGCAAATCATAATCCACGATATCGGAGTTAATAAAAGAAAGATTTTCGGGCTGTATATGGCAGTTAGCGGCAAGCAAGATTTTTGATTCATCAAAATCTACTGCAATAATAGTTCTTGCCTTCGACAGAAAAGCCATCATATAATCCACATAGCCGTAGCCGCAACCAAGGTCAACTATAAGTCCAGATTTTGGCAGGAGATTGTGCAGTAACTCATAATTATTCTCAACGGAAAGCTTTGAACGGACATACCATTCCAGAATGGGCCCTTTGTAAATATAATTCTTGGTAACCATATCTCTGAAGAACTTAGGAGTTTCGTTCTCTATTGCAAATTCCTTGTATTTCTGCCTGAAAAATGTACCAATTTTCTTAGTTCTTTCCTGATAGTTTTCGCCAAAAGATTTATCTTGCTGTGTGATTCTATCCAGAAATTTCACTGAAACAGCACTTTTTTTAACCAATATTTCACCCTTTGTTATCGCGTTTCCTGTCCCGTGAAGCAGAACGGGCAGTATATCAAGATTAAGCTGTTCGGCAATGAAAAACGCACCTTTGTGGAATCTCGAAATCTCTCCTGTTCTTGAACGGGTACCTTCGGGGAAAACAACAATCGAGTAACCTTCGCGAACTCGGTCCTTCAGCCTCTCAATGCTGTTTTCAAAACCAAGGGAAACGGGATAGAAATCTGCGAATTTAACTACTGAGCCGAAAAACGGACTGTTCCATACCCAATCATTTGTAAGTAAAATCAATTTGGGGTTCATTCTAATCATCAGCGGAATATCAACATGCGACTGATGATTGCATATAATAACAGCTGGCTTTGAGAAATCTCTGTTTTTGGATTTCAGCAGTCTTTTTCGGATGTGGAAATTAGCATAAATCACAGTTCCGCAAAGTACCATCATCATAAAGTGATAGGTGTATTTAAATGACTTAATCTTCTTTGTCGGTGGAATCAGAGTGAAAACGAGATGACCTGTAACGAATCCGATAATGCATCCAATCAGGTACAAAGTGTCTGTCCAAATAGTTGCGAATAAATTAATCAATGTTATCGGGTAAGTCCTTTTTCCTTTTCTCGACATTATTAACCATTTGAATAAAATTGGTTGGAATGACCATGAAACAAGAACAACAGAAACCATTCCGATAACTGAGATTAAAGCAATCGAATTTAAAGCAGGGTGTTTGGCAAATATCAGAACTCCAACGCCGATTATAGTGGTTGAAGCAGAAACAAAAACTGAAGATTTGTAAGAAGAAAGTTCATCGGTTCCATACTTGAATTTTTGCTGAAGTCCACGCATCATGAGAACGCTGTAATCTGTTCCCAAACCGAAAATAAATGTTGAGATAATAATATTGAATATATTGAATTTTATCCCGAATACTCCCATAAATCCAAGAGTTAAAAGCCAGCTTAAAAACATGGGTACAGAAACAATCAGACCTAATTCAAATCTGCCAAAAGAAAGAATCAGCACGACAGTTACAAGTAATAGCGAGAGCTTTACAAGTAAATCGAAATCAAATTTTATATCTTCCACAAAGGCATTTGTAAGGCTTTGTTTGTCGAAAGCCACAACAGGTTCAATTCCCGCAAGATTTTTTAAAACTTGATTTTTATTCTTTTCATCAAGTTTCAATACTGATGTAAAGTAAATTTTTCCTGCTGATTCTGTTAAAAACTCTTTAAGAATTGTATTTTTTAACTCGTAATTATCTTCAATTTTTATTGTTGAATATTTTTTGTCAAAAACATCAAAAAAACTGTCGAAAGCATTTGCTTTGAAGCTGAATTTCTGCCCCGCTGAGTTGAGAGCTTTCTTTAAAATCATTTTATTTTCTGCTGTCCAAAAAGAATTCCATTTTTCAATTCTTAATTTTTGAACCGAATCGGAGACTAAAACCAAATTTGGTGACGAGAAGTGATTTATCAGTTTATTGGATGTAAGTGTATCAATTTTTGGTCGGATATTATCAATATTTCTTAGAGCTTCATCATAAGTTCTTCCTTCCGACACAAGATAGACAGCCCTTAGAGCGGCATCGTTGTCACGGCTCATTTTCTCCTGAATGCCCGCAAGTTTTTCTGACAGATAGTTCATGTGGTTCATATCTGTTTCAAACTGAACTTTATTAGAGAAAAAGAATGAAATCCCGCATAATAGAGCAATTACAAAAATAAATGCGATGCTTTTCTCTAAAGGATATTCAATGAGCTTTTTTAAAATTCGTGGAGTTTCTTTCTGCGATTCCAAAAGACCTTTTTTATTCCCAAGAAAATGAGGGAGTGCTATTAACGAAAATAGTGCCGCCCCTATTATGCTTATTCCTGCAAAAATCCCCAAATCGTGCAATACCTGCGATTTGACGAATAATAAGCTGAAGAATGCTGTCGCAGTTGTCAGACTGCAAATCAGAAGTGTGAAGGTCATATCCTGAATAACTTTTATCAGGTCTTTTTTTAGCTTGTAGCTATTAAAAATGTAAAAAGCATAATCAACAATGATTCCTAATATTAAAGAGCCGACACCAAGCGAAATAGCTGATATTCTTCCCTGAAACAGATATATAACGGCTAATGCAAAACTTCCGCCGAAAATTGCAGGTAAAAAGCTTAGAAAGGCTATTTTAATACTTCGATAAAACCAGATTACAAATAGAAAAATGCCTAAAACCGCCAGTGTTACCGTAAGGTAAATATCATTTTTCAATTGCTTTGCATTTCCAACTGCAACAGGAGTTGACCCGAAATAATCAACTATTATTTTGTTGCCGCTTTTAACAGTCATATTGTTTATTATCAAATCCATTTTTTGGAGCATGATAGAGTTGTTCGCGGTTTCGGAAGCAGGATTTAAAGGAGTTACAAAAAACACTAAGGACTTTCCGTCCTTACCAAAAATTCTTTCGTCCTTAACAGTATAATTCTCATTTAAATTGAGATTTTGAAGTTTTTTTGTAACGAGTGCCGTTAACGAAATAGGGTCTGTCAGAATGAACTTCTTCATTGCAAATCCTGCAGGTGACATCAGGATATTGAAATTCCCCTTTATTTTGTTTTCAACAGCATCGGTGCTTAGCATTTTCTGAATTTCCAGATAGTCTTTGTTTTCAAGGAAAACAGGCAGATTTCTAAAAATATAATCATAGAGACTGAGCATTGCCTCCTGAGAAAATTTATATCTTATTTCCCTGATATACTTCGGCTGAAGTTCTTTCCTGAAAATATCAGTCAGGCTGTCAGCAAAATCTACGAGTGATTCACGGCTTCCGTCTGTTGATGAAACGCTGAATACCATTCTGTCCGAGAACTTGGTATTATTGAATATGAAACTGATTTTTTCGGAATTCTTATTTTTTGGTAGGATTTTGGAAATATCTTCCTCAAAAACATTCTTTGAACCGAAATAAACAGAAATACTCAAAAAGGCTGCTAATACAAGCCAGAATAGTAGTCTCTGTTTCTCGAAAAATCTATATATAAAAAGAAAAATTGCTGTCATATCTATAATATCATTTCTTTGCTGTCATTACTTAAATTAAATCATTACATTTTTCGAGTTCCTGGAAAAAAACTACAAAAAGAAATAATGATTTGTAAAGTACAAAAATATTAAAAAATTAATAATTAAACCCGATAACGATTTAAGTAATTGATTTTATGTGTTTATCCTGAACGGAAATTCTGAAACAACATTTGAAACAAAACAATAATAAGAATAGAACGTCGAAACAGTTTAACAATGGGGATGAAATGGCTTCGACGGGGTGATGGATTTCAATTGTTGCATGTCGTGCTATACTGGTGGTGCACGTAAATTCAACTGGTAAGCATATAAATGCAGAAAATAACTATGCAATGGCTGCCTAACTAAAAGTTACGTAGTCACATTTTGTGGGAGATTTGCCTGTCGGTAGCCCTCAGAGTGTCGCAAACAGACAGGCTGGCTTTTGAATGTTTTGCAGGTTCACGGGCGAGCTCTAAACTGTAGATGGCTGTTATGCTCCTGTAGGTCGGAGAACGCAACGGCGAGAAAAATAGACAAACTAAACATGTAGAAGCTTTGAAAGAAACTCTTCGGACGCGGGTTCGACTCCCGCCATCTCCACGCATCAAGTATAATTATAGCTTATTTATCAATGAGTATCATTTTCGACACCTAAGAATTGTACGGTATTTGTACGGTTCTTTTGGTGTTAAAAACTGCTTTTCCCGAATCAACTATCTAATTGCAAAAGATAATGCACAGGCTGAATGGCATTGATTACCACAGGTGGGTTTTGGTCCATATTTGCGTTCCCCTTTTTGTCTGGCTATGTGTAAATTGTCAATATCCATGATATTACATGCAGGATGCCCTTTTTCAAGGCATGGAAAATAGATTTCGCCGGCTGGCGATACAACCAGCATAGTAAACGGATTACATTTAAAAGTCCTCAAATCACGCATGTATTCAAGGTATTTAACCGTTCCGTATATTTTACTCCTCTTCTTCTTTTCAATAATCAAAAAATTGTAAAAATTACGGTATTCATCATTGTCATACAAATCAGGATGTGCTTTGACTCCTATCAATTGCGGGCATGCGGCAAATTCAAATCCCATCTTCTTTGAAAATTCAAAAACTTCATAAAGGTCTTCAATACTATCAGGTGTAACAACCGACGAAATTACTAAATCCGGCTTCTTGGATTTACTCTGCTTTTTTATATCATGAGCCAGTTTGATATTCTCCATTACTTTTTCAAAAGTTCCAGCAGGCATTGCCCAGAGGTGTTCGGCTTTTTCTTTTTTCATGCTGTCAAGACTGAAAACCAAGGAATCAACGGACTGCATCAGCTCATCCATGTATTTCTCAAAATAAAAGCCGTTTGTTGTAAATACAAAATTCTTAAACTTCAAATTCTTGATTCGCAGTAACAGGTCAGCTATTCCCTCATATTGCAGTGGTTCGCCACCAGTCAAAACAAAATAGTCGGTATATTTTCTGATTTGTTTGATAATTTCAAATGCCTTGACTGCATCAACTTTTATATCCGGCAATTCATAGTATGGCACTCCGGCTCCGTTACTGCAATAAGTACATTTGAACTCACAGGCATAATTCAGGTAATACACAGAAATAATAGGCTCCCAGCGTTTTTGAGCAGGAACAAACCTGTTGTATAAGTATTTTCCTACGTTGTTCATATTAGAAAATATACGGAATTAGTCTGTATTTTACTTTTTTCATGTATTGTTTGTACTCATCCTGAGTGCTCAACAGCCGCTCTTCGAGTATGGCACGATAAAGATAGCAGGAAATAGAAATAATCATCAACAAAACAGACATCCATGTGAAATGACTGATGACAAAACCGATTCGCAGAAGAATATCAGTACCATACATCGGATGCCGAACAATCGAGTATAGTCCGCCTGTTTTTACCTCTCTAACGGCTATAAGTATCCCAAAACTCTTTCCCAGATTGATGATTGTCAGAACACCTAAGACATTGGATATAAAAATAATGATATTTGAAGCGAGCTTTTCATTCTCTCCGCCTGTTTGAGGAAGCAATATGAATACCATTCCTGAAAAAAAAGCTGTCAGAGCAATAAGCTGATGGAAATAATTTGAATCAATTATTTTGTGCTGTTTTCTTATTAAAATGTAAATAATTAGTGCTGTTGATTGAATCGTAAATGAAACAAGAGTAAAATCCATGGTTCCATCGCTAAAATCCGTATAGAGCTTCCGCACAGCAAAAATCAGAAAATTCACGGCAATGTAAATATTCAAGAGTTGGGACTTATTCTTTTTGATAAACTCAATCAGATGATTAGGATTATTCTGTTTCATCAGTTACTCCCTATTGGTATATTTTTCATTGAATCATAAAATGCACGTATATTAGCAATTTTATTCTTGTCATATAAAAGGGATTCAATCGCTCCCCTACAGCTCGTCCAGCAATTGCCGCAATTATTGGTTTGATGCATTTCGAGCAATTTCTTTCTTAACACAAAAATATCATCAGTGAAAATATTACCCACCGGACTATCTAATCTGTCAATACATAGCGACACCTCACCTTGAGAGCTGATATTGAAAAGATTCTTTCCGGCAAAACATGGCTTAATACCGCCACTGCCCTCGAAGGACTCAGTAAATTTAGATATGTAGCCTGGTATTACTACAAATTCTTTATATTTTTCTTTCAGTTTAAGCAGATGAGCACTAATATCATTATTATTGTTGTATCGTTCTTTCTTTCCCCTGCCATCACTATAAAGAGTTACAAGATAAGTAATACCGATTTCCTTGGCAAGTATGATTAGCGGCTCAATATCATCGATATTATCATCCATGACAACCGAAATAAGGTGAATTCGCTGATGAGGCTTAGTTCGAGCGGTTTTTAATATCTTTAATGCTTCGACAGCTTTTGAATATGCACCGTCTTTGCCTCTTTGTTCATCATGCTTTTTGGGGTCGGCATAATCAATAGAAATACTAATTTCGTACATTCCTGCCTCAAAAAGATTCTTTGCCAATTCAGGAGTAATGTACCAGCCGTTTGAAATCATCACAGGATAATTGTGTTCTGAAAGAACATTTACAATTTGAAGAATATCCCTATGCAAAAGCGGTTCACCTCCGCCGAGCGATATTATCATCGGATTCAGATATTTCAGTTTACTTGCTATACTTTTAATCTGCTCCAAAGTCAATTGAGGTGCATCATTGTATTCTTCTTTCCAGAAATCACAAATTTTGCACCGGAAGTTGCATTGGTAGAGCAATTGCAGATTCAGGTGTATTAGTTGTTTCCTGAATGTCGCATAAGTGAATTTTATTCCTTTATAATCTACTTTTATCATGGTTATTCTATTGAATATTGAAAATATTTTGACTACAAATCGGTATAAGTCTGCCGTCTCCCTTGGGATAAGGATTACAGCACTTAACAAGCCTCCCGAAATCGAAATTATAGATATCCATAAAATGATGAATAAAAACTGCCTTCATATTCTTCATCCCTATATTCAAAGCATTCTTCCTGTTGAATCCGCATGAATCCAACTCACATATAACGTTCTTGATTCTTTTCATTACATTTTCGCTTAAATTACTACTGTCCGAAGCTGACCAGAATTCATACATTTTATCTTTCATCAGCCGCATTCCCTCTGCATCCAAACCGGGAAGAGTTTTGTTTGCAATTGAATTAAGATAGTCATCAACACCGAGAAAATCCTTTAAACTGTAGAACTGTCCTTCTCCTGCATTTAGATAATACGACAAGGCAAAACAAGAATAATGAGAGCAAGGCAAAGGATTGAAATTCCCTTTGTTGATATACTTGCTCTTATTCAACTCAGAAATAACATCAGGAATTGTCAGTCTATATATTTCAGGATTCAATTCAGAGGCATTTCCCGAGAATGCAATTGGTTGGAGCATCAGACTCAATGCTTTGGATTCAAAAAAATAATCGGCAATCTTTGAAATCTCGTTATCATTAATACCCTTTGCTACTGTTGCAACTAATGAGTAATTAATATCTTCATCTTCCATGAGCTTGATTAGATTTAGCTTGTCGGCAGAAAAATCAGTATTTCGGAGCTCCCTATATATTGAATCGGAAAAACCGTCGAATTGCAATGCGGTAATAGTACCCGTATCTTTGAAGAATCTCCTTAATTCCTTATTCTTTAAAAGATTCAAACCATTTGTTGAAACTGTAATCTGAGTAACACCCTTAGCCATCGAATAATTGATAAAATCTTTTAGTTCGGGATGCATTGTCGGCTCTCCACCGCTGATATTGATAACATCAACAGATTTTTCCGTGGCAAGCAATTCATCAAGCATATATTGAAATTCAGACTGGGTCATCTCCTTCAGGTCGTTAAAATCTTTCAGACATACTGGACAGTCAAAGTCGCATTTGTCAGTAATCTCAACAACAGGAAGACATGTATGTTGCTGGTGTTCCCCACAAAAGCCGCATGAATCAGGACATCCTGAAAATCCTTCGGTGTTGCTCTTTAATGGATATTCTCGTGGTTTAATATAGGACATGCTTTCTACAAACCAGTTCACATCTGTCGAAAGAAGTGTTTTGGAAAAAGAGTGTTCCGGACAGAATTTCTCAAGAAATACTTTGCCGTCTTCGCTAATAATCCTTGCCTGCACTTTCTTTCTGCAAACACTGCATAAAGCCTGAGTATGTAAATAAATGTGTTTCAAAAATTATCCTTCTTTCGATTTTCAAATGATTCTTTTATTTGCTCTTGTCTGACTATATTAGAATTTGTGTCCTGAAATATGGTGCTACCAAGCTTAACAACAGCTTTTTCATCAATAGTTACTCCTGCCCTGATAAATGAAAAACCTCCAACCACAGTTCCCATGCCGATTTTTACCCTTCCAACCCGGTAATAAACTCCGTTATAATCATGCGTAAATATTTTCGTGCCCCACCCTAGAACCACATAATCGCCGATTTCAACTAATTTGGGAAATTGTGAATCCAATATCACATCAGGAGCGATATATACACCTTTACCGATTTTGAAACCGAGCAATCTGTAAACGAATACCTTCAAGAAAGAAACATCAATAAACTGAATAAGACGAGACAATATATGTCTGAAATAATACATCAGCCTATTTATTCCCGGAAATATTACTTTGAAAGGCACTTGATTCCTGAATTTCAAGTTTTCACCAACTGAAAATTCGAAGAATGGCTCTTCGCTTTTCAAAAATTTCTTAAATTCACTTCTCAATATTTTAATTTGTTCTTTATCCATCAATAATTATAAGATTTATTTTTTGTATCGAAATCAATTTCCTTAAGTCCGACATTGATTTTCAGGTTCGAAAATGTATATGATTCAATAAGAGTATTCTGCCAGTCATATACTTCAAACTTTACAGGTAGAACCAATAGTTTATCCAAATATATAAAAATACTATGCCCGTAAAAGCCTTTGTTAGCAGGAAACTCTGCTTTGAAAAGGTTCACCCTTCTATTATTGAAAGTCATATCCTTAATATAATCAATTTTTCCTACACCAAGACTTTTGGCTTTTTGCAGATTCCTTCTCATTAATTGAATTGTAAACCCCAAATCGGATTCAAGAATTGAATGTCTGCTCATTTTCTTCACAAGTGGACTATTTGGGTCTAAATCAAAATTTTTGATATTAAGAATCCCACCCAAGTGCCCGGTAAGTTTATTCTTGTACTTCTTGCCTGCATAGATAATCTCAGAACCATCCATCATGCCATCTGTCCATTTCATGTAATAATTATCAGGTTTTCGATGCTTGTAGATTACATTATTCCAAGAAACATAATCACCTTCAATTAATTCAATTTTTGATAATTTACAAGTATAATCCTTCACTTCAGCATATTTTAACTCGACAATATTCATAAGACTATCGAGATTGTATGCCGCTAAGTCAACAGCAGGAAACAGGACCAAAAGGAATATTAATACTTTAAAAATTATAGTTTTTCTCATTTATCTACCCAAAATCTTGGGTCCTCCTGTCTGTATAAAAGATTATATGAGCAAGCCGGAATCATTCTGCCGCTTTCGTCAGGGACAATATCACCGCATCTACTCACTCTGTCTATATCAAAATTATCTTCGTCCATGTGCGGATGTATATAAATCATTTTGAAATGTCTTTCGATGTAGTCCTCACGTTGTTCTAATTCAATTTCCCGATCAATCGGATATAGTGAATTTACCATATCTCTAAGTTTTTTGATTATTCCGTCTTCCGCTCCCAATGCCCATAATTCATTAATACCATTCAGAAATTCCATAGAATAATCATGTGCAGGATTAATGAAATAAGTTTCTGACGATTTTTGAATTAGTGAATCTCTGCTAAGAATTTTTCTTAGCGGGATTAGCATCCCGTCAATTGAAAAGTAGTATGCAACAGAATAGCACAATGGATGATAGGAAGCAAGAGGAAAGAAATCATCTCGGTTGAAATCATGGCACTCTGACAAGAAATTCTCAACGTCATCAATTGTAATATGGTCACGAGGCTCATATTTACTTCCGTTGTAGCCTGTATAAGTCATATTCTGAATCGTAATACTCCTCACGAAATCCTTTTTGAGATATTTCGATGCTATATCTGCTATGTCAATTTCGTTAAGATTTTTAATAGCAACCGATAGAATAGTCGTAGGAATTTCAAGCTCCTCAAGATATTCGAGAGTTTTAAGCTTTTGACTGACTATATCTTTTCCATAAATGACTTTACTTATTTCAGGTGTAAGTGTGTCAAGTGACAAAACAAGCTGTACACCGGAATCCTTTATTTTTTTTGCAAAATCCTTGTCAGCGGCGATTTTCAAGCCGTTTGTATTCATCGTAATGCGGTTGATTCCTTCATGTTTACAAATATCGATAATTTCAAACAAATCGGGATGAAGAGTTGGTTCGCCGCCAGTCAGATTGATGAGTTGTACTCCGCCGGATTGTTTAATTATCTCATTTATTATTCTTTTGGTTTCATCAACTGTTTTATAATATTTTGCGTCCTGACGATTGTAGGTGAAGCATTTGGGACAATCAAGGTTGCAGTCATTAGTTATTGAAAATACCGGAAGTGTAATTGAATTTGAGTGCCATTGGCATAATCCGCAATCCTTCGGACAGCCAAGCTTTGATTCTTTCCTGACTTTTGGTTCGGGAAATGTTTTATATAAATTCATCCTGTCCATATACCACTCGAAATCTGATGCAATAATTACAGATTGAACGCCGAGTATCGGACACATTCTTTCAAGGAAAACCTTACCGTCACGGGAAATTATCCTTGCAAATTCAGACTCATTACAGTTTTTGCAAAAAGCCAATGTTGAATTTATAAATATTTCCTTAGCCAATTAAATACCTCCATCAACAAAAACATTCTGACCATTAATATAAGTGCCTTTATCAGATGCAAGGAAGCAGACCAATTCTGATACATCGCTTGCTTTTCCGGCTCTACCGGCGGCACAATGACTAATAAATACTTTTTGCAAATCGTCGGGAATGCCCTTAGAAACACCACCTTCCATCATCCCGGGAATGACATTATTTACCCTGATATTAAATCGTTTTAGTTCTGATGCAAGTGCTATAGTGAATCCTGATATACTCGCTTTAGACATAGCATAAGTAACAGGTACATCGAGCATCCTGTGCCCTGCAATAGAACCTATATTTACAATCACGCCTTTCTTTTGACGAATCATCCCTCGGACAACTGCTTTCGTGAGGAACAACGTGCCTTTGATATTAACATCAAATACATAATCAACATCTTCTTCTTCAATCATAGATAACGGCAGAATCTGACTAACCGAAGCATTATTTACAAGTATATCAATATCGCCGATTTTCTCAACCAATGAATTTACTTTTCCCTTTATGTCATTTACATTTCTTATGTCAAGTTCAATAGCTATTGCTCCGGGAAGCTCCTTACAAAGCAAATCGGCTTTGTCCTTGTGTCTGTTATAAGTAAATGCAACAAGTGCTCCCTGAGCGTGGAAACATCTGCAAATTTCAGACCCAAGAAAGCCAGTACCTCCTGATATTAAAACTTTTTTACCCTTGAACATATTATTTACCTTCCTGCAATTTGACATCAATAATATTTGCCAAATCCCATACAGTAATTGCCGAAAACACTTCAGCTTTATTCATTCCTGCTTTATATCTACCCTGATTTCCCGGAAAGTTCTTTTCAATAAGTTCCAATCCGAGTTCAGTTAGTAAACCGTCATCAAATATATCATCCTGACTAATATTCTGCCCTCCGGCAATCAGTTGGCTGGTTTTAAGAACAACCCCAAAATTCGATTCGATAACATACATAATTTCTACAAAATCAATGCTATCTGCCCCCAAATCTTTTACCAATGCGGCATCAACCTGAATTTCATCGGGACTGTCACATCCCAAAACAGGTACTAATAATTCTCTCAGTTTCTCTTCAGTACTCATTTATAAACCTTTATGTTTAGTAATATCCTATTGGAATAATGGCACCCAAGGTGCGTCCTTTTTTAATATTTATAAGTTTTGATATTTCTTTTTCTGCAATCAGTGGTCCGGTCATATAACATCCACCGAGTCCCAAGCTCTCGGTGGCCAGTAAAATTAACATAGCGGCACATGAAATTGATTTCACGAAGCTATCCCTCTCCCATACATTGATTTCAGCTTTCAGTTCAGGTATTAAAGTATCACTCCCTTCAATATTCCTCTTGAGCATTAGTGATACGGATTTCTGAGATCTGAAATTCAGGAAAAAGACAGCAGGAGCATTTTCGAAAAATGTAAAATTAGATGCATACCGCACAAAACCATCTTGATATTCTTCGTCAATATACTCAGATAGTTCATTGGTTTTAATTCTAACTACATCGGCAATACTTTTTAAAACTTCTTTATCTTTGATAACAGTAACTTCCCAATTATGTTTACCGGAAGCATACGGTGATGTTTTTGCAATATCCAAAATCTTCTCAATAATCTCATCTTCAATAAAAGTATTCAAGAAAATCCTGTGGCTCTTTCTCCGAACACATAATTCCTTTAGTTTGGTATATATACTTTCCATTTCTATGATACTCCCTTCAAAAAACCACCATCAAGATGCAGAACCTGTCCGTTCATAAATTCCGATTCATCGGAACATAAATATTTAACAAGAGAAGCTACATCATTTGGAGTTCCAAGTCTTTTTGAAAGAATACTGCTCTTGAGCTCATCACTGGCATAATTCATGAGTGATTTCAAACTACCAGCATCAATCGGACCGGGAGCAATACAATTCACTCTAACTCCTCTGGTGCCAACTTCCGAAGTAAGTGAACGTGAAAATGACTCAATAAAACCTTTTGTTCCGGCATAAACTGATTGTCCACGATTACCTCTTGATGCCGCTATCGAAGAGAAGTTAACAATAATACCTTTTCGCTTAGAAATCATATATGGAATTACTGACTGACATATCTTTATCAGTGCATAAATATTAACTCTGAGCATATTATTGATATCTTCATCAGGCATCATCGAAAGAATGTCAGTTTTGGTTACTGCGGCAATATTGAGCAAAATATCTGCCTTCGAGATTTTGGTGCAGAACTTGTTTAATTGCTCATCGTTTTTAAAATCTACCTGTACTATATCAGTTTGGGTAGTAATTCCCATACAAAATTCTTCAAGTTCATTTCGGCGAGTATTACATTGAAGTATAAATAAGTCACATGTACCATCTAATGCAGTGATTATTGCCTTGCCTATTTCCGAGCCGGCTCCAGTTATTGCTATAGTATTACTCATGTTTTTTGAACACCATTGCACTGTTTTGCCCACCGAAAGCGGCATTCAGCTTTAGTATATAATTAATTTTCATATTCTTCGGTTCTTCTGTTATTACATTCAATGGTACTTCCGGGTCTTTTTCAAAGAAATTAATTGTCGGCAGAACCCTTTGGTTTTGCAAAGAATCAATCACGCCCAATATCTCTAAAGCCCCACAGGCTCCAATCAGATGACCGACCTGACCCTTTAGTGAAAAAACGGGAATTTCCATATACCGTTCACCAAAAATAGTTTTCATTGCTTGAGATTCTGCTAATGCATTTCGGTATGTACCTGTTTCGTGTGCATGGACGCAATCAATATCATCGGGACTTATTCCTGCTTCCTTAATTGCTTTCATTGCGGATTTTGCAAGAAATGTTCCTTCGGGATGAGGGTCAGTTACCATATATGAATCCATCGAAGAGCCATAGCCGCATATTTCTGCAAGTATTTTGTCTTTATTTGCATTTAGACTACTTTCCAGCAAATATGCCGAAGCACCCTCACCGATTACGAGCCCGCACCTGTTCTTGTCAAACGGACGACAAGCTTCTTTAGGGTCGCCTTCCCAGTTCGATAATGCACCTAACTTATAAAAACCAAGGTAGTGGAGATGGCTGAGCATAGAATCAAAGCCACCTGAAATTACTGCCATAGATGGATTTTGTTTGATTAACCTGAAAGCCATCCCAATTGCCTGAGTAGATGCAACACATGCTGAAACATTTGTAAAGTAGCCGCCTTTAATATGATTCTCATTTGCTATTCTTTTCACTACATCTGATGACCTGAGACAAAAATCCGACCATTCATTTTTAACAGCTTGAGGACTGTCCAAATAACCTATCAGATCGAAATAATCAATACCTGCCCCAAGATAGAGTGCCCTCTGCTCAGGGTTATATTGGTTGAAATTGCTTCCTGTAATGATTTCTGATACAGATTCTATGACGAACATGGCTTTTCTGTCCACAATTGTTTCTGTCTTAATGACAGTGTTGTTCTTACGAGCCTCAGCCCCAAATCGTGTTGGAAAATATGTAGTATCAAAATTCTCAATATTATCTATTCCTTTGAATCCGGCTTCTAGATTTTTCATATTTTCCTTGAATCCGCTTCCCAAGGGAGAGACTGCTCCGGCAGAGGTAATTACAACTTTATGCATTCTCTGTTCCTTCGTTTAATGCTCTGAAAATC
Source organism: uncultured Hyphomicrobiales bacterium (assembly GCA_964606895.1). GTDB lineage: Bacteria > Bacteroidota > Ignavibacteria > Kapaibacteriales > UBA2268 > CAZSHX01. Next base: position 91,814 of record CAZSHX010000002.1, read on the forward strand.
TCAATTCCTTCTTTACCTTCATAATCACCATTTAGCAGAACAACTTCATCCTGTTTAAGCAGAGCAAATCCGCTTTCTACAGAACCATCGGCATTGACTTTACCGGCACCGAGCAGAATATTTCCATCAGAATCGGATAGTAGTGCATGATTTAATAGCCCGCTTGCTGAAGAATATACGACAGCATTGTCGCCTGTCAAATTATTTTCGATAGAAAAGAAGCATAAGGGCATATTCAATAATATCTTGAATTGAGTTAATGGCGAGATAGACGACATTCCTTTTTCTATAAAGGCTTCCTGCGAGAACTTGCCCAATTCCTCCGAAGCCTTTACTATTAAATCTAATCCGAAGTCTTCATATTCAATCAGTCCTGTATCATAATATATTGCTGTTTCAGTGTCAATTTCCATCCCGGCGAGCAGTTCTGCCAGACAGACCATTCCGGCTGATGTTTCACGATTAAAGTACTTCACTAATTTTTTGTTTTTTAAAATACTTCTTACAGGTATATCTTCATCTAATCTATATTTTTTATATACTATCTTCATCTTTAATTTCTTTTGTGTTTTTCATACAAATCTTGTAAACCGTCTCACGCGACTTTAGCAGTTCGGTATCTTTAATAGTGATGAAGTAAAAAATTAATTCTCCTTCTGCACAGACCTCATTATCGAGTGTAGCTATAACTTTCGCAACTCCAAACTCTTCATTAAGTGATTTTATATCCGCCCTGTAAATCAATTTGTCACCGGGTTCAGCAGGTTTGCGAAATTTCATTTTATTAACAACCGTTAAAATGGAACGTTTCATGGGCATACCCCGCTTGTTTAATATTATTTCGAAGAATGAACCGGCAAGTTGTGCTAATCCTTCCAGTATCAAACTTCCCGGAAAAATCGGATAGCCGGGGAAATGTTCATTAAACACATCATCAGAGAGAGTAATACATTTCACTCCAATAATATATTTATCATAACATATTTCATCTACACGGTCAACAAGGTGAAATCTCATCAAATCCTCATGGTATTAATTGTGTAACATTTTTTCCGGCAAATTTACTATAAAGTTCCGGATGTGCAAGTTTCCATCCTGAAATTCCTGTCATTATAAAGGAAACATTTCCAAACCCCTTTTTTTTCAAATAATACGATATTATCGGCGAGTTTACCCCACCTTGACAAATCACTACTATGTTTTTATCTTTAGGCAATAATCCAATATAATTTTTGATTTTCCAAAATTCTGCTTCGTGTGCATTTAACATGCTTTTTATAGATTTTCTATCGTAACTGAAACGTATATCGAGAATATATGTTTCGGGATTTAACAACATTGCTTCATCAAACTCGAAGGGGGACAACATTAAAATTGAAGTATCTTTTTCGTTTAAAAACTCTTTTATGGCACCCAAAGTATAATTAATATCCTTCAAACTTGTTTTGTTTGAAAGACTGAATCGTATTGTCTCCCTTGCCTCATCTTCATTAAGTCCGATAGATGTCAGGACATGCGATGGTTCATTCGAAGGAGTATTGCATGCAGAGCCTGCCGAAACTGCTATCCCTCTGAAATCGAGAGCTGCCATAAGCATTGCATTACTTATTCCCGGAAATGTGACATTTAAGGTATTACTAACACTATTAGTTTCGGGTGTATTAAAAACGCATTTAGGATATAGTTCTTGAATTCCTTTTCTGAAGTAATTCCTTAATTCGCTTAGTTTTGCATTCAACGACAACTTCATATTTATTTTTTTTGCGGCTGATGCAAATCCCGCAATATTATGTAGTCCCTCTGTTCCTGCTCTCAGACCTCTTTCCTGATGACCGCCGTGAATAAAAGGTGAAAGTGGTACGTCGGTTCTTGCAAATAATGCACCAACACCCTTTGGACCATTGATTTTATGTGCCGAAAATGATGCATAGTCAAGGTTTAACTCATTAACATCTATGGGTAATTTACCAAAAGCTTGAACGCAATCTGAAAAGAATAGGCTCCCGAATTTATGGGTAATTCCAGATAATGTTGTTAAATCCTGAACAGTTCCGATTTCATTATTGACATACATTGTACAAACCAAGAACACAGATGAATCAATTCTTTTCAGGAAATCATCAATATCTATCCTGCCATATCGGTCAATTTTGAAAAACTCAACATTTAACCCTTTTTTTTGGAGATATTCCAAAGTACTAAGAACCGCAGGATGTTCGATTGGTGTTGTGAAAATCTTTGATTTTGATGGAAAATAATGTACAAAAGCGGAATTAATTATTTGGTTATTTGCCTCTGTTGCACTTCCTGTAAAAATGATTTCTTCAGATTTTGAATTGATTGCTCTTGCAAGTTCCTCCCTCGATTTTTCGAGAAGTTCTGCTGAAGCATAAGAAATTTTGTACAAAGAGGATGGATTGCCGTAATACTTTAGCAGAACAGACTTCATAGTTCTCACTACATCTATGTCAACCTCAGTTGTAGCATTATTATCAAGATATACTTTTTTACGAAATCCAAACATATATATGCATGAAATATTTATTAAATTACAAATATAATCATTTGAATACGAATATGAGTATTTGAAGTAAAATATAGTTATAATTATTACTTTGTCGAACATACAATGTAAATCAAACTCTTTGTAAAGCAGTTAAAGGATTAAATTTTTGGTGTCCTTCGGGTAGTAATTTTCCAACCGTTCCAATCCGTTTGGTTGAGATGACTGGATAAATGAAATAATGGCAACGGTATCCAATGCTAATTCTCTGCTGAAGTCGCTGACCTTGCCAAAATCCAATCGTCAGATGAACGACAATTGCCGATTCAAAGGCTGTTTCTGAGTGGATTGAATTTGTACCAATATTGTATTCTTCCCAATATGGCAATATTGAAAAATTTTTTCTTTTTCAATATTGAACGGTGAATTATAGCATTTAATTTAGTTTTTCTGAATTAAAGCTAAGTATAAAATCAATATCTTTTTCATATTGGCAAAGGGAAAGGCTTTTACAAAATTTTTCAAAAATGTTCTATTCTCTTTAATTCAAAATCTAAAATTAACAAAATACTGAACTTAAATAATTTCTCAATTTTCTGAGTTATAAGAAATAAAAAAAAAATCGCTAACTATTTGATAAATAGAGAAATAAATTAGCAAACCCTATTTTATTTTCGTATATTGCAATTACCACTAAGTTCAATAATTTCAACAAAAGTGGGTTGCAATGTAAATTACGAAATCAAAATCAAAAGAACAAGGAGTAATATTTCCGGCAAATATTTGAACAATTAGCCAAAAAAAATATTTAGAAATCGGATATTATGCATTAAGAAAAGAGGATAGAATCTGATTGAACAATATAAAATATAAGTTGAATTGATAATAAAGAATACAAATATACTTGAGAAAGAGTAAAAAATAATTATAAAAGAATGCTTAGATATTTTGGCTAATTATTAAGATATCAAAAGTAGTTACCTAGCACTTGAAAATATATGTATAATCCATGTGTTTTTTTGAAAATATAATTAGCGAGTAATGGATTTTTTTGTTATATTTGAAATGGAAATTTTGGGGAAATTGAAGCAGAAATATAAATATGATAAAAATACTAATTGTTGATGACCATTTGATCTCAGGTCTGGGTACAAAGGCACTACTCATGTCAGCCGAGGACATGGAAGTAATAGAGATTGCCAGGAGTGCAGGAGAAGCATTGAATCTTGTTCTTGATCATGAAGTTGATCTCGTATTGTTGGATTTGTATATGCCTGAAGTTGATGGCTTTGAAGCACTTTCTAAGCTTAAGCAACTATTTCCGGGTTTGAAGATTATCATTTTGACCATAAGTGAAGAGAAAGAAAAGATTATCAAAGCTATCAGTTTGAACGCCGATGGGTATATTTTCAAAGATACTTCTCAGGATGAGCTATTTAAGGCAATCAGGAAGGTTTACAGAGGCGGACGATCGTTTAACGGTAGAGCTTTTGATTTGATATTTGATGATTTAAGGGAGTGTATTAAAGCAGTTAACAAGAATGAAGAAGGCTCCTGGGATCATCTGGATTATAATACAATTTCCAAATTAGTTACAGCAAGGGAATTGTTAATATTGAAAATGATAGGTAGCCATATGTCATCAAAAGAAATATCTGTTCAATTTGGTATAAGCATTTATACTGTAAATACTTACAGAAAAAACATATATTCTAAACTTAAAATTAAAAGTACTAAAGAACTTATTTCTGCCGCTAAAATTGTTCTCGAGGAGAGCTTGAATTAATAATTAGCTAGCTAACTGAAGAATTTCAGTCTTCAAAATGCAGTAGAAATGAATTAGCAATATAATGTTCTTTGAGGATAAATTAAACAATCGGAACCTTTATGGTAATGGAATTACTAACAGAGGCAAAGGATTTGCGACTTAAAAAGATTAATGCTGTTAATGGCTAAATTGGTATTCTGCCCAAAAGGTTTATTTTTGAAAAGTCATTCTGCATAAAGGTTATTTCCGATTGTCAACCGATTCATACATCTTAAATAATGATGAATCGGGAAAAATGACCCGCCCGGTGGTTCCATTTTTTGACTTTAGCAGGACAAACCTTAGAAAGTAAAAGTTCCTTATAAAGCCAGAGACAACCAATATGGATATTATGTTGTCCGGGAAGTAGCATGGAAGCACTTCTTTTACCCGGGCGGGGCATTTTAAAAAAATTATTCTTTTCAAAGACCAAAGATTACATATTAACAACAATTATACCAAAATTAGTATAATTTCATTGAGTGGGGGTAAAAATTAGGAATTTTCTCACTCCTTTAAACAAAGTTTTAGTTTTTGAATAAACCGGTCAATGTCTGCTTTTTTTACAATCAGAGGAGGAACGATTCTTAGTACGGTACCGGATGCCGCATTTGCAATTACATATTTTTCCAGAAGTATATTAACGAGTATCTGAGCATCGAAAGAAAGATGCAAACCCAGCATTAATCCTATTCCTCTGACTTCAAGAATCTTGTCGGGAAATTCTGTTTGCAATTCGATTAATTTGCTTTTGAAATATTTTCCGGTTAATTTAACATGGTCAAGCAAACCTGATTGAAGTTCATCCACAACCACCATACCTGCGGCACAAGCAACAGCATTTCCGCCGTAAGTGGTTCCATGCATTCCCTTTTCAAAAACACCTGATAATTCTTCAGTCACTAAAATCGCACCAAGGGGTAGTCCACCGCCAATGCCTTTAGCCATTACGACAATATCGGGTTGGAAATCAAAATGCTCAAATCCAAAGAATTTTCCGGTTCTGCCCGCACCTGCCTGAATTTCGTCAACAATAACAAGAAAACCATATTTTTGACGAAGTTCATTAATTTTCGAACAAAATTCTTTTGTTACCGATGAAATACCACCCTCCCCTTGAATAAATTCAAGAATAATTGCTGATGTAGATTCATTGATTGTATTTTCAAGCACAGCTACATCATTATATGGAAGAACTGAAGTGTTAGCAAGAAAAGGACCCATATCTGCCTTATAAAGCGGTTTGTCCATAACAGAAAGTGGACCGTAAGTTCTGCCGTGAAATCCACCTGAGAATCCAAAAATATGAGTCTTGTTTCTGCTTTTCTCCCATCGGCGTACCAGCTTCATAGCACCTTCAACAGCTTCCGTACCCGAATTGGAAAAGAAGACCTTGCTGAATCCTGAAATTTCGGTTAACTTATCTGCAAGTTCGATTTGAACATCCTGATAAAAATAATTCGAGACATGCATGTATCTGTTTATTTGAGCGGTAACGGCACTTATAATTTTCGGATGAGAATGACCAAGTGCATTCACTGCAATCCCTGCTAAGAAATCAAGATAAACACTTCCGTCGTTAGAATAAATATTACAACCTTCCGCATGAGCAACTTCAATGGGTAGCCTTTTGTAAGTTTGCAAAATATTTTCGTGTTCAATTTCAATTAAATTTTTCATCATTTTTTTCCAATTATTCAATAATCATAAGTATGTAATATAATGAAATTTTTTGTTTTTGCATAATGGCAAATCATATTCCCAAATCCTAGAACAGCCGAATGACTTTTGTCTTGCATTGCATCTTTGATCTCAAAAAGATTCTATAGATGAAGTTTTTCAATTATAAAATGAAATTCTTACCTCATTTAACATTTCTTTGTGTATTTCAATTATCATACATTATTTTTGACCAAGACTTGTCAGAAAATTCGTTTTGGAATAAATTAATAATTTGGTTGTAATAAAAAAAATATTGCACCATAAAATTACTTTATTATCACCATCTGTTTTGTCTGAGGTTTAGCGTTAACTATGCTCGGAATAGTAATAATTCTACATCAAAAACTCCAAAATAAAAATACTATAATTAAATCAATTTGTTAATTACAACCATTGTGCATATATATAAATCAATTAATTATCAAGCAATTAAGTGCCGATACTCTTATAACGGTATTATTGATCTTCGACATATATAGCGAGTTTGCTCTAATATTTGTAGAACTATTTCATTACTAATAATTTGTAAATCAAATATTTTTTCTGTAATTTTCGTTTATATTTCTCATTACCATTGAAAAACAAATAAAAATGCGTTCAATAAAAAAAACAGATAGCCTGATTCTCAAGTCTTTATCAAAATGGCAGATAAAGATATTTTTCATTACTGCCGGACTTGTTATCGGCATTTCGGCTGTTATTTTCACACGAATCCTTGTTGATGAACTCATAAAACGAGAACAGCAGTCAATTAAGTTTTATACTGATATTTATAGAGGTTACACAGACCCAAATGCAAATATTGAACAACTGGCGTTCCTGATTGACAAAATTACTCCAATGATTTCGTTTCCGATTATTCTTACTGACGAAAAAGACATCCCAAATTTTCCTTTCGTTGACAATACATTGAACATTAAACTTGATACTTCGCTGACCACTAAGCAACAAAGAGCTTATCTGAAGAATTACGTAAAAAGAATGGGGGAGACTTATGTCCCGATAATCATTGAAGATAACGACAATAAGATATTAGCTAAATTTTATTATACTCACTCTGCTCTGGTTGACCAACTAAGGTTATTTCCATTTGTTGAAATTCTTATTGTCGCAATATTCATCTTTATTGGTTATATCGCCTTCAGTAATATTCGCCGAAGTGAAGAATCCAAAGTGTGGGTAGGAATGGCGAAAGAAGCGGCACATCAGCTTGGTACTCCTCTATCCAGTTTGCTGGCATGGCTCGAGATTATCAAGCTGAGCAAAGATCACCCCAAAATGATTGAGGAAACCATTGACGAAATGTCGAGCGATATTACTCGGCTTAGTGTTATTGCAACCAGATTTTCCAAAATTGGTTCCAAACCCGAAATCAAGGAAGAGAACATAACCGATTGTGTTGAAAATGTTTGTGTCTATTTTGAAAAAAGACTTCCTCACCTTGGTCGAAAAGTTATTATTCTCAGAAAGTTGGACAAAAACGTAATCGCTGAAGTTAATAACGAACTATTTGCATGGGTAATTGAAAATCTTCTCAAGAATGCCGCTGAGGCTATCGAAAACAAACAGGGTAAGGTTTCTATCAGGCTTTATAAACATACCCGTAAAAAGATTATTCTAACCGTTTCTGATAATGGTAAAGGAATGACTGCGGTGCAAAGACGACAAGCTTTTCAAGCCGGTTTTACTACCAAAAAACGCGGTTGGGGATTAGGTTTATCGCTTTGCAAAAGAATCATTGAAGAATACCACAAAGGCAAAATCTTTATCAAAGATTCTGCTCCCGGCAAAGGAACTACTTTCCATATTGAATTTCCTATCAAAGCGAAATAAACAAATGATAAGCCTTTATCTTAGTTATGCTCAGATATCCTTAATTTTTCGTATTCATGCAATTGGTTAATCCTCTTTTTTTAGTATCTAAAAATTGAGAATAAAATCAGGGATTTGCTTCCTTTACACTCAATTTATTTTGTTCGTCCATTTTGAAAAAAATCAAAAATAAAAGATAATATTTTTGAATTTCAAAAAATTTGCTTATTTTTGAAAGCTATGAACATGGAAAAATTGAAATTCATAGTTGGCAAAAAAATATGATCTTGTAGCTCAGGGGTAGAGCATCTGACTTTTAATCAGAGGGCCGTAGGTTCAAATCCTACCAGGATCACAGTTAAAAATTCATAAAGTCCTTGTAATTGAGTAAGTTACAAGGACTTTTTTTATGCTATTAACGTTAGGCTTAACGGTTTTTCGATTTCTTTTGAAAAGACATTGCATTGGATTTCATAGGATGAATCAAGTTAAAAAATGCTTGGTGAATTACATTTTCCCGAAATCGAATCCAATTCCCAGACAAATTCCAACTTCGGTATTGAGGTATGTAAATCTATTGTTGAAATTGATATTCGAGCTTATGCCAACGAGAACCGGGTATCTTGTAAGAAACAATTGGAAAGGTATATTTATTATTCCTTCTGCTTTTTGGATTGACTGACTTTTGAGGAAAGAGTAACCAATTCCGGTTCGCAATACTTCCTTGAAATCAAAAACAAGATTCAATGATTGTAGATAGCCAATATGAGAAAGATTTTTGTAATTTAGTTCCGATTTGTAAGTATAAACAATACCAAATTTGTTCAACCTTTCATTATTACTATATAGATTTCTGTTTGCATCAAATCTAAATAATAAACCTAAAGATAAATCTAATGCACCAGTTTTAAAAGTTGAATTGGATATGCAGTATTGTGGCTTTGTTACAATTTCAAATGAGAATCTTTCAGGATAGATATTTCCGGCATTTTGAATATCCTTTGTCAATATTCCTCTTTCAATTTTAATTTTTGTCAAATCTTCTGCAATTTTTCTCTCTCTGGATTCGAGTGAGTATTCCTTGTCTTGCTGATACTGTGTCTTTGAGCTAATTTCCCTATATTTTTCATTTAATAGCTCATTAATTTTGTCGGCATTATTCAGTATTTCAACAGAATTCTTATACCTGATTTCAAATTCCATATTTTTTTGGTCTAAATTCAGTTTATCGGCTCCTAAAGACTTTAAATCCTTCTGATATTGTTGGTTGACAGCGTAGTATTGAATGAAAAGTTCATTAAGGGAGTCATGATATTTATCTAATTGCTTTTTACTAATCGTACAGTAATTGTCAAAATCATTTTTTTGCTCTTCGAATTTCTGTTTGTCCTCAAGCAATTGGTATGTTGCGAGTAACACTGAATCCGGATTTTTGTATGGACTATTGAGTACATTGTTAATCCGAACCAACTTTTGATTGTCATTCTTTAGCTTATTGTTACTCTGGCTTAATAATGAATTTGATTTATTGAGTTCAGTATTTGTTCTTTCCAACTTATTTATTTGAGAATTAAGTTTTTCTTTGATTTCTGCAACCTTTTCATCGCATTCATCTGTTTGCCTGCCCGGATTATCGCAACTAAATGGACTGCCTCCGCATACTTTACAAGGTCTTCTTCCCATTGACATTGCCTGTTTTAAGGTGACTGATTCAATCGAGGCACTGCATCTGTTTAAACCCCAACAATTATTTGAACTATGGTAAGCATAGGCTGACGGACCGGTGCAGATAATAACACATTCTGTACTATGGAGGTATGATTGAGGATTCAAAAATGAGAATAGAATAAATCCTATGAGTAAATATTTAATTGCTTTCATGATTATTACTCCTCAATAATTCGGATTTGTGTAGGTGAATTTACAATTATTTCCGGCTTTCCTTGATATTCTTTGATTAAACCTTGCACGATGATAGTTTTATTCTGATAAAGAACTTCAGGAGCCTGTTCGAATTTTTTAAAGCTTGAACCAAAAATTACAATGGTAAAATACTTCTTCCAATTTCTGTGAAAGTTGAGAAAACATGCCTTCCCCGAATTATGGGCAGAGATAACCTTTCCTTTTATGCTTACCACTTGACCAATATACTTCTGAGCATCTTCCCATGATATTACCTCTTTTGAATTCTGACTGACCGGATTCGTTACTTCCACTATCTCAATTTCACTTTGTGAGTTTAGTATAATCTCCGGTTTGCCTTTGTAATCAATGATTTTGCCTGTAATCCTTACTTTTTTATTTAAATAATAATCCTCAGGATTTTTTGGGAAAGCATTAAAAGCTTTTGCAAAAATTACAGCACAGAAATTATTTTTATAATCCTGATGGAAGTTTAAAAAACAGACTTTGCCGGAATTGTAAGCTTGCACAATAATACCTTCAACTGTTTTTACTTGATTTATGTGTTTGCTTGCATCTTCCCATGAGATTACTTCTTTTGCAGAAGTACTTATAACAAAGACAAACAGCAAAGCAATTAGAGAGTTAATAGTTTTCATTTTCAGTCTCCTTGAATATTAGCCAATTATTTGAAAGTAATGTGTCTTCGAGGTCTTTGGGTGACAGTGAATTAATCCATAACCTCAAATTGCTTAGTTCTGTAGGGAATAGGTCATCGGGAATTCTCAATCTGCAATATTTACCATAACAGATTCCCCATGCTTTATTTGACATTTCTATCACTTCTACAGGCACTTTCTTTTGATTCATAATCCATCTCAGTTCGTTTTTTCCAAAATCTGCCCATAGACCTTTCAAACTGCGGATAGCATTCTTTTCTGCGGCAACAAATTCATCCATTTTTTGGAATGGAAATCTCACGTAAGCGTAGGCATAGCCTTCTTCAATTAATTTCTTATTGATTAAGGTTCCGTCTTCTAAATAGATATAAGCGAGGGTTCTTCCGTATTTGTCAAGTTTCTCATTGTCATATTCGAGAAAAACCGTTTTGCCTTCTACTAATGATTTTGAGTAATTCGTTGCTTCCTCAGCAAAAAATTCCAAAGGTTTAGTCGGGTGGTTCTTTTCGGGAGTATCAATTCCAATTAGTCTTATTGACCGCTTGTCATCCAATACATAAGTGTCACCATCAATAACTCGTGTAACGACAAATCTTTCTTGGTTTGTGTTCTTGCAATGGATAAGTAATGATATTGAGCATAGGAATAGCATTACCAACATGATTCTTTTCATAGTTAGCTCCTAAAATTATTGTTTTTGTTAATTAATATATCTTCGGTTGAAGAGTTTGAAATTCTTTGTTTTAGTTTGTCAATAATACACAAAGTGGCTTTTTAAAAAAGAAACTCGTAATCAGTTTGCTGTTCGATTTCATCAGAATCAAGCCATTGCTCATCACCAAATTGTTCCAACTCTAAATTAGAAATGATGAAGTTAGTATATTTCATTAACTCATTGCCAATATGATTAAGCTCATTAAGGTGTTTCTGGTCGTCGGCTACAGTTTTCAAAGTATCAAGCATCTCAGTCAGAATATTTAGAAATCCTTCATATTTTGTTACTTCCGATTCAGTCTTCTTTTTAGCTTCAAAAAGACCTTCATTGATAAAGATGTTTGAGAGTTCAGTTCCATCCGGTTTGATTTTGAATAGATTCTCTACTGCTTGGTTGATTGTGTTGCTTTGCATGATAATCTCCTTATTTAAGTGATTGATATTATTTAATTTATCAGATTTATTCTGAATATTTATTTTCTTGTCTTCAAGTTTTTGAATCATCTTTATAAATGCCATAAATTCTCTATTTATATTTGAAATCATATTTCCGCTCATTCTTAATGTCTCAAGTTCTTAATAACCTCTCACCAATCTATACAGCAAAGGCAAGATTTTTTTCACCCCTTGGATGAAATATTTTTTCTTTTGATGGAAAGTTGCTATATTTGGATATGTTTAAATAATATTTAGAAACAATGTTAGTATTAGTCTTTTCATCCAAAATAGCAGACAAACTCTCACCGAATGAAGAGTTCAAACTTTTTGTGATAATAAGAGATTCTAACGACTTGAAGAAAGTTGAAAAAGATTTCTCAAAATTCTATAATGCAGTCGCTTTAAAGCTATGGGGATTCCTATATGAAAAATTCAAAGGAAATATCCCACCGAAAACAATCCAGGACTTAGAAGATTCATACCAGAATGGTTGGAAACGAATTATCGAAAAAAGAAAGCAATTTAAGCCCGAAAGTGAAAAATCAGCTTTCAATTGGTTGTTAACTTTATTAATAAATAATACTTATAATGATTTCAGTATTAGGAAACAAGATAAATACCTCAAAGAAAACACAGAATCTCATTTGATTGACGGACGTGATGAAGCAAAAGAATATCAGATTCAATCACTTGATGATGGTATCCTTGATATTACAGATGAAAGCTACTCAGCCAAGCCCGAAGCAATTGCTCATTCTAATATGGTTTTAAAAATGATTGACAAAGGTGTTGATTCAGAACTAACAGATATTGAAAAAATTATTTTCGAGATGAGCGTGAAAAAGGATATAAAGTATGATGAAATCTCAGAAAAACTTGGTGTGTCTATCAAGACTGTTTATAAACACTTGAATAGTGCATGTGACAAAATGAGGGCTTACCTAAAGCAGAATAATATATCTTGGGAGACATTATGATTGATGATAACGGAATCAGCAAGGAAAACCAAGACTTCCTGAAGAACATGACTGAACGTAATAGGAAAATTAATCAGGATGATTTCATGAACGATTTTTTCAAACAAAATCCCGTTGACGATTTGAATTCCGGATACCAAAGAATCAGGAAAAGAAATCTATTGATTAAAGGATTTTCTTTGTTTGGTGGCTTAATCGTTCTGGCAGTTGTTATAACCATTTTGGTGATGAGGTGTTGCCAACCACCACCTCCACCGCCTCAGAAGATACAACCCAATATTACCAAACAAGTTATATGTGTCTTCTTCAATCCTATCAAATGCGATGAAAAGAAATTATTTGAAATTTTGGGAGTGAAAACTAATGAACCATTCCAAGTAGTGCTTTTTTCTGATGATAAAAAACCATTTATTGATACTATCCAAAAACAAGGAGTGTTGAATGTCATTGAGAAATATTCTTCTACCGTTCAAAATGCATCTTGGAATCGGTTACAGCAGTTGTTGAATAATGTCAAATTAGAAATTGATTCTAAAATGAATGAAAAGAGGGTCATTTTCTTTGGCGATATGCCTCTAACAAGCTCGGAAATTGCTTCTTCAGAGGCAGAGCATGTGATACTGGATGATTTATATTGGCATTATCTTCGTTCATTAAAACCACTTGAGCTCTTTTATTCTCTATCTCGTTATGAAAAGAAATCTAACACTACAATTGGTTTTATTTCTAAATCAAAATCAAAGGGATTAGATATTCAGGAAATATATTATGATTAGAACCATCAAAGTGTTATACTTCTTATTATCCATATTAACAGTTACGGCATTTCTTTCAAGCTGCAACACATTTAGAAGTGATAAACCAAGGGAAATTATTTATGACACCATCTATGTCAAGATGAATTATCAAGGAGATTTGGAGAGAGCAGTTGCCGGAGAGAGACCAGTACAATTACAGACATTCTATAAAGCAGGACAATCAATTTCTTTTAAAAAAGGTGAAATTGTACAGATTGGCAGTGAAGGGATTGATTTCTCAAGAATTACTTTCAGAGTAGATTATTCCGATAACAATGATTCGATTACAATAAGAACTGTTAATATTGAAGATTCCGAAGTTAAATTATCGAGTAAGTGCGAAACAATTGTTTGGAATGACCCGGATTACTTGCCAACAATAAGGATTGATAGTCATTTAGAACCCCAACAAATTGTTATAACCCCAATTTTTGATTCTAATTGCAAAAAAATGGGTTATCAAATTAGGTATGGGTCAAAAGAAAGAGGATGTAAAAAGCAAGCTGAAGAAGTTTTAGAACAATTCAATCGTTGTATAAAAAAAACACAACAAAAGAAAATCAGAAAAAAATTATCTGATGTTTTGTTTTAGAATCTCGACAAACAACCTAATGAGGGAAAAAATGGAAGAAAATGAAGAAAAAGGAAAATTAATTGAACAGTTCAAGAAGCAACTTTCATTAAAGAAGCTTTTGGCTGGTTATCTATGTTATGTTTTTTGCTGTATTATTAATATGGCAGCTGAATTCAGTGGACATAATAGACCTTCCCTATTAATAATATTTATTGGGTTGTTATTGCCAATTTATTTTATAATCACGAAAGAAGAATTTTATAAAAATGATGACTATTTCTATACCATATGCTACAGAGGGGTTTATCTTTGTTATTTAGCTATTGTTAATATATTATTTTTAGTCTATGGACATAATAGTTTTAGATTCCAAAATTTTTGGTCAGGGAAATCTTCAGTAATAACTTCTGGTGGACATATCGAATATGGTGAATTTTTACAATATATTATTTGGCTGACTGCTCCATTCTTGATTACAATTATTGTAAAACTTTTTTTGAATAAAAAAATTCTATTCATTGAAAGTATCAAAAATAGGTTAAAAAAAGGATTAAAATGAAAAAACTCATTTTTTATCTGTTCTTTATCTTTTCTCACCAATTTCTAAGTTTTGGTCAAACAGCTGAAGAGTATTTCAAAAGAGGTAATGAAAAATTTGATTCCAGAGATTTTAAAGGTTCCATACTCGATTACAATAAATCAATCGAAATAAAACCTAATGTTGCATTTGTGATTGTTAACAGAGGAGTTGCCAAACATATTTTAGGTGATAATTATGAAGCAATTGCTGATTTTAATAAAGCTATTGAGATTAATCCATTGAATACAGAAGCTTATAACTTTCGTGGGAATGCTAAAGCTGATTTAGGTGATTTCAATGGAGCGATAGCTGATTATAACAAAGCAATAGAAATCAATCCAAAGTACTCTGATGCATTCTTTAATCGTGCAGATGCAAAAGTAGCTATAATTGACAATAAAGGGGCGATTAATGATTTTACTGAAGCTATTAAGTATAATCCGAAATGTTTCGATGCCTACTACAATCGTGGAACAGTAAGATCAAATTTGGGAGATGAACAGGAAGCAATCGCGGATTATAATTCATCAATAAGCATTCATCCAAATCATGCTTTAGCTTTTTGCAATCGCGGATTTTCAAAAAAAAAATTAGGTGACAATCAAGGAGCGATGGCTGATTATAACAAAGCAATAGAAATCAATCCAAGGTTGGCTCAGGCATTTATTAATAGGGGAGTTGCAAAATCTGATTTAGGTGATATTAATGGAGCAATTGCTGATTTTGACAAAGCCATCAAAATTGATCCTGATAATTTCAAATCTTATTTGTATCGTGGTGTTGCAAAGTCTGATTTAGGAAATGAGAAGGAAGCAGTTGAAGATTTCGACAGGTCTATCAAAATTAACCCTTTGTTTGCTGAAGCTTTTTGCAATCGTGGCGACTCAAAATTAAAATTAGGAGATAATTTTGGAGCAATAAATGATTTCAATAAAGCAATTGAGATTAATCCGAGGTTTGATTTGGCTTACTTTAACCTTGGAGTTGCTAAATTTGCTTTAAGTGATGATAAAGCAGCGAATGAAGCATTTACTAACGCTATTATTAATAATCCGAAGAATTCTAAAGCTTTCTTCAATCGTGGGCTTGTAAAATATGTCATTGGTGATAAGATAGGAGCTTGTTTAGATTGGAAAAAGGCTGGTGAATTGGGTTTTGAAAAGGCTGAAGATTTGATTAACGAACATTGCAAATGAAGATTCCACATATTCGTGCAATCTCGGTTCCCCAAAGATTTCATTTTGTCAGAAGAAGTTTAAGCATTTCTTACTCAAACTCATTTTTATAGTCATCTAAGCTAAAGTTAATTACTGGGTTTGATTTATTCATTGTTGCTCTTGCCCAAGCCAACCAAGCATTTACCTCTTCAGCATTCATATTGCTGGCAGGATTCAGCAAGTAAGTTCTTTCAATTTCATCAATATATTCTTTGATTTGGCTGATATTTTTGTATAACTTACTTTGAGAGAATAAAAATAGCTCCTTTTCTTTTTCTCGCAGCTCTCTTTTCCTTTCAAGTTCTAATATTTGTTTTTGTCGTTCTAACTCTAAATTCCTGATCCTATTTTTCTCATCCTGATCAACTTCGTAAGCCGCATGTTTTATGCAAGAAATCATGAAATCGTTTAATATGTCTTCAATCATGATTTCATCATCCATCCATGTATTTTTAATCCTATAACCTCCTTTGAAATCTGCCTCAATTATAAGTTTACCCGTTGGTTTCAGAATTGTTTCAGGATAGATTGACCGGATAGAATCATTTTTAATTCGAATATGTTTCTCCCTGATTTTAAAACTGATAAATTCACCAAGTATTGAAATGATAGGTACATGAAAAAAATTGAACCTTTCAAAATTTAGAAAGTTTCTTTTTTCTGATGCTTTTATGATTGTGTCTAAAATCCTGAAAGCACGTTTCTCGGTTTGTTTGGTTGCAGAAACGAGGTTTATTCGTCCAGCATTTGGTCTGAACCAAGGTGCATTTATTTTCTCACCGGTCATGAAAAATTTTGTTAGGATATGTGGGGCATGTAAGCTTTGAGGTACAATTATTTTGTTTTTTGGATTTTTTTCATTTTCCAAGAGTTCTAATATTTTTTCATTATCAAGGTATTCCTCTTTGAAGTATCTGAAATTGAACTGCTCGTCGGAATTATCAGCAGGGGGTAATTCAATCTCTTTAACCTCTTTTCCGGAACGTTTTTTTTCCCAATAACCAACTTCCGGCAATGGAATATTTAATTCTTTGCAAACACTCCTTATCTTTGAACTTTTCAAATCAAATTTTTTTTCTAACCGAGTCAAAGGTTCTGACCATACTTCTTTATAAAGCTGAGAACGAGTAATAAATCCATCCCATTTTTCCATGATATTCAGCCAATATTGTTGAAAAAATTATTATATTGTTCGATTCTTCTGTCGAATAATATTTTACAAATATAAATATTATCAGAATAATTTGTGGCTATTTTGTAAAGGATTCTTCATTGTCTTTTTTTTTAAAAAAAATTTAGTTACCACGATTTAAATATTTTTTTTAAAATTGAACTTACCAAAAACCATTTTTTACATTTTGTTTTGGGATGGAGCGAAAATGAATAGTATCCAGAAAATCATTTTATTTTTAGGATTGATGCTGATATTAGCTTCAATCTTTATTGTGCCTTTCAAGGCTCAAAAGGTTATGCAAAAGACAGAAATAGTAAGCTTTGGTAATAGGCAGACTATGGCAGATTTGAATGCTTCTCAGCAAATGAGAGGTCTGGATATGAATTTTGTCGCAAATTATTATTATATTTGCGACAAATATTAACGAATAAAATTATTTATATGATTGAAAATTAATTAGTTACAAAAATCAAAAGAAGCAAGAGATGTTAGGTCCTTTTAGTTGATAGCTTTGTTCATTTCGGTAATCAAAAATCAGTTAGCACAACAAAGAAGTGCCAGAATTTGTAGATATTGTAGCTGTTGGTTTCTCGGCAAGCAGTTGCTCAACCGTTTCGTAAATGGTGTAATTAGTTTTACCTCTGAAATCTCTGTGTTGTACTGTAACTATTCTCATTTTCCTATCCTTCAAATTGTGTTCTAACTACAACAAAATTAAGCAATTATACAATACAAAGCAACAGGTATTCTCAGCAACTGGCTACTTAATTTCAGTCGTCTTAGTTTAGGCAAGGCTAACAATTAGAATTTTCAAAAGCTTGCAAATATATTTGCATTTAATTCTTTTCATTCGTAAGTTGTAGTTGTTGCTGTTTGTAATTTTAGTACATACATTTTTTTCAGGAGATAATAAGTAGAATTTTTTTTTAGTTTATAAATATGTAAGCGTAGTCTTACTTTCGTTCTTTTCTGAAAGTCGTCCAATTTTCAATACACATAGAACGGTAAGAAGGCACGCTCCGAGCAATCGGGGCGTTTTCCTTTTTGCACTATGTGTGGGTCTTGGACGATACCTCAGAAAAGGGCAAATTGTGGAAATGCCCTTTTTTTATGTTTATTTTCGGATGTCATGACAGGACGCATTAAGTTTTATATTTGCAGTTGGTTGATTTTTACACATTTTCGAAGGATTGAAA
Organism: uncultured Hyphomicrobiales bacterium; assembly: GCA_964606895.1. GTDB lineage: Bacteria > Bacteroidota > Ignavibacteria > Kapaibacteriales > UBA2268 > CAZSHX01. The sequence goes on from CAZSHX010000002.1 coordinate 109,907, forward strand.
AATGAAGAAGTTATTTGTAATTTATTTTAGCCTTTTCCTTTTAACTTATCAAGTCTGTACAACACAAACTGATTGTCCTGCTTGCTATGACAAGAATTTGATTCAATTTAAAGCAAAGGATTCTTTAAGTATTGAAGAAAAAAAGATATATGCTGTCTTGCAACAAAACTGCGAAATCTGCATGGCATCAAAGCAACAAATAGCGGCGATTAAAGAACAAACAAAGGCAATCAAAGAACAAACGAGAGTAATTGACGATAAACCCAGTGCGGCCGCACCTTTGTGGTTTGTTGTAGTTTTTTCAGTTATTATTGGATTTTTTACATATAATATCTCAAAAAAATAATGGAATTGATATGAATACGAAATTGTTGTTTGCATTGGTGATTCTTGTTATTGTTGCGATTGGCATTTACTTCTACTACAATCCATCCGATAATGTTGGAATTGGAGAGGGTATTGAAGTTGTAACATCTGAAATAGTTCCTGAGGATAAGCAGATTGAAGTAGCAAATGCTGAACTCAACGCTAAGTATGATGCTAACCTTGTTTTAAATGATGCTAGCAGAGAAGAATTTACGTTGACTCTCTATCTTTCTAACATATCTAATAATGAGGCACCAGATATTTTATCAAGTGATATTTATGCTTTTATTTCATCAAACGGAAAGAATATCTTTGGTTCATCAACAGTTCAAAAATATTCAGAAAAAATTGACAAAATTGCGGTTTCATCAGTAATGGATTACAGCGGTTCAATGGAAAACAATTTCTCCCAAATGCAGAATGCTGTAAAATCATTTGTTGATAATTTTTCCGGCAATGATCTTGTGGAGATTATCAAGTTTGGTTCGGATATTGAACAGCTTACTAATTTTACATCTGATAAAAATTATCTATCAAATCAAATTTTTACCAATTCTCAGATGAGAGGCGAGACTTCACTCTATGCCGCAATTAATATGGGACTGAATGATTTTTCGAGTATAGATAAGTATTATTCCAAAGCTGTAGTTGCTTTTGCCGATGGTCAGGATAATAATTCGGAACAGTACAATGTAACCTATGAAAGAGTTTTGGAACAATCCAACAAATTGAAAATTCCGATTTTTACTGTTGGTCTTCAGGACCCTCGCTTGACCAATTCTATCTTGATGTATTCAAAAACACACTTGGTGGGCTTGCAAACGAAAGCGGAGGTTTCAACTACATGACAACTGATCCAAGTAAATTATCAGAACTTTACAGCCGAATCAACACAAGTTTACGAAACAGCTATGTTGTTAAAATAAAATGGGATGGAAACCAATTACCGCCAACAGGCTCAACAGGTAATTTATTTGTAAGAGTCATGGGAGACAACAAAGCTATAGCCAATGTAAATAAACCTATTATTATACCATAAACGGAGGAAATATGTCAGATGGTGGTTTTACCCCTAACTTTACAGTTCTTCAAAAAGATGTCAATAGCATTGTCAGTAATGAGCTTACATTGCCAGTAAAGCTTGCTAAAAGGAAGGAAGTCGAGGATAAAGAATTAATTTTTTTATCACACTTTACAGGAAATATGACGATTTATTTCGCATTCGGTGTGATTGCATTTGTTGCTATTTTATTTGATTACATACTATCAACTATGACAATGCGGGGTCTTCCATTACCCCTCCCTGTAGTTATAAGAGCCCTAATTTTTAGTATTATCGACTGTGGTGTCGCTATAATTGCATCTGGTGTTTTTGTCAAAGATCCAATCAAGAGGGTATTAATGATGCAAAGGTTCAGAATAGTTCTATGGTTTTTGTGTATTGTTAAAATAGCCCTGTTTTTATTTGTGCAATTTAAGGTAGCTAACAAGCCAAGTATTCCGGCAACCGTGTTTATGGGTGCATTGGTTTTTTTGGTTTATTTGATTTTAGATTTTGCTGGTAGTGGATTAGGATTAATTTTCGGGAAAGCTTATCACGGTATTGTAAAATTTATAAATCCCGGGAAAAATACTTTGGATAATGTAACGCTTAGTTTATGGACAAAATTCATTACTAATGCAAATAATTTCAAGTTACCTATCAATACAGCAATTCAGTTTTTTCATTTGAATCCACCAGATAACATTAAAAAATTAATTAATGGAGAGAACTAATTATGAAAAGTAGAAAATCATTAGTAATTCTAGTAGGAGCATTGATAATTGGGATTATTGGTTATTTCGTCCTATGTCCGATTATTTGCCCAAAGCCCAAGAATAATTATACCATCATTGCTTTTGAAAATGAATTAAATAAGGATCAGTTAAAATCGTTAGTTGATCAGATAAAAGAAATCAATAAAAATTCAACTGAAGAAATCAAATTTAAACTAATTTTGAAAAGTGGCTCAGAAATCAAATTTTCTCATATCCAAAGCGGTGAATTTGACTTTGAAGAAAAATTCTACAATCCTCAACTTCTTGATACATTGAATGTTCTATTTAAAAGCAATAGAAGTAAGGTTTTAACGAATGATGATGCAAATACCCAGATTCAATCAATGATTCAAGCATATAACGATAGAGATGAAAGTGATGATATTGATAATATAATATTAATTGGAAATTTCCCTAAATGCTATAGTCAGCAGGATTTATCCCAAGCCTTAAAAAGTCTGTCCAATATCAAAGCAAATAATCCGAAAAAGACTATTATTTGGAATTTGAACAGCAATACCAATGAGCCTGAACAAAAAATTCTTGCATACCTTAAAAGCAAGGTGAATCTAATAGATAAGCAAATATCTGTCAATAAACGGATTTGCCCTAATACAGATAAGAAGATAGTATATGCAATATTATTTGATAAATTTGATAGAGGAAAAAGCCAAGAACTAATTAATTACTTAGGTAGCTCAATTCCTGGGCAAATATTGTTTAAGATTTGGAATAATCCTCAAAATGCAAATTTAGCATTTGAAATTAATAATAAATCAAACTTACCGGAGGCATTTCTAAAATCATTTGAGACTTTAAATAAGATTCAATGGGGTCAACTTGGTAGTTCATTGAATCAGTTTGTTTCAAATATTTCGATAATGCCTGATACTTCAATTAAATTTGTTGTTATCATTGGGAATTTACCGAAAGAAGGCATTGGTTCACAAATAGACAAGACCTTTTGGGATAAACTAAAGAGCATTAATAAGCTAAAGGTTTTATTCTATATCCCATCAGGGTTGCAAATGAATGAGACTGATAAAGCTTTCTTAGATGGGTTGAAAATTTTTAAAATCAATTATGTAATCAATTAATGAGGTCTAAATGAGAACAAATTTTTTAATTTTAATTATGATTATTTTACTTTCTGGTTGTACCACATGGGACATGATGGTTCATCCGGGAAATTATATTCCAAGGGATACTCCAAGAGAAAAAGAGTATATCTACGATACAATAAGAATCACAAATGATAATGGTTCAATAACCAGTGCAGCAATTTCTGGGTTGAAACCTGCAAAGCAACTGACATTTTCCAAAATAGGACAACAGTACAGTTTTAAACAAGGTGAGACCATTGAGATAATTTCTGATGGAGTAGATTTTTCTCAGACAACTTTTGATATTGAACTGAATGAAGAATCTAAAGAAATTGAGTTAAAATTAGTAGATAAAGATTATTCAAAAGTACAATTAACATCAAAGTGTCAAACTATCGTAAGAACAGGAATTGAATATGTTCCTAAGATTGAAATAGCAAAAGGTTTGAAACCTGAACAGATAATCGTAACTCCTTTGTGCGACGGAGCCGGGTCTAAAATTGGGTATGAAATCAGATATGGTTCAGAAGAACGAGGCTGTAGAAAAGAAGCTAAACAAGGTTTATTGGGCTTTAAAAAATGCAGAGATGATGAACCACCTCATGGAGGAAAACCTGGTCCTGACCCTTGTAAGTTAAAACGTAAACTTGGAATACCTTGTACTAAATAGGAATCGTGATAGTGGCTCTATCATCAAATAACCAACTCAGCATAGTCTTTACAATAGCAAGACTGCTTTCAGCGGTGCTAATACTCGTTGCTCTAAGCAAAATGCCCTATGGATATTATTCGTTCATGAGACTGGTTGTCTGTGGCACATTCATTATTGGAGCAATCACTGCACTTAAAGTTGAAAATATTTATTGGGTTGTAATTTGTATCGTCCTCGCTTTACTTTACAACCCAGTATTTCCATTTCATCTTGGCAGAGATGTCTGGGAACCAATCAATATCGGAACAGTCGTTGTATAGGGTTTGTCATTTATTTGGGTTAGACTAATCAAAAATAAATAATGGGGTGTCCTATGAATAGAACATATGATTTTTTAAAAAATAATAGGAATAGTGATTTACATATTCGATTTTTTGAAGCGATTGCATCTCAGGATTATTTTCAATCATTGATAAGGAAAGCAAATCAGAATGCCGATTAAAACTTTAAAAGACTATAAAAATAAGATTTTTAAGCAACATCCAATTTATTACATTCTGATTCTTATTTTTTGTGTTTCCATTTGTTCTCATGGAATTTATTTGCACTATAGGGCTGGAGAGTATACGGCTATTGTTACTGAAAATGTAATTACTGGAGAAGATCGCATTGAAGAATATTCTGTTTCAGATGCAGATGCTAAATTCAATCAGGCTTATATTGAGATAACATCAAGATACGTTTTTCCCATTATAGTTTTACTGCAAATAAGTATTTTGTATTATTTAATCGTCCTATTCATTGACTTAGTTGTTTACCAAAATATTGATTATATGAAAAATTTGCTTTGGTTTATTTATGGATTTATTCTTATTGTACTTTTTGTTACTTTCCTTTTTTTATCAGCAAAAGCTCAAACTACATTAGGAAAGTCAAATCATTTTGCATTTTCAGCTTTTGCTTTTGTAATTGAGCAAATTTTCTTCTTCAAGATTTGGAGAAAATATGTTAAAATTGATTTTTATATTGAATGCCATGAATGTACAGAATTGATTGAAGTAAATAAACAATGGTTCAAAAATTCTAATTTGGAAGAATCTGTAGAATTTTATTGTAAAAATTGCAAAAAAGTCTTATGTGTATCCCTAGAATTAGCAGTTGAAGCTAATAAGGAAAATCTTTTTTATTGGCCTGAGAGATATAAAAAAACGTAAACCAAATAAAATGCATGACAATTGACCATTCTTCAGATTAAGCAAATTGAAATAAATATTCTAACTATTCATATGGAAAATTAAAATGAAAGCAGACATTGAAACTTCTGAATTTCCTTCTCTCTTTTTTCATTTCCTTTTTTGGAGAAATACAATGTCAGAAGTGTTTTTACAGAAATAAGAGGTTGTGAAGGCACATTGGCTGTTGACAGTTACGGTTATTTGATTTCAAATAAAGTATTATTAGTTCCAACAACTATACAATAAAGTAAAATTTCTTTTTCTATGACAGGGTACAAGCAAATATCTTACTATGTGACACATTCTATCATTAAGGATTTGGAGAATCATGTTTTACCATGGAATAAACCTTGGGGTGAAATTGGCTTTCCTAAAAATCTTGTTACAGGTCAGTATTATAACGGAATGAATTTTATTTTCCTGATGGATGCTATTGAATTGCATTCAAGTTCAATTTTTATAACTCAAAAGCAGTGTGAAAAACTTGGAGGCTCTATTAAAGAAGGAGCTAAACCATATCAAATTGTGTTTAACGGGTATCGCAGAAAAAAGAAATTTGACCGAAATCAAATTGAGTTGTTTAAATATAACAATACAAGGAGTAAGCATTGGAAGCCTCCAGATCTGAAAAAGGTTTATGAGATTTACAACATTGTTCAAACCGTTGGGCTTGATAAACAGGTTGAACATTATACTAAAAAATATGGTCACAATAAATTCAATCCAATTGAAGATTGTGAACAAGTTATTAACAATATACGAAACAAACCTAAATTATTTGTGTCTTCAGTAGATGCTGGTGCTTTATATCTAAAGGAAGAAGATGAAATTCATATTCCACCGTTTGATACTTTTATCAGTCGCGAAGAATACTATGCAACTTACTTCCATGAGTTATCGCACAGTACAGGACATAAATCCAGATTGGACAGAGAATCTCTGGCAAAAAGCAGTGATGGCGATTACTCCGCCCGAGTTGCCGAAGAACTTGTTGCTGAATTTTCAACAGCACTGCTCTGTGGTTGGTGCGGAATTGGAACGAAAACTTTGAATAATAATCTTGGTTATATTAATGCGTGGATTGGAAATATGAAACAAGACAGCTCATATATTTTTAAAATTGCGGCAACAGCTCATCAGGTAGCAGAATACATACTAAATCCAAAGTAATGAAAACTATAATTTTTGGGTTGTAAGCTTGTTTCTCTCTTTTTTGTCTTCTATGCAAACTTTGAAACTTTTATTGATTATATTGCAGGTTGCTATTTGTGTTTTTAATGCTAATTCGG
>CAZSHX010000003.1:0-81346 GCA_964606895.1 uncultured Hyphomicrobiales bacterium
CATTGCTCATGCCCTCCATAAGCTCATCACGAGCTTTCAAGACCTGATTATTCTGTTGGATTCAGCAAAAATGCATTTTCGATTCTCTATGATAAAAGAATTGAGTATCAAACCAATTTGCACGAAATTGACAGAAATCTCAGCCTTTTAAACGCTTTTTCAGACTTTAGTCAGATTGTCAAAACCGACGATGTTGACATTGATATTTCAAATTCGGATAAATCATTTATTGATTCAAAACTCGGCTGGCTTGGTGTTAAGAATTTCGAAAAATTGGTTGCTATTGCTCCCGGTTCAATCTGGGAAACAAAAAAATGGAAGGAAGAACATTTCGCTGAATTAGCAATATTATTGCGTGAGAATGGTTCGGACATAGTTTTTATTGGCTCTGAAGACGACAAAGAGCTTTGCGGAAGATTATCTGAAAATTCAGGGTGTCATTCTCTTGCAGGAGAAACTTCACTGCCTCAAACTCTTTATTTCCTATCTCTCTCCAAACTCGCAATTACAAATGACAGTGCTCCTACTCATTTGGCAGGATTAATGAAATGTCCGACCATCACCATTTTTGGTCCTACATCACCAAAATTCGGTTTTGCTCCGAGAGGTCCCCAAGATAAATCAATCGAGTTAGAATATTTAAGTTGCAAACCATGTGCAATTCATGGTGGAGATTTATGCCCCAAAAAGACTCATAACTGTATGATTTTACTAAAACCTGAAAGAATTTATGATGAAGCTCTCAAACTTCTCCAATACTGAAATGAAAACCCGAATATTAATAATCGAATCTTCAAGTTCAACCTGTTCTGTTGGAATATCCGAAGGTCAGACGTTGATTGCTGAGTACACTTTGTTTCAAAGCAATCAGCATGACAAGATGCTGGCTGAATTTATAAATAGATTACTCAGTGATTTATCTTTTAAAATCAGTGACTTTGATTCTATTGCCGTTTCAGCAGGTCCCGGTTCTTTTACCGGCTTAAGAATCGGAGCCGCAATAGCAAAAGGACTTTGTCATGGAAATACTCCAAAATTGATAGGTTTGCCCACTTTAGAATCTATTGCTTTTCACTTTGCAAATCAATCGAAAATTACTGAAAACATAAATGTTATAATCAGTTCGCATAAAGATTTAGCCTATTTTCAGAAATTCACCCACGAAGGAGTACCAACAAGCGAAGTTCAATACCTGACTTTTGAAGAAATCGTTAAGCAAATTGATAAAAATGAAGTAATATTACTTACCGGAGCAAATGAATTGCCCGAAGAATTTGAAAATGTTATAACTTTTAAGATTACTTCCGGAGTACTCTTTGAACTTGCTTTTAAGTATTATTTTGAAGGGAATTTCACGGATTCCGAAAGTTTCGTTCCATTCTACCAGCAGGAATTTACTATAAGAACTAAATCTTAAAGCATGGTTGATTAATAAAAAAATCCACCTTACTCAATAAACAAATAAGGTGGATTTCAATAGAATAAAATTAATTAGAAATTTCTTGTTCCGTCATCCTGATAGACAAATTTGAAATTGTAATATCTCGGCAGACTTGTTCCGTCAGGACTCTGCAAATTACCTTTATAGTAGCTTGTAATATACATCTTTGCATATTTCCCATCGGCAGTTCTAATGAATAGAACAACTTGATTATTGGCTTTGATGACATTATTTACAGCATCATAAAGATACCAGCCATTGCCCGAACCTGTTTTGATAGCTTTCAATGCTACCGATGTATCAATCGCCCAACCTGTTGCAGGTGCTGACTTTAAAAGTTCGAAAGATTCACCTGCCTGAAGTTTGTAAACAATAGCACCGCCTAAACCCGGTCCGCGGCTTGCACTATTTGTGATAATTGTTGTTGAAGAAAATCCGATGTCCCACTTGGTTGTTGCAGAATCAGTTGAAGCTACAACTGCATTATTCTTGAATGAGAAGAATGTGAATCTGCCGGCTCTGCCTCCGGTTGTATCACAATCCAAATCAACTACAGTTTTCACTGCGGCATTACTTGTTGGAGTAGTTGTTGTGTCATTTTTCGAGCAGGAGTTAAGATATAGCCCACCAAAAATGATGAAAACTCCCAAAATGATTGCTTTTTTCATAGTATCTCCTAATGTTGTGAGTATTTAAAAACTAAATTTATATAAAATGTTCTTCCCGGGGATAAATTCATCAATTTCAAACCTGAGTAGTTAAAAATATTATCAACCCCTGCCTGAAAAATAAAATACTTTAAAATATCCTTAGAAAAATTGAAATTCCAAATTGAATAACCGTGAATATATTCAGAATCGTCGTCAAGTATTTGATTTGAATTCAAATCAGCAAAACCATAACGTGAACGATAGTTTCCTCGTAAATTTAGCGAAAGATTCCAATCCGGGATTGTATAAAACACCCTTATCGAACCGGAATGAGCGGAACGGAAGAATAGTCCGCCGTATTCCGATAATTTAACTGTTCTAAGCACGCCATCAGAACCCATTTTCAATATTTTGCCGGATTCGATTTTCTTAACAACATCATTATCTCCGGTTGATAAATAATTATAAATTATTTCAATTGATAAATCAGAAAATAACTGAAATTTCAGTTTTGTTTCCAATCCCTGTGTGTAAACTGAACTTTGGTTGATATAAGTATAAACTAAATTTCCGTTGGTTTTTTGTCCAATAGGTTGCAAATCAATCATGTCCGATAAATTGTTACGATAAGCATTAAACTTTATATCTAAAATGCTGATATGATAAGATGCCCCGGCATCAACTGACCAAGATTTTTCAGGTGAAATGTTAATATTTGATATATCTCTGAACACTTGACTTGAATCCATTTGACCCTGCTGAATCATTTTTTGGACGGCTTGCTTTACAAAAGTAGTACCATAAACATAATATCCATATTGCGGGTTTGACCAATCAAGGTATAAATTTTCAGATGTAGGAGCTTTGAAACCTGTACCTAAAGATGCTCTCAGATTTAAATTTTCGAAAAGTTCATACGAAGCCGCAATCTTTGGATTCCATGAAAATTCATATTCCGAATGTTTATCAAACCTGATTGAACCTATAACATTGAAAGCTTTTGCAGGCGTATAATCCTCCTGAAGATAACCATAAAACAAATTGGCACTATGGAAATTCCCTACAACTCTTTGAGCAATTATTGATTCAAGGTCGTAGCCGGCACCTAAAGTAACCATGTGTTCATTTCCCATAACCTTATTCATTTGAAATTCCGCCTTAAGTAATCCTTCTTCAACATCACTCGTCAAAAATTTAATTCCGGTAGAATTAAAAATGTCGTCGGTAAAATTCATATATTTGGTAAAAAAGATTTTTGCTGTTAAAGTTGAAGTCGGAGAATAATTATGCCTTACATTCAAACCCAGGTTTATATCATAGAGAGCAATTGTTTCATTAACAAGAGATTTTGACTGTACTTCATTGTACTGAGAAGACTGAAGATTGTAATTGAATCTGGAACTTAATTTCATTTCTGTTGATTTTGAAATTTTGTAGAAAAGTTCACCTCTTCCTGTATAATCAACTATCTCAGGGACTGTTTTTGTGACATTTGCAGGAACAAGATTATAGCCGTCAGTCGAATATCTGTTGAAATATAAATTTGCAGAAAGTTTTTCATTGCTGAAATTCGTTGATAAATCAGCAGATAAATCTACAGTATTGTAAGATGCGTATCTTGTGCTGATTTTCGAATCTAAAATATTATTCGGTACTTCGGTTATTATGTTGATAACACCGGCAAGTGCATTCGAACCATATAGGGATGATGAAGGACCTTTAACAATTTCTACCCTTGAAATATTGCCGACTGAAAATCTTTCCAAATCAAGGATTCCTCGGGTTCTACCAATCATAGGTTCGCCATTTATTAAAATCAAAGTATATTCAGGATTCAAACCTTGTGTTTGAACGCCCTTTCCGGGAGTTTGTACAATACTCATTCCGGCAAGGTCTTCCAGAATATTTGTCAATCTTGGACTCGACTGCTGTTCAATTTGTTTTGTCACAACAACGTCTGTAGGTATAGGATTACTTTCAATTTCTTTGGCAGTTTTTGTGCCCGTTACAACAATATTATCGAGTGAATAGTTTAATTCTGTTAGTTGAATGTCGAGTGTGTCAGATAATCTGCTTACCTGTAACAAAGTATCCAAGGTTGAGAACCCAATTTGAGAAAACCGAACTTTGTAGAAGCCTGTTTTAGAAATATCAAGTTCAGCTAAGCCTTTGGAATTAGAACGGACTTTCAGATTTTTATCAGGTACTTCAATTTTTACATAGCCTACCGCAGTGTTTTCAGAATTGAATGTCTTAAGGAAAACCGATGCTTCAAGCTGAAATCCACAGAAAAATATAAGAACAAGAGTAATAAACTCTTTAAAAACAAAAATTTGTACTTTTGAAATCATAATAAATATTCGCATTATCTAAAATTATTTTTAGTCAGCACCTAATAACGAATGAGTAATGTCTAAATTTTTTATGATAGGCACTTTTAAAAAATAATTGTAAAGGAGTTGTTGGTCATTTTCGTCATAATATAATTGTAATAATATTTTTGGAAATATTATCGTAATTTTGAAAGTTTATATTTGCCATTATAACTCTAAAGAACAAAAAAGCTGAATCAATGATTGATTTTAAAATAGAAGAAGAAGAACTGAAAAAAATAGTTGTCAGGGGTGCCAGAGAGCATAACCTGAAAAATATTAATGTCGAATTGCCAAGAAACGAATTCGTAGTTATTACTGGTTTGTCGGGTTCAGGAAAGTCCAGTCTTGCATTTGATACATTATATGCTGAAGGTCAAAGGCGTTACGTGGAATGTCTTTCGGCTTATGCAAGGCAGTATCTCGGAGTAATGAAAAAGCCTGATGTTGACACAATTGAAGGGCTATCGCCTGCTATTTCAATTGAACAAAAATCTATCAGTCACAATCCACGCTCAACAGTTGGAACCGTTACCGAGATTTATGACTATCTGAGATTACTATTTGCAAAAATCGGTACACAATATTGTGTGGACTGCCATATTCCTGTCGAGCAAAAATCACTTGACCAAATTGTAGAAGAAATTCTCAAAGAGTTTTCGGGTTCAAAAGTTCTTTTACTTTCGCCTTTGGTAAAAGCAAGAAAAGGACATTACCGCGAACTTTTCGAACAGCTTCAGCGTCAGGGTTTCACACGCGTCCGAGTTGACGGCGAAATCAAGGAAATCATTGATGATATGCAGTTGAACAGATATGCAATTCATGATATTGACCTGGTTATTGACAGACTTGTCGTCGAAGAATCTCAGGAACAAAGACTGTCTGAATCTGCCGATTTAGCTTTAAAAAAAGGGGATAGCTCAATGATTCTCCTTTACGAAGGAAGTAACGGAAAATTTTTGTCTAAATTATTTTCCACTGCATATTCATGTCCATCATGCAGTAGGTCTTACGAACCTACAGCACCAAACATGTTTTCATTCAATTCTCCTTATGGTGCCTGTCCAACATGCCAGGGACTTGGAGAATTAAATGATTTTAATCTTGACCTAGTTGTACCCGATAAATCTAAATCTATTAATGAAGGTGGTATAGCACTTCTTGGAAAGCAAAAGGAAAAATGGCTGTGGAATCAGGTTGAAGCTTATGCAAAAGGCTTGAAAATTGATTTAGGTCTCCCAATCGAACAGCTACCTGAAGAAAAATTCAAGAAGCTAATTTTTGGTGCCGAAGAAAACGAAGAAATTTCAATTTCCTACAATTTTTCAGGAAGTGACTCGCACAGTTACAAACATAAATATATTGGCGTTCTGCCAAGTTTCAGGCATCAATTTGAAAATACCACCACAGTCAGCGTTAGAAAAAGCGTAGAATCGTTTATGTCAACTGCAATTTGTCCTGAATGTAACGGAGGTCGTTTAAAACAAAGCAACTTAAATGTGTTTATCTCAGACCATAACGTAAATGATGTTACTAAGTACGATATAAATGAATGTCATAATTTCTTTTTGAATTTATCAGATAAACTTACAGAAAGACAACTTTCTATAGCAAACCTGATTATTAAGGAAATAAAAACCAGATTGAACTTTCTGAAAGATGTCGGACTATCTTATCTCTCACTTAATCGCTCTGTTAGAACTCTATCGGGAGGGGAGTCGCAGAGAATCAGATTAGCATCTCAAATCGGCTCGGAGCTTGTAGGAATAATGTATGTCCTTGACGAACCAAGCATTGGACTACATCAGCATGACAATCAGAAACTTATAAATTCTCTGAAAAAATTACGCGATTTGGGGAACACAGTAATTGTTGTAGAACACGACAAAGCGATGATTCAGCAAGCAGACTATATTGTGGATTTGGGAATGGGTGCAGGTGTTCATGGAGGAGAAGTAATTATTTCCGAAAAACCGGAAAATTTTAAAAAATTATCAAAAGACCAAATTGCTAAAACTCTAACTGTTCAATATATTTTAAAGAAAAAGAACATTGAATTCCCGTCTGAACGCAGAAAACCAAACGGTAAACAATTGATTCTTGACGGAGCAAAAGGAAATAATCTTAAAAATGTTACTTTGAAAATACCTCTTGGACTTTTTGTGTGCATAACCGGAATGAGTGGTTCAGGCAAATCCTCGTTAATAAACGATACTCTCTACCCGATTCTTTCCAGACATTTCTTCAAATCTCATCAGTCACCACTTCAATTTGGAAAAATCCATGGTATTGACCTGATTGATAAGGTGCTGGAAATTGACCAGACTCCAATTGGGCGAACACCTCGTTCAAATCCTGCAACATATACGGGTTTATTCACCCAAATTCGTGACTTTTTTGCTATGTTACCTGAATCGCAGGTCAGAGGCTACAAATCAGGAAGATTTTCGTTTAATGTCCCAGGAGGCAGATGCGAAGACTGCGAAGGCGGCGGAATCAAAAAGATTGAAATGAACTTTCTGCCTGATGTGTATGTAACCTGTGATACCTGCAATGGGAAAAGATATAATAACGAAACTCTTCAGGTGCATTACAAAGAAAAATCTATTGCTGATGTTCTGGATATGACCGTTGAAGAATCGCTCGCTTTTTTTAATGAAATTCCAAAAATTAAGATTAAACTCAAAACTCTTAATGATGTAGGGTTAGGATATATTACACTTGGACAGCAGGCTCCAACACTATCGGGAGGTGAAGCCCAAAGAGTAAAACTTGCAACCGAACTTTCCAAAGTCAGTACAGGGAAAACGTTGTACTTGCTCGATGAACCGACAACGGGACTGCATTTTGAAGATGTAAATATTCTGCTGGATTTATTACAAAAGCTTGTGGAAAAAGGTAATACTATTGTTATTATTGAACATAATCTTGATGTTATCAAAACTGCTGATTGGGTGATTGACCTTGGACCCGAAGGCGGTGCAGCAGGGGGGAGAATTATAGCGGAAGGTACTCCTGAAGATATTATCAAGAACAAACAGAGCTTTACAGGCAAGTATTTGAAGGAAGAGCTAAGGTAATGATTTCAATGATTTACAACATTCTCTTAATATTTTTCAAACCGATTTATTATTTTTATCGTTTGATTGACAATAAATTCAATCAAAGAGAGAAATTAGCCGTTTCAAATATTCAAAAACTTCAAAAGCTCGACCACTCAAAAAAGATATTCTGGTTCCATTCAGCATCCATGGGAGAATTCGAGCAGGCAAAACCCGTTATTGAAATTATCAAATCGAAAAATCCAGAAATTCAGATTGTATGTTCTTTCTTTTCTCCTTCTGGATACGATAACCAAAAATCTTATGCTTTTGCGGATTTGGTTGTATATTTACCTTTAGATTTCAAATCAAGTGCGGCAAGATTCATTGAAGCCTTAAAACCTGATGTTGGTGTTTTTGTAAGATATGAAATTTGGAGAAATTACCTCAGCTTTTTGAAAAAGAATGAAATTCCTGTTTACCTGATTTGTGCAACAGTACCTTCTAAGTCATTTCAGCATTGCTTCCCGTTCAGTTCTTTTACAAAATCAAATTACAATCTCTTCACCAAGATTTTAACTTTTAATTCTGAACAATACAACAAATTTTTGAAACTGAATTTAAGTACGAAAGTTATCTCATCATCCGATACAAGATACGACAGAATTATCAAGAATGTTGAGGCTGGGAAGAATACAGAGATTTTACCTGAGAATCGACAAAAAGATAAAAAAATGACTCTTATTCTCGGAAGTACATGGGAACCTGATGAGAAAATTCTTTTAGAATCTATCGAAAGATTAAAACAAAAAGGTATCAATATCCAATGCATAATTGTTCCTCATGAACCAACGGAAAGTCACGTTAATCATTTGAAAATGCTATTCCCAAATGCAGTTTTGTTAAGCACAATCGAGAAAGATTCAAACCATCTTTCTCCTGAAATAATAATTGTTGACAGTATCGGAAAACTTCTTCAGCTCTATAAATATGCCGATTTGGCTTATATCGGTGGTGGTTTCGGTGTTGGAGTTCACAGCGTTGCTGAACCTGCAGGTTATGGAATACCCCTTGCCTGCGGAACAAATTTCAGGAATTCCCCTGATGCAATTCAGCTTCATCAGCTCGGTGCTTTAGAGATTATACGCAATTCGGAGGACTTGAGTAAATGGATTGAGAAATTTGCTTCAAATGCTGAAAATAAAACTGTAATCGGTTTGAAGGCAAAGGATTATATTTATGGTTTGCAGGGAACAAGCATTATTATCGCCGAAGAATTACTCAATTCCAATTAATGAATTTTCAAAAAATCTTACTTTTTTCATATTTCTTACCAATAATAAAGGAAATAACCGTAATTTTGCATTTTTAAAATTGCAGATTTTTTAAAATATATATCTGAATAATGATGCAAAATAATAAAATCCTTGGCGAAGGCATAACTTTTGATGATGTTCTTTTAATGCCCGGATATTCCGAAGTTCTTCCTCGGGAGACGATTCTTGAAACAAGACTGACAAATTCAATCATTCTTAATATACCACTTGTAAGTGCGGCTATGGATACAGTAACAGAATCCAATATGGCAATCGCAATTGCACGTAAGGGAGGAATTGGTGTGATTCATAAGAATATGTCAATCGAGAAGCAAGCTGATCAGGTGGATATGGTCAAACGCTCGGAAAGTGGTATGATTATTCAGCCCATTACTCTCACTGCCGATAAACTTGTCAGAGATGCTCTTGACCTGATGAATAAATTTCATATTTCAGGCATCCCAATTATTGATAACAACAAAAAACTCATAGGGATTATTACAAATAGGGACTTGCGGTTCAATCCTTCCCAGGAAGACGCTATTGCAAGTATCATGACAACCAAAAATCTTGTAACAGCTCCTGTTGGTACCACCCTGGAAGATGCTGAACTGATTCTTCAAGACCACAGAATTGAAAAATTACCCGTCGTTGATGAAAATTATATCTTAAGAGGATTAATAACATTCAAAGATATTCAGAAAAAGAAAAAGCACCCGAATGCCTGTAAGGATAACCTTGGAAGATTAAGAGTTGCCGCAGGTGTTGGTGTTACTTATGATACTGAAGAGAGAATCCGTATGCTGATGAATGCCAATGTTGACGTAATATTTATTGACACTGCACATGGCCATTCAAAAGGTGTTATTGATATGGTAAAACTTGTAAAATCAAAATATCCCGATTTGCCCGTTGTTGCCGGAAATATTGCTACTGCCGAAGCGGCAAAGGCATTAATTGATGCAGGAGCGGATGCTGTTAAGGTCGGAATTGGTCCTGGCTCGATTTGTACTACCAGAATAATTGCCGGCGTTGGAGTTCCCCAGTTAACTGCTATAATGAATGTAGCAAAAGTCGCAAATGATGCCAACATACCTCTTGTCGCTGATGGTGGAATCAAACAGACAGGTGACATTGCAAAAGCAATTGCCGCAGGTGCCGATTCAATTATGATTGGCGGACTATTAGCAGGACATGAAGAAAGCCCCGGCGACAAAATGCTGTACGAAGGCAGGGCATATAAGATTTATCGTGGTATGGGTTCTATTGAAGCTATGAATCAAGGCTCTGCCGACAGATATTTCCAGGATGTAGAGGAGGGGATAACTAAGCTTGTTCCCGAAGGTATTGAAGGCAGGGTTGCATTCAAAGGTAATGTCGAAGATACTTTATATCAGATGGTTGGCGGATTAAGGTCTGCGATGGGATATTGCGGATGCAAAACAATACCCGAGATGAAAGACAAAGCCCGATTTATAAAAATGACTGATGCCGGCTTGAGGGAATCGCATCCACATGACGTTAGCATAACAAAAGAATCTCCGAATTATTACGCTAAATAAATATATTATTATAAATAAATTATACGGTTAGAAAATGGCAAAAAAAATAACAACAACAACTCCTGAAGTAGAACAAGCAACAGGTTACCCGAAATTAGTTGACAGAAGACTCAGCCAGATTTATTTTTCCCTGGAAGAACAGAAGGCTGAATGCCTTGTAGTTAACTACCTGCCTAACGTCAGGTATCTTACCAATTTCTCCGGTTCTGAAGGTATGCTTTTTATTACTCCCGATGAAATGCACTTTGTTACTGATGACCGCTATGAAGAACAGATTAAGACAGAATTATACCCCCTTCCAAACCTCAAAACACATATTTCGAGAGATGTTTGGAAATATGCTCCTGAATCGGATGTTCTTTCAAAAATAAAGGATTTAGCTTTCGAAGCCGACAGAATTTCTTATGCAGAAGCTGTCAGCATCAGAAATCAGATCAGACCAATAAAATTCAAACCGGCTCCTTATATAGTCGAGCCTTTTACTGTTCCCAAAGCTCCTGAAGAATTGGCTAACATTAGAAAAGCATGTGAAATTGCTGAAAAAGTATATGAATATATGCTTGGCGTAATCAAACCCGGAATTTCCGAAAAAGAAATCGAAATTGAAATAGCTCACCAATCCAGAATCATGGGTTCAGAAAACGACCCGTTCGATATTATCGTTACAAGCGGAAACCGCGGTGCTTTAGTGCATGGACAGGCAACCGACAGAAAAATCAAATCCGGTGATATTGTTATTATGGATTTTGGCTGTAAAGTTAACGGATTTATCTCAGATATAACAAGAACTGTTGCTGTGGGCAAGGCAACGAAACAGCAAAAAGAAATTTATCAGATGCTCTGGAAAGCTAAAGAAATTGCAATTAATAATGTCAGACCAGGAATGAATGGTAAACATCTTGACAAACTTTCAAGAGATATTATCAAAGCCGAAGGTTACGGAGATTATTTCCAGCATTCATTGGGTCACGGAATTGGATTAGTTCCACACGAAAAACCGATTATTACATTCCGCAAGGACGACCAAATCGTCCCTGAAGATTGTGCACTTGCTATTGAACCCGGAGTTTATCTGCCTGATAAATTCGGTATGAGGATTGAAGATAACATACACGTCACCAAAAATGGCGGTGTTAGATTAACCAACTCCCCCGAAGAACTGCCGATTATTTAATCGAATAATTTTCGATATGGGTAGAAACCCAACAATGAAACTACAGAACAACCACGCAAAATCAATGTGTGGTTGTTTTTTCTACGATTTACATTTTATTTATTTCTCATAAGCGACTAAAGTATAGTGTGAACTTTCAATGAAAGTTAAGTATTTTTCAAATATTATTAGTCAAGACTAAAATAAACTTGTTTATTATTATAATTTTCATTAATTTTAGTGGTTAAATTTTATCATTTTTATAGGAATACTTATGAGGAAATACTTTAGCCCATTCTTTCTAATTGTTTTCGTTTCAGCACTTGTGATTTTCACAAGCTGTACGAAACAAGATACATCTAACTTGCCGGTAAGTCCATCATCACAGGAAAATGTGACATTTGGAGAAAACCAATATATTCTTGTTTTATCCGAAAAGGCTTTTTCGGGTATTCAAAGTGCCGAAGGAATCAGATATGCATTAGTCAATCTGCTGAAAACTCACAACATCAGCGAATCGAATATAGTTGCTGTTTGGGAGAGAGCTTTAAAAGGCGGATGCATTAACCTAACACCTACTGAAGCAGGATTGCTCGCAAAGGATGCCAATGTTTCTTATGTTGTAAAAGATAAGATAGTCAAACTTAATGACGGTGTTCCTGAATATAGTTATTATAATAGTAAATCATATCAAATCCAGACACAAACACCTTCATGGGGAATTGATGCTGTAGGCGGATTCGTCAATGGAGCAAATTTGACCAGAAGTGCATGGATTATAGATACAGGTATTGAATTCAATCATCCAGATCTGAATGTAAATACATCACGTTCCAGAACATTTATCCCTTATGGCAGAGACAGCAGAACAGCTAATGATTATCATGGACACGGAACTCATTGTGCAGGAATCATAGCCGCTAAAAATAACAATATAGGTTCTGTCGGTGTAGCCGCCGGAGCAAGAGTTATTGCTGTCAAAGTAATGACTGACGGTGGTTGGGGTTATTGGTCGTGGTGTATCAGCGGTTTGAATTATGTTGCTATGAATGCCGGCAGAGGTGACGTTGCAAATATTAGCCTCGGCGGCGATGGCTATACTCCTGTTGACGAGGCTGTTTACAACACTTCTGCATATCTGAAAATTGCAGTTGCCGCTGGTAATGAATCCGCTGATGCTAATAATTATAGTCCTGCAAGAGCAAATGGACCAAATATTTATACGGTTTCTGCCTACGATATTAATCATAACTTTGCTTGGTTCTCAAATTACGGTAATCCTCCGGTTGACTATTCAGCTCCTGGGGTTAGTATCTATTCAACTATGATTGGAAATAGTTATGCTTCTTGGAGCGGCACTTCGATGGCGGCTCCGTTTGTTGCAGGTATTTTACTTGCAAATAATGGTGTGATTTACACTAATTCAAGTGTAACTGTCAGTGGCGATCCTGATGGTACTCCCGATCCGGTGGCTTCGAGAGTTCCATAATTCATTATAAAAAAACGAATTATTAATGTATTTTCCCTTTGGTTTTAAACCTTTTATCTAAGAGGTTGAATCAAAGGGAATTTTTTTTTGAAAAATTCTACAAATGTTGAAACATTTTTTGATTATAATCGTAAAAGAGTAACTTAATGATTATTTATCAAATGGAGTATTTCATGAATCGAGTTTTGTTCAAACTTTTGTTTGCTTTCCTTTTTGTTGCTTTAGTATTGCCTATCAATGCCAAATACAAATTAGGGGATGATATCCCGACTGACCCAAAGGTCAAAATCGGGAAATTGAGTAATGGTTTAACGTATTATATCCGAGAAAATAAAAAACCCGAAAAAAGAGCTGAATTACGTATCGTAGTTAATGCCGGTGCTATTTTGGAGGATGATGACCAAAACGGGTTAGCCCACTTTACTGAGCACATGCTTTTCAATGGAACAAAAAATTTCCCAAAAGACAATCTTATTAGTTTCCTGCAATCAACCGGTATGAGATTCGGTGCTGATGTTAATGCATCCACAGGTCACGACCAAACATTTTATATGTTGCAATTACCAACTGACAAAGAGGATGTTCTGAACAAAGGTATTCAGGTACTTGTTGACTGGGCACATTATGCATCATTCGATGATGAGGAAATTGACAAAGAACGCGGTGTAATTATCGAAGAATGGAGACAACGCAACGGTGCTAATGCTCGCGTTGGTAAAGTTCATAATGATAAAATATTTGCAGGTTCGAAATATGTTTTAAGAGACGTTATCGGCGATACCAATATTATCAGAACTTTCAAACATGATGTAATCAGAAGATATTACAAAGATTGGTACAGACCAGACCTTATGGCAATAATCGCAATCGGTGATTTTGATGCGAATGCGATGGAAGCCAAACTAAAACAATCCTTTGGTGAAATTCCTGCAAATAATAATCCGAGAAAAAGAGAGTATTTCAATATTCCTCCTACAAAAGGTACTGAAGTTTCATTCTCTACCGATAAAGAATATCCTATGTCGGTGGTACAGATAATTTACAAAAGACCTGAAATTACTGAAGGTAAATATGGAGATTATCGCCAATCTATCGTCAGGGGTCTTTACGACCAAATGTTTAATGCAAGATTGGATGAACTTTCCAAAAAGTCAGAATCTGCTTATATGAGAGCCGGAGCTCAGGAAACTAAATATATTGGTCCTGGCAGAGCTTATATGATTTTTGCAATCAGCAAAGAAAATAAAATTCTTGAAACCATTGAAACAGTAAATACAGAAGCATACAGAGTTTTGAAACACGGCTTCACTCAATCCGAATTAGTACGCGTTAAACAAGAATTTTTAAAAAATATTGAAAAATCATTTAAAGAAAAAGATAAAACTCCTTCTGCCGCTTACACTCGCGAGTACATGAGCAACTATCTTGAAAAAGAACCAATCCCCGGAATTGAAGAAGAATGGAAAATTGTTCAGGAATTTGTTCCTTCTATAACTCTTGCAGAAATTAATGCTCTTGCCAAAGACTATGTTAAAGAAGACAATAGAATAGTTACTATTTCTGCTCCCGACAAACCCGCAATAGTTTTACCTACAAAAGATGCTGTAATTGCAAAACTTAACGAAATCGCTAAAAGAGACATTCCTGCCTATCAGGACAAAGAAGCGAACAAACCTTTGTTCACCAAACAGCTTGAACCCAAAGAAATTGTGGATACAAAACAATTAAAAGATATTGATGTTACTGAATTGAAGCTAAAAAATGGAGTGAAAGTTGTTTTCAAAAAGACCAATTTCAAAAATGATGAAATTGTACTTGTTGGAACAAGCCCCGGCGGTTTATCCTTAGCTAAAGATGAAGATTTTTATTCGGCATCTCGTGCCGCTGATATCGTTAACGAAAGCGGACTTTCAGATTTTGATGATGTTACGCTTGGCAAAATGCTTTCCGGAAAAATTGTAAGAGTAGCTCCTCACATCGCCGACCTCACTGAAGGTTTCAGAGGAAGTACAACTCCCGAAGACCTTGAAACGGCAATGCAAATGATTTATCTCTATTTTACTCAACCAAGAAAAGATGCTGATGCTTTCAAATCTTACATTGACAATTCAAAAAATAGTGTAAAGAACAATGCGTTAAGTCCTGAAGCAAACTACAGAGATTCAGTTACTGCAATCATGTCACAATATAATTTCCGTGAAATGCCATGGACAGAAGATAAATTTTCAAAAGTTGATATGAATAAGGCATTTGAATTTTACAATGACAGATTCAAAGATGCAAGCGATTTCACTTTCTTCTTCGTAGGCAATTTTGACGAAGCAAAATTAAAAAATCTTTGCCAAAAATATCTTGGTAATCTACCTTCTATCAATCGCACTGAAAATTGGAAAGATAATGGAGTTAAAGCACCTAAAGGAATGATTGACAAAAAAATCAGAAAAGGTGTTCTCGACAAGAGCATCGTTCGTTTGATATTCACCGGCGATGCAAAATGGAGCACTGAAAACAGATTCATGTTAAACTCGATGATTGAAGTTTTGAACATGAGATTGCGCGAAGTAGTCCGCGAAGAAAAAGGTGGTACTTACGGTGCTTATTCAAACGGAACAATTACGCACTACCCAAAAGAAGGATTTAGAATTGACATCGGTTTCGGGTGTGACCCCAAACGTGTTGATGAATTAGTCAAAGCCGCATTGGATCAGGTTGAATTGCTCAAAAAAGAGCCTATGAGTCAGGATTATATTACTAAAGTTATCGAAACTGCTAAACGTCAGAATGAAACCAACATGAAAGAAAACAATTTTTGGTTGAACAGTTTAGTTGGCAAATATACCAACGATTGCGACCCAAATGAAATTCTTCAGACTGACAAACTTATTCAGAAAATTAATCCCGAATCAATCCAAAAAATTGCTCAGGAATATTTTACTACAAAGAATGTTGCCCGTATAGTTCTTTTCCCTGAAAAAGACTAAAACAAACGTTTTACAAATTGAAAAAGAGTTGTGGGAAAATTGTTCTCACAACTCTTTTTTTTTTCTGCTACATAATGACAACTTTGTTTTCTTGATTTCTTTTATTAATTTGCATACGGAAAAAGTTTGTTTAATCTTTTTGGGTTAACATGAATTACAAAATTTTAGTATCTGCAATTCTTTCGGCAATTTTCTTTTGCTTCTCTTCGCTGTATTCGGCAGAGCCGCTGGTGAAATTCTATCTTCAGGATGGAAGCACAAAGCAATATAATCTCAGCGAGATTGACAGTTTGGGAGTTATTGACAAAAAGAATAATTATGTGATGAGAATTCATTACGATGATACTCTTATCGCATATTACCCGACTGAAATAATCGGAAGCATCAATTTTGAAAAAGATTCTTTAAAAAGGAAGATGTTAAATGTTTACATTTTTAATTATCCTAAAAGTTATGAATTATTTTATATTGACAGCCTCATCTTTTACATTGACCAATGGCAACCCTTAACTATCGGCTCTCAGGTTTGGATGCTAAAGAATCTTAATGTTGACCACTACAGGAATGGAGATTCAATACCTAATATGAAATCTGATTCTGATTGGGTTAGTTGTGCAAATCCTCGAGTTGGTGCATTGTGCTTATATCAAAATTCTGATTCACTTGGTAAAATATATGGTAAGTTATACAATTGGTATGCTGTAGGTGACGCAAGAGAGTTAGCTCCTTCAGGTTGGCATGTACCAACGGATGCAGAGTGGAAAACACTTTCAAATTATCTTGGGAGTTATTATATTGCAGGAGGTAAAATGAAAGAAACCAGAACTATTCACTGGTATAAACCAAACAGCGGAGCAACTAACTCAAGCGGCTTTTCCGCTCTTCCAGGTGGCTTGCGTGGCTACGATAATGGCTGGTACTTACTTTATGAACTCAGCGGCATTTTCTGGACATCAACGGATACAAGTTATACAAATGCTTGGTATATGGGTTTGGCAAGCGATGATATAAATCTCGGCAGGTGGGATAAGGATAAAAGAAGCGGCTTTTCCGTTCGATGTGTGAAAGATGGGAAGTAATCTGAACTGTGATTTATATGATTTGTTTGATTAAGATGAAGATTAAAGAAGGATGTCTTAATTACGAATTTTTTGGATGAAAGGATTACACTGATTATTCAAGAATTTCTTCTCCTGAATCCTCCTAATCCTCAAATCCGTTTAATCCGCGATTCAGATATTTGAATTGCAACGACTTTTAAGTCGTGGGAAGATGTTGAATATATCTAAACTTTGATTTATATGATTTGTTTGATTAAGATGATGATTAAAGATGAATATATTTATTCCAAAAATGCAGGAAATATAAGCTCATTCAAAGTTCATACAGGTTTCAACCGATTACAAATATCCTACTTTATGTACTGAAAATGCTTTCATGGAGGAAGATGGTTCTAAGAAAAAAGACTTCGAAAGTCTGACTGACAATCGAAGTCTAAATTTTTTTTTAGTTATTCTTAATCAACACCTAAACATCTTCCCAACTAAACAGCTAAGCACCTCAACAACTAAACAATTATATCGGCGTATTTAGTCTCAAATCTCTCCTGAACCGGAGTGGGGGTGACATCTTTGCCGAAATTAAAAATATCGGGCTTGTGCTTTTTCTGAATTTTTTCCTGAACAGTCATCAAAGCTTTGATAACGGCTTCAGGTCTGGGAGGGCATCCCGCAACGTAAACATCAACAGGAAGAAATCTGTCAATGCCCTGAACTACGGGGTAGCTTCTGAACATCCCGCCGGTTGAGGCACAAACTCCCATTGAAATTACCCATTTCGGGTCGGGCATCTGGTCGTAAATCTTGCGAACCACCCATGCCATTTTGTAAGTTACGGTTCCGGCAACGAGCAGTAAATCTGATTGTCTGGGCGACATTCTGAATACTTCCGAGCCAAATCTGGATACATCAAACCTTGGCGAAGCAAAAGCCATCATTTCGATTGCACAGCATGAAATTCCAAGGGGCATGGGCCAAACGGAATTTTTCTGTGCCCATTTAATCACTGCTTCTACTGATGTCGTAAGGAATCCATCCCTTGATAAAACCTGATCTATTGCCATTCCAATCCACCTTTCTTAATCTCATAATAATATCCGGCAAACAGCACGACGATGAAAATAAACATTCCCACCATTGCCGCTACGCCGAGCGTCCTGAATTGAACAGCCCACGGATAAAGAAACACAACTTCAATATCGAAAACTATAAAACTCATAGCCACAAGATAGAATTTCACCGAAAATCTTTCTCTTGCCGTTTTGTAAGGCTTCATTCCGCTTTCGTAAGTGCTTTGCTTTTCGGCAGTATCACGTCTTGAGCCTAACCATTCGGAAAGAAACATGAAGATTATACCAAGGCTGAAACCGATTATCAGCATTATTATGAGCGGCAAATATGTTTGAACCATATTGTTTTCCAAAAAGTTACGAAAAATTATTTTCTTATTTCAAATTTTCAAAATTCATTTTTTTAAACGAACCTGACTGAATTTTGTTTTATTAACAAAGGCTCAATCCGGCTTCCAATCCATTCATCAGTTCGCCTACATCTTCAATGCCGACCGAAAGTCTGACTAACCCGTCGGTAATCTGAGCCTGCTCGCGCATTTCTTTTCCCATGCTTGCATGAGTCATCGAAGCAGGATGCTGAATAAGGGATTCCACACCTCCAAGGCTGACAGCTAATTGCCAAACCTCAACATTATCCATTAATTTAATACCTGCCGGCAGTCCGCCCTTAAGCTCGCAGGAAATCATTCCGCCGGAACCCTTCATCTGCCTTAAGCCCATTTCATGCTGGGGATGACTTTTCAGTCCCGGGAATCTTACCCATTCTACCTTCGGGTGGCTTTCCAAAAATTCAGCAACTTTTTGAGCATTTTCGCAATGTTTGTCCATTCTAAGTTTCAGGGTTTTTATGCCTCTGTGGACAAGGAAAGAGTTGAACGGGTCAATCACACCGCCGACATGATTCAAAATCTTGCGAAATGCGGGATATTCTTCTGCATCCTTCATTACAATGATTCCTGCAACAACGTCGGCATGACCGTTTAAAAATTTAGTCATACTGTGGACAATATAATCAGCACCGAAATCAAAAGGCCTCTGCAGAATCGGACTGCTGAAAGTGTTGTCAACAGCGAGTTTTGCATCATGGGATTTTGCTATTCTTGACATTTCTGTCAAATCGGTCATAACAAGAGTAGGGTTTCCGGGAGTTTCGATAAAAAGAAGTTTTGTATTCGATTTGAAAGCTTTTTCGACTGCATCCGAATCGGAGGTATCAACAAAAGTTGAATCAATTCCAAATTTCGAAAAAACATTCGTCAGCAAAGTAGTTGTCGGACCATAAACAGATTCACTGCAAACCACATGGTCGCCACTTTTGAGCAAATAAGTGAAAAGAGTATTGATTGCCGCCATGCCGCTTGCACAGCCGAGTGCCTTTGTCCCACCCTCGAGAATAGCCACGGAACTTTCCATAGCCTCGACGGTAGGATTACGCATTCGTGTATAAATATAGCCATCCTCTTCGCCCTTGAAAAGTTTGGAACCGTGTTCCGCATTTTTAAATTTAAAGGTTGATGTTTGAAAAATTGGCGGCACAACCGAGCCGAATTCATAATCAGTAATCCCTGCATGGACGCACTTGGTATCCATCGAATAGTTCTTAATATCTTTCACTTTGACTCCAAAATTTATTATTGTCTTTTATAAACAAGCAATATAATGATTTAAGTTGAAAAGTAAAAAGCAACAAAAAGCAAATATGAGTTTTGAACCAAATAATTTGAAATAATATTCTTATTTGCTGAATTTATGTAGTTATGAATTCTTTTCAAGTAATTGAAATTATTCATCAAAATAGACTGAATCCTTTTATCCAATAAGTTATGAATCAGAAAATCAAATTTTAAAATCTATAAAAGATTATTTCCTGATTTCCGGGTTTTAAACTAATACCATACCTCAAACTTCATATATTATTCGATTTTGGTATTCTTTATAAATTTGAATCTGTTTTTGAATATGCTTGAAACTGCAATAAATTTTCTGAATTCTTCTTATATACCTGTGTGGGGAATCCTTGCTTTCGCACTGTTTATTTCGTATCTGGAAAATGTTTTTCCTCCGTCTCCTTCTGACACAATCGTCATTTTGCTGGGAAGCTTTGTTGGAATCGGAAAAATCGGTTTTTTTCAACTGCTGTTATTTACATCCATCGGTTCCACTCTTGGATTTCTGACGATGTACTACCTTGGGAGCGGTTTCGGGCACAGAATTGTTAAATCCAAAAAATGGACTTTCATCAATGAGGAGAACTTAGTAAAACCGCGTGCATGGTTCAAAAAATACGGTTATTTCCTGATTGTAGTCAACAGATTTCTAAGCGGAACTAGAGCCGTTATAAGCTTTTTTGCAGGTATGTCGGAATTGAAAGTCACAACAACAATCATTCTGGCAACCATTAGCGGAATAATCTGGAATGGGATTCTGATAGCTCTCGGAATGGCCGCAGGTCAGAACTGGCATTTAGTTGACAAGACAATGGAACTTTACGGAAACATTGTTTTTATTGTTGTTGCAGTCGTTGTCCTATTCTTTGTTGCCAAATTCTTTTACGACAAAAGAAAAACAAAGAAAGCAGAATGATATATTCTCCTGATTACAATCGCCAGATTGGGAAGCAGGTTAAAATGAGTCAAGGAAAATGAGGAAGAGATGAAGTCGAAAGTGGGAGTAAACACTGTCTGATTGAATTTATCCGGCTTGGTTATAATAAGCCGGAAAAACTTACAATCCTTGAAGATTTATACCGATTGCTTTACAATTCTGTACACCAAACAAAAACTAAAAAAAAGGCAGATATTTTTATTATCTGCCCCTGATATTATCGTATATAGACTAAACTTTACTAAAATTCAATATTATTTCTTTTCTGTTGAAAAAATTGAATCTTCAATTGGTTCATTAACCTTGTGGCTGTTATTAACTTTTATTGTAAACATCGGGAAAGTTGTTTCAAGCAATTTAGGTAACATAACTCCACCTGCTTTTTCGTAGTTTCCGAAAGTAATAGTAACAGGCATCGGACCTTGAGGTGTTTCTTCACTGGATTCAATTTTATTCAGAAGATATGTAACTGCATCGAAATAAAAAAGTTTTTCTTCACCGTCCTTGAAGTTCACTTTCAATAAAATTTCATTTCCTTGTTTTCCGAGGACTTCACATTTATTATCTGAAGAGGCAAGTTCGGTTTCTTTAAACATTTTAGATTCTGCCAATCTTTTCTCCAATTCTTTACCTTCAAGTTTGGAAGTGTTGCCAAATGATTCTGTTGAGACATTTGTTCCGTCAACCCATATTTTCTGCTGAATCATACCCAGGTCAATAGACTGATACATTTTATTGGGGTATTTTTCAAAAATCTTGATAGTTCCTTCCATATCTTTTCCTTGAACGGTCATTTTAGCAGTTCCTTCGGTGATTATGGTTTTAGTGTTTGCAACAGCTTCTTTTCCGCCAATAGCATCAGTATATTTATTGATTAATTCTTTGGCATTCAAAGATATTTTTTCCATTTTTGCCTTTTCTCCCGATGCAGGATTGAGGTCTAAATCGTATTCGTAAACTTTTCCAAACCTGTCAAGTTTTTCTCTGACGCTTTGATTGCCAACTACTACAATGTATGCGGCTTCAGGATTCATGTATTTTTCTGCTATTCTTTGAATTTCATAAGGATTCATCAATGAAATAATTTGTGGATAGGCTTTAACTTTTTCAAATGGTATTTTGTGAAAGTCAGCCATTTGTAACAAACCACCAATAAAACCGCCATTTTCAAATGACATCTGATATTCACCAACTTCATATTTTTTAATTCTGTTAAGTTCTTCATCAGTTGCGGGTTCTGATGCCATTAATTTCATCTGTTCTTTAATAACGTCAATAGCCGAATCAGTTACTGCATTCCGGACATCAGCTCCGCAGACAAAACTATTGAAATACTTGTTCTGACCTAACATTCCGAATGGAGTGTAAGTATATGAATATTTTTCTCTGAGTGTTCTGAAAAGTCTTCCTCCAAAGCTTGAACCCATAAGGCTGGCGGCAAGTGACAGAGTCTCATATTTATCATCTGCGGCAGGAAGTCCTTTGGTTACAACACATATCGTTGACTGAACGGATGCAGGTCTTTTAATGAAGTAAACCCCCATAGGCATCGGCTCTACTTTTGGGATTACTATTTTTGGAACATCTCCTGATTTCCATGTTGAAAATGATTTTTCAAGTTTTGCAACTATTTCTTTTTCGGAAATATTACCATAGACAACTAAAGTCGCATTGTTAGGTTTGAAATATGTTTTGAAATATTCCTTGATATCATCCAGTTTAATAGATTTTAAAGATGCTTCGGTTTCCTTTTTACCATAAGGATGGTTTTCGCCATACATCATCTTTTTGATAAGTCTGCCTGCAACTGACATAGGTTTGGATTTCTCATCCTGCAAACCTGCAATCATCAACGGAATCAATTTATCAAATTCATCCTGCGAGAAAGCAGGTTTTAAAATCATATCTGACATTAAGTCAAGAATTGTTTGCATATTCTTTTTCAAACCGCTACCTGAAATACTCATATAGTCAACATTCGAACCGGCACCAATACTGGCTCCGATTCCGTCGCTGGCTTGAGCAAATTGGAGGGCGTTTCGTGTACCGGCACCTTTTGTCAGTAACTCTGCAAGTAATGACGATATACCGGATTTATTGCCGTCAACCGATGAACCTCCCTGAATAAGGAAACTGAATGCGATAGTTGGCTGTTCGTTATCGGGAACGATGAATACCTTTAAGCCGTTGCTTAAATTTACAATCGAATAGTCGGGGAATTTGAATGTCGTTTCTGCTAAAGGCTCGGGTTTTTTAGTGATGTCAACCTGAGCATAAGCTGAAAAAAGGAATCCAAAAAAACTAATTACTAATAAAATCTTTTTCATTCTTTATATCCTGATTAATTATATTTCAAAATTATTAATTTGTTAAAACAAGTTTAAATTATTCCCCGGTTTTCGGGACGTATGTTAAAACGACTCTTTTGTCGGTATCAAAATATTTTTGAGCTACTCTGACAAGGTCTTCCTTGGTGATTTTTGAATATCTGTCGAATTCAGTGTTAATCAAATTAGGGTCTCCGAAATATGCTAAATACTGAGCTAAGTCCTGAGCCTTTTCCAATACATTTTTCTTGTTCGAAATAAATTGTGTCTCGGAAATATTTTTTGCTTTCAGGAATTCTTCATCGGTTAAACCATTTTTAATAAACTTATTAATTTCATCAATCAGATTTTTTTCAACATCTTTAATGTCTTTTCCCGGAGCGGCAACACCAATTAAAAGGCAAGCTCCGGCATACTGAAGATTCAGCGGTGCAACCTGTGCGGCTACTGCGATTTGGTCTTTTACTACTAATCTTTGGTAAAGTCTTGAGCTCTCACCGGATGAAAGAACCTGTGTGAGTAAGTTGAAAACATAATAATCGGGTTCGCCGAGTTTTGGTGCTGTATAACCTATGAAAACTGCAGGAAGCTGTGCTTTTGCATCTTCGATAGTTTCGTTTGAAAGTTTTTCAACTTTAGTCAGATTGAATTCTTCGCGAACGGGCATTGGAGCTGTAGGTATTGGACCAAAGTAATCTCTGACATATTTTTTTGTGTCATCAAGATTAATATCCCCTGCAATTACCAGAATTGCATTAATTGGCTGATAGAAATTGTTGTAAAAATTCTGGAATTCAACAATCTGAGCTTTGTCAATATGCTGGGCACTTCCGATTGGAGTCCAGCTGTAGGAACTTCCCGGAAAGAGTTTTTCCATCATTTTTTCCATCCATGTGCCGTAAGGTGTATTGTCATTTCTCATCTTTCTTTCTTCCTTAACAACTCCACGCTGAGTTTCAACACCGATTTCGTTAACCTGAAGTTTTCTCATTCTTTGGGATTCAATCCATAGTGCAAGTTTAAGTTCGTTTGATGGTAATTTGAAAAAGTAAACAGTTTCGTCGAAAGATGTGTGTGCATTTAATGTGCCCCCGGCATCCTGAACATATTTATCAATTGAAGAACGGGGAATGTTGTCGGTTGCTTCGAACATAAGATGCTCGAAAAAGTGTGCAAAACCTGTTCTTGAAGGATTCTCATCGCGTGAACCTACTTTGTAATGAACAACAGTTGCGACAACTGGTGCACTTCTGTCAATCTGATAAATTATTTGAAGTCCGTTTGGAAGGGAATCCCTTATAAACTGAATAGGATTAAATTGACTGTAAGCACTTACAGTACTAAACATCAGGACAAAGAACGCAATTCTGCCGAATGATTTGCCTGATTTTGTTAACTTTCTGAAATTCTTCATTAAATAAACCCTTATTTTTAAAAAATTAAATGTAATATGATAGTTAATATTATACGTAATATTGTTGTTTTAGTTTCAGTATTTTTTTTGTTTGTTTTTCGGTCGAAACAGCGAATAGAAAACCATTACAAGTGACACGAAAGTGCATAAATATGGTAACCAATCGCCAAACCTTACAAAAATTGTTTCATTTTTCAGAAGTGGAATTGAACCAATTGTTCCTGAACTTACATAAGGCTCTAACTTATTAAATGACTCGCCTGTCGGTCTGATAAAACCTGAAACTCCTGTGTTTGCACATCTTGCGATATATCTTTTAGTCTCAATTGCCCTCATGCAGGCTATTTGAAAATGCTGTTCTGGTCCAAAAGTATGGTCGTACCACGCATCATTTGTAATTATTGTTAAAAACTCGGCACCCTTTTTCACGAAATTAGCGACAAAAGACGGATAGATTGATTCTATACATATTATTGAGCCAACTTTAGTCGGTGGGTTTGTGTTTTTCAATTCCAATGCTTTTTGTTCCGTACCCAATGCCCAGCTCGATATTCCGACACCCCATTCCAGCCACTTCAGAGCAACCGTATAAAACTCGACATAAGGAATTCTTTCGCCAAATGGAGTGAGCTTCATTTTATGATAAATTTGTGCCTGAGCATGATATTTTGACGGATTAATCAAAACAGCCGAATTATAAGAATCGTAGTAAACACCATTTCTTTGTCTGTGTTTTTTAGAAGTCGGCAAATGCTTTTCGCCCGGTTTGTAAAAATATATATCGGCAAATCCGGTAAGCAAGGAACTGTTTGATGAATCCAGGCTTTCATTCATAAAGGAAAAATTATGACTGCTGTTGATTTCCAAACTTAAAACGGTTATTGCTGTTTCGCTCCAGACAAATAAATCTGTTTTCGGATGCAGATTAGTAAGAGAGTCCTGAATCCTCTGGTGCTGAAGTATCTGGTTTATAGCGTTTGTTTCCCATTTCCGCCAGGGATTAATATTCGGTTGGATTAGTCCAACTGAAATTGAAGGATTTTCTTTCATCAGCTTTTGATGGTCATAAGCCCTAACAGAGAAAAAACCGTAAATGATTGGGATAATTATAATAGCAGATAACAAAATCAGGTTGTTCCGAATATTTCTATCTGAAAAAACATTTTTCAGATGAATAATGCCTTTGCCCGATTGCTTAAAGTAAACAACTATTCTGAATACAATTATATTTGCAAGCACAATTAAGAAGCTTGCACCCCAAACGCCTGTTATATCAGCAAATTGAACCCATGAAGTATTTTTCACCTGTGTGTATCCAAGCGATAACCAAGGGTACGAAACTTCGCCCAAACTGTGGAGCCATTCAAAAAATACCCATAAAAATGGAAAACTCCAGATAGCCGATTCAGAATTGAATCTCTTTTTTATGATTCTATAAAGGAAAAACGGAATCATGAAGAAAAAGGGATGAACAAGCCAAACAACTATTCCCGAAACAAGCAAATATGGGTCACCATCGGGTTGCCAACTGCTTATCCAGTAATTAGCACCTCCATGAAAAACAAAAAAAGTCAGATAAAGCAATAAGTAAGGTCTTTTCGGTTCAAATTCCAAAGCTGTAAGAAGCGGAACCAAAGCAATAAAAGCCAACAGAGAAAAAGGTAGCGGAGGAAATGCCAGTGAGAGCATTATTCCTGTTATTAATCCGAATAAGTAAGTTTTTCGGGAGTTCATGGCTAAAATCTCATGTTGTTAATATTATCTGTAATTTGTTAAATCTATGAATTTATTGCATAGAGAGGTTTCTCTCTCGTCGTTCGAAGCAATAACCAAAGCTCCATTGTTTTTAAGCTGGTTCGCCATTATTTCCATTATGATTTCTATTCCGTCATGGTCCAGATTTGTGAATGGTTCGTCGAGAAACAGGATTTCGGGATAATTCTGAAGAGCCTGAATGTATTTAACCCTTTGCTTCATACCCGACGAAAACGTCTTGATATGGTCGTTTCGTTTATGATAAAGTTTGAACTTTTGCAGATAATTTTCGGCAAATTCCAAATCAAACTTAGTACCTTTCAAATCGGAAGTAATTCTGAAATGCTCAAGCGGTGAAAATTCTTCGTACAAAATCAGATAGGGCGACACAAATCCAAAGTGCATGAAATACAAATCGGGTTTGATTTCCTTTTCGTTAATCTGAAAAGAAATCTTACCTTTGGAAGGCTGGATTAAGCCTGAAAGAATTTTCAAGAGGGTGGACTTGCCTGAGCCGTTTTCTCCGACAATTGCAATGGAACTGTTATTGCTGATAACGGCAGGTACATTCTTGAAAATATATTTGCCATAAGAAAAGAACTTACTGACTGAAGGTGTGGTTAGACTGAAATTTGATTTTGACATTCTTTTCTTTAACTTATTTCACAACTGTAAATTTACCATACAAAATATCATTTTTCCACTCAACCGAGAAGATATATATACCGTCTGTGATTACATCGGGAAATGGATTTAATGCTATTATTTTATTACCGCTATCAACATCAACTTTAAGTTGGTTATTATAATATATTTTTTCCATTCCTGTAGTGAAAATCTGTAATTTCGCGTAATCACCCAACGCGGCATTAACCGGAGCAGGAAACATCATTTCGCTGTACACATCACGTCTGTATGGATTGGGATAACTGTAATTAATCAGGTTTGTAATGAAACCGTTATTGATAAACAATGTATCGAAAACGTCTCCCGAATCGGCAATAAATGTGTAATACTTGTTTTTACCGATTTGTTTTGATGTCGGAATATATGTTTCGGTGCACAATATATCAAATGGTCTGGTTCTTTGATATCCCATTTGATTTAAAACTGCTTTTAAGTCAGTATTCGTAATCACAATATCTAAAGTATCATTAGTTTTTGCAGGGTCTTCGGGTGCAAATTTGACTCGGAATGCTCTGATTTCAAAAGGCTTCAAAGCCTCGGAGGTTGAAAAAGTCGGGGAAGAGAAAACCGTATCGGAAAAGAATTTCAAAAGCGGGAACTCTTTTGCCTGAGTAAAAAAGCTACCTTCTATTGTTCTGTGTCCTGTGTAATAAAGCCATGGCATAAAATTGCACCATTCTTTGACTAAACTCGTATTCCTTTCAATGAAAGCATCGTTCAATGCCTGGTATCCGGTGCGACCTGTTGACAGTATCTCCCACATCCTTCTCAAAAGTGAATCGCCGAAATTTCTTTCCATGAACTGACCGAATATACAAAATCTATAGCCATTCTCTGGGCTTCCGTTTCCGAAAGTATAACGGTTCAGATTTGAAAACAGACTTTTTACAAATTGGAAGTAATCCGTAGTCTCAGGAAAAAGACGATGTTCCATATACGTACTTGTCACTTCATACAGCGAAGGACATGATTGGTCTTCACCGTACATTAGCTGAAGGGCATGGTGGAATTCATGGGCGGCAGTGATTTTCATTGCCGCAATTCCTGTATCGTTGAATGTCTTTGCTTTTTTACCACTGCTTAATAGAGTAGAGTCAAGTGAACTGAAATTGTTGTCAATTGCGATGAAAGATGTATATCTAATGAATTTACCTAATGGATAAATTGAATCTTCTTGAGTAGTGAAACCATACCATACATTACCATTTAAGCCATCACCAATTTCCAGAAGATAAACATCATAAGCATCAGAGCCGCCACGTCCGCTGTCGGGAGCGGGGGGGAGGTACTTCAGCGAATCTACTTCCATCAGGTAGGCGTAGTTAAAATAGTAAGCAACAGAATCAACATAATCAGGAATTCCGTTATTATTTTTATCGGTCAAATCAACGGCATTTTTTCCTGTTGTATCGTAGTGTATAACAAAACGTCCTCCGGGAGCTGAGTATTGGGTTTGATTGACAGGCCTTTTGTTGTTATCCGTAATTTGACAAATACGAAATTTTTGTTCTTTAGACATGAAACTGCCGCATTTTGCAGAATACTCATCTTCGCTTCCATTATTCAAAATATCGTATGAATATGAAAATGAATATAGAGTAAAAAAACAAAAAAACAAAAAACCGGCTATTCTCATAATAAAAAATGGAAATTTGATAATCTAAAATCATTTAGAAGAATTCAAAAGGAAAATATTTCAGAGGTTATGTTTTTTAGCGGAACATTTCTTTTATCATGCCCCATGTACGGCGGATTCCGCTGACATTGTGGGCGACAAAAGCAGTATTGCTGTAAGATGCAGTATTATCTTTGCTGATGATTTTCAGTCTGTATTTGTAAGTTCCGAGTCCTTGTGTATTACCATTTCCTTCGCCTCGAAGGAAAGCTGTTTCGTCAGTGAAGTTGTAGTTGTAACCGTAACCTTTTGCAGGAATTGTACTTATTGAAGTAAAAGGCTGATTCGAAGAAGAACGTTCAATTTCATAAGTCTTTATTGCACTTTCGTCAGTTGACTTCCACGACAAGGTAATAACTTTGCTGTTGGAAGTGGCTACAAATGAATCCAGTACATCATTTGCGAAGAGCAAGGATGTAGTTAGAAGCAAACCTAATATTAAAATTTTAGTTTTCATAATACAAATCTATATATTTGAATTAACTTTTCCAAATTATTTATCAAATTCTCTGAAAATTAACAATCTTAAGCACTTTTCAGCGGCAGAATTTTCCTCCTGCCGTTTCTGCTGAGAGCAAACTTTTGATGTTCGTTTCAAACAACTTTTCTAAAGACGCATTTTTCACTTAAAAAGTTACAAGAAAAAAATATTTATTTTATTGAGGTAAATGGGGACTTCTTCTTAGACAAATATTCTGAATCACGGATTCAACGGATTTTAGGACTAAGATGGATTTAGGAAATTCACTTGGAAAATTATAAAATCCTTTAACCCGACAAATCCGTGATTCAGATTTCTAAATTCTGGTCAGTCTTTAACACATCGAACTGATAACCCGTTTCCTTTAAAGTTGAAATATCTTTCAATATATCCAAAATCATTTTTCACGGCTCTTCTCCAAGCATCTGTGGGACTTTGGTCTGTTGAAGACCACCAATCACCAAAAATATTTAAATTTGAGAATTGACCATTTTTGTTTCTGTAGCCGCCAGGTAAAGCTGTAAATCCGGTTTCGTTAGTTGCTCCTTTGTTTGGACTTTTCCAATGTGATGTATCGGATTCTTTCATCTTTCCTCCTGCGACAAGCTGTCCACCTAAACAAGTTTCTAATTTTAGCCAATCCGTTTCACTTGATACATGCCAACCGGAAGGTGCTAAACCACGAGAGTCATTAACGGCATACCAATTATATAACTTACCATAAATAGCACCTAAAGAGGGGTCATTATTGTAATAACACCAAGCTCCTGTTTTAAGGTTAACCCATGTAGCACTATCCCTTACTTCTGGTATTGGGTCGCCATTCCGAAAATGCTCAACATCCAGGTTTCGATTTGCCCAATCAGTCACGCAAGGTTTTAAACTAATTATTTCAATATCAACCTCATTACTAATATTCCCACCTACTGAGATCCATACTTTCCCACTTTTCGCTTCATTTGGAACGATTACCATTATTAATGTTTCATTCCAGTTTAAATATTCTGTTGCTTTGATATTATTAAATGAAATAAAGTCAGTTTTTTGTCTGGAACCAAATCTTGTTCCGGTTATTGTAACCTTATCACCAATTTTTGAAGAATATGGATTTATTTTAGTTATTTGTAGAGTATTCTCGGGATCAGTTGCTTTTACAGAAAATTCTACTTCATTGCTACTTATTTTATCTACGACAACCGTTATTCTTCCACTTGTAGCTCCAATTGGAACTTTGACTATTATTAGTGTATCGTTCCAAATAACGAAATCCGTGGCTTGAGTCTTATTAAATAAAACAAGGCTTTTGTTCTGTGTGGAACCAAATCTGGTTCCTATTATTGAAACAGTATCGTTGATTTTTGCTGATTCAGGTATAATATTCGAGATTTGAAAAATGGTAAATACTTTGAAATCAACCTCATTACTCTTAATTCCATTTATAGTTCCCCAATTTTTTACTCCGAATTGTGATGTCATACCTTTTACACCGTTTAAAGTAATCCACAGTTTTCCACTTTTGGAATATTTTGGTAGAATGACTTTTATCATTGTATCACTCCAAAATTTGTATTGTGAAGCTTGAAGATCGTTGAAGTATAAAACACTTGAACCACGAGAAGATCCGAAATCACTACCAATAACTGAAATAATATCGCCAATTTTAGCTGAATCGGGGATAATTCTAAAAATTTGAACTTTTTTCACAGGGTCAATCGGATTATCTTTTTTACAGCTAACTAAAAAAGTGAATACAATTAGAGAAAGTACTAAAAATTTGTGATTCATGATTCTATCCTTTATGTATAAATCAAACACATTTTTGCAAATTTATGAATTCTGTCACACAATTCACCGGACCGATATCGAACAACAAATATAAAGACACATTAACCGCAAAAAAGTTACAAGAAAAAAATATTTTTTCTATTTTAAATATTTTTTAGTGTGAAAAGTAACTTTTTCCTTAATTTTTAGTCTATATATTATGACAATTTACAAAAATATTAATTTATGGTAAACAAATGAGAAAAATACTACTCGTGGTTCTTTTGGCAGGACTTGGTTTCAGTGCCAAAGCCCAACATATTCCCTATTTTTTCAATGCAGGTTCGGATCAGGTTTCCGAATCCAAATCCACTTTCCGTGAAGATCCGGTAAGCGAAAAAGGCAAGTATGACTATCTTCTTTCGGCTATTGTTCATAGAACTTACGATGTGCTGAAATATGACCTTTATATGGATTGGAACGACGTTCTTTTGAGAAAGGGTGTTGATTCAGCAAGCAGAGTTTGGCGTGGAAGCAATAAAATCACTGTCAGAATTGATTCGGCAAACGTTAAATATCTTGAATTTGACGCTGAAAACTTGCAAATTCAGTCTGTTATGGTTAAAAACTTCAACATTACTCCGATTCCTCAGCCTGTAAAAGGATTATTGAGAATCAATCTGCCCAGTACAAGTAATACCGGCGATACGGTTGATGTTACGATTAACTATCAGTATATTGGTAAAACAGATCTTGGTTTTTATCTCAATCCCGAAAAGCAGTATGTTGGTCTTCTGCCAAACGGAGATTCAGTTTTCGTTGAAGCTCGTCTTGCTTACACGATGAGCGAACCGCAGGATGCCCGCTTTTGGATGCCTTGCAACGATGCTCCTCACGACAAAGCTATTGCAACAATAAGCGTTAGGGTTCCTAAGGACTTCACAGCCGTTTCCAACGGTCTGGTTTACAAAGTTGATGATATGAATGACTATAAAGTTTTTACATGGAAAGATAACACTCCGATTGCAACTTATCTAATGGCAGTTACAGCTTCCAAATTTGCTACTTTTTCGCATTGGTACAAAAAAGTAACGAATCCCAAAGATTCTATTGAGATTCAGTATTATATCTGGCAGAAGGATTATGATGCAACCAAAACAGACCAAACCCAGTATAATGCCCACAATACATTCCTTCCCGTTGTTGACATGGTTACGACTTATGCCAATAAATTTATCGAATATCCATTTATAAAATACGGAATGGTTGCTATTCAGCCATTTAGTTTCGGAGGAATGGAGCATCAGACAATAACCTCGATTAACAGAGTCTGGATGAGAACTGCAGACCAGTTTGGCGTTGCTCACGAACTTGCTCATCAATGGCTGGGCGACTTAATTACTTGTGCAACTTGGAAAGATGTCTGGATTAACGAAGGCGGAGCAACATGGAGCGAAGGTCTTTGGGCTGAAAAACTTTGGGGTTCACCGGGATATATGGACCGCATGTATTGGAAAAGATTTGAATATATGAGAGCAGGAGGGCTTTCTCTGCCAGCAATTTACGACTTGCCGGTAAATACAATTTTTGGTGATAATTATATCCTTGTTTATCAGAAAGCCAGCTGGGTTTATCATCAGCTGAGAACAATGCTCGGAGATTCCGTTTACTTCCCTGTCCTAAGGAAAATGTTGAACAAATATGCTTATAAATCAATCGAAAGCGAAGATTTCAAAAATCATTTTGTAAATGAAGTCAAAAATCCGCCAATAAGTTTAACAACCTATTTTGACCAGTGGCTGAAACATCCCGGACATCCGGTATTTGATATCGCAGTAGTTTCAACAAAATCAGGGCAGGATTACAATCAAAGCATTACAATCAATCAGGTTCAAAAAGGTCCCGACATTCCCGCAAGTTTTGAAACTGTTGTAAGAATGTTGTTCTGGGGAAATAATGGCACTTTAACAATGGACACGCTGGTTGTTAAACAAGGTAGCGAAAATTTCAATGTTGTACTGCCATTTATACCCGATTCGGTTAAACTTGATTCATCATTTTCTATGTTTGAAATTAAAACCTTACTGACTACCGTTCAGGAAGACAAAGGCGGCAGTCAGATTCAGAAAATGGAAATCAGACCAAATCCCGCTTCCGGCGATGATGTTACTTATGTGTTAATCCCCGTTAAACATTCAGGTATTTGCAACATTGACCTTTATGACAATTTGGGAAACAAACTAAGAAATATCTACAACAGTCAGCTTGACGAAGGTACTTACAAGTTCTCGATTCCAACCGAATCATTGCCATCCGGAGTATATCGTATTATATATAGAAATGCTTCAAAAGTCGAGTCAACACAATTCGTTATAGTTAAATAAAATAAAATTTTGTATATTTAGAAATTCCATCTTTCACAAGGTGGAATTTCTAATTTATTTTTTATTTAACTAACTCAAAATTATATGTCTGAACAACTACCACCTCCCAAAAAAGACCGACTGATCTTTATTGACGTTATGCGCGGCATAGCTGTTCTCTGGATGATTGAAACTCATGTTATTGATGTAGTATTAAAATCCGTCTATAAGTCAGGTTTTATCTACAACATGACCAATCTGTCAAACGGATTCGTTGCAGTCAGCTTTTTGTTTTGTGCCGGTGCGGGCTTTTGGCTTGCCGCAATGAAAAAAGCAGACGATTATAAGCATTTCAGGGCACCGCTTTGGGTTTACCTCCGAAGGCTTGGACTAATTCTCATAATTGCCTATTGGCTTCATTTCCCGGCATTATCGCTTCAGAAGTTCTTTCTTCTTGACTATGCAGGATGGCTGAGGTTTTTCGAATGTGATGTGCTTCAGACTATAGTTTATTCATCTTTGATTGCATTGATTATTTTAATGGTTACTCCAAAAATCAAATATCTTCCATATATTTTTGCAGTTCTGGCATTAATCGTTTTTCTTGCAGCTCCTTTTGTTTGGTGTTCTGACCCATTAATGTATATGCCTCCATTTTTTGGTGCTTTATTTGCAAAATTTCCGATTTCCAAATTTCCGTTGCTTCCATGGAGCGGTTACTTTTTTGCAGGTACTGCATTAACAGCATATTTTATGAGTTATGAAAACAAGAAAAAACTTGCTCAGATTCTTGCTATTGTTAGCGTATCACTCGTATTTATCATTTATAATTTCAACTATTATTTGAATTTCTATCCAAGCGTTACTAATTGGTGGCATACTTCACCTTTCCACTCACTCTTCCGTGTTTGCGGTGCAATCGGAGCTTTTTCAATTTTATTCCTTCTTGAAAAATGGTACAAAGATACAAGATTTGGAAATGCCATGAAACTTTGCGGCCAAGAATCTTTATATGTTTATGTCAGTCATAATATGCTCGTTTACGGCTCAATTGCTAATTATGGCATGAGAACAATGATTGGTAACAGATTGGAAGTTCCCGGAACAATTCTTATTATTATCGGTGTTGCAATCGGATGTTACGTTACGGCTTTGGGCTGGAATGTGCTTAAAGCTAAGGACATTAAGCGAGCGAGATTAGTAATGGCTGGTATTTTTGCTTTATTTGTAATTATCTTTTTAGTGAATCCTGCATAGGTTTTTTAAATGAGCAATGAACTTAATCTTTTTGATAATTCAAATGAATTATTAAAAGCAGAAAATCGAATAAAAGAGCTTCGCGAAATAATCCGCAAATGTGACTTTGCCTATTATTCCGAAGCTCAACCTTTTCTTTCTGACAGAGAATACGACCTCCTGATGGAGGAACTTATTCTATTAGAAAAGAATTTTCCAGAGCTTATAACTCCCGATTCACCAACCCAAAGAGTCGGAGGCGAACCGCTTAAAGAATTTGCCAACGTAACTCATGCAAAACCTATGCTTTCTCTCGCAAATACTTATAGCAGAGAGGAAGTAAACGATTTTGACCGACGAGTCAGGGAACTATTAAAAGTCCAGCCGTTTGCTTATGTAGCAGAACTTAAATATGACGGGGTTGCATGCAGTCTGAGATATTCAGGCGGAAAACTCGAAATTGCCGCTACTCGCGGCGATGGTCTAACGGGCGACGACATTACCAACAACATTAAAACAATTCGCTCAATTCCAATATCTGTTAAGGAAATCAAGAAAATCGGCTCCAAACTTCTGAATTTTGAAGTCAGGGGCGAAGTTTACATGAGTGAATCCGATTTCCTTAAAATTAATGATGCAAGAATCGAACTTGGCGAGAAAACTTATGCGAATCCGAGAAACCTGACTGCAGGTACTTTGAAACTCTTAGACCCGAAGCAGGTTGAAAAGCGGTCTTTGCTTATGGCTTGCTACTATCTTGATACTACGGACTTTCCTTTGACTTCCCATAGCGAAAACCTTTCTCTGCTCAAAGAACTTGGTTTTCCTGCAAGCCCTTATACTAAAGTCTGCCAAAACATTGATGAGATATTTGAATTTATCAATCATTGGGACAATCACAGAAACGAGCTTCCTTTTCAGATTGACGGGATTGTTATAAAAGTTGATTCTATGGCTCAACAGCAATTTCTCGGTGCGGTTGCCCGCTCGCCGCGTTGGGCAATTGCTTATAAATTCGAAGCTGAGAAAGCTCAAACTCTTTTGAAAGATATTACTGTTCAAATCGGCAGAACAGGTGCCGCAACTCCTGTTGCAGAGCTTGAGCCTGTATTTCTTGCGGGTTCAACAATCAGTCGTGCCACTC
This sequence comes from uncultured Hyphomicrobiales bacterium, assembly GCA_964606895.1. Classification (GTDB taxonomy): domain Bacteria; phylum Bacteroidota; class Ignavibacteria; order Kapaibacteriales; family UBA2268; genus CAZSHX01. Next base: position 35,587 of record CAZSHX010000003.1, read on the forward strand.
TTCATAATTACGATTATATTTCTGAAAGAGATATCCGAATCGATGACACAGTTCTAATAGAAAAGGGCGGTGAAGTTATACCGAAAGTAACCGCCGTAGTTATGGAAAAAAGGAAAGCAGACTCGGTGAAATTTGAGTTCCCCGAATTCTGCACTTGTGAATACAAAAGCCCTTTGACAAAGCCAGAAGGCGAAGCCAATCATTACTGCAACCATCCCGAATGTCCCTGGCAGTTGAAACGGAGAATTGAGCATTTTGCGTCCCGCAATGCTTTGAATATAGAAGGACTTGGGGAAAAGGTGGTCGAACAGCTTGTTACGCTTGGGCACCTTAAAAATATAGCTGATGTTTTCGATTTGAAGAATTTCAGGGATGAGCTTTTGAACCTTGACAGATGGGGCGAGAAAAGTACGGACAATCTTCTGGAAGCAATTGAAAATTCAAAAAAGCAACCTTTCCACAAAGTGCTTTTTGCGATAGGGATACGCTTTGTCGGCGAAGGTACAGCTAAACTTCTTTCGGGAAATTTCATTAGTATTGACAATCTGTCCCAAGCAAAATTTGAAGACCTAAAAGGCATTTATGAGATTGGTCCGAGGATTGCACAATCTGTTGTGGACTTCTTTTCCGACGAAAAGGAACTCGAAATCATCAGAAGAATGAAGATGGCAGGAGTTAATTTCGAGCAATCAGAAAACGAAATGAAATCGGGTAAAAGTGTTCTTGCCGGAAAATCCTTTGTTCTAACAGGTGAACTTGAAACCATGACTCGCGATGCGGCAAAATATGCAATTGAAGAGCTTGGCGGAAAAGTTACAGGTTCGGTCAGTTCCAAAACGAGTTATGTGGTGGTTGGAGCAAATCCCGGAAGCAAATTTGACAAAGCCAAAAAACTCAACGTCACCATTTTGAACGAACAGGAATTTTTGGGAATATTGGGTAGCAAGGGTTAAGAGTTGAGGTTTTTAGACGGTTAGGTGTTTAGGTGGTAAAGAGTCATCCTTGTGTGTCTGCGGAGCAGACGGAGGTAGATAATCTTTCCCAAATTGCATCTTTTATTATTTCCCGAAAAAGATGCAATCAATTTTCAGCTAAACGGTTGATATTATTTCAAATAACAAAATTTTAACCATTGCATCATTGGATGCAAAATGATGCAAAGATGCAATTTTTGGATGTTTTTTCAAAGAACAGATTTGTATGTTCCGTAGGAACAACCTGTTTGTAGAAACCCAAAACATTTTAAACATCAAGCTCCGTAGGAGCGGACAGTTGAAATTATGAATTTGAATAATTAGATCGCTCCTACGGAGTTTTAATATTATATGGTCTACTTTTCTACAAACAGTTGCTCCGCTGGAGCAATTCTCACTTCATTTTTCCCAATTTGCATTGCATCATCAAAAAATATAATTTAAAAAATGTAATTATTTAACAGCTAACCTGTTGATATTATTTCAAATAACGATATTTTTCTCGTTGCATCTTTGGGCTAAAAAAGATGCAAAGATGCAATTTTTGGATGTTTTTTCAAAGAACACATTTGTATGTTCCATAGGAACAACCTGTTTGTAGAAACCCAAAACATTTTAAACATCAAGCTCCGTAGGAGCGGACAGTTGAAATTATGAATTTGAATAATTAGATCGCTCCTACGGAGTTTTAATATTATATGGTCTACTTTTCTACAAACAGTTGCTCCGCTGGAGCAATTCTCACTTCATTTTTCCCAATTTGCATTGCATCATCAAAAAATATAATTTAAAAAATGTAATTATTTAACAGCTAACCTGTTGATATTATTTCAAATAACGATATTTTTCTCGTTGCATCTTTGGGCTAAAAAAGATGCAAAGATGCAAATTCTTACAGCCTTCTCCAAGAATAGGATGGGGTAAGGTTGACTTACTTTCAATGTACGAAATCAAAAGCAATTAACGAAGATAACGATTATTTATTGCTATAAAATTGGAGTAATAATTTACTTCTTATTACAAGAATCGGCAGGTGGAGTTCCTGCCGATTTGGTAAATGCTGATTTTATAAACTCATTTACGTCTTTACTAATTTTATTACGTGGACATAACCCATTGAAGAGAGCTTTACGATATAAACTCCCAATGGTAATGCAGATATATTATAGTTGAACTCTGATGTGGAACCATTATTGTTATCGTTTGCATAAGCAGATAAATCCATGACTTCGTCACCGAAAATATCCAATATTTTAAAACTAAGCGGGCTATCCTTAACAGAATAAAGACCATATATTTTGAATTTTACTATATTTGAAACAGGATTTGGAGCTATACTAATAAAAAAGTAAGGATTAAAAATATTGACAGTTTCTTTAACAATATTAAGCGAATCCGGCATTTTTACACCCCTGATTAAGCGATTGTAGCCGTAAAGGAAAACAGTATCTTTATTCTTGATTGTAATTCCTGAATAATCACAAGATCTTGCCCATCCCGACTTTGCAGGTATTTGTTCGCTTTGCCAATTTTTGCCTCCGTCGGTTGTTATAAAAACCGTGTCATTTATTGAGCCGGCAATGCCCAATTGAGAGTCTAAAAATTTCATTGATGAAATTCTATGCTTATTTGAGTCTAACTTCTGCCAATTCCAGCTTTGACCACCGTCAGTGGTTACCAGCATATCATAACCCGAACCAAAAAGAAAACCGTTATTTTCATCTTTAAAGTAGGCATTATCAACATAGAGTCTGGCATTGCCAACTGTTGCAATTGTATCGAATGAATCGCCGCCGTTTTCGGTTTTTAGAACTCTGTACGCATTTCCATAAGGAAAATTTATTGTGTCGTCTGTCGGGTAGGCACCCTGCCTGCCGTGAATGAAGCCGACATCTTTTGTTTTGAAATCAACTTCCCAAAAATTCATCATATTTTTGGTAGATAATATAGCTTTTGTGAACCAAGTCTCTCCTCCATCAGTCGTTTTGCTGAAATTCGAATCTGAAACGGCAAAGCCGGTTTCTTCTTCGGGAAAACTCAGCGAACGAGCTTTAATTTTATCATTTGCTGTCCAAGCTAAACCACCGTCACTCGTAAATATTGTTAAATCTGCAAGATATTTGGGCGGTTGAAATTGTCTTTTGCCGACAAGGAAACCTTCTTTTTCTGATTTGAAATGATGAGCGAAAAGTGTTGAACCTCCAAATTTTAAATAATAATCTATGGAATCATAGGGGTAACTATGGTTGAACATAGTGCCGCCATCCACAGACCTGAATATATTGCTTTTTTCGCCATAAAACAAACATTCGTTTTCATTTAGAAATGCAAGGCCTGCCATATAAATCATCGTTGGTTGTACTGTCATATCAAACCAGTTTACAAATTTAAAGTTATTGCCGTAATCAGTTGATTTAACAATACTATGGTTAAATCCAAGATAATATATTGTGCCGTTATCTAATGCAGATATTGAATTAATTAAAACCGACTCAGGATATACATTCAGGTAATCCTTTGTTGTTAGTTCGGTATTGCTAAAAGTTTTAAAGAAATCATCTGTTTTAAATACTCCTTTCCAACCGAATAATAATACCTTTTGGGGTCCATACATTTTGGCACCAACCCAATATTCCCATAAATCCAATTTAACTGTATCCCATGTTTGCCCGCCGTCGGTAGTAGTATAAGTCAGTGAACGATGACCAAGACTATCCATGCCGCCGATAACTCCATGATTTATATCAAAAAAATCAACTGCACAAAGCTGAAATAACTTATTATGGTTTTGAAATATGCTTGTCCAGTTATCTCCGCCGTCAACGGTTTTGAAGGCAAAATTATGCTCACCTACTGTATAGCCTGTCTTGTCGTCTATGAATTTTATTCTTTTCAGGCAGGTGCTGTCATTCTCAAATTTCAGAACCCAGTTCTTTCCGCCGTCTGTTGTTTTGTAGATAACACCTCTGTCGCCTACAGCAATTATGTTATTATTATCAATCATTTTTACTGCAAATAACCTTTTATTCCCAACTTTTTGTGAAGTCCATGTTTTGCCGGAATTCTGAGTGGAAAGAACGTAACCGCTGTCGCCCACAGCAAAACCGTTATTCGTATCTGTAAAACTAACAGACATTAAATTTGCCCGGATGTATGATTCCTGCCATTTCCACTTAACTCCGCCGTCATAGGACCTAAGAATTTTTCCATCATTACCGACAAGATAGAAATTCAGGGAATCAATTAATAAGATTTCTTTTTCATCTGCAGAAATGTTCTGCCATATAAATTTAGCATGACTTGGGTTTGGGAATAGATATAGGATTACAAGAAAAATGTAAAAAACAGTTTTTAAAGTTTTCATTTGATTCTCAGAATTATTGGATAATTGAACTATTGATTTATTTCACCGTTAATACAATGACAGACAAAATTTCATTTAGAATCTTTGTCTGCCACTGATAGTAAATTAATGCTATGGACAACTTCCGTTACATGGTGAGTCACAATTATCACCTAAGACACTATTACTAATCCAAGTTATAGTTTTAATTCCAGCTGTACAGCAGACATGATAAATCCCTTGACAATATGAATTTCCATTGCAAGATATACCATTTGTCCAACATCTGTCATAATAAGCCCTATATTCGATAAATTCATCAGGACATGGAGGGCAAATCCATGGTAAATTATGGGGATTTTGTTTTAAAATGGCTTCAGCTAAAAGTCTCATTAATAGTGGTCCATCATAAATATACTCAATTGGTGGACAGTTTGGGTCGACAGGTCCTCCTCCTTTTACATAAACCTCAATATATGGTGCAACAACTCCAACACTTCTCCAACAATAACACACATTGTATGCACATATCTTCCCATTGGGAAAAGTTACATAGACTACCGTACTTGGCATTGAAATCCATGGGATATTAACGGGAGGAATATCAGTAGGGCAGGGGTCTTCACATAAGGCAAAAGACTTCAGTGAAGTTAAAGTAAACAATAATGCAATTATTGAAATGTAATAAAAGTAGCGTTTTATAAATAGTTTAAACATATAAGTACCTTAATATTATAATAACAAAATGAAATTAATTGTGTAATTTTGCAATTGACAAATCACTTGGGTCCTGAACTTTCAGTGATTTTTCGACGAGGAATCTGGAATTTTCTTCCGGATTTTGTTATTGGTCAAGACTGTCGTACCAGTCTTGACCTTTTTTTAAGACGCATAGTTTTTCCCTCTCAAAAGTGAATGAAAACAGACAATTAAGAAATAAATTTGGAATTTTTCAAATATAACAAAGCCTAAGTATGACAAAAAAGATGTCTTACTCTGTTTTTCTGCTTTTTTGCAATTCAGTAAGTGAAATTATATAGAACTATTTTTTGGTTGCAAATCTATCCTCGTTAATCATTTTACGAAAAATAATAAAGTTACAAATCATACAATGACAATATAACATTAATTTTTTTACAAAGCAAGACATTATTTATTTATTTTTTGGGGATTAGTTAGCTAATGTTTAAATACATAAATTTCAGTGAATTTTTTTCTACGAATAAATTCAAGGAAGTGGAAACAAGCAACAGATCAAATCTTACTGTTTCTCCCCCATCCACATAACTTGCTGGGGAAATGGAATGACAATGCCTGCTTCGTCAAGGGCTTTTTTCATCAAAAGCAGAGAGTCCTTTTTCATCGCCCACCAATGCGTTGTGGGAGCCCAAAGACGGATTTCAATGTCAATTGAACTTTCGGCTAACTTCAGAACAAATATTTCAGGGGCAGGATTAACCAATACAAGCGGATGATTATCGGCAGTAGCCTTTAATACCTTAATTGCAAGCTCAACATTCGAGGTATAATCAATTCCTATTACGTACTCAACTCTTCGGGCACAATGAACAACGTTGTTCACGATGTTCGACAGAAATACTTTTTCGTTTGGTATTCGGACATAAAGCCCGTCGTAGGTTCTGATGATTGTGGAAAGCACCTTAATATCTTCAACAAAACCACCGAATCCCTCAATATTAACATCACTTCCGATGCTGACAGGACGTTCTACAAACAAAAACAAACCCGAAATAAGATTGCCGACAATCCTCTGGCTTGCAAATCCGAGAACTATACCCGCAATTCCGCCTGCAACCATCAATCCCGAAAAATTCACGCCAAAGAAAGTAAGAATTGAAAATATATATAATAATATTATTCCATAATATGAAAACTTCAAAATAAAACTCAGCTGAGTTTTATTCAGCTTGTCCTTGAATAATCTTTTCAAACGGATGCTTATAAACTTGGCGATGAAAAGCACCACAACAAAAATTGCAACTGATATTCCCAGCTCCATCAATGAAAATCCTTTGAATATCATAGTCCTGCCTCCATCATAAATTTGGTTGAAGTAACGCTGAGCATAAGCCTTTTCTGCCGGTAAATCTGGAAAGATTTATCATAGGATGAATTAGACGGCAAATCCTCGAAGTCCGTTTCGGCAATAAGATGATTAAATATTTTCACATTTGCCTTTGAATATACTTCTTCGGGTGTATAGTTGACAGTCATCCGACTGCAGTCAAAAACTATCCGATTCATTTCAATCCAGTTATCCGTTGAATTCGTTATACTGACCTCGAGTATTCCTTCCTTGACATAATCCGTCTGAGGCTTTTCGTGATAAACGGAGCTTTTAAAATAACGGCAAATTGTGCCAATATGTGGGTCGCCGTAAAGCGAAAATTTTGCAGGAACAAAGCTGAAAATATCAATCAAATCGGATTGCTCGCCCGTAATAACAAAAACACCGATATGAACAGGAAATTTCAGATAAATACTATTAATTGAATCAGGTTCGATTTCCATTCGGCTGTCGAATTCAATCATCAGATGCTTGGCTGATTTGAAGTCAAGAAAAATCGGTTCAACGGGATGAATGATTATTTGAGCATTTTTTGCAAGAATTTCTTTTTCCTCAATTGCTCCAAGAAAATTCCTGTAATAATACAGACCGTTTGGCTGAGTATGGAGATTCATAGCCAGAAAGTCATTTTCGATAGCATAAGGCGGACTATAATGTCCGTAGGTAAGCTCATCAAACACAGTAACAGGATTCATTTTTTTTCCTTCCAAGAAAAAAAACCTCTTGTGCAAAGCATACATCAAGAGGTTTAAAAAAAAAAGAAAAGTAACATGCTTTAAATTACGTCATCGTCGTCATCTATATCGTCTTCGTCATCGTCATCTTCGTCGAAAAGAGAGTCGAAATCTTGTTCGTAGCCTTCTTCTTCAAGTTCATCTTCAAATTCCTCGTCCAATTCTTCAATAATTTCGTCCTCGTCCAGTTCGTCAAAATCATCATCATCTAAATCATCGTCATCTTCTTCTTCATCATAAAGATCGTCTTCTTCCCATTTAGTTGGTGAGAGCATCATTGATAAAGAAAAGCCGTCGCTGTGGTCGAATGACAAGAAATCATCTGACTCGATTTCTCCAAAACTCATTTCATCTTGTTTCATTAAATCATCTCCAATTATTATCAAATTTTGTTTTCTCAAGAATTATTTATCGGATATTATTTCAAAAAATCAAATTAATATTTTAATAAACTGCAAAATTAAAAAAAAAAGAATTAAATCAAATTATATTTTCATCAACTTGCTTTTTTCTATCGTTTCAATCAATTCCAATGCTTTCAGAATATCTTTCTTAGGAACAAGCTCAGAAGCAGAAACTTCTTTGGAACAATAGAGTTCTTTTGCTTTTTCAAATTCGTTCCTGAACAGCATGGAAGCGGCAAGAACATATTTTCTCAAACCTTCAAGCTGAAGGTCGGAGCATATAAAATCTGCATATTTCCCTACTGATTCGTAACTCCCTTCACTTAGAAAAATTTGTGCTAATCTTATTCGGGATTTTTCATAATGCTGAGGTATTACATCCGCCGATTCGAGAATTTTCAGATAATTGTCCTTTGCTATTTGGTTATGCCCATCTGTAAACTCAGTTTCTGCAAGATGGAACATAAGCCATGCATCATTTTCGTTTTGTTCAAGCTCTTTTTTAAGCAGTTTTCTGTTTCGTTCAATTTTTTCATCAGAATGTTCGGAATAGCCATAATGGATAATTTCAATATCCGATGGAATTATATCATATCCTGCAGATTCAATGCTTTCGGCTATTTGTTCATGAATTGAACCTGAAAAACGAATTTTGGGATTATTTCTGAAAATTCTGGTATAAGTGTGAGCCGACTTTGCCGAATCAGGCTCATTCCCCAAAAAATTTGTTAACTTAACCTTTATTCCTCCAATGGATGGATTTTCAAATAAATTAAAATTCCTGATGAAAGAATTTGTCAGAAGTTCTTCGTCTGCATCAATCACTAAAACCCATTCGGTATGCATGAACCGAAGACCATAATTTCTTGCTTCGGAAAAATTATCCTGCCATTTATGGAAATGGAGTTCTGCCCCATTCCTTTTGCAAATTGCAGGTGTACTGTCCAGAGAGCCTGTGTCAACCACAACAAGTTGACGGCAAATCGGCAAAACTGATTTGATTGCCCGTTCAATTGTTTTGGATGCATCTTTGACAATTATCGCAACTCCAAGGTCCGACTTATTCGAATTCGTATTATTATTCATATATTTTCAACAAAAACAATTTAAATGCGTCAAGAAAAATGTAATTTATAAAGTATTAAATTAATTAATTCTGTCGCCATTATGAACTCTTTTTTAAAATTTCTGAAAATATTTTTTTTGTTCGCTTTTTTTATAGCTTTTTCATCCAATCTGAAGTCGCAGGAAAGGAACAGTGACAAAGCGGGTGCATTCAGTTTTGATGCCGTTGTTTTCAAATCCGACTCTGACAGTTTGGGAATAGTCGGCAGGCTGGATGTCTTTGCCATTGTACCGTTTCAGACTTTGGAATTTGTTAAAACAGGTGAATTGTATCTGGCAGGATATGAAATGATTATTAACATCAACGATAGTACAGGCAAGTTGGTCGAGACAAAGACCGTTAAGAAATCTATCCGCGAGAAAGATTATTTCACGGCTCAGGGTGGTAACGGCAAATTTGATTACTCCCAGACAATTTTCGGACTGAAAGCCGGCAAATACGAGGTCGAAGCTGTTTTTACAGACAGCTACAACCGAAAATCAAGCAGAAAAACAAGGGATGTGATTGTAACCGATTTCTCGAAATTCAATTTTACTCTTAGTGGAATGATGTTCGTAAGTTCGATTGAAGAAAAGGGAAGCAGATTCGTTATCACTCCTCATGTTTCAGACAATGTTGGTGAACTGAAAGACGGATTTTTTGTATTTTACGAGACATATTCAAAACTTTTGGACACAATTGATATTTTTTACGAAGTGCTTGACAAAAGCAACGAAGTGAAATTCAAAAGTCCTAAGCAAAGAATAAAGTGCACTGCTCCCTCGATTCAGCATTACTTAAAGGTCAAACTTCCTGCTGAATTATCCCAAAACAACTATAAACTGCGTTTAATCGCTATAAAACCATCAAGTGGTGAAGAAGTCAGGACAAGCGATTATCTTGCCATCTCGGAAAGAACAATCAAGTTTTTCAGGGTTATCGGAAGTTTCGTAATGAACGATTTGGAAAAAGCAGTTCGTCAGTTAAAATATGTTGCAAACAGTTCTGAGCTTGATTATATTAAGGAAGCAAAAACTCCCGACGAAAAGCAGAGAAGGTTCGATGACTTTTGGAAGAATTTGGACCCATCACCAAATACAGAGATAAACGAAGCATTTGAAGAGTATTATTCCAGAATCGAATATGCAAATCAGAATTTCCGTTCCTATACCGAAGGCTGGAACACCGACAAAGGATTGGTTTTCATAGTTTACGGAAAGCCTTCAAATGTGGAACGAACAAACTCAACAAGCGATTCACGTGTTTACGAAAGATGGACTTACCAATCCAACAGGCAGTACACTTTTGTTGACAACAGCGGTTTTGGGGAATTCAGACTCTACCAGCCTATGACTGTTACCGACAAATATAAATTCGAGAGATAGAAGAAATTAGGTAATGAAAAGATAAATGGTTAATTTAGATTGTAAGGATATGATAAAATACAAGAACTCATGAACGATTTTATCCGAGCAATTTATTTCAAATATGATGGTTGGGGGAAAAGTTGGGAATTGTGATAATGCAAAGCAGAAGTTGCATCTTTTTTACCTAAAAGATGCAAGAGATGCAATGGGTCAAGTATTATAACCAACAATAACCGTTGTCCTTATAAGAAAAATATATCCAAAAGGTACAGATGATATCCTAGGAAGACGATTCCTATAACTTCATTACATAATATGAAAGGATAAATAATGTTATATTTATAACTCCATTTTTTATTAATCATCCATTTCAAAAATAATCCTTATGGCGTATTCACCAGATTTACTAATTTAGTTATACTTTTTGTGCCAGCAACAAGCCTTAAAACATATACTCCGCTTGAAAGATTATTGAAATCATCAGATTCATTCAACTGAACTTTTTGGTCTCCTTTGTCAAAATAACCATTTGAGATTGTAGTAATTTCATTTCCTGCTAAATCATACAAAACCAATCGGATATATGCCGCATCAGTTAAATTGAATATAATATTTGAATTTCGGTTTGCAGGATTTGGAATAATATCAAAATATCCGATTATACTATTAATTCCAAATAAATCATCAACACTCTTCGGTGTTTCACCTAAACCGGATAGTGCTATTGAATCCACAGACAGATTGCTTGTAATCCTTATAATGCTGTTATACTGAATACCATTAGTCGGGGAGAATCTTGCACCTATATTTGCTGTATCGCCTGGTGCAATATTGACATTTGATCTTAAAACAGAAAATGCAGGAGAAAAGGTTCTCATATTGCTTATTTTTAGAGTATCAGTACCAACATTACCAATAATAAAAGCGGAATCTTTGGTTTTACCTGTTTCGATGGTTCCAAAATTTATTGACCTGACACTCAAAGTCATTTTAGGAACAGAAACATTAACTCCGAGTCCGGTTCCTTTTATCGTGTCGTTTGATGCATTACTGAACACCGAAAACAAACAAGACAACTGACCGTTTGATTTCGGAGAAAATGAAAGAGTTAAATTTGACGAATCTCCGGGTAATATTGTCAGATTGGTTGTCGTGCTTGAAAATGAAGTGGAATTTGAACGAATCATTGAAATAATCAAAGTATCTTGTCCAATATTTTTTACAGGTATTAATGTATCCTTGGTTTGACCGCCTTCAACACTTCCGAAATCAACATCTTTTGAGGACAAGAGCATTTTCGGATATTTAAAATTAATACCTTCGCCGCTGACATTAATGCTGTCAGGATATGTATTACTGGCAATTCGGAAAGTACCTTTGACAATTCCCTGGGCATTAGGGGTAAATCTTATCGCCAAGGAATAGGAAGAACCCGGAGCCACATTGAATGCCCTGATTGGAGCACTAAAAACTCCATTGGTTGAAGTAATATTGGTAACGCGTAAAGTATCTTTTCCAGTGTTATTGACTTTAATACTTGAATCTTTGGAAGTGCCTTGGGAAACCTGACCAAAATCTAAAACTTTAGAACTTAGAGTCATAACAGGAAGTTTGATGGGTGCGGCATTCAATTTGAAAGCTCCTCTGGCACAATATGCATACATTGAATTACCATTCCCCATTAGTCCTCTGACTGCAACGCTGTCCAATCCGGCATACTTCCATGTTGTACCCAAATCATCCGAAACATAAACACCCCAACTTGTTCCGTTGTAGTAAACAGGGGTGAAGTTGACATAAAGAGCACCTGTAGAATCAAAAGCCAATGTAGCTATATCCGTTGATGAAAAAGGAGGTAATGGTATACTTTTCCATGAATTTTCTGTAATATCCTGTGAATATAAGGAAGAAACACCAAGTTTATTTATCAATGAACCTGCGAACATTTTTCCTTTTGAGTTTACCGTGAAAGTATTTATAAGTGCATCACCCAAACCTGAAGTATCCGGAACCCAATTCCCGCCAACAAATTGATTTTTTTTGAAAACAGCTGGCTGCAGAATTTGTTGTCCGGTATAGGAGAATGTACTAAAAAATAAATTTGATTTGGCATCAGAGCCAAAATTAGCTAATACTTTAAATTGGTTAGTTCCTGCGGCTGTTAAGTTTGCTCCGGTAGTATCAGGATTCCATTCAGCAAAAGGAGTTCTTGAATATATTCTTATCGGGTTAGTACCCGAAGAAGTCAAACCAAAATGCTGATTTGAGAATTCATCCACGAAAAATGCCGTAGCAAAGAACCCGGTGGAAACAGGTACAATTGAAATACCCAAAGTATCATAATTCCAAGTAACTCCCGCATCGGTACTCTTCAGCACATTTGCCTGATGAGTCTGTCCGGTTCCTGAAGCAGTTTCCTGCATAAATAAATTGCCGAACATATCCCTTTTGATGATTTTACCACTTAAAAACCCGGTTTGGGGATACCTCTTTATCCAGTCACTTGTTGAACTTGACTGCGAATAGACACCAAAACCGGTACTTACAACTGCTTTCTCATTTCCAAGAAAGTGGAGGCTGTAAATATTTTCGGACATAATTCCAGCATAAGCAGGCGAACAATTATCACCTGAAGTTAAACTTGAATAAACGCAATAGTTAGTTGCGGCTTCAAGGGTTGAATCTCCCCGGACATCATTATAAACGAGAGTTGTACCAACTGAATTACGCAAATTTGTATCTATTCTAATCCATGCGGGTTCAGAGGTTTTTTTGCGATATAAAGTTGTGGATTGATTTCCACCCATAGCATATTTTGTTCCATAGCTGTCATCCCCGAAACGAGTTACACTGAAGTTGCCAAATCCGGTTGTATCTCGGCTCCATGTTGTCCCATTATCAATTGAAAGAAATGGACCCTTTGTGCTTGTTGCCACATAAAGTCCGGAGTTGTTGCGACAGTTGAAGATTGTTAAGCAGTTTAAAGTTGAATCGAATGAATTTACTTTTGTCCATTGGCTTGAAGTATCAATAATACTATAAACTCCTTTTGAAGTAGCGGCAATTACAGTATTATTATTCAAAAAGCATATATCGGAAACCGTAATATTTTTCAAACCCAAGGTATCGGCAAACCAACCGTTGTTATCCTTGCGGTTGACCCAAACTCTGCTGTTATTCAGAAGGAATGCGAAATTTGAACTGATTAATTTTTTGGGGCGGATAGATGTTGTCCCAGGACCAGGAAAAATTTTTGTAGTTTCGAAAGTTTGATTCAAAGGATTGAATGTGAAGTATAAGGTTGTTGCATTATCAAGAAGAACCCACAGAGTACGCTTTTTCCCTGTTTCACCATATTGAAAGTTCATATCAGTAATGGTTCTGCCCGGATCGGTCTGATACAAAAATTTGCTTTTGGACCATCCGATGTTATCCCAATTTTTTGAGGAATAGATAGAAGTATTTGTGCAGACAATACGATACTGAATTCCATCAACAGTAGCAATTGAGAGCCTTCTGGTTTGCTCGCCGTCTGCCGTTGGGAATCTTTGAGAATATAAGTTAGTAGCAATAAATAGTAACATGCAAACAATTACTATTCGAGAAAAAAATGTATAAAGTTTTCGCATATCCTTAGCTCCTGATAAATAAAAATAAAAAGTCAACTTTGTTTTACAAATAAACAAATTAGTTTTAACTAAACAAAATAATATTTTTTATATTGTAAAAATTTGATTTTTTTTAGATTTTACCGACGATATTTTATTTCCAATCATTTCATTCTGATAATATGCAGGACAGTAGGTAATACCAAGCCTTATTCTTTCTTGTAATTATCTTTCTCAAAACGAAGAATCAATTTTAAGTTTCAAAATGTGCAATTAATCCTTCGAAGGCAAAGAACACGAAATAGCAAGCCCAATTTAACAATTAGGAGCTTTAACTTTACAATCGCCTAATAGCCTGTAGATAAAGACAAAAACTGAAAAACAAGCAAAAATTCCGATAATTTCAGAAAAACACGTTTTGTGAAAAAGAAATAAAATATGAGGCTGAAATTGTCTAATAATCGAATTTGAAAACGCCAAATGCAGTTGAGAATCCAAGATAAGAAGAAATTTGAGTTGGCAAGGGACTGTTTAGGTGTTCCAATGCCGAATAACTTTCTCATAAGAAGAGAAAGGTTGTAGCTCGCCACAGCGATTCTATATCGCTTCAGTATGTTTTCGTTTTTGCTAAGAGTGGTTCTTTGCTGACCGCCTGAGTCAAGTACTTGAGCAAAACTTCGCTCAACCTGCGATCCGCGTAGTCCCAGAAGTGCCTTACCTTCCTTGCTTTTTACTTCGGCTTTTGCGAAACGCAGTGGTATTCTTTCTTCAATAGTAAGCTTTTCCAGATTACGATTGTAAATGAAGTCGGGAATTACTGTCATAACGTCCATATCATGAATTGCTTGAATCTCAGTCGCTTTAAAATATCCTTTGTCCGATGTAACTGTCTGAATCTGTAAAACAGTTGTAGGGTCTTCAGCTATGTCGTTAAGTCTGATCTGGGCATTAATAATACGTTCGGAAAGCTCGCTTGAATCGGCTTGATTACAGTGAAGCATGTTTACTTCTATTATTGCACCTGTGACAGGGGCAACATTAAGGTCAAATTTTGAGTTCATGAGTGGGAATCCACATTGATGTTTGTTTTGGTATCTTTTTCTTCTTAATCATTATGATCTTCGATATTTGTTATATATTTTATACCATTAAGACTTAAATCGTGTTTATTGTTGTATTGATTAATCAACAGGCTCTTAAACTCTTCAACAATAAAGCAACTAAAACCTCAACTCTTTGAAATACATAATTCTTCTCTTCCGTACAGGACGGAACTTCTTGGGCAGTTTTTTTTTCTACCGAGCTTTTGTCACTACGTCACAATGAAAATTGTTGATTATCGAGGATTGAGCTTGGGAATGTCTGAATCGCAGATTATTTGGTTTAAAGGATTCCACGGATTTTCAAGAATATATTGGAAAGATGTCCTACATGTGCCAGATGTAGGACATCTGATAAACATATCCTCTTAATCCCGAAATCCTTTTAATCAGTGATTCAGAAATTTGAATTGGTATTAAAAATTATTGATTATTTCAAAAAAAAAGTCCGGCACTTTTTCAAATGCACGACTTTTTAAGATTTATTTAAAAGAATAATTATCTTGGTTCCATCTCAATCACTGGAATAATCATTTCTTCGAGCGAAATGCCGCCGTGCTGGAAACTGTCGCGGTATTTCTGAAGATAAAAATGAAAATCAGTAGGATAGACAAAATAATAATCTTCCTTTGCAATGATGTTATTAACCGTCAATCCTAATCGGGGAAGCCTGAAATCCGTCGGGTCTTTGATTGACATCGCATGGCGGTCGTCTGCCTTAACATTCTTCCCGAATTTATAGCGGAGACATGTTGAAGTGTCCTTGTCGCCGATAACCTTAACGCCCCGCATACAGCGAATCGAACCGTGGTCGGTGGTTAGAACGATTTTAACATTTTTAATTTCCGAAATTGCTTTCAGCATTCCAAACAATGATGAATGCTGGAACCACGACTGAGTCAGCGAGCGGTAAGCAGGTTCATCTGGTGCAATTTCTTTCAGAATGGCATAGTCCGAACGCGAATGGGCAATCATATCAACCGAATTAACAACAATCGAAGTCAGATGGTTGTTTGCATATTTCATAATTTCGGATTCGACTTTCTTACCAAATTCTGTATCATGAATTTTGACATAAGCAGTGTTAGTTTTTAACTTTACTCTTTTTCTTTTCAACTGCTCGTCCAAAAGTTCCTTTTCAAAAGAATTCAGCTTATGTTCTTCGGTATTCATTTCATTAATCCAATATTGCGGATAATTTTTTTGAATATCGGCAGGATAGAGTCCTGCAAAAATTGAATTTCTTGCATAAGGGGTAGCTGTGGGCAAAATCGCTGAATAATAATCTTTTTTGAATGTGTAAAATGGACGGAGAAGTTCTTCCATCATGAGCCACTGGTCAACACGAAGGCAGTCAATCACGAAAAAGAAAACAGGGTCGCCCGATTTGAGATGAGGCACAAGAAATTTTTCGACAATATCAGGCGAAAACACAGGTTTGTCTTCATTATCTTTTGAAAAAATCCAATCCTTATAGTTGTCTTCAACAAATTTGGAATAAGCCGAATTGCACTCTCGCCACTGGTCCAGAAGTGTCTGCTGGAAACCAAGCTGAGGAAAACGGTCCAGTTCTATTGACCAGTTAACCAGCTTCAGATAAATATCACGCCAGTCTTCCCAGTATAATCTGTCGTAAAGTCGTTGGGTGATCTCGGTAAAGCCCTGCAAATATCTTTGAGTAATAGATTCCTGACTAATGCGGTCGGACTCGAGAAATTTCTTGCAAGCGGCAAGAATTTGAGTCGGATTTACAGGTTTTGTAAGATAATCGTCAATTTTTTTACCGATTGCATCTTCCATAACGCTTTCTGCTTCATTTTTGGTAACCATAACGACAGGCGTGGAAGGGTCAATCTCTTTCAGAACAGGCAGGGCATCAAGCCCGCTCATGCCAATCATTGACTCATCGAGGAAAGTCAGGTCGTAATGGTTATGCCTGTAAAGCTCGATGGCATCCTCACCGTTTGTGGCGGTAGAGACTGTGTAGCCGCGTTGTTCGAGTAAAAATATATGAGGCTTCAAAAGCTCAATTTCATCATCTATCCAAAGAATCTTACCTTTGGTTTGTTCCATTTTAATAACTCCAGAAAATTGATAAAAAAAACGGAGTAGCAATTTTTGGCAGAGTAATTTTTTTCATTAGTTAAACATTCTATTCGTTCAATGTGAAGTAATAAGCCTGATTTTATTTTATAAAGCATGATTTTCCAATAAAAACAGTACTTCTTCTTTTATAGAGTCTGAAAATATATTATTTTGCAAATTCTATTTGAAACAAATATTTAATAAATAAATTCAGGTTATTATTATGAAAAAATTCAGCTTATTCTTTGCTGTCATGTTCTTTGCAATCGTATTCGTTACCTTTTCAATCGAAAAGCCAAAGATTAAAATTCTTGAAAGAAATGATGTATCCATGTCAATTAAATGGGATGATAACAACAGTTCCAAAAAAATAATTGTTGTCCACACCAAAAAAGACAATGCTGTTAAGCCGGCTTTGGAAAAGACTTACAAGCCCGTTTCAGGTTTCGATTCATCTTTAACTGAATCCTACACAGGCTTAGGCAATTTAGTAGTTTATTCAGGGAATGATAAAACAGGTACTATTAAGCTTTCAAATACAAATGCCGATACCGATTACGAAATTGATTTCTATTATGTAAATGAATCAAATAAAACTTTTGAAAATAAAGGCAATCCCTTTACCGAATCATTTTTTACTTCGGCAGTCAAACCTTCCAAAGGTACCCGTAATGTTGCTTTTACTAAAGTGAGTGACACTCAGTTTGAGATCAACTGGAAAAGAGGCGACGGGAAAAAATGTATCATGATAATTAAAAAAGGCAAGGGTGGACTGACTCTTCCTGTAAATGGAACTGAGTACAAAGCCAGCGAAGAATTCGGAAAAGGTTCTAAAACCGACAAAGACAGCACTTTTGTTGTTTATTCGGGTTCCGGAAATGATGTTACAGTTAAAAATCTTCAGCCTAATACTTTCTACACGATGCAGGTGGTGGAATACAACGGTTCCGGCGAAAAAATTAATTATCAGTCAGCTACAGGTTTTTTTAATCCCAACAACAGAACAACACTACTCGAAACACCAACATTATATAATGCCGAAAATATTACCGAATCTTCATTTGTTGCCAAATGGAAAAAGGTTGACGGAGCTGATGTTTACGAACTTGATTTGGGTTATGACAAGGAATTTCAGAAAATGCACCCCGATTTCACTGCCATTGATGTAGGAAATATTAATGAATATATGTTCGAAGAATTGAAACCCGGCAAATATTATCTTCGTGTTCGTGCTTTCGGGAATAAGAATCACAGCGAAAATTCAAAACCCATTCAATTCGAACTAAAAGCGAAATAAGAATTTTAAAGCAGATCAATCTTATTGAATTTTAGAATTATCTTTAATAATTGCAGGAGAACAAAATGATTAGAACTATAGACACCATGATTTTCACCCATAAACTTGTGTTAATCAGAGTTGATTTCAATGTTCCATTGGATGAGAATAACAAAATTACTGACGATACAAGGATTAACGAATCATTGTCTACCATCAACAAAGTTATTGACGACGGCGGGATTCCTGTTCTGATGTCACACCTTGGAAGACCAAAGGGCGAGAGAAATATGAAATATTCTCTCAAACCGGTTGCTGATTATCTTGAAAATCATTACGGTTACGATGTTATTTTCGCTGAAGATTGTATTGGCGAATCGGCAAAAGCCGCAGTAAAAAAAGCTGAAATAGGCCAGATTGTTTTGCTCGAAAACCTCCGCTTTTACAAAGAAGAAGAAAAGAATGATTTGGAATTTGCCCGAAAACTTGCCGATTTGGGCGATGCCTATATTAATGATGCATTCGGTACTGCTCACCGTGCTCATGCCAGCACAGCGGCAGTAGCGTCCTTTTTCACCGACAGGTTTGCAGGCAAGCTCCTTACTGACGAAATTGAATATCTTGGCAAAGCTGTTCAGAATCCACGCAGACCTTTTGTCGCAATTTTGGGCGGTGCGAAAATTTCAGGTAAGATTGATGTTATTGATAATCTCATGGATAAATGCGATGCAATCCTTATCGGCGGTGGAATGATGTTTACTTTTTACAAAGCAATGGGACTTGAAATCGGGAAATCAATTCTTGAAGCTGATAAGGTTCAACTTGCTAGTGAAATTCTTGAAAAAGCAAAAAAGAAAAACATCAGATTGCTATTACCTCAGGATGTTACAATTGCTAACAGCTTTTCGAACGATGCTGAAACTAAAATTGTTCCCTTTAATGAAATACCTGCCGATTGGTTTGGAATGGATATTGGTCCATTAACTATGGCGACATTTGAAAAAGAAATTGTCGGAGCAAAAACTGTTATTTGGAATGGACCGATGGGGGTTTTTGAAATGGAGAATTTTGCCAAAGGCACTTTCTCTATTGCTCAATCCCTTGCCAAAGCAACCAATATCGGTGCAATCACGATTGTCGGCGGCGGCGATTCTGCGGCGGCAATTTCTCAAATGAAATTCAAGAACAAAGTTACGCATGTTTCCACAGGCGGTGGTGCTTCGCTCGAATATCTCGAAGGTAAAATTCTGCCCGGCATTTCTGCTTTGGAAATATAGCTTTTTATTGGATATCAGAGATTTTTTTTATAAGATGCCCTACATCTGCCAGATGTAGGACATCTTTATTCTCTCAACCTGATCCAACTTGGAAAGAGAACAATTATCTTCCATGATATATACGAATCTATTCTTTATCCCAAATTCTTTCTTGCTTCATTCAAGCCTTTCAAAACGACATCTTCGGGAATTGCAATATCAAATCCTGTTTTGGGAACGCCTTTTTTGGCTCGTATTCTTTTTAGAACCTCGAGAAAACATTGTTCAGATTCTCTGAATCTGCCTAAGTAAAAGAGTGAATAAGCTTTCAGGTGCATTCCATAAACCTGCTCAGGTGCTTTCTCAAGAGATTTTTCAGCCCATTGAAGTGCTTCATCGTATTTTTTCTGCCCTCCCAATATCTGGCATAAAGTTGCCGAAGCAGAGGCATAAACAGAAGGGGACAAATCATCAAGATTCAGAGAAAAGCGAATTGCATTTTCAGCTTCTGCACGAAGATTCATTTGAGCAAGAGTTTGCCCAAGCTGATACCATGCATAAGCATTCAGCGGTTCTTCCTTGACGTGTTCTATAAGCAGAGAGTAATTTCGCTTAACTTTTTGCTCCATTACCTCACGGGTTTGGTTGTAACCAAGGTGAATAATGACTAAATCTGAGTTTACAACTGCTTTCCCCAAAGCAAAAAGCGAAGGAGTAATCTGCTCGTGAACCCTGCCCTGAAAATTAATCTTCGGATAGCCGTAGTTTCTGAAAAGTCTTGGATAGCCGCCACTGTGCATTTCAGTTGCACCGTCTATCTGTATATGGTTGCTTTCTATTGTAATAATAAATCCGTCAATATCATCGGGAGTCTGCTGAATCATATTTTTTATAGAAACCGAAGAATTCGGCGATAACCTTTCGTCAGCATCCATATATAAAATCCATGAACCTGTACTGTGTTTCAAAGATTCATTACGTGCGGCGGCAAAATCATTTATCCATTTGAAATCAAAAATTTTTGCATTGAATTTTTGTGCAATTTTCTTTGTATTGTCGGTGGAGCCTGTATCAATTATTACTATTTCATCAACTGCTCCCTGAACACTTTGCAAACATCCTTCCAGCATCAGTTCTTCGTTTTTGACAATCATTGCAAGAGTTATCAATGGTTTTGAACTGTTGGGTTGAAAATTTCCGGAATTCTGAGTTTGAATATTCTGATTGGTATCAGGTAAATTTATAGCATGCTTAATCTGCTCAAGATATCCGGGAAGTGAAGGATTATCAGGTTGTATAGATAATGCTTTTTCAATTAATTGCTTGGCTTTAGGATAGTTTTTGTTATTATACTCAACATTTGCAATTCCAACCAAATTGCTGACATCTTTTGGATTGATATCATTGCCTTGTTTAAAAAACACCATGGCATTTTCGTAATCTTTCAATCCTACATAGCATTTGCCAATTCTGAAAGCAAGCTGTTCAATCGGGAGATAATAATCTCCTGCAATATGAGCATTAAGTTCAGGCGACCTCTGAGCCTCATCCATTTTAAAATATGCTTCAAGAGCAGGTGCGTAATTGTGTTGAGCAGTTAAAGTTTCGCCATAAATAAAATTTGCAAAAGACTGCTTTGGAATTACTTTAAGCGACAATAAACAGCGTTCGATTGCCGTATCGTAATTTCCCAGCTGATAAGAAATTACAGCACCGAAATTCAGAGCCTGAGGGTAAACTGCACTGTCAGTGTTAACAATTGTCAAGCATTTTCTTATGTCCTGCTCAGCTTGTGCAAGATTACCAAGAGCAAGAAAAGTTTTGGCTCGTTGGAATATATTATAAGCATTATTTGGGTCTGAAGTTAAAGTTAAATTAAGTAAATCCAGATTTCTGATTTGCTTTTTTCTCATTTCATCCGGAGAATGAGCATAACCCAGATGTGTAATTTTCAATGGAGTAGCTTCAATTTTCAAACCCAACTTTAATATTGGGTCAACTACTTGTTCATGAATAATCCCATAGAACCGAATATCCCTATGATTTATAAATAGCCTGAGCAGATTACTGATGTAAGTATCCAAACTTCCGTCTTTTCTGGTCGCGGTTGAAACTACTTCAATCAACCAGCCGCCGGTATTGGATTTAGACGAATTCAAAACGGGGATTAGAAGTTCAGGATTGGTAATCCTTTCGTCAGCATCCAAACTGAGAATATATTTATTTGTTGCATGGCTTAAAGCAATGTTACGAGCTTTGGAAAAATCATTTTCCCACTTTTCTCTGATTACCTTGCATCCAAAACTTTCAGCAATAGAGATAGTTTTATCATTCGATCCGGTATCAACAACAATTATTTCATCAGCTATTCCTCGGATTGACCGAAGGCAATCCGGCAACATTTTTTCTTCATTTTTAGCAATAATACAAACTGATAGTTTTCCTGAAACTCTGTTATTTTCCATATTTTTCCGATTATAATATTATTTAGCATTCTTTTAAAAAAAGTGTAACTTTTTTCCTGTAAAAAACATCTTTATATATTGGCACAAGAAGTAATTTAAAATAAATATAAATTTACTAATTTTGTAATAATAAATGACGATAATATTTATTATGATGTTGATTTTTTATAATATAAATTTTGGGATTCTATGAAGACTCGTTTTTTAAAAAGTTTTGTTCCTCAAACTGCATTGATTTTAATAGCAGTATTTTTAGTGAATTTCAGCAATGGATTGTCTCAGGCGTGGATAAAACCTGTGGATGCTGAAAAACCTTTTTCATTTCCTGAAGCTCAGCAAAAATTCAATGAATATTGGAAAGATAAAAAACCTGCCAAAGGTTCGGGTTGGAAAGTTTTCAAAAGACTCGAATGGTTTTGGGAGCAAAGGTTGTACCCTTACAACGAAATGCCCGATGCAAACAGAATTTATAAGGACTGGAATAATTATCTTGAAAATAAAAAGTCAAGTGATAAAATGAATTCCAAAGCAGACTGGAAATTTTTAGGACCTACACAAAAACCCCAAACGAAACCGGGTGAAATTCCTCCTGGCATTGGTAGAATCAACTGTGTGGCTTTCGATCCTTCGAATCCCAATATTCTTTGGGCAGGAGCCGCTTTTGCCGGAGTTTGGAAATCAACAAACGGCGGTTCAACATGGACAACATTTCCACAAACAGATTTTATGGCTGTTGGAGTTTCGGATATTGGAGTAGCACCCTCAGCACCAAATACCATTTATGTTGCAACCGGAGATGCTGAATCCGGAGGATTTTTCGGACAAAATTTCTCATTCAGTATAGGAATATTGAAATCTACCGATGGTGGAGCATCTTGGAAGCAAACAGGATTACAGGCTCCACAATCAAATACGTTGCTAATCAATAGACTGCTTGTTCATCCTACCGACCCAAATACAGTTTATATGGGTTCCAATGCAGGTGTTTATAAAACTGTTGACGGTGGTACTAACTGGACTCAGATAAGTGCAGAAATTTGCCGCGATTTGGAATTCAAACCTACCGACCCGACAATCCTTTACGCCTCAATTATCAATAGTGGTGTATATTCAATTAGAAAATATACAGTAGCATCAGGTCAATGGTCAAGACAACTTGAATTTGCCCAAAATGAAGTTGCAAGAATTGCATTAACTACTTCAAAAGGGAATGCTTCCTATGTTTATGCTGTTGTTGCAGGAGCAGATATGGGATTCCATTCATTCTGGAAAACTACAAACGAAGGCACAACTTGGACAAAAATTTCAGATAAATCCAAAACACCTAATTTATTGTCATTCGAATTCGATGGCAGTACAGCAGGAGGGCAAGGGATGTACGATCTGGCTTTGACTGCGGATCCTGTTGACCCAAAAACAGTTTATGTCGGTGGAGTGAATATTTGGAAATCAACCGACGGAGGTAGTAAATGGAATTTATTAGCTGATTGGACAGGTTATTACGCTCCATGGGTTCATGCTGACCATCATTATCTCGATTTTTCACCAAATGGAACATTGTTCTCGGCGAATGACGGAGGTTTGCAAAAATCTTCAAATTACGGAACCAACTGGACAGATATTAGTAATGGTTTAGCCGTAATGCAATTCTATCGTTTAGCAACATCGAAAACTGATGCCGACTTCATTATTGCAGGTGCTCAGGACAATGGAACAAACAAATTAAACGGTGGTGTTTGGCAAAATATTCAGGGCGGCGACGGAATGGAGTGCTTGATTGATTATTCAGATGCTAAATATATTTATGCCTCTCTTTATTATGGAGAATTAACCCGATCAGTGGATGGCGGTAATACTTTCACTCAAATGTTTGACCCAAAAAAAGTCAATGAACAAGGCGGATGGGTAACACCGATGATTATGCATCCCTCAGATCCTAAAATACTTTTTGCAGGATTACACAATATTTGGAAAACAACCGATAGAGGAGTTAATTGGGGACCAATTTCAAATTTTGCCGGAAACGGTAATTTCAGAGCTCTTACAATTGCACCTTCAAATCCGAATTATATATATGCGGCGGCTTATAACCAATTAGTTCAATCAACTAATGGGGGAACAAGCTGGAATATTACTTACACTGCTGAAGTTCAAATCAGTTATATTGTTGTTGATCCCACCAAACCCGACAGAATTTGGTTAGCACTATCAGGTTTTAAGGACGGGTCAAAAGTGCTTAAAATTGATAATGGAACATTGACCAATGTCTCAGGAACCCTTCCAAATGTTCCGGTAAATTGTATAGTTTACCAGAATAATTCGGTAGAAAGACTTTATATCGGGACTGATATTGGAGTGTTTACCCGCGATAAAAGTTCAAAAGATTGGGAGTTATTCAATGATGGATTACCGCCTGTAGTAATTAATGAACTTGAAATTCATTATGGTGGGCAAAAGCTCAGAGCCGCAACTTATGCAAGAGGATTGTGGGAGACTAAACTTTCAGACTGTGATATTCAAACTCCTGATATTGTTGTGACAGGTAAAACAAATATTTGCAAAGGTGATTCTACCATTTTAGAATGTTCAGGTGATTTTGCATCTTACAAATGGTCGAGCGGACAATCATCAAAAAAAATTACAGTTAAAACTGCCGGTTCATTCAGTTGCCTTGTGACTGATGCCAAGAAATGCGAAGCTACTTCTATCCTTGTAACAATTACAGTGAATGACCCACCCGATATTACGATCAAAGCACTTTCCAAACATCCGTTCTGCGAAGGGGACAGTGTTCAGCTAAGCGGACCCGGGTTGCAGTATTCCACAGTCAATTGGTCAAACGGTGAAACAGTAAGGAAAATTTGGGTGAAGAAACCCGGTCCATTAACGGTTACAGGTCTGACGTCATCAGGTTGTTCGAAAGTATCTCCTACATTTGTTGTTGAGATGCTTCCGAAACCATCAAAACCAATCATAACTAAATCGGGAGAAGAACTGATTTCGAGTGATGCACTATCGTATCAGTGGTTTTTTAATGGAGATTCAATTCCCGGAGCAAATAAGAAGAATCTGATGCCTGCAAAATCAGGAAAATATAAAGTTGAAACAGGTGATAATAAGGATTGCAAAAACACATCTGATGAATTTGCTTATGGAACAGATGCAGTTGAGCAAAATGTAAATAGCCAATTTATACGAATTATGCCAAATCCCTCGAAAGACTTTTTCAATCTCGAAATAAATGGTGAATTTCAAGGGGATGTTACTCTATCAGTAACGAATTTACTTGGAATCGAATTGTTCTCTGCTAAGGAAGTATATGCCGGAAATTCATTTTTCAAACAGCTTGATTTGTCAAAATTTCCAACAGGAGTCTATTTTGTCAAAATTGGATTGAATACAGGCATAATTATAAAAACTATAACAAAAGATTAAAATAATGTTATTAAAATTAAAATCACAAAGAATTAAAATGAAAAAAGTGTTAAATATCGTTACGATTGTTTTGTGTGTGCTTTTTGCAGGTTATACTGCAGATTCACAAACTCAGTTACAGAATTTGGCAAAACAAAGCAATCCAAAATTTGAAGATGTCCGTAATGCTTCAGAAGCAATTTGGAAAGACATTCCTGTTGACCAAAGAAAAGGTTGGAAACAGTTTAAAAGATGGGAATATTTTTGGCAGAGCAGATTGAATCCTGATGGGACTTTCCCAAATTCAAATCAATTGATGAATTCAATAAAATCAGTTCAGGTTCAAAATCAGAAATCAAGTGATAAAATGCAGGGTAATGTTCCTCAATGGAAATCACTCGGACCAAAAGTTAATCCAAACAGCGGTTCAACAGAACTTGGCATTGGCAGACTAAATGTTATCAGATTCAACCCTGTAAATTCCAAAATAATTTGGGCAGGTTCTGCCGGCGGAGGATTATGGCGGTCTTTAAACGGCGGTAAAAATTGGGAGACTTTTGCGTTCACCCAATTTCTTTCATTAGGTGTATCGGATATTGCAATATCTATGTCAAATCCAAGCACAATTTATGTTGCAACCGGTGATGCTGACGGTATTGGCGGCGGTGGGGGTAATTCTTATAGTATTGGTGTTATTAAATCTATTGATAATGGTTTAACCTGGGAGGTCACAAATCTGAATTATGGATTTGCTAATCAAAAGTTAGTTTCTCGACTGCTTGTTGATCCTAAGAACTCCAATATCCTTTTAGCCGCTACAATCGAAGGTATTTTCAAAACTACTGATGGGGGAGCAAGTTGGGCAAGAAAATCGGATAATATTTATTTCAAAGATATGGAATTCAAACCCGATGACCCGAACGTAATTTATTCTGTAACAAATGGTTGGTCCGGAACATGCACAATTTTTAAATCTGTTGATATGGGAGAAACCTGGAAACAAGGTTATTCAGTCTCCGGAACGTCAAGAATTGCCCTGGCTGTAACTTCGGCAAATTCAAATAATGTTTATGCAGTATGTGCCGCATCAAATAGTTCCTTTCATTCCTTTTTGAAATCAGATGACGAAGGTGAAACATGGACTAATCTATATGACAATAACAAAGGAGTTAATCTTTTGGGTAGGGAAGATGGTACAGGTAATGACCGGTATGTTGGACAAGGCTGGTATGACCTTTGTTTAGCCATTTCGCCTTTTGACGAAAATGAAATATTTGTTGGTGGTGTCAATATCTGGAAATCAACAACCGGAGGTTCAAGTTGGACATTAAATGCTCATTGGTATGGCGGGCAGGGTGGAAAACCTTATGTCCATGCAGACCAGCATGACCTTATTTATGATGAAAATGATGGATATTTATATTCCGCAAATGATGGAGGAATTGACCGGACAATGGACGGAGGAGTGAAATGGACTAATTTTAATAATGGCATGAATATTACTCAATATTATAGAATTGCCTGTTCGGCGCAAGACTCAAATGTTATTTATGGCGGTGCTCAGGATAATGGTTCCCATAGATATGAAAAGGGTACATGGACGAAGGTTTATGGCGGTGATGGGATGAACTGTGAGGTTGATTGGGTTGACCCATTGACCGCTTATGTTTCACTTTACAACGGAGCATTGTACCGGACTACAAATGGCTTTTCTTTTTCAAAAATGGACATTACCTCTGAAGGTGGGGCATGGGTAACTCCATTTATTATAAGTCCAATAAATCATTTTGTTCTATATGCCGGATTTAAAAATGTATGGAAATCTGAAGACGGCGGAAGGAAATGGAGTAAACTTTATTCTTTGAATAATAACACGACTCTTCGCTCCCTTGCGGCGGCTCCATCTGATTCAAATACAATTTATGCCGCTACTTACAATACTTTATGGGTAACTTATGATGGCGGTAAATCATGGACTACAATTCCTAACGTACCGGAAAGTATATCATCAATTGCTGTTGACCCGAAAAACGCAAAGAGGTTCTGGCTTACTAATGATGGTTTTAATGACAAAAATAAAGTATTTGAATATAATGGAGATACGAAAACGAATATTTCAGGAAATCTCCCAAATTTACCGGTTAATTGCGTTACTTATCAAAAAGATTCTCCAGACAGACTCTATATTGGAACCGACATTGGAGTTTATTATAGTGATTATGGTTCCGCTAACTGGGAACCTTTTGGCGAGGGATTGCCAAATTTGATTGTTAATGATATTGAAATTCATTATGGTTCAAGCAAATTACTAATTGCTACTTACGGTAGAGGTGTTTGGGAAACTAATATTATCAATTGTAATCTTTCGGAACCACAGGTAAAAACAATCGGGAAGACTGTCTTTTGCTGGGGGGATTCTGTAATCCTTGAATCTGTAGGCGATTATCAGGATCTTTACTGGTCAACGGGAGAAAAAACTAAAAGAATTACTGTTAAAGAATCAGGTGATTATAATATTACAATTGTTGACCCATCAGGTTGCAAAGCCAGTTCAAAGGCAATTATTGTTGATGTTAAATCTGCTTCTCCTATTCAAATTAAGCCAATTGGTAAATTTCCTGTTTGTGAAGGCGATGTTATCAGTCTTGAACTGAATGTACCTATGGGATTCAATAAATATCTTTGGTCAACCGGAGATACTATAAGGAGAATAAAAATAACCCAACCCGGAAAATATAATGTTACTGCAACTACGTCAGATGGATGTTTTTCAACTGACAGCTTTGAAATTATTATATATCCAAGACCTGAAAAGCCTAATATTATAAGATACTGGTATAAACTTCTCAAGGCTTCTGATGCCTTGTCATTCCAATGGTATCTGGATGGAAAAATCATTTCCGGTGCAACAGATCAGATTCTTGAAATTGATAAGCTTGGGGACTATACTGTTCAGATTTCCGATAAAAATGGTTGTACAAACACTTCGGAATTGTATAATGTTATTTCAGGTGTTGAAGAAAATTCAATTATAGGAGAAAATGTTTATATTTACCCAAATCCAAATGACGGAAATTTTGATTTAACAATCAAATCTGACAAAATGGATAATTACAAAGTTTCTATTCAGAATATTTTGGGTTTAACCATTCAGGAATTGTCATTTAGTATTGATAAAAAATGGTCGGGACAGATTGATTTAACCAAATATTCTGCCGGAGTTTACAATGTTATTATAAAAAATTCTTTTGAAACTAAAGTTTTAAAGGTTATTAAAAACTAAAAAATTATGATTGCCAGATTAAAAGGAAAATTAGCTCAAAAAGGTTCAACCGAAGTTATTATTGACTGCGGCGGTGTCGGATATTTGGTATTTGTTTCTGTAAATACTTCATCGCAATTGCCCGCTGAGGGAGAGGACGTTGTTCTGTTAACTCTGTTAATCCCTCGCGAAGATGCTCTGCAACTTTTTGGATTTATAAATGATGAGGAAAGAGAAGCTTTCAAGCTTTTAATCTCCATATCCGGCATAGGACCCAAGATTGCAATGGGTGTTCTGTCGTCGTTAACTGTATCTGACCTTCAGCAATACATTCTTTCGGGTAACATTGTATCTTTGCAAAAGATGCCCGGTATCGGCAAGAAAACAGCCGAAAGGATTCATCTTGAGCTGAAGGATAAAATTTCCAAACTTGGAATTTCCGATAAATCAATGCCCGGTGGAATTACAAATCTGATTCGTTCAGAAGCTGTTTCGGCATTGATTGCTTTGGGTTATTCAAGTGCTATAGCAGAAAAAGCTGTTAGAAAAGTCTATGAAGGTGAGAACAGCGAAGGATTAACTGCAGAAAATTTAATCAGAAAATCATTAAAAATTGCAGTAAGTATATAGCATATATGGTTCGAATAGAAAAGGGATGTTATTAGTAACTATATGACATCCCTTTTTTTATAAAAATCTGCTGAAAAAGATTAGAAGTAATTAACTAAATACTTGCTCAAATCTTTTCCGAGTTTTGCATAAGCTTCCATGATTCTTGTTCCGGTATCAAAATCATATCCACCGAAGGAAGCACCCTGAACTTTATCATGCTGTAATTTTGCAAGTACTTTACCAGGATTTTTAGTTTCAACAAATGTAATATCCACATTAATGTGGGCATTTTTTCTGGAAATATAGATATTATACCCGGGTTCTGTATATACAGTATGTATAATCATTGTATATTTAGCATCATCCCAGCCTGTATCGCCGTTAACATTGATTTTGCCCATATATTTATTGAACAATTCTTCAAATTTAGGCTGGAATCTTGTTGCTCTGTCGTTAACCCATGCTTTTCTCCAGTTATCACCTTTGCCGGGTTCTTTGTCGTTGTATTCGGTAACTTTTTTGTTGATGTATTCTTCTTCTTTTTCGAATTTACCTACACCCATATTGCTATAGTCATATTTAATTTTTATCTTGCCCTGACCTTTTAGGAAACCAAGGTCACCTTCTACCATCTTAATTCCACCGCATGATGACAGCAGAAAAGAAATTGCAAAAACAGCTGTAATAATTGCTGTAAATTTTAAATGTTTCATTCGAAACTCCTTAAATTTGTAAAAAAAAATCAAAAATTAGAAATCATTATTTATCAACTTTGACTAATTCAAAATCTTTGTTATTTCCCGTATTTTTCTTTCCATACAGGATAAATTTTTTCGCAGTGTTCCATTCCGTTATAGAATACTTTTGCCCAAAAATTTCTGAAACCAAAGCCACCGGCGGCGGCAGATACATTTTCCATAAAAAGAATATTCTTTGATGCAATATCGAAAAACACTACATAGAAAGTACCACTCTCCGTTGATTTATTCATATATTCGGCAATGAACACAAGACCAACTCCATCTTTGGATTGAATGTTATAAGATGAAATTAATTTTTGAATCATTGGTTCAGTAAGTCTATTTGTTACCTGACCACTAATTTCATCAGGTTTAATTTTCAAATTTCCGGGTGCAACTACTTCCAAATCATAAATGATACTTGCTTTGTAGAAAAACTTTCCGGGATTATACTTTTTCATTTCTTTTAAAAATAAGCCATTAATACTCGGAATATGTTTGTTGATGACATCATTCTTATCTTTAATCCCCTCCGGATAAAAGAATTTAGCATGTGTAAAGTCAATTCCGCAAAACACTATTTCGTTAGATTCGAAAACATCTTTGGCAGTCTTTGAAGAAAGAACACCAAAAGAGATTAGCAATATTGCCGAAAAAAATAAAATCTTTTTCATATATTTATCCTCCTTTATTAATTATCTTCTTTTTCTTGTTGCAACATGTTCGAAAACGTCATGAATGCGAAACATTGCCGAAATATTAACGAAAAATTCCTTTTCACTTCTATATATCGGGTCACTTTGTCTTGAACTGTAAGTATCCAGATAATAAGTGTAATCATAATCTGCGGCACCAATCAGATAAGAAAATCTATAACCCATATCTCCGCAAATGGAGAACATACTTCCAATATTGAAATTAATTCCAACTACAGGAGCAAATCCTAATCCAAACTGGACTGATGTAAATTCATTAGAATTTGAATTTCCGCTACCGACTCCCCATCCCAATCTAATCTGTGGTCCAGCCCATACCCGCATAAAATTTGTTCTTACAAAACCAAAACCCAAAGTGTTATCAAATGAGATTTTATACATGTCGTAATCGTATCCGTTAGTGGCATAAGTTCCATTTGGATACCTTTGATTAATACCGTCAAATTTATTTGACTGAGTGCTAAATCCAACATTTAAACGATAGTTTACAAGTTTATCATCAGCAACTTTAGTATCGAGGACGAATCCAATACCATAAGCA
This sequence comes from uncultured Hyphomicrobiales bacterium, assembly GCA_964606895.1. Classification (GTDB taxonomy): domain Bacteria; phylum Bacteroidota; class Ignavibacteria; order Kapaibacteriales; family UBA2268; genus CAZSHX01. The sequence continues at coordinate 66,678 of CAZSHX010000003.1, forward strand.
CTGTGAGTTGTGTTCCAAGGTCTGATTGCTGTTGAGGATTCCTGAATCTCATCGTAGCCTGAACCAAATGTTAATGGTGCATACAAACCGAGTCCGATTGAATAACTTGTTGAAACTGAAGCAAATAAAAGTAAAGAAAAAAGCAAAATTTGATTTTTAGAAAATAGTTTCATTCATACTCCTTTATAATTTGAAAACAAATAAGAATAACAGAATCTAAAATTAGCAAAAAAAAATACATTAACCAAACTTTTGTAATAAAAATATCCAAAGTTTGTTGATTTTTTGAAAAATTTACTTCTGACTGAATCCAAATTATTGAAGTTGATTGAATGTCGAATCAAATGGCTAAAACAAACTGTCTATTTTTTATTTATTTAACTACGATATAAATTTGTTTATCTGCGGTCTATATACAATAGAAGGATTTCTAATAGCCTGTAGATAAAGACAAAAACTGAAAAACAAGCAAAAATTCCGATAATTTCAGAAAAACACGTTTTGTGAAAAAGAAATAAAATATGAGGCTGAAATTGTCTAATAATCGAATTTGAAAACGCCAAATGCAGTTGAGAATCCAAGATAAGAAGAAATTTGAGTTGGCAAGGGACTGTTTAGGTGTTCCAATGCCGAATAACTTTCTCATAAGAAGAGAAAGGTTGTAGCTCGCCACAGCGATTCTATATCGCTTCAGTATGTTTTCGTTTTTGCTAAGAGTGGTTCTTTGCTGACCGCCTGAGTCAAGTACTTGAGCAAAACTTCGCTCAACCTGCGATCCGCGTAGTCCCAGAAGTGCCTTACCTTCCTTGCTTTTTACTTCGGCTTTTGCGAAACGCAGTGGTATTCTTTCTTCAATAGTAAGCTTTTCCAGATTACGATTGTAAATGAAGTCGGGAATTACTGTCATAACGTCCATATCATGAATTGCTTGAATCTCAGTCGCTTTAAAATATCCTTTGTCCGATGTAACTGTCTGAATCTGTAAAACAGTTGTAGGGTCTTCAGCTATGTCGTTAAGTCTGATCTGGGCATTAATAATACGTTCGGAAAGCTCGCTTGAATCGGCTTGATTACAGTGAAGCATGTTTACTTCTATTATTGCACCTGTGACAGGGGCAACATTAAGGTCAAATTTTGAGTTCATGAGTGGGAATCCACATTGATGTTTGTTTTGGTATCTTTTTCTTCTTAATCATTATGATCTTCGATATTTGTTATATATTTTATACCATTAAGACTTAAATCGTGTTTATTGTTGTATTGATTAATCAACAGGCTCTTAATATGCCCGCCTACTCTATCTTGATAAAACTCCCTTCAAAAAGATTGCTTTCTGATTTCATCCTGAAGAAATACCACCCTGATGGAATTGAATTTAAATGTAAATTGATTACTTTATCATTTAATTCAATAATTTCGGAGTACCTGCTTGCTGTTAATTGTCCGTAAGAATTGTAAATATCAATTGATGAGCAATTTAAAACACCATTTTCAAATTTGAAAACTAACATGTTATTTTTGACAAATTTATCATAAGTGATTGTTGGTTTGAGTTTTATCTGCCTGATTCCAAAGGCACAGACATCAATTGTTATACTGCCATCTTTAAGAGAATATGTGCAATTTGAATCATTAACAGAAAAATCATAAATCATTAAAGGATTGATTTGGTTCCCGGACAAATAGATTTTTCCTGTTAATTTCATGGGAATCGTTGAGTCATTCGAAAATTCAGCAGTGCCTGAGATAGTTATCTTTCTGATTCCATCTTCTATTTTATTGCTTATAATATTTGCGGAACATTGTTCATGAAGGAATAATCCTGCATCATACCCCAAAGTAGTTGTATATGCTAATTTTCGAGGTGATTTCAATTGATTTGTTATCGCTTTAAGTGGTATTTCAAATCTTGATTGACTTGGTATGGCAAAAGTATCAGGCAACCAAACCCTTATTTCGAAATCAGCTTGATGATACTGAATATTGAAATTATCTATTGCCCAGCTTTCATTTGAGAGATTTGGAAAATTGTCTTTGAGATTTGCTTCAAGAGAAATTGATAAAGAATAATTAATATGGGGAATCACTTTTTCAATCCGAAAAATTGCATACTTTGTTATTCCGTAAGTAATAAACTTATTGCTACTGGTTTTCCATGGGAAATTACCTTTTGGGTAGTCGTCGGGATAGGCTTGATTCTGTCCTTCATTAAGAGAAAACGTTGTATTTATTAAACTTTTGTCATCAGCCTGCATAATGAACAAATCCGGAGTATCAACGTTTTTGCTGTCTTTATTACCGTCCCAAGTGTTAATAATTATTAAGTCATAGCTTATTCGAACTGAATCATGTTCGGGTATATTTTGGGATTGGTAGATTATTTTTTGTTTGCCGAACTGACCAAGGAATCCAGTAGTAGAATTTTTAATTGAGTCAATTTGAATGGGATTTTGCCAAACAGGATTACGGACATCAGTTGACCATGAACAAGTATCAATATTTTCTTCAAATGAACTTGATAAATAATTCCACCATTTTGATTGTGCGGAATAGGAAGTCAAAAAAAGCAATAATATGATAACCCATTTAGACATATTCATTTACATATATATTTTTAAGATTTTAAAGACGCAATGAAATAAATTTATTTGAAATAATAATATAAACATCAGAATCGTCAATGTATTTTTGCATTAATGAAAATAAATATGGTTTCTGAAATTCACAAAATCGTTAGTTCAAACCTTTCAAAAGAGGTTGAATTGAAATTTTATGGTCATTATGGTGCGGCTCTTTTGCTCTTTCCTGCTTTGGCAGATCATGTTGAAGAATACGAAGAAAACGGTCTGATTCAGTCAATTTCTCATCTTATAAAAAAAGGCAAATGCAGGGTTTTCAGCATTGGTAATGTTAACAGCAAATGCTGGCTGAATGATTCCCTTTCCAATGAAGAAAAGTCAAAGCGTCATTTGGAATTCAATAATTTCATAATGGAAGAATTACTCTCAGAAATTTATGCCCACTGCGGTGGTCCTGTTCCTATTATCACCTGTGGTGCATCTATGGGTGCCTACCATGCGGCAAATGCATATTTTCGCAGACCTGATGTTTTTCATGGCGTTGTTTCCATGAGCGGCTTCTACAATATTGATGTCCTTGCCAAAGGATATTACGATTCAAATTGTTATTTCAACTCACCTGTTCATTATCTTCCAAATTTGACTGATAACTACTGGCTCTCTTTTCTTATCAGCAAAAAACATGTTTACTTACTCAGCGGTTCAGGAACCGATGAAAACCCTTCTGCAACTGTTCATTTTCATGATATTCTTACAGCAAAGGGAATTCCGCATAACCTCGAAATCTGGGATGACAAATGGGGACACAACTGGAACACGTGGAACAAGATGCTCCCAAAAATCATTGAATCCAGATTCTGATATTGTATATCTTTCTTCTTTTTCCGTTCCGTTAGTTTTTAAAGTTGACTTCTAAACTATTCATTTTTTCAATACAATTCCCAAATTGCATCTTTTTGTTTTTTTTCAAAAAAGCTACAATGTCATTTCGATTCATAACTCATTCGGGTATTATTTTCATCGGGTTAGAACATCAGTTCCAATGACCTTTTTTAATTCCCTGCCATGACCAATCTTCTTCTTCATTAACAGAATTAGATATTGTTGAAAAAAAATATGTATTTTTGTACTTATTTTTTGAACTGAATTATGCGAATAACTTCTGTTAGAGACAAACTGATTGTGGCATTTGTTCTGCTGAGTGTGACGGCAGTGGCACTCGTTGGCGGATATGCATACATAAAAGCAAAATCTGCACTGACCGAGCGCACGTTCGACCAGCTTATTTCTCTGCGTGTGGTGAAAAAACGTCAGATTGAATCTTATTTCAGCGATAGACTCAAAGATATCAGGATTTTTGCTGAATCTGAGCATATATCAGAAATCCTGCCCGATATTTTCATTGATAAGAACAAAATCTCAAGTACCACAGCAGTTGATGCTATTCGTCAATATCTGCAATATAATAAATATTTCAGAAGCATTTCCATTTTGAATGGGAACAATGAGTTAATAAAGCTGGAACGAACAGGTAATACAAGTTTTGAAAAGTGTTACGATTCTTCAATTATTCAAAAAACAAAAAATAGTATCAGGCAGAAACAATTTGTGATATTGGATAACTCCAAAAACGGTCAGAATAATCCGAATGTTTGCATTATTGCACCCATGAGTTTTCATTTCACTTCCGAGTGTGCTCTGCTTTTTGAAATTGATATTTCAACTATTAATGAAATTATGCTTGAGACTAATCCCAAAGAAGGTGTTGGCGAATCGGGCGAATCCTATATTGTAGCCGATGATTTGCTGATGAGAACTCAATCCAGACTGCATAAAAATCTGCCCCTGAAAATCAAGGTCAATACCTACGCCACTCAAAACATGATGATAGGAAAAGAAGGGACCGCAGAATATTTGGATTACCGTAATGTCAAGGTACTTGGTTCCTACAGCAAGCTTGATGTGCAGGGCTTGAACTGGTTCGTTCTTGCCGAAATTGATTTCAACGAAGCATTCAAACCTATTGCAGGTTTGCGAAACAGTATTTTGCTGATAACAATAATAATCACACTCATAGTTTTCATCGTTTCATTTATTTTGTCCCGACAGGTAACAATCCCGATTATAAAGCTCACAAATGCCGCTACAGAAATCGGAGAAGGCAGGTACGACCAGAAAATTGAAATAAAAACGAATGACGAAATCGGCAAACTGACCGAAACTTTCAATCTGATGGTTTCCAAATTGAAACATTCCGAGGAAGACCTGAAACGCGAAAGAATGCAAAGACTTTCTGCTTCTATTGACGCTATGGAACTCGAACGCAAGCGGCTTTCGAGGGAATTGCACGACGGACTCGGGCAGAATCTTGTAGGGATGAAGCTCAAACTGGAAAGCATGGATTTATTGAAATCCGAGCGGGCGGCTACAATTTTATCCGAGACCAAAACAGCCATGAACGACTGCATTAACGAAGTCAGGAGCATTTCTAACGGATTGATGCCTGCCGTTCTGATTGAGTTCGGGATAGTTAATGCAATTAGAAATCTATGCGACGAGCTGAATGAGTACTCCAGATTAAAAGTAACAATGAAATCGAACCTTAGCAAAGAAATCAAAAGCTCCAGAATAAAGATTTACATATTTAGAATAATTCAGGAAGCGTTGAAGAATGCCGTAATGCACGCTGATGCAGTGAGTGCGGTGGTGGAATTAACTGAGGATAGCACAGATTTAATCATTTCCGTAAAAGATAATGGTTGCGGGTTTGATTCGTCCAAAGCAACTACGGGTAACGGACTGTACAACATACAAGAGCGGATTGCACTGATGGGCGGGAAATTTATTCTCAAGTCTGCTTTCAACAGCGGAACCGAAATTATAGCAATAATTCCAATTGACAGGTTGAATGATGAAGAAAGTTAAGGAAATATTGGTAGATAAAAACAACTAAATTCAATTTACTTTATGAGAATTTCATGAAAAGCAAAAAATTTCAAATTGTAACCCTACTTTTAATAATGACATCAATCATGTTGTTTCTTCTTTATGATAATCATATTAAGTCAAAAAGAATTGAAAAACTAACTCAGCAAGTAAAGATTCTACAGCCAAAATATACTGCAAAGGATACAACAGAACTATTGAATTTGGTATTATATGTTAAAGAGTTTGAGGCAAATTCAAAATTATTAGATTCAACAAAACGAATATTAATTTCCACATATCCATTCTTCACCAGAGATTACTCTCTGACTAAATTTGGGAAAAAAGTAGAATTTTATTATAATCCAACAATGACACCGTGGCTTGATAATGAGTTTGTGTTTGATGAATTCAAACTATATCAAAATGATTCTGCTTACATTTATTTTAAATTTAGTGAATATAGGTGTGGGTGTTTCTCCTTTAAAATTGATCATGGGAAATGGGTCGTTAAGGATTATGAGTTTGGTCGAAAATAAAGTAATGAAGATATACAAAGAAAAGGCTTGAAAAAATTCTCAAACATATTATCTACAATCTCCTGGCTGATAAAGCATGGTTGATACCTCCATTTCGTCAGCAGTTACTATCAGTTTGTGATGCTCCGGGTTCTATACCGCCATTGGACAGCACCGAACAACAACCACAGTTTCGGCTACAACGGCATGGAAAAGGACGACAAAGTGATTGGGCTGGGGAAATTGATTCAGGCATAATCGGATTAAAATGATGAATCATGAAAAGAAGTTGAATATTACCTCTTTTCCATAGCAATAATTAATCATGCTTTTCGTTTATATTTTGTGAGTTCTCGTTCTTTGACAGTTTGTCAACCTCACCCCGACATTCATGGAGAAGAGGTAAAAATTGCATCTTTGCATCTTTTTCAGCACAAAGATGCAATTGACAAAAAGTCGTTATTTGAAATAATATCAATAGGTTAGATAATAATTGCATTGCATGTTTTTTTGAAAAAAAATAAAAGTGCAAAGATGCAATGAAGGAAATCCGATTTCGCGTAGCGATTGAATATAGAACGAACATTTGCCGTCGTATTTATATTTAACCCCTGACGGGGTTAAGGATTTTTTTGGGTTCTATGTGTTACAGATATTCATTCCCTACGGGAATCGGAAGAATGAAAAACAACCATAAATTGCATCTTTTTGCATTCAAAGATGCAATGGCTCAAAACTCGTTATTTGAAATAATATCAATAGGTTATGCGGTTTACTTACTGCATTTTCTTAAGTAAAAAAAAGATGCAATTTGGGGAAAATGAAGAAAAAAGAAGTGGTTAGACGCGTGTTTAATCAAGATTTAAAAATCCAACGCTTATACGATTTTCAATTCTAAATTCACAATTTCTCCTCTTTACCCTCTCCCTCGTCCTTCAGCCCTTGTGCGATAATAAGTTGAGATGTTTAGTTTCTTAGGCGTTTAGATGTTGAATGAATAAATAAATCTCCCAAAATTGATTTTAGAATCAGCCAATCTATTAATCCAAAAAAAAAATTTCCAAAAATAAATATTTTTTTGGAAATTTAATTGTTTTTTCATAATTTAGTTGTATATGCAACTGTTGTATTACCAACTAATATTATTATGGACGAATTTCAAAATATGGATAAATCAATAGGCTTCCATCTGGGGCATACTTTCAGAATGGTTAAGTCTGTTATGAACAAAGTATTTCAGGAAAATGGTTACAATATCACTTCAGACCAATGGCAGATTCTGATGTGTCTTTGGGGCAAGGACGGCAAAACTCAGCAGGAAGTAACTCAATTTGTAACAAAAGAAAAAGCTACAGTAACAAGATTGATTGACGGGCTTGAAAAAAGGAATCTTTTCATTCGCGTTCAGGACAAAACCGACCGCAGAAAAAATCTGCTCTATCTGACCGACGAAGCTAAACAATTGAAAGACAAGCTGATGCCTATCGCTACAAAAACTTTGGATATTGCCGTTAAAGGATTTGAGGAATCCGAAATCGAAATGCTTAAATCATTGCTTATTCGTGTTCAGGAAAATCTAAAAGTTTTTGAAAAATAATGTTTTAAACTAAATATATCAATTCGAATAAAAATGAAAAATAAATTATCAATAAAATTTCAGGAGGTTGAATGAGGAAAATTCAAAATCAAATGATTCTCATAATTTTATTCGTGACTCCATTAATACTTTCAGCCCAAGTCAGATTATTGACTTTGGATGAATGCATTAAAACAGGTCTCAACAACAGTAAAATTCTCAAAGTTTCAAAATCAAAAACTCAAGCGGCTGAATCCCGTCTCGACGAAGTGAATGCAGGTCGTCTTCCGTCATTAAAGTTTTCAGGCAGTTATTCCAGATTGAGCGAAGTGGACCCATTTTATGTGGAGATTAACGGACGGAAAATGTCTATTTCTCCTGTATTATTGAACAGCACCCAATTTCGTTTGACTCTTGCACAGCCAATTTTTACAGGTTTCAGGCTTGATGCAAATTCTGAAATGACAGGATATCTTCAAAAGGCAACCGAAGAAGATTACAAAAAGGATGTAGCTCAGCTAATATTGGACATTAAGAATAATTATTGGTCACTCTATAATGCTCTTGAAGCTCAGAAGTCAATCACTGAATCCATTCAACAGCTGAAAGCTCACTTCACTGATTTGGAAAATATGTTCAATTCAGGTCTTGCAACAAAAAATGATGTTTTAAAAACCCGTGTTCAGCTATCCAATCTGGAATTAACCAAAATGGACATTGAAAATGGACTTCAAATGGCAATGATGGCACTGAACAATACTATTGGGATACCCGTCACGACAGAAATTACAGTAAAACCCGAAATAAATTATCAGGAATCAACATTTCCTGAAAAAGATGATTTAATCAAAAAAGCCTTAAATGAACGAAATGAAATAAAAGCTATGGAATTGAGAATCAAAGCAGGAGATGCAGGCGTGACCATGTCACAATCCGGATGGTATCCTCAGCTTTCATTCTCGGCAAATTATCTTCTTGCAAACCCTAACCAAAGAATAATGCCGTCCAAGAATGAATTTATGGGTACTTGGGATTTGAACCTGAATCTTTCTATGGATTTGTGGAACTGGATGACCGTTTCTCATCAAACTGCACAGGCAAAAGCCACACTTGAGCAAAGCAAATATGGACTTGAACAAATCAGGGACGGTATTACACTCGAACTTTCGCAAAGCTATATGTCTTTGAAAAAATTTCGTGAAAAGATAGTATTTGCAGGCGAAACTATTAAGCAAGCTGAAGAAAATTTTAGGGTAACCAATGAAAAATTCAAATCGGGAATTGCTATCAATTCTGACCTTCTTGATGCCGAAACGGCTTTGCTTGTTAGTAAAATCAACTATTCCACTTCAATAGCTGAATATGAGATTGCTATGGCAAAATTAGAAAAATCTTATGGAAAAAATGTCGAACAAATTAAATAATTCCGAAAATTAATAAAATTGAAATACAAAGGATAAATTATGAAAAAGATATTAGTTATAGTTTTTGTTTTAGTGGTTGTTGGCGGTGTAGTTGCCATTCTATTTTCAAACAAAGCTAAGAATGAAGCAAAAACAAAGGCAGGTTCTTTATTGAATTCTTATTCAGTAACCACCATGCCTACCGAGAAGAAACTTTTGGAAGAAAACCTTATTCTGACAGGTACCATAAACGCAAACCGCGAAGTAATGGTTGTTTCCGAGACTAATGGCAAAATTGTCGAAGTGAATGCAAGTGTCGGCGATAATGTAACTGCAGGCAAAAGCCTTGTTAAAGTTGACGATGAAGTTAGACGTGCTACACTTGCTAATGCTGAAGCTGTTTTCGAAAAAGCTAAAAAGGACCTTGATAGATATGAACAGCTTAATAAAGAAAAATCTGTCAATGATGCTCAGCTTGAAGCTACACGTCTTGCATTCAAATCTGCCGAGGCACAATTGATTATTGCCAAAAGGCAGTTAAACGATACTAAGATTGTTGCTCCGATTAGCGGAGTGGTTACATCGAGAAATGTTGAAGTTGGAACTGTGCTTGCCCCTGGAACACCTGTTGCAAATATTATTGAGATTTCTACTTTGAAAATTAAAGTGAATGTTCCAGAGAATGATGTTCTGAAACTAAAAGCAGGGGAGAAGGTTGAAATTACTAACGAACTCTATCCTGACCTCAAGTTTTACGGAACTATCAAAAATATAAACTCAAAAGCTGACGAAGCCCATACATACCCCGTCGAAATTCAAATGACTAATAATTCCAAAACACCTCTGAAGGCAGGTATGTTTGCAAAAATCAGATTTTTATCAATTAAAAACCGCGAGTGCCTTACTATTCCAAGGGAAGCACTTGTTGGAAGCGTAAGGGACCCGCAGGTTTTTGTTGTCGAAAACGGGATAGCAAAGCTAAGGCAGATTGAAATTGGTATAGAATACAACAATATGCTTGAAATCAGAAAAGGGTTGAATGCAGGCGAAAAAGTTGTTACAAGTGGTCAGATAAATCTCAGGGACAATGTTCAGGTGACTGAAGTTAACACAACAAATAATTGATAAATCTTTTATCTTGAAACAAATTAAGGATATATAAACATGACATTGACAGAATTAGCGATAAAAAGACCATCATTAATTGTTGTTATCTTCTCATTTTTGGGAGTGCTTGGTATTTTTGGATTTCTTCAGCTGAAATACGATTTAATGCCAAAAATGACAGCTCCGATGATTACAATAACAACCATTTATCCCGGAGGAGCTCCTAACGAAGTGGAGACTTCCGTTACCAAAGTTATTGAAGATGCTGTTTCGGGTATAGATAAGGTTTCATCTATTAGAGCCTCTTCAACCGAAGGACGCTCGATGGTTATTGTAGAATTTGACCAAAGCGTTGATATTGATGCTGTTGTCTCTGATGCTCAACGAAAAGTGAATGAAGCATCAATCCGTTTGCCTAAAGATGCAAGAGCACCCGTTATTTCAAAACTTGCTTTTGATGAAATCCCTGTTATCAGAATGGCAGTTAAAGGAAATCTGCCCAACAAGGAATTTTACCAATTCGTGAAGGATAAAATCCAGCCGCGACTTGCCAAAATTCAGGGTGTCGGTTTAATTTCTCTTCAAGGTGGGGAAGAGAGAGAGATTCAGGTAAATGCCAATCAGGAAAAATTAAAAGCCTACAATATGTCCATCTTTATGCTTACTCAGGCTATAAAAGCGGGTAACGTAGATTTCCCTACAGGAAAAATTAAAGAACACGAAAACCAGTTCGTTGTTCGTGTTGCAGGTAAATTCGAAACAATTGATGACATTAAAAATCTTGTTGTCGGCAGGTCAAAGCAAGGTGGCGATATTCGCGTATGCGATGTTGCCGATGTTGTTGACGGCATGAAGGAAACTATCAATATCAACAGGTTGAACGGAATCAACTCCATTGGCGTTACTGTTCAAAAACAAAGCGATGCTAATACTGTTGAAGTTAGTGCCAATATTCGTAAAGAGCTGAAAATGCTCGAAACAGAAAATAAAAATCTTGGTCTTAATTTTCAGATTGCTCAGGATGCTTCCGAATTTATTATGAAGTCGGCAGAAGCTGTTTGGATAGACTTACTGCTTGCTATTCTTCTGGTTTCACTTGTTATGTTGGTATTTCTCCATAGTTTCAGAAATTCACTGATAGTAATGGTTGCAATACCATCATCATTAATTTCTACATTTTTCATAATGTATATTTTCGGCTTCAGTTTCAACCTGATGTCATTGCTGGCTATGTCTTTGGTAATAGGAATTTTGGTTGATGATTCGATAGTTGTTCTCGAGAATATTTACAGGCATTTGGAATTTGGCGACAAACCGAGGATTGCGGCATTGAAAGGACGAAATGAAATCGGATTTGCCGCTTTGTCCATAACCCTTGTTGATGTTGTGGTATTTTTGCCTTTGGGATTGATAACAGGCATGATTGGCAATTTTCTTAGGGAATATGCTTTGGTTGTAGTCTTTTCAACCATAATGAGTTTATTTGTTTCGTTTACTATTACGCCTTTGCTGGCTTCAAGATTTACAAAACTTGAACACATGGTTAAAAATTCTTTCATGGGTGCTTTTGGTATTTGGTTCGAGAAATTCTTCCAAAAGATTACAGATACTTATGTTTCAACAATGAGATGGAGCCTGAAACATGGTTGGGTAATTGTCGTAGCCAGTGTCGTGCTGTTCTTTTCATCATTCTTGCTTGCAGGTATGGGATTTATCGGGTTTGAATTTATTCCTGTCGTGGATAGGGGAGAGTTGATTGTAACGATTGAGGTGGAATCGGGTTCAAGTATTGAGAATACAAATAATTTCACTCAAAGAGTCGAAAAAATTATTAGTGAATTGCCCGAAGTCGAAAAAATCCTTACTAATGTGGGTTCTTCAAGCGAAGGTATGCTGGGTGTTTTTTCAAATAATAATTCAGAGTTCTATGTAACACTTTGCGATAAAAACAAGAGAAGCGAAGCCACGGACGTTATCGGGCAAAAGCTTAGAAATAAAATTATGGAAATTCCGGGAATAAAAGTCAGAGTCAGCCCGGTTAGTTTGATGGGAACATCATCAAGAACTCCGATTGAAATTCTGGTTTATGGTACGAACTATCCTGATGTTATCAAAGGTGCCAAAACCATTGAAACTATTGTCAGAAATACCAAGGGTTCTGCTGATGTCCGTCTTTCCTCGGAGCAGGGAAAACCAGAACTAAAAATTGAAATTGACCGTAAAAAGATGTCTCAGCTCGGATTGTCAATTTTTGACATCGGGCAGAATTTACGTATTGCTTTAACCGGCGACGAGGATTCAAAATTCAGGGAAGGAATCAATGAATACATAATTCGTGTTCAATACGACCAACTCGACCGCTCAAATTCTGATGAAGTTCAAAACCTGACCTTCATTAATAATAAAGGGCAGGCTATTCAGTTAAAACAATTTGCTACTATTACTCAGGCACTTGGACCAACTAAACTCGAAAGAGAGGACAGAATTGCCTCAATCAAGGTTATGTCGCAGGTTTACGGCAGAACTTCAGGTATTATTACTAATGATGTAAAAAGTCAGCTTGCAAAAATTGAACTTCCGAATGGTGTTTCCTGGAAAATTACAGGCGAGCAAAAGAATATGATGGATTCGATGATGAGTTTGATTTATGCTCTTGTTGCAGGTATTTTGTTTGTGTATATGATAATGGTTGCATTGTATGATTCTTACATCCATCCTTTCGTAGTATTGTTCTCAATTCCTGTTGCAATGGTCGGGGCGATGTACGGACTTGCTCTGACGGGCAAATCACTCAGTATCTATTCAATGCTCGGAATAATAATGCTGATAGGGCTTGTTGCCAAGAATGCAATCTTGCTCGTGGACAGAACAAACCAAATGAAAAATGAAAAGGGAATGAGTACAATCGAAGCTTTGCTCGAAGCAGGACAAACCAGATTAAGACCAATTCTGATGACAACTTTCGCAATGGTTATTGGTATGATGCCGATTGCAATCTCCACATCAGCCGGAGGTGAAGCAAAATCAGGCTTGGCTGTAGTTTTAATCGGCGGCTTAATCAGCTCTCTGTTGCTCACTCTTGTTCTGGTTCCTGTGGTTTACAAATCGCTTGACAAATTCAGTTTGAACAAGAAAGAAGTATAAATCGGTAATATGACTTTTTCATTTGTTATTAATAAAGAAAAACACTATTTTTGTAGTTCTGTAATTTAAAGATTTTAAAAAACGATAATACTAATATTTTATAATTTGTGAGGAAAAATGAATTACAACGGTCCAAAAGTTAAAATCTCAAGAAAATTGGGACTTGAATTAACTCCAAAATCCCGTAAAGTAACGTCTAAAAAGCCGTATCCACCCGGTCAGCATGGTCCTTCGAAAAAAAGATCCAAACAATCTGATTATGGTAAACAGCTTTTAGAAAAACAGAGACTCAGACTTCAATATAATGTTTCTGAAAGTCAGATGAGAAATTATTACAAAAAAGCCGCTCGTATGACCGGTAATACTGGAGATATTTTAATTCAGCTGATCGAGACTCGTCTTGATTCACTTGTCTATCGTTCAGGTATGGCTACTTCAATGTATGCCGCCCGCCAGTATGTCAATCACGGACATATTCAGGTGAATGGCAGTAAACTTGACGTACCGTCATATCAGGTGAAAGCTAATGACTTCATTCAGGTCAAAGAAAAAAGCAGAAAGATTGAATGTTTCCAGGATGCAATCCGTTCAGCGGGTTCACCTCCTTACATCGAGCTTTCTAAAGTTGAATTCTCTGCAAAACTTCTATATTTACCTCCACGCGAAGAAATTCCCGCAATTTGCGAAGTTCCTCTCGTCGTCGAATACTACTCAAGGTAATCTCGGAAGCTTATTAAAATTCAGCCGGCACGATTTTTCGTTCCGGCTTTTTTTTTCTTAAAAAATGAAAAATCATCTTGTCATTCTGAACGAAGTGAAGAATCCAGTTTTTCAAGCTTAACGAATCCCAATTGAACACAATCCTCCAAATACAACTCTCCATTCTCCACTTTCAACTCCCGAAGTTCTGCCCTTAGCTTAAGTATTTTCTCGTCATGACGTGCATTTGCATCATAGGAAAAGTAATAGGCATCCTTAGTCATAATTATTTTGGGAAATTTCAGAAATGTGTGACTGTATTTGCTCAAAAACACATATTTTTGTATGGTTTGATTTTTCAATTTAAAATATGTTTATTATGAATAGCATTGATAAAACAAAAGAAGAACTCCAAAAGGAGTTATCTGAATTACAGAGAGACTTTTCTTATTTAAATTCAATACAAGAGATAGACAAAGTCAAGCGGATTCAACTTGAGCAGGAATTAGTCAATGCTTTTCAGGAAATTGCCACTCTACACGAAGAAAAAGAGAAACGGGCAGCTGAATTGATAATTACTAATTTAGAGATTAAGTTTCAGAATGAAGAGAAAGCCAAGCGAGCCGCAGAGTTAGTTATCGCTGATATTGAACTTGTCTTTCAAAATAAAGAGAAAGCCAAGCGAGCCGCAGAGTTAGTTATTGCCAATAAAGAACTT
>CAZSHX010000003.1:81446-111291 GCA_964606895.1 uncultured Hyphomicrobiales bacterium
AAGAGAAAGCCAAGCGAGCCGCAGAGTTAGTTATTGCCAATAAAGAACTTGCCTTCCAGAATGAAGAGAAAGCCAAGCGAGCCGCTGAATTAGTTATTGCCAATAAAGAGCTTGCTTCCCAAAATGTAGAAAAAGAAAAACGTGCAGAGGAATTAATTTCCGTTTATAGATCCCTTGTTGATTCAGAATCCCGTTACCGCAATCTCTTCGAATCTGCAAGAGACGGAATTCTTATAATCGATTCTGAAACCGGGCAAATTATTGACGTGAATCAATTTCTGATTGAGATGCTCGGTATTTTGAAAGAAAATTTGCTTGAAAAAACTATTTGGGAAGTTGGATTTTTCAAAAATATAATAGAGGATAAAAATAAATTTCTCGAATTAAAACATAAAGAATTTTCCCAATTAGAAGGTATTCCAATTGAAACTCATTTAGGGCGGCGTCTTGAAGTTGAGTTCATCTCTAATGTTTATCATTCTAGCGGTAAGGTCTTTATCTCTTGCAGTATTAGGGATATTACCGAACGAATCAGAGATAAGGAATTATTAATCGAAAGCAAGACGCTTCTTACTAATATCCTAGAAAGTACACACGATGCTTTTTTTGCAATGGATGATGAATTTGTAGTGACTTATTTCAACAAAGCCGCAGAAATTTTTCTTCATCAAAAGAGAATTGATGTTGTTGGCCGGAATCTATTTGACGTGTTTCCCGAAGCACGAGGTTCTGTGTTTGAAGAAAATTATACTAAGGCGGTCAGAGAGAAAATATTCATGACTTTTGAAGTATTTTTTGGTATTGAGCCTTATAAAGATTGGTATGATGTTCGTATTTATCCTCAGGAAAATGGGATTTCGGTTTATTTTCTGATTACTACCGAGCAAAAGAATGCAGAAAATGCTCTCAGAAAAAGCGAAGAAGAACAGCGCTTCGCTCTCTATGGTTTAAATACTGCTCAGTATCTTTCTAAAATGGGAAGTTGGAAATGGGACATTAAAAATAATAAAGTCTATTGGTCCGATGAAATGTACCGTATATTCTGCATTGATAAAGAATCTTTTACGGGCAAACTTGAAAATGTGATAAGAAGTGTAATCCATCCTGATGACTTGTATGTTGTATTACCGGAAAATGCTGTTGAATTTTCAAAAAATGATATTAATGAATATCGGATTATCCTACCCGATAAATCTATCCGACATATTCAGGCTAAAGCCGGAGTAACAGAATTTGATAATTCGGGAAATCCAATATTCTTTTCCGGAATTGCACAGGATATCACGGAACGCAAGCTGGCGGAGGAGAAAATTATTAATGAAAAATTATTCTCAGATATGGTAATCGAAAGTTTACCCGGTATATTCTATATGTTTGATTCTAATTTTACTCCACTTAAATGGAACAGGAATAAATCTGAATTACTTGGTTTAACTGATGAGGAAATGAAAACTCATAATACTCTTGATTTTATTGCCGACGAAGACAAAGAAAAAGTAATCGAGTCATTTAAAAAAGTATTCATTGATGGAGAATCTGAGGAAATAGTAAGTATTATTAGACACGATGGACAAGAGTGTTCATACCATCTAACAGGCAAACGACTCGATACCATCGATGGTCCAATGCTTCTTGGAGTTGGAATTGATGTTAGCCAAAGAACTGAGACAGAAAAGAAATTAGTAAAAGCACTAATCAAAGCCGAAGAAAGCGACAACTTGAAAACTGCTTTCCTCCAGAATATGTCTCACGAAATTCGCACGCCTTTAAATGGAATAATCGGTTTTACCAGATTGCTGAATGAAGAAAATATTAGCAAAGAAGAGTTTCAGGAGTTTACTTCCATAATTCAGCAAAGCGGTAATCGTCTGATTGAGATAGTCGATAATGTTCTCGATATGTCAAGAATTGAAACCGGTCAGGTAAATATCGTTAAGAAAGCAGTGATTATTAATTCCGTATTTTCGCAATTGTTAACTTTTTTCTCCCCCTTGGCAAACTCCAAGAATATTATTTTGAATTTTCATGAGTCTGAAGATATCAATTTTTCTATTTTTACAGATGAAGCGAAACTCTACCAGATTCTTGCAAATTTAGTAAATAATGCAATTAAATTTACAAAGTCGGGAAGTATTGATTTCGGTTTCGAGATCAAAGCCAAACCTTCATCTGGTTATACAAATGAAGGTGTTGTACTTTTTTATATTAAAGATACCGGAATTGGAATAGATCTGCAATTCCATGAAAGAATTTTCGACAGGTTCACTCAAGCCGAAACAAGTATTGGAAGAAATTATGAGGGAGCAGGTTTGGGCTTAGCTATTTGCAAGGGGCTTGTGAAATTGTTAGGAGGTAATATTTGGCTCGAATCCTGTATTGATAAGGGTACTACATTTTACTTTACCTTACCTTATAATTCAGTTGAGCAAACTTCTCGACCTATTTCCAAAAACAATGAACACATTATAAAATCAATTAAAGGTAAAATTCTGATAGTTGAGGACGATTCTGTTAGTTTCATGTTACTTAACATCCTATTATCAGATACAGATATTATTGTTATTCATGCAGAGAATGGACAACAAGCCGTTGAAATAGTAAGAAATAACCCTGACGTTGACTTAATTTTGATGGATATTAGAATGCCCGTTATGGACGGAATGGAAGCAACCAGGCAAATTAAGAAGATCCGACCTGAATTGCCGATAATTGCTCAGACAGCTTATGCCTTTGCAGGCGAAATAGAAATGATTTTAGCCGCAGGTTGTAATGATTGTTTATCCAAACCTATTGAAGAGGAAAAATTAAATAAATTGCTAAATCTATATTTGAAATAGAGATCAATTTCTCAGGGTATTTTTTGGGTATTCATTGATACTTTCATTCAGGATAAAATTGCATTCTGAAGGAGTCATCTATTACCTCATTCCCATAGCAATAAATAATCATTACTTTCGTTTATTTCTTTTGAATTCGTTCATTGAAAGTTAGTCAACCTCACCCCGACCCTCTACATTCTTGGAGAGTGCGGCAAGAATTTGCATCTTTGCATCTTTTTGCAATCAAAGATGCAATGGCTCAAATATCGTTATTTGAAATAAATTCAATAGGTTAGATGAATAATAATTGCATCTTCTGCATAAGTAATTTGAAGATGCAATGCAAATTGGTAAAACAAATTGAAATGCTCTACTGTTTGGAGAGCAAACCTTAGTAGAGCAGATAGAAACCCATCAACCAAACCTTATTACATTATTTGGCAGGGATTAATAAGGTAAGAGGTGGGGGCGTTGTTGCTCTCGGGCTACTAAGGTTAGGAATTTGGGAAAAATAAGGTTTTAGGAATCTTAATCCTCTTAATCCCAGAAATCCCAGAAATCCCTGTTCAAGACTTTTCCGAGTATTCACCAAAAATTGCATCTTTTCATCTTTTTGCATTCAAAGATGCAATGGCAAAATATTCGTTATTTGAAATAATATCAATAGGTTAGATGAAAAATAATTGCATTTTTACGAAAAAAAATATAAAGATGCAATGCAATGAACGGAAAAAGATGGACTCCACCTGCCAGGTGGAGTCCATCTAAGAAGAAAATTGCATCTTTGCATCTTTTTGCATTCAAAGATGCAATGGGTTAAAGTATCGCTATTTGAAATAATATCAATAGGTTAGGCGATAATTACATTGCATCTTTTCTGGAAAATATTAGAAGATGCAATTAGGAATCTTATCACCCCTCTAGAAAGAGGGGCAGGGGGGTGTGTCATCAAACGAAGTAGAATATGATAGGATGATAGAGCAAATTACCGTAAATAATTCATTAACAAGTGAAAATTCGTCCCTGCATCGTCGCACAGAAGCTTGATTTAGTGACACACCCCCTTACCCCCTCTTGCTAGAGGGGGAATAAGACGGAAATTTATCTTTTAATCAAACAACCGAAAATTGCATCTTTGCATCATTTTTCATTCAAAGATGCAAAAGAAAATAAATCGTTATTTGAAATAATATCAATAGGTTAGATGGCATTACATTGCATTTTTTACAAATTATTTTTTGATGATGCAATGCAAATTTGGAAGATGAAGTGAAAAATTGCTCCGGAGGAGCAAACTGTTTGTAGAAAAATGGGAAATATAATTTCAAAGCTCCGTAGGAGCGACCTGATTTTTCACACTCTTAGTTTCAACAGTCCGCTCCTACGGAGCTTGATGTTTAAAATGTTTTGGTTTTTCTACAAACAGGTTGTTCCTACGGAACACAAGAAATCATCTGTTGAAAAACAACCAAAATTTGCATCTTTGCATCTTTTTGCATACAAAGATGCAATGGTTCAAAATCCGTTATTTGAAATAATATCAATTGGTTAGATGAGATTGCATTGCATCTTCTGCATAATTATTTTGAGGATGCAATGCAATTTGGTAAAACAAATTGAAATGCTGTACTGTTTGGAGAGCAAACCTTAGTAGAGCAGATAGAAACCCATCAACCAAACCTTATTACATTATTTGGCAGGGATTAATAAGGTAAGAGGTGGGGGCGTTGGTGCTCTTGGGCTACTAAGGTTAGGAATTTGGGAAAAATAAGATTTTAGGAATCTTAATCCTCTTAATCCCATAAATCCCTAAAATCCCAGTTCAGACATCTTCCAAAAATTGCATCTTTGCATCTTTTTCAGCACAAAGATGCAACGGCTTAGAATCCGTTATTTGAAATAATATCAATAGGTTAGGCGATAAATCATTGCATTTTTTGCAAATTATTTTTGGATGATGCAATGCAAATTGGTAAAACAAATTGAAATGCTGTACTGTTTGGAGTGCAAACCTTAGTAGAGCAAATAGAAACCCATCAACCAAACCTTATTACATTATTTGGCAGGGATTAATAAGGTAAGAGGTGGGGGCGTTGGTGCTCTTGGGCTACTAAGGTTAGGAATTTGGGAAAAATAAGATTTTAGGAATCTTAATCCTCTTAATCCCATAAATCCCTAAAATCCCAGTTCAAGACTTTTCCGAATATTCGCCAAAAATTGCATCTTTTGCATCTTTTTGCATTCAAAGATGCAACGGATTAAATTTCGTTATTTAAAATAATATCAATTGGTTATGCGATTTACTTAATGCATGTTCTTAAGTAAAAAAATATAAGATGCAAATGTAAAAAAAAAGCAGTTTCTCGTTTGAGAAACTGCTTTTGAATCGAAATCTATATCGCTATATTGTAATATATAGTCCTGATTATGCTCTTTTAGGTATTCTCATTGAGTAGAATGACCTGTAAACAAAAACTAAAGCTACGGCAAAGAAGAACAAACCGACATAAGGTGCACTTTCAACAAATGATGGAGTGATAGCTATTTCCATTGCAAGTAGCCCAAAAAGAGTGGTAAACTTAATAATTGGATTCAATGCTACCGAAGAAGTATCTTTGAATGGGTCGCCTACTGTGTCGCCAATAACGCAAGCTTCATGCAGAGGTGTTCCTTTTTCTTTCAGGTCAACTTCAACGATTTTCTTGGCATTATCCCAGCAACCACCGGCATTAGCCATGAAGATTGCCTGATAGAGCCCGAATACTGCTATTGAAATCAGATAGCTGATAAAGAATGAAGCAGGATAGGCAGAAGATAAGTCATTTGCACTTAATGGTTTGGACGAAGCAGAAAAGAATGCAAACGCCAAAGCAAAAGAGAAAATTGTTATAAATATGTTCAACATACCTGTTTGAGCATATTTTGTACATATTTTTACAACTTCTTTTGAATTCTCTGTGGAAGCTTTTTTATCAGCACCGTCACCAAGTTTGATGTGAGTCTTGATAAATTCTACAGCTTTATAGGCTCCTGTTGAAACTGCCTGAATTGATGCACCGCTAAACCAGAAGATTACAGCACCGCCGGCAAGAAAGCCGAGAAGTGTGTATGGATTCAGTAAGCTTAATATGTCAGTAATCTTGGCTCCTTCTGGTAAAATTGTACTTTTAAGAACCAGAATAAGCGAGAATATCATAGTGGTAGAACCAACAACAGCAGTACCAATAAGAACAGGTTTGGAAGTTGCTTTGAACGTATTTCCTGCACCGTCGTTTGCTTCCAGGTAATGTTTTGATTTTTCAAAATCAGGTTTGAAACCGAATTCTTTTTCAATCTCAGCCACAATGTTTTCATTATCTTCAATCATTGACAATTCATAAATTGACTGTGCATTATCTGTAACAGGTCCATAGCTGTCAACAGCGATTGTAACAGGACCCATTCCCAAAAAGCCGAAAGCCACAAGTCCGAAGGCAAAGATTGATTCATAGGTCATAAATGTTGAAAGTCCCGCTGTACTTGCTTTGTAGGCTATAAACATAAGACCTAAGAAAACCATACCACTCCAGAAAGCACCGAAGTTACCGGCAACTAATCCGGAAATAATATTAAGTGAAGGTCCGCCTTCTCGGGATGCGGCAACAACTTCCTTTGTATGACGTGCATTTGTACTTGTGAAAATCTTTGTAACCTCGGGTATTATTGCGGCACCCAAAGTTCCGCAACTAATAATAACAGCAAGTATAAACCATATATTCGTAGGATTACCAGATGGGTCCTTTAAATCGAATAGGAGAATATAGCTGATTATAAATGTAGCAATAATAGAAAGTATTGAAGTTATCCAGACAAGTGATGTAAGCGGTTTTTCAAAATCAAGATCATCTTTGTCTTTATAAATCATATTCGTAAAGAATTTATTAATCCAAAACGAGAACATTGAAGTTAAAATCATAGCCACACGCATGACGAAAATCCATGTAATCAACTCAGCTTGATATTGGGGTAGTACTCCAAGAACGATAAAGCTGATTAATGCAACACCCGTTACACCATAAGTTTCAAAGCCATCAGCTGTTGGTCCAACGCTATCGCCGGCATTGTCACCGGTACAATCGGCAATTACACCCGGATTCGATGGGTCATCTTCTTTCAGGTTGAAAACAATTTTCATTAAATCGGAACCAATATCGGCAATTTTCGTAAAAATACCTCCGGCAATTCTAAGAACACTTGCACCAAGGGATTCACCGATTGCAAAACCAATGAAACATGCACCAGCATAATGTCTTGGAATGAATAAGAGGATGATAAGCATCATGATAAGTTCAACACATATCAAAAGTACACCAATGCTCATACCTGCCTGCAATGGAATATTCAAAAGTTTAAGAGGTTTTCTTTCGAGCGAGGCAAAAGCCATTCTGCTGTTTGCAAGAGTATTTACTCTAATACCAAACCAAGCAACTCCGTAAGAACCCATAATACCTACTAAAGACCAACCCAGAATAAGCATAACTCCGCCTATTCCAAATCCATCCTGCAATACACCAAAATAAAATGCAATTGTAAGTCCAATGAGCACAAAAAGAATAATAATGAATTTTCCTTGTTGAATCAAATATGACTTGGCAGTTTGGAATATAACTTCGGCAACATCCAGCATTGATTTATGTGCTTTCAGGCTTTTGACATGCAAAAACTCATAAAGTCCAAAAACCATTCCCAGTAAGCATACGACAAGTCCAACATAGAGCAATGATTCCTGATTCTGAGTAAGAAACGGTATTTTAAGATTCGCTTCACCTGCCATGGCTGAACCAACGGCAAGAAACAGAAATACAGGTACTAAAAAGAATAAATTGTTTAAATTTAATTTCTTTTTGAATAACATTTTGTAACCTCGAATAATTAAACAATTGAAGATATTGACATAAATATCATTTCAAAATTAAGAAGAAATTTTAAATTAATAAAAATTATTATTTCGTGTTGACAAACATTTTTTCTCGTTCATATCCTAAATGTTTCGCAAATTCTTTATAAGTTTTTTGTTTTATTAATATTTCTGTTAGTTTGGAATAAATTTTTAAATATCTTTTATTTTAGCTTTTTTTTTTATTAATTGCATCTTTTGAAAAAACATTAAATTGATAAATGAATATTTCTTCGATTCCATTAAATATTAGTCAAGTCTCAACAAGGCAAATTGACCTTGCAGTTTATTCTTGTGATGCAAGTTTTTACAGATACAAACCTCAGGCTATCACTTTTCCGAAATCGGTTTCAGATATTGTTGCAATTATTGACTGGTGCAAACACAACAACAGCCATCTGAATTTTCGCGGAGCAGGAACTTCACTTTCAGGACAAGCCATTACTGATGGGATAATAATTGATTTAAAGAGAAATATCAATAAAGTTAAAATTTCTTCGGATGGAAAATTTGCGACCGCTGAACCTGGAGCAATCGAAGGTCATGTGAACGATTTGCTTCAAAGCTATAGTTATGTTCTTGGTCCTGACCCTGCCTCGATTAATGCATGCACAATCGGAGGAATTGTTGCAAACAATTCCAGTGGAATGAGTAGTGGTAATGACAAAAATCCTTACAATACAATCGAATCTTTGGTCTTTGTTTTGTCCAATGGAATGATTTTCGATTCTTCTGATTTGAATTCCAATGACAGACTGAAAATTCATTGTCCAGATATATTTTTCGGACTTGAAAGGTTACGAACTGAAATCCATGATGATTGTGAACTAAAAAATAAAATCATTGATTCATATAAGCTTAAAAATACAATTGGTTATTCCCTGAATGCCTTTCTTGATTTCGAAAAGCCTATTGATATTCTTACTCACCTGTTGGTTGGTTCAGAGGGAACTTTAGGATTTATTTCATCAGCTACGTTCAGAACCTTCCCTTTGAGAAAACACAAGCACACACGACTTATATTCTTTGCTGACCTTAATTCAGCCTGTTCAGCTATCAATAAATTAAATGAATCAAAGCCGTTTGCCTTGGAGCTAATGGATTTCAATTCATTACTTTCAATAAAATCAAAAAGCAATTCCCCGAAATTTTTGGCTGCAATACCCGAAAATTCCTCAGCACTATTACTTGAATATCAGGAGGAAAACGAAAATAATTTGAATGGCAAAATCGAAATTGCAGAAAATTTCATTACCGAAAATGCAAATATTGTAACTTGGATTGAAGCAAAAACTAAAGAAGAGTACAATGCAATCTGGAGTGTCCGAAAAGGATTACTTGCTTCACTTGGCGGTACTAAAGCACCACGAACTACTTTTATTCTTGAAGACTTATGCCTTCCACTAGAGACTTTTTCCGAATCTATATCAGGTTTACAGGATTTACTTGTTAAATACGAATATATTAACACCGGAATATATGGTCATGGACTTGATGGTAATGTTCATTTTATGCTTACTCAGGATTTTGAGGAACCCGATGCAGTTATGAAACTTGAAAATTTCATGAATGACCTTGCAGATTTAGTTGTTGATAAATTTGTCGGTTCATTAAAGGCAGAACATGGAACAGGAAGAAATATGGCTCCTTTTGTTGAAAAACAATGGGGAACAAAAGCTTATATGATAATGCAAAGGATAAAAAAGTTATTAGACCCCGATAATATTTTGAACCCCGGTGTCATTATCAATGATGATACCAAAATTCATTTGAAAAACATTAAATCATATCCTGTTATTAATGAGAAGGTTGATAAATGTATTGAATGTGGTTTCTGCGAGCCGAAATGTCCAAGCAGAGATTTAACTCTAACCCCAAGAAAGAGAATAATCTTAGAGCGTGAGTTGGAAAGGACAAAAAACTCATCAACTTACGGACAAATTCTGGCGGATTACAAGTATTATTCCAATGACACATGTGCTTTAGACAGCTTATGTTCTTCTGTCTGTCCGATTGGAATTAACACAGGAGATTTGATTAAACGTCATCGAATAGAAGAACAACCCTCAAAAAACCAAAAAATTGCAAAATTCATTTCGAATCATTTTGGTATTTTCGAGAATATTATAAAATCGGCAATTTTTTCGGCTCAAATAATACAGGATGCAGTTGGGGAAAAATCTGTAAATTCAATTATCCGATTTTTTGAAAAAATTTCCGGATTGAAAATTTATAGATGGTATAAAGAGATTCCATATCCTGCAAAAATTGTAAATACGATTTCAAAAAATTCTCAATTTATATATTTCCCGTGTTGTGTATCAAGAATGATGGGCAAAACCGAAGGTAAGAAATCAATTATTGAAACGATGCTTTCTGTTGCAGAAAAATGCGGAATAAAAATTCATATTCCTGCGGATATCAGCAATTATTGCTGTGGAACAGTTTTTTCGTCCAAAGGTTTCAACGAGGGCTTTGTTGCGAGCATAAATAAAACTATTTCTGAATTTTGGGAATGGTCTTATTATGGGAAATTACCGATAGTTGTTGATTCAAGTTCATGCTTTCATACTTTGAAAAACTGCAGACAATATTTGAATGTGGAAAATTCTTCCCGATTTGATAAGTTAGATATTTTGGACAGTCTCGAATTTGCAAACATTCATTTGCTTCCCAAAATTCGAATCAATCAAAAAAAGAAAAATGTAATACTTCACCCGACTTGTTCTTCGATTTTGGAGAACAATCAAATTTTGCTTGAGAAAATTGCTGAAATTTGTTCAGAAGAAGTAATTATTCCAAGTAATGCCGGATGTTGCGGTACTGCCGGCGACAGAGGATTATTATTCCCGGAACTTACTGAATCAGCAACTAAGGGTGAAGCATTTGAAGTATCGAAAATTACTGCCGATGGATACTATTCATCTAATATTCCATGTGAAGTCGGTATGTCTCATTCCACTGGAAAGCATTACGAATCTTTTTTATATTTATTAGATGAAGTTATAAAATAATATCGTTGATGTAAAATATTTTTACCTGAAATTCGATAATTCTACCTATTTTAGCATGATAAATCGAATTAAATTATTATTTTTGCCAAACCTTAATTTATATTTATAATTATCTAATATTAGGAGATTACATGGACTATTTTTTAACTGAAGAGCAAATCATGCTTAAAGACATGGTTTCAAGATTTGCAAAAGAGAAAATCGCCCCTTTTGCTTCCGACAATGAAAAAAATCATCGTTTTCCTGAAGAAATAATCCGTGAAGCCGGTGAACTCGGGCTTATGGGTATTGCCTATCCAACTGAATACGGTGGAGCAGGTATGGATTATGTTTCCTATTTCCTTGCAGTCGAGGAGATTTCCAGATACTGTGCTTCAACAGGGGTTATTATTTCTGCTCATTCATCTCTTGTTTGCGATCCGATCTACCGTTTTGGAACAGAAGAGCAAAAACAAAAATATCTGCCTGATTTACTTTCCGGAAAGAAAATCGGCAGTTTTTCACTGACAGAAGCCGGAGCCGGTTCTGATGCAGGTAACACCAAAACAACTGCGATTCAGGATGGAGACAAATGGATTTTAAATGGAGCAAAACTTTTTGCCACCAATGGTAAGGAAGCTGATGTATTTGTTCTGATAGCTTCTACTAATCCGGAACTTAAAACAAGAGGAGTTTCCGCATTTATTGTAGAAAGAGATATGCCGGGTTATAGCATTGGTAAAATTGAGAAAAAACTTGGAATTCGTTCATCTTCAACAACAGAAATTATTCTTGACAATGTGGTGGTTCCCAAAGAAAATCTTCTCGGCGGATTAAATCAAGGCTTCAAAGTATCAATGGTTACACTCGATGGCGGAAGACTAGGAATTGCATCCCAGGCATTAGGTATAGCACGTGCTTCGATTGAAGATTCAGTTAAATATTCAAAAGAAAGATTTCAGTTCGACCAGCCTATTTCAAATTTCCAGGCAATACAATGGATGCTCGCAGATATGTGGATGGAATACCAAGCCGCTTGGCTGTTGAATTATCGTGCTTCAATTATGAAGGACAGAGGAATGCAGTATTCAGCCGAAGCCGCAATGTCGAAGCTTAAAGCTTCGGAAGTTGCAATGGATTGTGCAAGAAAAGCAATACAAATTCATGGCGGTTATGGTTATACCGAAGATTTCAATGTTGAAAGATATTACCGTGATGCCAAAATTACTGAAATTTACGAGGGAACAAGTGAAGTTCAGAGAATGGTAATTGCCAGAAGTTTGTTGAAGTAATTTGTAAATATAAAATTCGGAAAGATAAATGAACAAAATTAAAGTTTTAACTGCAACCTCGTTGTTTGACGGGCATGATGTGTCTGTTAACATATTCAGACGTTTACTTCAGGCAAGGGGTGCAGAGGTTATTCATCTTGGTCACAACCGTTCAGTTCGGGAAGTTATTACGGTTGCTCTTCAGGAAGATGTTGATGCTTTGCTCATCAGCTCTTATCAGGGTGGTCATAATGAATATTTTAAATTCCTTGTTGATGAACTGAAAAAGAATAATGCTTCTTCCAAACTCATTTTTGGTGGGGGTGGGGGAGTTATTCTGCCATCAGAAATCAAAGCACTCGAGGATTACGGAGTTGCAAGGCTGTATCATGCAATTGATGGTCAATCCCTTGGTATTTCAGGTATTTCTGATGATATTATTAAAAGAATAACCGAGGTAAAATCGGGAATAGTATCCAATCAACCTGACCAAACAAGAATTTCTCGTAATTCAACCGAAAATCATTTTGATTTAGCAGAACAACTTACCTATATCGAGGAAAATGTTAACGAGACTTCAGGGTTGAATGAATTAATGGAAATTTATCATTCAAATGATAAAAAGAAATCATTGGTTCTTGGTATAACTGGGACGGGTGGTAGCGGCAAAAGTTCATTAATTGATGAAATTATCGGCAGGTTTTTGAATCTGACTCAGGATATAAATATTGGTGTTTTGGCGATAGACCCTTCAAAGACAAAATCAGGTGGTGCTTTGCTTGGCGACAGGATAAGATATAATCATATATATAACCCCAGAGTTTTCTTTCGCAGTTTTGCCACGAGGCAAAGTCTTAATGAATTGAGCGAAGCAATCCGCGATTCAATTTCTGTTCTGAAATCCTGCGGTTTTGACCTTATTATTGTCGAAACAAGCGGAATTGGTCAGGGCGACAGTAAAGTTTCCGATATCAGTGATTTAGCTATATATGTGATGACCGCAGAATTTGGTGCTCCAAGTCAGTTGGAGAAAATTGATATGCTTGATATTGCAGATTTCATAGTGCTTAATAAATTTGAAAAGCTTGGTTCAGAAGATGCTTACAGAGAACTAAGAATCAATTATATCAGGACACATCAGCTTAATGTTGCTCACAATATTCCTCTTGAAAATATTGAAATGCCTGTTTATGCAACAAGTAGCAACCAATTTAACAATCATGGTGTTAACAGATTATTCAAAGACCTATTGACAACTCTTGAGAAAAAGAACAGCACGAAATATGTTACAAATGATAAATTGATTGAATTGCTCCCTGTGGAACTAACCAAAGATTTTGGATTAATCAGCAACAGACGGGTTAACTATCTTGCTGAAATAGCTGATTCTATTAAGAATTATCATGAATCTGCTCTCGAACAGGGCAAAATTGCCGCTCAGGTTCAGGCTATCAAGGAAACTATGGCTCAAATTTCAGAACCTAAAGTTCTTTCCTCACTCAAATCAGTCTTTGAAAGCAAGTGGAGTTTACTTACTGAGGAATCCAGGAATTTACTTGCCGGATGGGATGAATGTAGCAAGAGCTATAAAGCAGATGAACTGAAATATAAAATTCAGAATAAAGAATTCAAAATTGACTTGTACTTTACAAGTCTTTGCGGTTCGAAAATTCCAAAGATAGCATTACCTAAGTACTCATCATGGGAAGATTTGCTGAAGTATCTTTACAATGAGAATTTGCCAGGTTACTTCCCCTTTACCGCAGGTGTTTTTCCATTCAAAAGAACAACAGAAGATCCTAAGCGACAGTTTGCAGGTGAAGGTGGTCCTTCGAGAACAAATACCAGATTCCATTATTTATCCGCTGAAGATGATGCAAAACGTCTCAGCGTGGCATTTGACGGTATAACCTTATACGGCGAAGACCCATCAACCGAAATGGATATTTACGGAAAAATAGGGGAGAGCGGTGTTTCAATCTGCACAATTGAGGATATGGATGAACTTCTGAAAGGTTTTGACCAACTTGACCCTCTAACTTCTGTTTCAATGACGATTAATGCACCGGCACCCATTATGGTTGCTTTTTATTTTATGACAGCTTACAACCGTGAGCTTGAAAAGCTTACGAAGTCAGGAACAGTATTAACTGAAACTGAAAAAGAACAGTTAAAAATAAATACTTTCAGAAAACTTAGAGGTACTGTCCAAGCAGATATGCTCAAAGAAGATCAGGGGCAGAACACTTGTATTTTCTCAATAGATTTTGCAATGAAGTTAATAGGCGATTTGCAGGAATATCTTTCCAAGAAAGATATTAAAAATTATTATTCATTAAGCATAAGTGGTTACCACATTGCAGAAGCAGGTGCAAATCCTATAACTCAACTTGCCTTTACATTGGCAAATGGGTTCACATATCTTGAATATTTTCTGAATCGCGGAATTGCGGTTGATGAATTTGCTCCTAACCTATCATTCTTTTTCTCGAATGGAATGGACCCCGAGTATTCAGTCATAGGTAGAGTAGCCCGAAGAATATGGGCAATTGCCATGCGAGATAAATACGGAGCTAATGATAAAAGCCAGAAACTCAAATATCATATTCAGACCTCGGGCAGGTCACTTCACGCACAGGAAATTGATTTTAACGACATTAGAACAACTCTTCAGGGATTACTTGCTTTTTATGACAATTGCAATTCTCTTCATACAAATTCTTATGATGAAGCAATTACTACTCCTACAGAAGAATCTGTCCGTCGCTCTATGGCAATCCAATACATTCTTTCGAATGAATTCGGAATGCTTAAAAATGAGAACCCTAATCAAGGTTCATTCATAGTGGATGAGTTAACTGACCTTGTTGAAGAAGCTGTTTTGAATGAATTTTATGCTATTTCGCGAAGAGGTGGAGTTCTTGGTGCTATGGAAACACAGTATCAAAGGTCAAAGATTCAGGAGCAATCTATGCACTACGAAGCACTTAAACAATCGGGAGAATATCCAATTATCGGAGTGAATAAATTTATCCGCGAAAGTACGGACAATCCTTATGAGAGAATGACAATTACAAGAGCTACTGAAGAAGAAAAAATGGAAAGATTAAACCAATTGAGTACATTCCAGAAAAACAGAGCAGATGGTTTGGAAAGTGCTATGAACAGATTAAAAGAAGTAGCATTAACAAGGGGAAATATTTTTGAAGAGCTCTTGAATACTGTTGAATTTGCATCTATGGGACAAATCACCCGTCTTCTTTATGAAATTGGCGGCAAGTACCGTAGAGGCATGTAGGACATTTAATGATTTTTATATTAACAGACAGATTTAATTAGTCTGCCTGTTAAATTTCTTAAAATAATTTTAATTATTTATTATTAGAGTATGAAGAAAATTTAGTTCTAATTAAATTTTATTTTTTACTTATATTTGCAGTTTTTGAAAAAGTAAGTTTAACTTTCGGAGATAAAATGAATATTCTTGTTTGTATTTCAAGAGTTCCTGACACCACTACACGAGTAGTTGTCGGGGCAGACAGCAAAACGATTGATGCCGGCGGCGTTAAATATATTCTCAATCCTTATGATGAATATGCTGTTGAAGAAGGTCTGAGATTAAGAGAGAAAAATGGTGGAACGGTAACAGCCGTTACAGTTGGGTCGGAGTCAGCTAAGGATATCCTCCGCACTTGTTTGGCTATGGGAGTTGACAAAGCAATGATTGTAAAATCTGAAGTTTTGTTTGATTCATTCTTTGTAGCCAACAATCTTGCCGATGTTGCAAAGGGATTAAATCCTGACATTATATTATTAGGCAAGCAAAGTATTGATTATGATTCATTACAGATTCCTTCAATTCTTGGTGAATTATTGGATATGCCTTCAATTTCTGTTGTTTCCAAACTTACTATTGATGGAAATAATGTTCTTGCTGAACGAGACATTGAAGGTGGCAAAGAAGTTGTCGAAACTTCCCTGCCATGTATTATTTCTGCTCAGAAAGGGCTAAATGACCCACGTTATCCCAAACTACCCGACATTATGAAAGCTAAATCCAAACCAATTGATGAAAAAAATGCGATTGATTCGGAAGCAAGAGTGACAGTCCTCGGTATGGAAATACCTTCTAAGCAGAGAGCCGGTAAAATAGTTGGAGATTCTGATGCTGATATCAATGAAATCATTAGATTACTTCATGAAGAAGCTAAAATAATATAATGAGTTAATGTATCCCAATTTTTAATTCTTAAATTGAAATTTATTAATGAGGAAAAAATGAAAAAAATATTAATATACCTTGAGCCCAATAAAGATAATTTGAAGAGAGCTTCTTTTGAACTTGTTTCTGCCGCAAAATCTTTGTCTGCTCAATTGAACATTTCTTATGCAGGTTTGCTGATTAATGGAACTGAATCACAGGCTAAATTAGCCGGAGAGTATGGTTTAGGTGAAGTATATGTAGTCAATAACCCATTGCTTGCAAATTATTCATCTACCGGATATGCAAAGGTTATTGCTGATTGTGCCAAAACTACCGGAGCAGATATTCTGCTATTTGCAGGAAATTCAACCGGATTGGAACTTGCACCAAAAGTGGCGGCAAAACTTTCTGCCGGATATATTTCCGATTGTGTTTCTATGGAAGTAGCCGATAGTGATATTATTGCTAAAAAACCTGTTTATGCCGGTAAGGCTCAGATCTCATCAAAGATCAACACTGAAACAAAAGTATTTTCTTTAAGACCAAATGTTTTCACAGCAGTTAAATCAGAAAAGAACATTGAAGTAAAAATTTTTGATGTTGCCATTACAGATTCAGATATTAAGACCAAAGTAGTATCTTTGGCTAAGAATGAAGGCAAACTTGATGTTGCTGAAGCTGATATTATTGTTTCAGGTGGTAGGGGCATCAAGGGACCGGAAAACTATTCGCTGATTGAATCTCTTGCCGGAGCACTCGGAGGTGCTGTAGGTGCATCCCGTGCGGTTGTTGATTCAGGCTGGAGACCTCACACAGAACAAGTTGGGCAAACAGGAAAAACAGTTTCTCCTTCTTTCTATATAGCTTGTGGAATTTCGGGAGCAATTCAGCATCTTGCAGGAATGTCAACTTCAAAAATTATTCTTGCAATCAATAAAGATAAAGATGCTCCAATTTTCAAGGTAGCTGATTATGGCATAGTAGGGGATATGTTTACCATAATTCCGAAATTAACAGAGAAAATTCTTGAATTCAAAAAATAACATTTTGATAATTGATTTTGAAAATTAAAGTACGGATGGATTTTGAATCTATCCGTATTTTTTTTCAGAGAAGATTATTGACTTTTGTTATTGATATTGCAATAATAATCACTTTAAAAAGTCAATTAATCGTAAATATCAGTTAAACAAATTACAAACTATTATTGATGGAAAAAATACAACTTGTTGTTCTTGGACTTACAGCTAATCCCGCGAGTGCGAATGCTTATGCCCTTATATTGAAAGAACTTGACGGGAATAGAAGACTGCCGATTATTATAGGTGCTTTCGAAGCTCAGGCAATTGCTTTGGAGATTGAAGGCGTTCAACCGCCCAGACCTATGACACATGATTTGATGAAATCTGTGATTGATTCTTTAGGAGGAATGTTAACTGAAGTTTACATCAATGAGCTCAAAGATGGCACTTTTTATGCAAAAATTGTATTCGAAGATATAGGTGTCGAACTGGATGCAAGACCAAGCGATGCTGTGGCCCTTGCAGTAAGAACAAATGCTCCTATTTTTGTTAATAGTGATGTACTTGATGAAACTGCTGTTCTACCACAAGGTGATGCATCTGACTTTCCCGAGGATGATCAATCCCAATTTCTAAAGAATCAAAAAGACCCCAAATCAAAAAGACCTAAAACCAAATTGGAAATTCTCCAATCCCAACTCGACAAAGCTATCAATGATGAAGATTATGAAAAAGCTGTCCATTTGAGGGACGAGATGAAAAAACTGGTTGACAATTCTTAACTAATAACCGACAAATAAGGTGAATAATGGATTTTGCCAGGCAAGATTATAATAATATTGTTATAACTGGTTTCAATAATTATAAGGATTTTTTTGCTCGTGGTCTAGATTTAATTGCAGGTATTCATAGAACAAGTATAGAATCTGTTGACCAAATATTTGTATTTAATCTGGGTTTTGATGATGAAATAAAGCGTTTTCTAAATTCCATTCAAAAAGTAACTGTTTTAGAATTTCCTGATTATTTGAAAACTAAGTATTTTCCGGAGTTTTTAAAACCAAATATATTTGCCTGGAAATGTTATGCATTATGGGTAGCGAAGGATTTGGGAAAGAATGTTTTATGGCTTGATTCAGGAATTGTACCACTCAAAGACATAAAATCAGTTTTTCAAATAATTGAGAGGGAAGAATATTTCAATGTCTCATTAGAACAACCTCTTACCAATAAAGCTTGGACAACTCCCCGAGCATTAGAACTAATGCACGCTAATGAAAAAGAAATAAATGATCTTCAAATCAGCATGAATATTTTTGGTTATAAATCTTTTTCAACCACACAGGAGATTATCAATAATGCTTTTGAGTATGCAAAAAATAAGGAGATTATGGAAGGTGATAAAACCCGCCACCGACATGATCAAAGTGTATTTTCCATTTTAACTTCAAGATACAATCGCAAACGATATCCTTTAAATATTTATGCAGAAGCTCGGGGCATACTTTCCGATAAACAATTGTTCTATGCCCACCGTGGAAGGTTTCATAAATTAAAAGGATTGAAATACAAACCAAACGCAAAAGTTCCTAATATTTTAAATATCAAAATATTCTATTTGTATATCAAGTTAACTTTTAAAAAGAAAATCAGGTTTTTGATAGGAGATTTTATAAGAATATTTAAACATCGAATTTAAATAATATAATTTTTTCAATGGAATAATTTTTAGTTAGGGAAATCAGAATATTTTTTTTATTTTTGTAATCCTATTTTTTAGGAAAAATGCCGGAGTAGCTCAGTTGGTTAGAGCAATGGAATCATAATCCATGTGTCGGGGGTTCAAATCCCTCCTCCGGTACCACCATTCATGATTGAAAAATACTACTCATGCTATTTTATAAAAAAGGTTGCCGAGGCAACCTTTTTTAATTCATTCAAATCAAATAGAAAGAAATAATGCCTTATTTATGTGAACCATCTCTTTTGGGTTTATATAAATCAACTTAATCAATTGACTTTAAAATACTGCTAATAAGTTTAATTCCTTCGTCTAAAAATTCTTTTGTCATGTTCAAAGGTGGACGAAACCTTATAGATTTGGATCCGCAACCAAGAATCAGCATACCTTCTTTGAAACTTTCGGATAAGAATTTTTGCTGCATTTCATTGTTC
The DNA here is from genome assembly GCA_964606895.1 of uncultured Hyphomicrobiales bacterium. Lineage (GTDB taxonomy): Bacteria > Bacteroidota > Ignavibacteria > Kapaibacteriales > UBA2268 > CAZSHX01. The sequence continues at coordinate 100,867 of CAZSHX010000003.1, forward strand.
TTCAGATCGAAGGCACAGAAAAAGCCTCTACCTCTAACGTTTGAAACTTTATCAGGAAATATTTCGGCAAGATTTTCAAGCTGATTAATCAAGTATTTTCCTACTGATTTAACATTTTCAAGAAGATTTTCTTCTTCGATGATTTCGAGGTAACGGGTAGCTCGAACCATATCAGTAAGGTTTCCGCCCCAAGTAGAGTTAATTCTGCTTGATACATGGAAAACATTATCGGGAACTTCATCAATTCTTTCACCAACCAATATACCACATATTTGCATCTTCTTTCCGAAAGAAATTATATCTGGAAGAACACCCATTTGCTCATGTGCCCACATAGTTCCGGTTATACCAACACCAGTCTGAACTTCATCGAAAATAAGCAAGGCATCATTATCCAAACACAATTGTTTGAGATTTTGAAGAAATTCATCACGAAAATGATTGTCGCCGCCTTCTCCTTGAATTGGTTCGATAATAATTGCGGCTATGTCATCCTTGAAATCGTGAAAAGCTTTTTCAATTTGGGATATAGCTAATTTTTCTTTATTTATTACTAATTCAAGATTTTCATTGGTTAATGGAAAAGATAATGAAGGATTGATAATTCTGGGCCAATCAAATTTCGGATAGTAGTTAATCTTACGCGGATCGGTGTTGGTCAAGGACATAGTATAACCGGACCTACCGTGAAAAGCCTGTTCGAAATGAATAATTTTGTGTCCGACTTCTGTAGAATAACCTTTATCGAAATTCTTCCGGACTTTCCAATCAAAAGCAGTTTTTAGTGCATTACTTACAGCAAGTGCACCTCCATCAATAAAGAAAGAATATTTAAAGTGGGGTGGAACAGCAACTTTAAAGAATGTTTTGATAAAAGTTGCCATTTCTTCCGAATAAAGATCGGAATTAGAAGGTTTATTCAGAGAAGCTCGACCAATATAATTAAGAAATGCAGGATTGTTTACTTTAGGATGATTCAACCCTAAAGGAAGAGAAGCAAAACAAGTAAAAAAATCAAAGAAACGTCTTTGTGTTTTGGAATCGAAAAAATAAGGTTCCCGACTTTTTTCCAAATCAAGAACAAAATCGAATCCATCCGCGAGGATGTACTTTTTCAATTCATCAAAAACATTTTCAGCTTTAACATGATAACGAGGAATATAGAGGTTATTTTCCATAGAAACTCCCAAATTAATAAAAATAAACAAAATAGAAATATATTCAAAAAGGATACAAGAAAACTAAGATCAGTATAGTTTAGAGATTATGAAGGTATAGAGCCGGACAAAATGATAACAGAAATCAGATAAGACTTTATAAATAGACATGATATAAACGAACATCCCCGGATAGTTCCTTTAATTCCAATACAATCATTCGCTATTAAAGTTTTGTTTCTCATCGTACATGCAAATTACGAAGAAAATTTGATTTGATAAAGCTTTTCGGGAAAAAATCTTTGTAGTGATTTGAACTACAAAAATTTAAGGTGATATACTACAAAAAAATCATAATTTCAGTTATAATTATTTAACCCTTGCACTCATATATTGCAGTTGCTTGATTGTAAAAAAAGCTAATAATATTAAAGATTACAATTGATATTTTGAAACTTATATAAAAACGATTAAGTCTGGTTAATATTCGAAAAATGAAAATAAAATATTTTGATTAATTCTCAATAACTAAGGAGAAAAAACTAAATGGCTAGAGCAACGCATCTAAAGAAACCGGCACAAAAGAAGTTGCAGATACAACATGTCCTAACTATCGGAGTTATGGTAGTCGCATTTTTTGTTTTGTATCACATGGTATTAATCCCTTGGGTTAGTGCATCATTTGTCGTTCCTCTTTTCAAACCCAGCCCTGAAAAAATGGAAAAAATGGGTTTTGTTCAGTTCAAGGGATTGGTCTGGGCTTCTACAACAAAAGAAAAAGCAGAAGATATTCAAAAAAGAGGCAGAATTGAAGTTCAGAAGGACCTTATTGATAAATCATTTATTTTTGATTTTTCATGGAGCAAGAGAAATGAAAAGGACCATGGTTATGCAAAAGATTCGGAAGAATGGTATGCCAAATCCGAAGTACTTGGAGAAGAACCAATTTATCTGGAGCCATGGAAAGGATTTATTATCCTATCAATAGTTCTTTCAGTGCTTACAGCAGGTTTAATTTCTATTGTTATGCCAATTTCTATAGGTTTTATGTCACTCCTTTTCGACCGACAAATTGAAAATACTCAAACAAAAATTCGTCTTCAAACTGGTTTTAGCGAAGATGTGGTTGAGATTTTAACTATGCCTGATGACAAACTTCGGGAAAAAGACAGAGATGAAGTAGAAAGAGTATTCCTCAAAGTTTGGGACAGAACAGTTCCTGAAGAACTTGGTGCTCCTCAGCAAGCTTTAAGATTTGAACACATGTTTGACGACAACACTGATGTTGTAAAATTCCGTGATGACGATTTATTTACAAGAATTAAAGAATACTTTTCTGATTTCGTATTAAAAGAAATCGAAGATTGCCGCGATGGTCTTATTTGGAGAAGAAATCATGCTTTGATTTTCAAAGGTTTGAGACTATATATGGCTCACCACTTCACTGAAAAATATGCAAATAACGTTACTGGTCTGGCTTACGGTGGAGCGGCTGTACTTATCGTTGCAGTTGGTATCCGCGGACTAAAGTTCATTCCGGCTAATAGACCTTCGTTCATCCTTCTTGCAATTTTCCTGGAGTTCAGCATGTTATCACTTCTTGCTATAACGCTTGTTTATACAGAAGAAGAAGAACGTATGGATAAAATGTTAAAGAAAATGGAAGATGCCAACAAGAGTCAGCTCGAATCTCTTAGGGGTCAGCAGGGCGATATTCATAATCTTTCCGAAGTTCTTATTGGTCAATCTTCTAAGATTATTAAGGATAGAGTAGAAAGTGCAATCGCTGAGTACATGAGTAGCGATGATCATATTAAACGAGTTGTTGCAGAAGAAATAAGCGAAAAAATTCTTATAGGACTAAGAGATTCATTCTCACAGTCAAGTGCGAAACAGGAATTCAGAAGAAGATAATATTTCTTTATCATTTTTTTAAAAATCATCGGTGTTCATTCATCGGTGATTTTTTTTTACAATTTTTGAATTAATATTTAGTCTTAATAAGTGGAGCTTTTTCAAAAAATAGGGTAATAGATGGCAATTGCGACTAATTGAATAGTTTAATTAAAATTACGGTTAAGAGATGACTCGTTTCTTTGTATTTTTCGGCATATTAATAATTACAAATTTTACCCTATTATCAGCTAATCCGGTATCATTACAATCCTCTGAACAAGGAGTTGTAATAACTATATCGGGTCTGAATTATCAAATCACTGAAAATAATACTTCAAAAGGAATCCAATTTAAAGATATTTTAGAGAACAAACCCTCAACCGAACATAACTTAGCCTTAGACGAATTGATTTTTACTGTAGCCGTAAATGGAGACTATCATGCAGATTTAAGCGGTTCAAAATTGCAAACTATTCCATATATTGATATTGCCAGCCAAACTGACGTTTATGGGTATTCATTCAATTCAAATAATACAACCAATTCCAACAATACATTGGAGCCTCATATCCGAATTATTGAAAAGGGAATACAAAGAGGTGTAAGACTCATCAATGTCATTTTTCAACCTTTCAGATTTGATCCTATAAAAAATGAATTATCTTATTATTCAGATGCAAAAATCTCTATCAGGTTCGAAAAACCCATAAATATAATTAAAACAGATTTCAATCAGAATCTTTATTCTTTCTTCGCGGGAGTTATTAATTGCGAGCAAATACCTTTTTTATCAGATAAAAAAGTTGAAAGACAAAAAGTGAATATCTTGCTTGACAATGAAGCATGGTATGATAACACAAAAAAATATGTTCGATTATCTACACATAAAGATGGGATTGCAAGGATAAATGGGTCTGAAATAATTAAAATTGAGAACTACTTTTCAGGTAAAGAAACAAAATTTCTGCATTTTCTTTTTAAAGGTGTTGAAGTACCTATTTACATAGCAAATGATAATGATGGAGTATTTAATCAAAATGACGAAATTTATTTTTTAGGGAGAAGATCAGATGGAGACACTACTTGGTTTAACAACTACTCTGATGAATCTTCATTCTTCGTGTATTACGACAATCAGTCTGAAGGCAAACGAATTCATATACTAACTGAAATTTCAGCAGACAAAACAATCAATAAGGTATTAATTGATAAGCACATAGAAAAAGAAGTAATGTATAGTGTAGGATTTCCTCAGGATAATATTGAAACAATGCCAGGGGAAGGTTGGTGCTGGCAAATATTATCACCAACAGAAGGAAATGTAACAAAAAAGAAATTTTCATCCCCTGTCATTTTATCACCTACGGGGGATATTAATGATTCACTGGAAATTAGTTGTTTTTACGCAAGTAGTCGGTGGGATACTGTTGCTCTAAATCATAGATTATCGTATATTTTTAATTCTGATACTGTTAGTTCGATTATACTTAATGGCGGCGACAAAGGACAATTTTCAACATTAAGAAATTCTGAGAGTCTCCTCAATGGTGCTAATAACCTTGAAGTAAATACTTTTGGGATAAAATATCCCGATGGTAGCTTTAAAAAACCTGATGAAGTAATTGTAGATTATATTCGTATAATTGGAATTTCCAAACCATTTGCAGATAATGGATTTTCAGAATTTCAGATTCCATACTTATCAGATAACTCAAAAATTGAAGTTCCGAATTTTTCTAACCCAAAAATAGTAGGTATTGATATTGTCAACGACCAAATTGTATTTTCAAATGGTGTTTCAGGTACATCAATTCGAGTTGGAACTAAAAGTGGTTCAAATCCATTGACCTCAATAGTCGTAAATGACAGCATTATTTATTCTGACCCGGCTGATGGGTTATTTGTAACTTCTTTAAAAGCTCCTGAATTTTCGAAACTTGATAAAAGATTTTATCAACCCTCGAATTTCAATGAAGCTCAAACTTTTCTTCAGGATTTACCTTCTGGAACTGTTATCATCATCGTATTCAATTCAACTACAGCCGATTTACCGAACCAGTTAATGAATTTTTTTGCTGATTTGGGGAGTAAATATTCCAATAGTATTAATGTTTCAACATCCTGGGTATTTGCATTTGTCAAAGGTAATAGTGAATCCGTTAAAGAAAACTTTAATGTCACAGGGATTGCAGGCTTTAGTGAATTCATCAAACATAATAACGGAAATTCTTATTCTGCCACAATCAATTTGAAATCTGAGTATGATTATAGTTTTGTTTTTAATGATTCAACAAAAATTGAAACCGCTCAAGCCAAGAAAGTGAATTTTTCTGATTTGCGAGATACAAAAAATCAATATGATTATTTAATAATTTACCATCCAGATTTTGTCAACGTAGCAGAAAAATTGAAAATACACAGACAAATTACAAATCCTGGAATAAAATCTAAAATAGTTGATATTTATGATATTTACAAAGATTTTAACTTCGGCACTAAATCTCCTCATGCTATTAGAAATTTTCTTAAATATGCTTATAATGAATGGCAAAAACCATCCCCATTGAATGTTGTTTTAATTGGTGATGCAAGTTATGATTGCAGAAAAATTCAGTCCACTACCATTAGGACAGATTTCATACCGGCATATGGTTGGCCTGCAAGTGATTTTTGGTACACTTTATTAGATGGAAATGATAATCTTGCCGAAATGTTGATTGGAAGAATTCCTATTTCCACTGAAAAACAAGGACTTCAATACCTTGACAAACTGGTAGAATATGATACAATTCCAAATAATCCATGGACAAAGACATTTTTAATGCTTTCAGGTGGTAAGGATGAGATTGAACGACTATCAATGTATGAAACATTGAAAAACCTATTTATGGAGGATATTATTCTTCCCTCGGAGATAGGTGCTGAAGTATATATAATTAGAAAAAAAGACCCAGCTATTGGTGGAGAATCAGAGGCTTCTGAAGTTATTTCTCAAATAAATTCGGGTGCCTATTGGATTACTTTTTTCGGGCATGGTTCACCAACAGTCTTTGACATAGATGGCTGGCAGTCAGACAAGCTTAACAACAAAGGTAAATATGGGTTCTTTTCAACAATTTCATGCAACACTGCTGATTTTGCAAATACAGAAACTCAGTCCAGAAATGAAGATTATGTATTAGAGCCAAATAAAGGATTCATCGGTGCAGGTGGTTCTTCCAATTTTAGTTTAATTCCTGTATCAAGAAAACTTCATTACTGGATGTTAAAGGGTTTGGCAGACAGAAATTCTGGGTTACGAACATATTGTGATGTTCTGAATTATGCTAAAACATTAACCATTTTTGATGAAGCAGAAGTTTTCATAAGTCAACAATATTGCTATCTTGGTGAACCATTAGCAGTATTAAAAAATATAGGTGACCCTGATCTGTATTTTTTATCGAATGGAAATGATATTAAAGTCGAAACTTCTAATAAAAGTGCTTTCATAACCGAAGAAGATTCATCAATAATAATTTCCGGAAATTTGTACAATGCAGGCTATCGCCTTTATTCCAAAACAAATATCAGGCTTATTCATAAATATGACAACCAAATTGATACGGCATATTTAGATATAAATGGAGTAAATGCTAAGAAGGATTTTTCATTTCAAATTAGTGTTATAAAGAAACCCGGTTTTCATTATTTTGAATTGGTTGCAGATCCTGACAGTCTTATAAAAGATCCAAACCGGAAAAATAATCTCTATTCTTTTACAACCCAAGTATTTACTCTAGGTTTGTATTCGCTCGATCCATTGCCAAACTGGAATATTAACAGTTCTCAGCCTGAGTTCAGATTTATTAATCCGCTTTTAAACTCAACAAATGATCAATTTACTTACTTATTTAAAATTTACGATTTATCCAATTTGTTTTCTGAACCGATTCTCATATCAAGTTCAAATGAGATATTGGAAAATGAATCATTTATTGAATGGCAACTCAAAACTCCATTAAAAAGCAATTGGCATTACCAACTAACTTCTCAACTAATAAATAAAAGTACCGGAAAAACAAGTGCAGAAAGTAATATTCCATTTCATACTTTGTCGATTTCAATAACTGACAGTGTTTCATTTTTGATTAGCGGAGAAAATCAGCTACAGGAATTATCCTCTAAAAATCTTTTATTAGAAGGTCATGGAGATTCATCTGAATTGAAGCTTCAAAATTTCGATTATCCATTCCAAATACTAAGCGTACGTAGCAGTGACCATAGTCCGTTTCGACTTTCCGAGATTGTTTACCGAGATACTATTTATATTCCAAACACAGGGGATATACTTGGATTTAAAGTTGTTCTCATTTCAGGTAAAGATTATGAAGTAAAGCAAATTAAGATTTACAATACATGGGGTTCAGAGGATTGGGCAACTGATTCAAGCAGTGTTAAGCTTGTTGAATTTCTCAAAGATTCCGTGGAAATGGGTGATTACGTTCTGCTTGCCACACACGGAGAGTCCACCAGATTACCTGAGCTGTGGAAAGGTACAATTGGAAGCATGGACTCATTAAAAGCAGTACTAAAGCAATACGGTTCAGTATTTGCCGATTCATTCGGGTGGGGTTCTTCTTTTGCTATGGTTGGAAGAAAAGGTGCAATACCCGGAACTATACAAGAATCCATTGACAAAAATGGTGATTCAGTTGTCCTGAAAGGAAATATTGTTCAATATGGAATGTCCGGATCTGTATTCACAAAAAAAATTGGTCCTGCAAAAAAATGGGGGAAGATAAAAATTAACGGTCTTTTCTCAGATTCACTTAATAATGAATTGAAAATAATTGCTTTCAACAAACAAAAGAACCAAAATGACACAATAATAATCAAATCACTTGCGGATGAACAAATTTTAAACTCATCATTGTATCCTTATATCTGGATTAATTATTCTTTTGGAAGAACGAATATAAATGAAGAACCATACTTGTCTTCAATATCATGTAATTTTGTTCCAACTGAAGAGTTTTCTATTCTTCAAAGCAAAACTTATTTTGCAAAAGATTCAGTAATGAGAGGTGATTCTGCATTACTTAATATTTCATTACTTAATATTTCAAAACGAGTCAGTTCAGACACTAATACCGTTTCATTAAAGATAGGTTCACATACCGGAGATATTGACAAACAGATAATACCCGTAAAAAATTTGCTTTCTGATGAAGTATTCTCATTTTGTACGAAATTAATCACCGATAACTACAACTCATCAAATGAAGCCAATATCATTATAAACTCTGAAAACAAACCTACCGAGATATATGATTTCAATAATAGACTGGTTAAAAACTTATATATTAATAAAGATAACGAAAAACCGGAAATAAAACTATCTCTGGATAGTATTGAAGTGAAAAATAACGATTTTGTTTCCAGACAGCCAAAGGTAAAGATAGACATACTCGACAATTCCCATCTCGAAATTGATAAAGTTAGCAAGGCAGATGTTTTTATCAATGGCAGGTGGCAAAATTCAAATAAAATTGAATTTAAAAGCTTTGGAAGAGATATTCCATTAAAAGCTACTCTTAGTTTTCTTTCTGATTCATTGGAATATGGCGATAATATTTTTAGAATTTACGTCTCTGACGCTACCGGCAACAGAGATACTCTTATAATTTCCGTTAATGTTTCGCTAAATTGGTATATTTTAAATGCAGAAATATACCCTAACCCTCTATCGGACAAAGGCAGGTTCGAATTCTTGCTCAAATCTCCGGTGCATGGAAGTACTGCCAGAATAAAAATCTATAATCAATTGGGACAAATAATCCGCACATTAGAAAAACAGTCAATTATCGGTAAGAATTTCATTGAATGGGACGGAATGGATAGTTTTGGGTATTCAATACCAAGCGGTCTTTATACTTATTTGATTGAAGTTCTTACAAACGAATACGTTGAACCGGTAATGAAGAAGTTTTTAATTGTAAGATAATTTGATATTTCTATAATATTGAACATCATTTCTATGGTAAAATATCTTTGGGAACTAATAATTGCCAGTAATACCGTAATAATCCCACATTGACTGATTTCATCCGCATTCTGGATTCAAATAACATTTGTCATATATTTAATAAACATAACGACAAGCGAAGAAATATCCAAAACAATCGCGTCGGACAAATTCCAGGTCTTAACAAAACAATTATCCGCTTCAGAAATACATAAACCTGCAGAAGAAATAATATAAATTTTCATTACTGTCCGACAAAAACTAAAAACAGCAAAAATATTTCAATAAGTCATTGAAAAATAAAATTCAATATTTCAGATAGAAAAGTAAGCCCCCCCTAATCGAATAAGAGCATTTGTTCCTCGGATTTATTTTTTAAACAAGCCCAACCGGAATCAGGTGATTCTAAGAATTTCAACAAATCAATATAAGTCATAAGATGAAATCTTATTACAGAAACTAAATTCGAATATGCCCACTTGCGTTCAGTTTGCTTTTGAATAACCAATATTAATAGTTGTACAATCAAACTCACCCAGATTTGTATTTCTATTGCATTTTGAGTATCTCCCAAAAAATATTTCAATTGAAAATTCTGCTTCAATCGTTTGAACAGTAACTCAATCTGCCAGCGTCTCTTATATATTTCAGCAATCTTATCAGCCGGTAAATCGTAATTATTGCAAATAAATTCATATAATTTTTTATGCTCTTCAGACCAGTATGCAATCCTTCTTAGCTCGATTGGTGCAACAGGCTTTCCAATTTGTATCTTTTCGTCTTTGAGTACCCCGTTGTCGGTTCCTTCAGGTATGTCAAATTCTTCCATGCTTTTCCAGACAGCATTATCCTTTTGGCGTGTTACAAAATAAATACCATCAAGATTCCATTGGCTGTATTGCTTATAATCGTTATACCCTTTGTCGAATACTACTATCGAACCGTTTTTTAATTCCAAGTCCTTTAAAAAAGTATGGTCATGCCTTGCCGCCGAACTGAATCTTACAAGTGTTGGGACATCTTCCGATGCGTTTATCATCGTGTGCATCTTGATACCTCCTTTCTTTTTGCCGCTTATCGGATTTCGACCTACTCCTTTCAATATATCGCAAAATAGACTTGTCGTTGTTGAATCTACAATTAATAATTTTTTGATGATTGCATCTTTTATCCTGCTGTCCGATATAATTTTACGATATTTGTTGTACAATCCAAAATATATATCCGAAAATACTAGGCTATTTCGTTTCCGGTTTGCATCTGATATTGTAATTCGCTTAGGAAAATATTTTAATCCTAAATGATTAATCTTCCCTTCACAGGCAAGGATGATCCCTGCTATATCCCGAAGTGAATTGCAACCGC
>CAZSHX010000004.1:0-96090 GCA_964606895.1 uncultured Hyphomicrobiales bacterium
AAATTCCAGATTCCTCGTCGAAAAATCACTGAAAGTTCAGGACCCAAGTGATTTGACAATTGCAAAATTACATAATTTATTTCATTTTATTATTTGAATATTAAGGTACTTATATGTTTAAAATATTTATAAAACGCTACTTTTATTACATTTCAATAATTGCTTTGTTGTTTTCTTTAACTTCACTGAAGTCTTTTGCATTATGCGAAGACCCATGCCCGACGGATATTCCTCCCCTCGATGTACCATGGAATTCTATGCAAAGCGTTGTGGTCAATGTAACTTTTCCCGATGGGACGATATGTGCCTTCAATGTTTGTTATTGTTGGAGGGGTTTAACTGCTTCATTACCTGAAATTGAAGTATATATCAAAACTTGTAGTCCGGTTGACACTGGCTGTCCTCCATCGGCGGTCCCCGGTTTAATAAGGAAACTTGTTGCTGAAACTGTTTTAAAGCAGAATCCTCATGAATTGTCCTGGCCCTGCCCGCCGTGTCCAGAATATTTTATGGAATATCGGGCATATTATGGTAGATGTTGGGAAGATATGGTTCCTTGTGTTGGTAATTCCTATTGTCAGGGTATTTATCATATTTGCTGTACTGCAGGAGTACGAACATTGAATTGGATCAGTAACTCTATGTTAGGTAATAATTGTGTATCTCCATGTTTAGGCGATTGCCCATAATTTCCTTAAAATGCTTATCAAACGGCAGATTAGAACCCTAAAAACGATTTTGTCTGTCGTTTGAGTTTCTTGTTAAAAAAGTAAATTATTATTTATCCAAAAATTCCGAGAATCACATGAAAACTTTCAAAAACGTTTTCTACATTTTTCTTTTCATTCAATTCATTTTTCCTATGCAAAATCATGCTAAATTTATATGGCAACATGTAATTTCAATGGAAAAAGATATCCTATTAATTGATTCATTGAATTATTATCTTGTAGGTGAAGATGGCAAAATTCTAAGGTCTTATGACGGTGGTGTAAAATGGGTATGGCAGGAATCTTTTGTTCGTGCTAACTTACAATCGGTTAGTTTCAATGATGTGAATAACGGATTTGTTGTCGGCGACAGCGGTTACGTTCTTTCCACACAGAATTCGGGCAAAACATGGAATTCACAAAAAGTTGGGAATAAGAGATTCTTTGCCGTTAAAATGTTAGATTATAATAACATTTTCGTTGTCGGAGATAGAGGTGTTATCTACAAAACAACAGACGGTGGAAAAAATTGGAATCTGAAATATGAGAATGACAGTACCTGCCTGAAAAGAATAAAATTTATAGATGAATTGACTGGGTATGCACTAGGTGAGCATAACTTTGCTTTAAAAACCGTTGACGGCGGAAATAACTGGTCAGCCATTTTTCAATATCATAAAAATTTTATGTTAGGTGCTGTTGATTTTTTCGATATAAATCATGGAGTTATTGGTGGTTTTGATAGTCTTAGTAAACTCCCACTGACTTATACGACAACAAATGGCGGTCTTAGCTGGGACACTATCAAATTTGATTTTTGGTCAAACTGGCTTGGCATAAAAATGTTAAGTCGGCAAAAAGTAATCTTGTTCAGTTACCATGGCTTAATTTTAAAGACACATGATTTCTTTAAAACTTTTAGCGACACCACACCAACAACAAAAGAATATATTGATTTATTCCCTCAATCTATTTATATTAAATCAATTTCTTCATTAATTAATGGTACAATTTATTGCATTGGATCGAACCATAGTATTATCAAATCATCAGATTATGGTAATAATTTCAGTATTATAAACTGGTGTTCTATTTCAAGTGTTCCAAGAGCATTATTTATGTTGGGTTTGGCTCAAGTGAACGAAAATGAATTTTTATTTTACGGAGAGACAGGACATATATTCAGGTCTGTGGACGGCGGTACAATGTGGAACTATGTTTATCCAAGAGATTCCACAAATTATTATTTGAAATTTGGTTGGTCAACTCTTTTTGCTCACCACTTCAGGTCAGAAAAAGAAGGGTTCCTTGTTGGTAGAAGGCAAACTCAACCACCCAAACATCTTACTAATTTTACAATATTTACAAAAGATGGTGGTTTAGCTTGGACAGCAAATGATAAAATCACAGCTCGTTCAATGAGTTTTCCCGAAGATGATATCGGCTTTGCTGTTGCAGATTCGAATTTCAGCAAAACGACTGACGGAGGAGAAACATGGTTAACAAAAGCAGTATTTTCAAAAAAAAGCATGATGAACTTTTGGGAAGTTGATTTCAAGACAAAGGATATCGGCTTCATTCATGGCAGGCAGGGTGCCTACCCGACGGACGACACAATAAATTTTCCTAATCGTAATGCTTACAGAGTATTAAAAACGACAGACGGGGGCAATTCATTCGATACGATTGCAACAGTAGGCAATGCCAGGCTCTATGTTAAAAATGTTTACTTTAAAGATGAAAACATAGGATTTCTTTTCGGTTCGGGCTATGATATGCTGGTCACAAAGGATGGTGGTCAAAACTGGGATTGGCAGAAGTTAGACTCAAATTACCATGGAATTAGAATTTTATCAATGAAATTTTTAGATTCTGAAAATGGTATTGCAGGTGCAATAAATGATACTGTTTTTATAACAACCGACGGTGGTAAAAATTGGAAAGGTGAAAGAATTCCTGCAATGTCAGGTTATGGTTCACTTAGTGAGTTTTCGGTAATTTCGGTGAAAAACAAAGATACAATTTTCCTTTATGGCTACAATCGCTTAATCAGAGGTGTAAAAATGCCGGATTCGCTTAATATTGTTAAAGAAACAGTCAATATTTTTAATCCATATTTCTTTATTAGTATAGCTCCCAATCCTGTTTCAAATATAGTTAAATTCAAAATATACGGTCTTTATTCAGTTAAGGACAGCCCGCTTAGTTTCAAAATATTAGATATTTTCGGTGACGAAGTGCTGGATTTATCTGCTTATGCAAACGATAACAATAATGGTTCCACCTCAGAATTCAACTATAATATATCTGCATTACCATTAGGAGTTTATATTGTCAAGCTCTCTTCAATGGGCTATGTCCATGTAATAAAATTAGTAAAGACATAGATGGATTGATAAACTGTATTTACCAAATCGGCAGGAACTCCACCTGCCAATTCTTGTAATAAGAAGTAAATTATTACTCTTTTTTCACAGCAATATATAATCATTATTTTCGTTTATTACTTTTGAACTCGTTCATTGAAAGTTAGTCAACCTCACCCCAACCCTATCCGAAGGAGAGGGCGGTAAGAATTGCATCTTTGCATCTTTTTGCATTCAAAGATGCAAAGGAAAATATTTCGTTATTTGAAATCATATCAACAGGTTAGATGGAAAAATATTGCATTTTTTAAATTGTTTTTTTTGAGGATGCAATGCAATTTGGGAAATTCAGGAAAGAAGAAATCTTAATCATCTTATTCCCTAAATCCCAGAAATCCCAGTTCAAGACTTTGCCGAATATTCACCAAACTGCATCAATTGAATTCCAATGATGAAAAAGATGCAATGGTTAAAAATTCGTCATTTGAAATAATATCAATAGGTTAGACGAACAATGATTGCATCTTTTGCATAATTATTTTTGAAGATGCAATACAATTTGGGAAAAGGTAGAAAAATTTTTTAATCATGTTCAGAAAACATCGCCGAAGACCATCGGAAATATTAAGCTGAAAACAGCCTTAATCTATTAATTTTAATGTTTGCTTGTCATTTTGACCAAAATATCTTAACCACGATTTCAAAAATTCCAACTTTAAACCCAAATATCATGCTAAAATTAAAAATTCTTTTGAAAAAGTGCCGAATATTTGTAGATTTGTATTGTAATTTTGAATAATATCGGCAGGGTTCCTGATGTTATTTGAAATTACCATTTGAAATTTTATTAATTTGAACCCATCAAAGAGAAAATCGGAATATGAAATTTTTAGTTGTGGACGACAGTGCTACCTCAAGAAGAATTGTAGTTGCCTATTTGAAAGGACTCGGTTATACTGATTCTGTTGAAGCAGTGGATGGAATTGATGCTCTGGAGAAACTTAAAACCGACAATTTTGATATTTTAATAACCGACTGGAATATGCCAAGATTAAACGGTGTGGAGCTTGCCGGAATTGTATCGAATGAGCCTAATCTTCGTCATATACCGATTATGCTTATAACGACCAGAGGCGACAAAGAAGACATACTGAAAGCCGTAAATCTCAAAATAAGTGCCTATATCACAAAACCATTCACCCAAAAAGCTTTTGATGATAAGCTTGCCGCCATTGTTGGAAAAATTCAGGAAAAAACCAAAAAGAAAGAAACAAAAAAAAGTATTACAATCAATCATACTATTGATAAAACTAATATTAGTGAATTTGATGCAATCAACTTTTCAATTGTTTTTAAAAATAATCTGAAACCGGATATTGTTCAGCTAATGACTTTGAATAAAAATTCTTCAAAAAAGAATGATTTTGTTCTAATTACTAAACACATTTTCAGAAAAGATAAAGTTGAAATCAGCACAGCTTTGTACGGTGACGAAAATATTCTGATTGATAAATTCAAAATTGATTAGATCCGGTGAATTAATTGAAAATTAAAATTATTAAGTGTTATTTATATTGATACTGGTCAATTTCACTTGCTTTTTTTCGTAATCTTTCTTTCCTATCTTTCATTTCCGTAAATTTGTATTTTATTAACTGATTTAATTGATAAATACTATGGAAAACAAAGAAAATAGATTTGAACTCATCGCCAAAACGTCTTACGGTTTGGAACAAATTCTTGCCGATGAGCTGTCTGCAATTGGTGCCGAGGACATTGAGCTTATGAATCGTGCAGTCTATTTCACAGGCACAAAAGAAACGATGTACCGTGCAAATCTTGAACTCCGTACAGCATTGAGAATTCTGAAACCTGTCTATTCATTCCGTGTTCGTGACGAAAATGACTTGTACCGCGAAACCAGACTTTTTGATTGGGACAAATATCTCAATCCCGATACTACTTTTGCAATTGACAGCACGGTTAAATCCGAAAATTTCAATCATGAAAATTTTGTCGCACTTAAAGTGAAAGATGCCATTGTTGACCAGTTACGTACTGTTTACGGCAGACGACCGGACGTTGACACCCTTGACCCGTATTTGCGGTTGCATGTCCATATTAACGACAAGAACTGCACCATCTCGCTCGATAGTTCGGGAAACTCCCTTCATAAGCGAGGATACAGAATCGGGCAGGTGATGGCACCGATTAACGAAGTGCTTGCCGCCGGAATGATACTGCTCTCCGGTTGGAACGGGCAAAGTGATTTCATTGACCCGATGTGCGGTTCCGGTACATTTTTGATGGAAGCGGCAACAATTGCATATAATATTGCACCGGGTATAAGGATTGCCGAGTTTGGTTTTATGAAATGGGCAGATTGGGACCCCGAATTGTGGTTAAAAATTGTTGCAGATGCCAAAACCCGCGAGAGAGAATTTCCGCATAAGATTCTTGGTTTTGATGAATCGCCGAAAGCAATAAATATTGCAAAGGACAACATCAAAAACGCTGAACTGGGCTGGAAAATTCTTCTAAAAGTAAAAAGTCTTGAAGATTTAACCCACGAAGATCTGACAGAAGGCGGAACGGTTATGATTAATCCTCCTTACGGCGAAAGAATGAGCGAATCGGATACAATTGATTTATACAGAATGATTGGCGACTGCCTGAAAAATAATTTTGACGGTTACAGTGTTTGGATAATTTCTTCCAACGCCTCTGCATTGAAGCAAATCGGACTTCGTACTTCAAAAAAAATAACATTATATAATGGTTCTCTCGAATGCAGATTCCAGAATTACGAAATCTACAAAGGTTCCAGGAAGAAGAAATATCAGCAGAATCCCGAAATTAGCGAATCGTAGGGAATAAAATATAAAAAAATATTATGGAAAATATTAAGAATTAAGTTAAATTTGAAAAGATTGATTGAAACAAAATTTCGGAATTTGTTCAGCAATCAAATATCAAGTAAAAATATTATGAACTAATCGGAAAAGGTGCAATCATGGGAAAAGAACAAGATGCCAAAAAAGAAGCAAAAAAGAAACCAACCAAGACATTGATAGAAAAAAGGAATGAAAAAAAGGAGAAAAAACAACAGAAAAAGGGTTAAAGAATAATTCATTCCTTCAAGCTCCCCAATAAGGAGTACATTAAATAAAACAGTATCGGTATCCGCAAGGTTTTGACCGGGAGGAATTTTTGCATTATTGCAAATATTCATTCGAACATTTTCAAAAAGATTCCACCCAAAATCTCTCTCCCTAATAAATTTTCTTTCTCCATGAAAAATTTATCACTTAAATTGCATTTGCTTAATTGGCATATTTTTAAAAATTTTAAAAAAAACTAAGGATTAATGCTATGGCAAACAAAAGACAGAAAAAAGACCATTACAAAATTGCCTGGCTCCCGGGCGATGGAGTCGGAATTGAAGTTCTCGAAGCTTCAAAGATAGTTCTCGACAAATTGAAGGTTAACGCCGAATACATCCACGGCGATATCGGCTGGGAATTTTGGTGCAAAGAAGGAGATTCTTTCCCGCAAAGAACAGTTGATTTACTTAATAGTGTTGATGCCGCAATGTTTGGTGCCATCACTTCAAAACCCGTTAAAGCCGCAGAGGCAGAACTTGTTCCGGAACTTAGAGGCAAAGGGCTAATCTACCGCTCTCCGATTGTCAGGATGAGACAATTATTTGATTTGTATATTTGCCTGCGTCCCTGCAAGGCATATCCGGGCAATCCGCTCAATTTTAAAGATGACATTGATATCGTTGTTTTCCGTGAAAACACTGAAGATATGTATTGCGGCGTTGAATTCAATCCCGTACCGCAAGAGCTTTCAGATACCTTAACCAAAATTTCGAAACCTTTCGAAAAGTTCGGCAAGCTTGCCGGTGATGAATACGCGGTTTCCTGCAAGATAAATACCCGTAAAGGAAGCGAAAGAATCATCCGTGCGGCTTTTGAATTTGCACGCGAATTTGGAAGAAAGAAAGTTACCATAATCCACAAGGCAAATGTGGTTAGGGCAACTGACGGTTTGTTCCTTGAAATTGCAAAAGAAGTCGCAAAAGATTTCCCCGAAATTCCAATGGATGATGCAAACATTGACGCAATGACAATGTGGCTTTTGAAAAATCCGTATAACTATGATGTTTTGGTTGCTCCGAATCTTTATGGAGATATTATTTCAGATTTGGCGGCTCAGATGGTTGGCGGTCTGGGATTCGGTTGCTCCGGAAATATCGGCGAGAAACTTGCCGTTTTTGAGCCTTCTCACGGTTCAGCACCAAAATATACCGGACTTTACAAAGTGAATCCTATTGCTACCATTCTTGGGGTTAAAATGATGTTGGACTGGCTTGGCGAAACTGAAAAAGCTGAGTTACTGGAAAAAGCAACAGCAGAAGTCATCAAAGAAGGAAAATGCAGAACTTACGATATGGGTGGCACAAATACAACTCTCGAACTTGGTCAGGCAATTGCAGATAAACTTTAGAGAATCAAGGATGATATTTGGGTTTATACCAAATATTCGATAATAAAAAAATGGCTGTCTCAAATATGAAGACAGCCATTTTTTCATTTATTGAAGAAAAGAACTATTTCTGTTCGTATTCTTCTGTTGGAGTTTGAATGATAACCATAACAGTACGGTTATAGAATCTTTCCTCGGGCCATAAATTCTGGTTTGTGTAAAGAGGTTCGTCTTCGCCGACACCACGTTTTGTCATAGAGCCATATTTTCCACCGGTCTTTTTGACGATACCGTTATAAACTGTTGTGGCTCTTCTTTCGCTGAGTGCCTGGTTGTGATCGTAAAGACCTACAACATCAGTATGACCAATAACTTCAACTTTGGAACTTGGTTTAACTCTGTCATAAACATAGTCTCTCATAATTCTCTCGTTGATTGGACCTGCATCGGAACGGTCGAATGGGAACAGAATCAAGCTGTATCTTTCGATTGTACTGTCTTTCATGCGTTCGACTTTCTTTTTCTCGGTGCTTACCTGCAAAACAGGGATATCAATGGGGTCAGATTTACATTCTTTACCGGATTTGGTAGTTATTACCAAAGTGGCTGTGTAAGGAACTTCATCTTTTGGATAGTATTCATCATCGTTTTTCCAATCCCAAATTTTGGTAGGATCAGTTAGACCAACGTCTTGCAATACTTTCCATTGTTTGCCGCCACGAGTGATTTCAATTCTTCTCTTTGTAACCAAACCATCTTCAATTCCGTTTTTCAAAGTATAAGTCATTTGTTCGGGTTGCGGGAAAGTTTTAGGGTCTTTTTCAAAAACAGGCTTCATTATTTCCCATTCATTGGAAAGAACTTCAACTCTTCTGTTTTCGACTATACCAAGTGAATCTTTCAGATTGGAAACAATATTCGGTTGATTTCTGAAAGAAAGTTTCAAACGGCTTTCTTCAATTTTCCATACATCTTTCAAATAGTTGTAAACTGTTGTGGCTCTGTCTTTGGATAGATTTGGTTTCTTTTCGTCGGCAGTTGTGCCGTCGTTGCATCCAACGAGTTCAACTTTAGCATCAGGATTCTTTTTAAGCCGGTAGCCGTAAATATTCAGAATATGATAATATTTATCAAGTGTACCGCCTGCAATCGTAGTATCGGTAAATCCCTGAGTTTCTTCAGGAGATTTGAACAGTATATAACGTGGTTGGAAATCGGATTTACCTGCTTCAAAGAATACATAATTAAGTAATGGATAAAGATCCCATGTCTGGAATTGTTCCATAACCAAACCGCGATAGTTTGAAAGTTCAGGTTTTTGAGCTTTAGCTTCGGCAATATATTTAGCTTCTGCCATTTCAGCACCGATAACCGGTCTTTGTCCCAAGGTTAGTGTGTCGTAGATAACAGCGGCAAAATCCTTAGTTTCTTCAACTTTGATAGTTTTTCTGGGTTTGTCAATTCTCTGAGCTTTAACAGTCTTACCATATTTCGGATTATCTGCAGTGATTTCCATGGTAACGAATTTTACAGAATCTTTTGGATTCCCGTAATCTGTATTGGAAATAACCATTTCAAATTCTGTCCTGTTCAATGTTAAGCTATCAGTAACAGTTCTGCCGGTTAATGGGTTTTTAACTGTAATTGTAGCAGGAATATTGTTTCCTGAACATTCGTCAAGCACATAAATTTTCAAGCTGACAGCCCTAAAGAATGATGGCACAAAAGCCATGAAAATATCTAAATCGCCCTGATAGTGAGGTAAATCTTTTCTTCTGGATGAGAAATAAAGTATATCGCCGGAAGCAGGAAGAGAAATAAACTGGTCATCTTCTTTTGTGTTGATAGGCTCAGGTAGTAAATCAGGTTTGGACCATGTTTTAGAGTCAGCATCGTATCTTGTCAAATAAAAGTCAAGTCCTCCGATATTAGGGAGAAGACCTTTTGACGAGAAGAATAAGGTTGTATTATCCGCAGAAATAAACGGGGAGCAATCCTGTTCTTTTGTGTTTATCTGGCTGAGGTTTTTTGCAGGAGACCAATCGTCGGTATCCGGATCACGGTCTGAATACCAAATATCCATATTTTTCCCTTCGCCTTTTCCGTCGGAATTTGGTCCGGGTCTGGTTGAAACAAAATAGAGTCTGGTATTATACGGGTCTATCGAAGGCTGAGAATCAAAATATTTCGAATTTACGTTCTTGCCAAGGTTGGTGGGTTTTCCCCATTTATCACCTTCGATTTTAGTTACATAAATATCACAGTCACCAAGTCCGTCAGGTCTGTTGCAACCTGTGAAATAAAGTGTTTGCCTATCAGCGGCAATGGATGCGGCACCTTCATTCAAATCGGTATTGACACCAAGTCTGCCCCAATTTGTTGTTGTGTCAATATTATAGGGTGTAAAAAAGACTGTATCCAGTCTGTCGTTTTTCTTAGCTCCCCAAAAATCGTGAGAAGGTTCACCATCGGTTTTTAATTTGCTTCCGGCACGGTTGGACACATAGAATAATGTTTTGCCATCAGCAGAAACTGTAGGAGCATAATCAAGGCCTTTCCAGTTAATGATTGGACCAAGGTTGATGATGCGAATGCTCTTGGTCGTCAAGATTCCTTCTTCCTGTTGCTGACCTTGAGATAATTCTGAAGCAGATTCAAGTTTTGCCGCCATCAGATAACGTGTGTCATCGTTATTATTGGTTTGTGCTAATGCTATACCGGCAATGAAGAAATTCATTACCAATAATTTCAGTAGAAATGAGTAATTCAATCGGTGCATATTCCTAAACCCATATAAGTTTACATATAGTTATGTTAATTAAAATCACTTATCGAAAAAATAATCATTTAAACTTTTGATCTAAATGATTAGCTTTTTTAAACAAAATTTGAATCTTTTGCTTTTTAAAAAAAATAATATAATCAAATCCTTATTAAATTCAAATATTTTTATTTTTTCACACCTTGAAATCAAAACTTATTGAAAAATATTTACTCAAAATAAGTTAATTTGTGAACGAAATCCAAAATTCTAACTGAAACAGGCTCATTTTCTTTTGTATCGCATTTGGATTGCCATCCTGAGTTCAATAAATATTCTCCAGGAATTCGATTTGAAATCCTGAGTGCCTTCTATTCCAACAATACCATTCGGAGCAAGATTTGTCAGTGGAATTGAATACATGAAACCGGGAGAAAGAAAAATATTCTTGCCAATATAGAAATTAAAGCCTATCATCGGTTCAATGCCGAATTGGAGAGCATTGAGACCCGGAAATCTATCATCGTAAATCGTTTGAGTTATTTCTCCCTTATCTGTTCTGATGTTTACAACTTCACCATTACTAAGTCTGGCTGATGTAGTCAACAGTTCTTTTGTATGTTTCATGTGTGAATAGAACAGGTAAGATGCTGACGGACCAATTTTAATATAAAAGAAATCCCAGGGAGACCATTTCAAATAAGGCAGAAAAGTTGCATACATAAAATCTGTGACTGTTTTTTGTCTGCTTTCAACTTTTGTGCTGACTGTTTGTCCTGTTGTAGGTAAGGTCGCATCCATAAGCTCAAATTCACGATAAGAAGCGGTGAGCCCACGGCTGTCCCAAATCAGAGCCACTCCCCATTGAAAAATGTCGGACAAATCCTGTTCATAAAGATAGCCTAAGCTAAATCCTGTTCTTGTTCCGTCTTTAAAGGAGGGACAATTGCAAGTATCGGTAAACTTTCCGCCTTGCCAGTTCGGACCCAATCCAAAAAGAAATCCGGTTTCTCTTTGAGTTGGTGCTTTTTCGGGCTCAAGCGGAGTTGCAATATTCTGTGCTGTTAGTTTGGTAAAGCAAAATAATAACAGAATTATCAGATTTAATTTGAATATTTTCTTAAAACGCATTATATTGTTCCAATTGTTTTTTTACACAACGTAAATTATAAAGTATTTTGCTAATTTCAAAAAAAAATTTTTAATTATGGAAAATGAAGAGCAAATTGTTGAAAAAGAGGCACCGATTTCTATGTTTAATGGAGCTCGGGCATCTGCTATTAGAATTTTAAGCCGTTTTGAACGCAGTGATTCTTATATTGACAAATTGGTTGATTATGAATTGAGAACAGGCGGACTTTCTGACCTCGACAAATCTCTGTTGACCGAACTCGTTAACGGAGTCATCCGTTGGAAAAGTAAAATTGACTGGGTGCTTGTCGGTTTTTACCACGGGGATTACCTAAAATGCCTGAACATTGTCAAAAATGCCATGCGGGTGGCTTTGTACCAGATTCTCTATCTTGATAGGATTCCTATTCCTGCGGCAATCAATGATTCTGTGGAAATCATCAAAAGAATTCAGGGTGAAAAAACCGCAGGCATTGTCAATGGTGTGCTGAGAAACATTGCAAGGAATCTCGATAACGTCCGATATCCCGAAAAAGATGAGGACCCTGTTTACTATTTGTCAATCCTTTATTCCCATCCGCGTTGGATGGTAAAAAGGTGGATGGACCGTTTCGGCGAAATGGAAACAGAGAAATTGCTCTATTTGAATAACCGCAGACCTTACATTTGCGTTAGGGTGAATACTTTGAAAACTACACCGGAAAAATTGATAAACTGGTTCAAAGCTAACGGACTGACTTACCTCCCGTCTCCTTTGCTCAAACAGTCTATTCTAATCAAAGGATTAAGGTCGGACATCACTGCATTGGAAATATTCAGAAATGGCTGGATTGCTGTTCAGGATACAAGTGCCTCGCTTGTAACTTTACTTTCCAGACCCAAACCGGGCTTCACAATTCTTGATATGTGTTCTGCTCCGGGAGGAAAATCTTTTCTTCTTGCCGAATTGATTGCCGACAACGGAAAAATCATTGCTGTTGACCAATACAAATCCAAACTTCGGTTTATCGAGGAAGGTGCCGAGAGATTGGGAATCAAGTCAATTCAAACTCTTTGCGAAGATGCCGAGACAATCAAAGTCAATGAGCAGATTGATTTGGTTTGTGCCGATGTTCCCTGCTCAGGCACAGGGACAATTTCCAAAAAACCCGATATCAAGTGGAAAAGAGAAAGGGATGATATTTTCAAACTGGTTGACACTCAACGAAAAATCCTGGAATCTGCCGCAAAAATTATTAAACCCGGCGGAGCAATAATTTACACTACTTGTTCCATTGAACCGGAAGAAAATTTTGAGAACGTTGAATGGTTCTTGAAAAATCATCCTGAATTTGAACTCGACCCCGCAGAAAAATATTTACCGAAGGAAATCTGTCTTGACGGTTGTGTCCAGATTTTCCCGCATATTCATAATATTGATGGAGCTTTCGGAGCAAGGCTGATAAAGAAGATAGCTGAATAGAATTGTCTTTTTGGCAATATTATAATTAAAAACATAAATTCCCCAATTTGGTATAAATACAGATTGGGGAATTTCCTTTATCATAGATTATAAGTTTAAATCAACAAGTAAGCACTCAAAAAAAATAAAATTCATTAATGCCGGTAAGTCTTGCCTTTGACTGCTTTGATTTCTATTCCCCATTTCTTCTCAACTTTAATATAACGGATTTATATTTTTATTGCGAAAAAGATGCAATGCAATTATGGCATAATTCATTGATATTATTTCAATTAACGATTTTTAAACCGTTGCATTATTGCATTTTTGGAATGCAATTGATGCAATTTTTGGGAAGATGTGGCAGTAATTTCAATGAACAGTTTAGTATGAATTTTATTAAATCCAAAAGGGGTACACGAAAAATTGTGATTATTTGTTGCCATGAGATGAGAGTATTTATTAACTTATTCAAAGTGTTTATGTCGAAAGATTAAATAGGCTAAAGCCAATTCATGGCAGAAGGTGAAAATCTTCCTCAAAAGCGATTCACCTTTGTCATCTGTATATTAATTAGTATTTTTGCCTGATTTTAATATCGTCTTTGAACAAATTTGAAAAAAAGCATATATATTTTCTTTTTCCTTGCTTCTGCCCTGCATCTGTTTGGGCAGGACTCGATTCCCCGAAATATTCTTCAGGCGATTGACTATTCCCTCGAAAAAGATGATTACACCAGAGGCGACATCCGACTTCCTCAGGATATGATTTTCACGGGCGACAGCAAACTGCAAATCTCGGGAACCTTTACGGATAATCCTTTGAAATCATTTGATTTTGCAAAATTTAATGCTAATAAACTATCTGGTTTGACGGCTGAAAATACTTGGGAATATCTTGGATATATCATGTCCCTGCTTGAACTTGAAAACCGCGAATTAATCAGTTTCGAAAACTCAATGACTTCAAAGGAAATTGATGCGGCTCTGGGTGTTAAACTCGACAGCATTCTGCAATTCATTCCCGCGGCTGTTCTGCGGCAGTACATCACTCCGCTTGTTAAAATCAATATGGAATTGAGGAAAGATTTTCTCGGTATCAAATCGAATACCCTATCCTATCTGCTCGAAAATGCCGATGGTGTTATTATTCCTAAAAAGCTTGAGGAAACAGAAGGATTTGAAAAATTTTACAACACCATAAACGGACAGAATGCTGTTGAGGATAAATTTTTCAGATTTGCCGCTTCTGCAAAGAAAAGTAAAATCATAAGTTACGGACTTTCGCTCTATTCCTTTTTATTGAGGCAGGTGGTGAAAAGCGAAAAAAGTATGAATATTTATCTGGAGAATATCAAAACAAGAGTAATTGAAACAAAACTCGGGAAAATTGGTCTGGGCGGACCCGAAGATAATACATGGGATGGCGATTTCATCTTTATTCTTGATATTGGGGGTAATGACAAATACATCATGCCGAGTTCTTTTAAAACTAAAAAAGCCGAAAAGCTGATTAGATATATTGTTGACCTAAACGGGAATGACACTTACACGGGTGGTGATTTTTCCTATGGTTCGGGTTATGGCGGTATAAATATCCTGATGGATATGAACGGCAACGATACTTACAAAACGGGAAACTTTTCGCTGGGTTGCGGTGTTTTCGGAGTAGGTATTTTGCATGATTTTAGCGGTGACGACAAATACTATTCAGGGTTTTCTTCGCAAGGCTCGGCGGCTTTCGGTGTTGGACTATTGATTGACGGCTCAGGTAACGATGTTTACGAGTCAATGCCCGAAAGTCAGGGATCCGGTTTCACAAAAGGCTTCGGTTTGCTTCTGGATTTAACAGGAAATGATATTTATAAATCTCTTGGCACTTCAGCGAAACCGCTCAATAAATGGATTTCATTTTCTCAAGGTTCTGCACGTGGTATCGAAAATAAATCCGCGGGAGGAATCGGTCTGCTGTTCGACCTTCAAGGAGATGATACTTACACAGCAGGTGCTTACTCTCAGGGTTCGGCAGACAATTACGGTGTTTCGGCTTTATTTGATAGAGGTGGGAACGACAATTACGCATCAGGTTTTAATTCCAAAGGATACGGTAATCTTGGAGGAATCGGGATATTTGCTGATTCCGAAGGCAACGACAAATATACTTCCGAATTCAATTCTTACGGGAAATCTCAGCAATACGGTTCGGGCTTGTTCTTTGATTTATCGGGAAATGACAGTTTAATCTTTGCTTTTAATAAGAAATCAAGAGAGGAATATACGGGTTCATCTGTATTTGTGAATTTCTTGGGAAATGATTACTGCCTGCTCAAATCCACTGGCGATACAGCAACAATCAAACATTTAAACGAAACTTATGCTTTCCCTTCGGTATTTGTAAATACTAAGGATTCTTCTTTTTCCCGTTTTGAAAAATTCGTGGATTCGGTTCATCTGGCAGAGACATCTTTTAACTGCAAACCTCAAACAGATTTTTATCTTAATTTTTCAGTAAATTCCCAAAGGCTTGATGAGTCTCCCGTCTCCTCAGATCCTGAGATGCTCTTTACGCAAGCAATAACGAATTTGCCAACATATAAACTCGTTTCAAATAACGCTAAAAATGCACTTAAAAATTCAGGTCAGGAACTCAGGAATATTTTCATTGGTAAAATTAATTCTAAGGATAAAGAAACAAAGAAAATTCTGCCTTCGCTTTTTAATATTATTTATTCTTCGGATTCGCTTGGAATTGTTAAATTACTTGAAGACAGTCTTAAAACAAAAGATTTTGACCGTCTTGCGAACTCATCAGAGCTTTTGGCTACGGTTAAGTCTCAAAAAGTTAAAGAACTGATTAATACTTTGCTGAATGAAAAGCACTGGAAAAAGAAAGTACTCGCTATAAAATTAATCAGAATATTGGGCGATTCTGTACTTTCCCAATTATGTTATAAATTTGCAAAAGATGTAAATCCTTATATTCGAGCTGAAGCAGGAATGACAATCAGTCGTTTCATGCCGATTAACTATTTTGAGATTATAAAACCGTTTATCGAAGACGATAAGGCAATTGTCAGACAATATACTCTGAATGGTATTTCCATGAATTCAGTTGATTATCTGAAGTTCAAAACAGCATTCAATGAATTGCAATCCTTTAAGTTAAAACGCACTTATGCCGCAATAATAAAATCCATTGATACCAAAACAATTGATTTGGAAGATTTCCATACCATTCTTAATGAAAATCCTCCGCAGGTACGTGAGTCGTTTTATTTATCAATTCTTGAATCCGGCAAGGAATTCTGGAGGCAGGATTATGCCAATATTTTAAATCTTGAAAATGAAGAAAACCTCAAAGCTTTGTTCCCGTTGCCTGAACCAATTCATGAAGAACAAACGGCCAAAAAGAAACGAAAGAAAAAATAAGTTAATTTCCCGATAATCGTTATAGAATCTATTATTATATCAAAAAAGAAAAATATGTTAAAGAATAAAAACCTGATTGTACTATCATCACCAAGCGGAGGCGGCAAGTCAACCGTTGCCCACCATCTTCTGAGAATTTACTCAAATGTCAGATTCTCAGTTTCGGCAACTACCCGTTCCATCAGAACAGGAGAGCAAAACGGGAGAGAATATTTTTTCTTGACCAAAGAAGAATTCCAAAACAAAATAGATACCAATCAGTTAGTTGAATACGAAGAAATTTTCGGAAATTTTTACGGCACACTTCGTTCAGAAATTGATAATGCCTTGAAGGCAAATGAATGTCTGATTTTTGATGTTGATGTTAAAGGTGCATTCTCAATTAAAAAAGCGTTTCCCGAAGATTCAATCCTCATCTTCCTTACTCCTCCCGCAACTCAGGTGCTTGAGGAAAGACTTAGAAACAGGAAAACCGAGACCGATGAACAAATAGTCAAACGACTGGAAAGAGCAGAATTTGAAATAGCACAAAGCTCGCTGTTTGATTTCACGATTGTGAATAATGAACTCGAGAATACTCTGAAAAACGCCGAAGCTTTGGTCGAGATGTTCACAGATGCCCAAAGAATTTAAATTTATTTTTTGGGTGCAAAATCATAATTTGTACTTTCTTGAGTCGGTTAAACCATTTTAAAATTCAGGAAGTCTAAAAAATAATCCTTGCAACTATCAAAATAAAATCAAAGGTTTGTTTGTGGTTTTTCCAAATGGGAATATATTTAGAAAAAGCCGGAAGAACTCCTCGAAGTTCCGGTTTTTTTATTGTCAACTATTTACCAAAATAACTTATGAGTCTGATGATAAAGAAGATGTTCTCATTTTTTAATATCCACAACACTGAAGCGAGGGTTGAGGAATGTGTTTTATCATAATCTTTAGTACAAGGCTAGCCCAACAAATAATTTTTGCGATACATTACTTAAAAGAAAAATATATGGATTTTTTCCATATCAACAGGTACCAATAATAAAAATAGAACCTCAATTTTTTCAATTCATTATCTTCAAAAATTTCCCAACTTTTTCCCCAACTCTCACAAAATAAACTCCACTCGGCAAACCCGAAACATCTATTCTTATGACCTCTCCTTCGGGGAGGATTGGTGTGGGGTTCTTAACGATTTCACCAAAAACATTGAAGATTCGGATGTTGGGCACAGTGCCCTGTGCCCCTACGGAAATTTCTATGAAATCGGTGGCAGGGTTGGGAGAGATTGAAATATACGTTTTATCTCTGTATTTTCCATCTTCTACAGAAAATATTTCGTCAATTTTAAATAATCTAATATGCCCTGAATCGCTTCCTGCGGCTAAATATTTCGAATCTGATGATAAATCTATTATCCATGTTCCATTATCATCTGTAAAATCAATAGAATCTAATATTCCTTCCCGATTTACATTCCATCTTCGTATTGAATATTTTGTAGATATTATTTGAGCATTTTCTACTTCAACCCTTGAACTGGTATAAAAATCTTTGGAATTATTTAAAAAAACTATAGAAGCAGGAAAGAGATATTCCGAAGGATTACCATTGTTAAAACTTTTGAAATAAGTAAAATTATTAAAATCAAAAATAGCAATATTGTTTTGGTCAGTCGAAACTGCCAGAAAATTATCATCACTTGAACAATCTCCCGAACAATACGGTTTACCTATTTTAGTATCAAAATTTAATTCAATTTTTGAATATGAACTTAGATTGAAAACTTCACATCCATAGTAATAATAAAATTTATAGGGCATAATAATATCTTCTCTGTAACCTATTAATACAGGATCCTTTCTAAAATTCGATATGATTATGTTCTTTGCAATGTAAGTATCGTTACTGAACAACCATTTGCCGGAGGGGATATCGAAAACTTCAAAAAAGCCCGAAAAATAAGCATTAGCCATATTATCACTACTGATATTCAAGGTACTGCTTATGATTTGATTTTTATCCTCAATAAACCTAACTTTTTGAATATATAATCTATAACCGGTAATACCTTCCTTAATATTGTTAATGCCTGCTTTAAAGGTGGCAACAACACTGTCAGCCATGAAATCATAAATCACGGCAATTGGATTGTTGGTAGGGTTCCAAGGGTTCATATAGTCAACATACTGATTTACCGCTAAAGCTATGTATCGCTCATTTTTGTGAACACAAACATCAGAAATAAAAGGATAATCAAGATATGATTCCTTCATTAGAAATCCACTTTTGGTGTTCCATATACGAAAATATTTATCATCTGAATATGTAAAGATTTTTGACCCATCTTCAGAAAATTTAATCAATGATATTTGTCCAATTTTCTGAATTTCCTGCTTGAATAAAGAAGAATCAGCCCATTGGGCATGAAGATAACCATTCGATGAAAACAGACCGAATGCTAAAAATAAAAGAAAGCAAAACTTTTTCATACACTTTCCAAATAACTTTTTCAAAAATTGTCACATTTATATATACATGACACATGAAACACAAAAACGTCTCACACAAATTGAAAATAATTTCAAATTTTTACAAATTTCATTGCTTTGTTTCCTACCCTCACAAAATAAACTCCGGGCGGCAAGCCCGAAACGCTAATCTCAGTCCTGTTCCCCGTAAGATTGTTTTTCAAAACGGAATTTCCGAATATATTGAATATTGTCAGTTCGTTTTGCAGGAAAGAATTGTTATTTCCGGAAATAATTATTTTTTCGGAAGTTCTATCGTAGAACAAATTGTAAAAATCATCTATAGATGAATCGTTAACCGATACTTCAATTTCGCTGAGGGAATAATAATACGAAAGTGTCTCTCCGTCTTTCAGAAATTCATCGGGACTCATCACCACCATAATTACCTGATTGAATTTCCATTTATCCTTTTTCAGGATTTTGAACTGAGCATCATAATCTTCGGGCATCATTTTTTCTATTGCCAATACTTTTCCGGTAACTGTATCCATCAAAAGGAAATTAACTTCGGTGTAATGAGTTGATTCCTTTATGAAATCAATCTTGACCTGGTTTGGATTGTTGGTCTTTATCTTTATATAATGAGCTGAATAAGCGGGAAGATAGCCCGTGTTCGAACCCTTGACGGTTTCGTGGGTAAATTTGTGGAATCGCTTGGGGAAATTGTAATGTTCGTAGAAGTACTTTCCGCCACCAATAGTGTTATCGTCAATATAATTTGCCAGAACCCAATTTTGGAAAACCTCGTCGAAAGCTTCGGCATACCCCTGCTGATTTAGTGTTGAGTTCATTCCTTCAATGCCGTTAAGCTGGTTATAGCCCAAAGCTCTGATGAAATTTATACCGCCGAAATGCTCGTAGAGATATAGCATCCAAAGCCTTGAGCTACTGTAATTTGTAAAATAAATCAGAGAAGTTGAGGCTGTATCGGCAAAAAATGGATATTTGTACAAAACATCCTTTTTTGTTATATCTTCGGTCAGCAAAATTTCAGCAAAAGTAGAAAACCCTTCGTCCACCCAGGTATCTTCCCAATAGTAAGTTGGTTTTTCGGGTGGTTCGGGCGAATGGTCCATTCCCCAGTGGAGCATGTGCCCGAATTCATGAGCCATCATATACTCGAATCCGGGAGCAACAAATTTTGAAGAAATGTAAATTATCTCCCTTTCCGAACTGCGAATACCCCAAAGGCGGTTTACCATAGTGTCGGGCATCTGGTGAGTCGGGTCAAAATATCCGCCCCACCATTCATCTTTAATCGAAAGCAGAAAAACTCTCGGGTCGTGGTCTAAAGCATCGGGAACAGGTCCGTAGCTTTCTGTCAGTTTGTAATATGAAGTGTCGAAAAGTGCAACCCATGAATCAATGGCACTTTGCAAAGGCTTTTTAACTGCCGCAGTATCCTGAAAAAAATAGCAATTTTTGCCGACCTTTTGGCAAACGGCGGTTATCTCGTATTGCTTTGGAAGTGTTCCTTTAATCCAATCAATGTAAGAAACAGACCAAAATTTCAGTGTGTCGCCTTCTTTGTAAGCCGCATTCAGCGAAAGATTCAGAAAGAAAACACAAATTGCGGCAATAATAAATATTCTTTTGAGCATAGGTTCATCTTTTTTAAATATATTCAGTTAGTATTTTCAGGCAATAATCTTTGTAATCGCAGTTTGGCAAAGCATTCACAACCGACACATAATCATCGGCGGAAATGAAATTCTGCATCAAAGCAATTTCCTCGAGGCATGCAATTTTTGTCCCTTGACGCAATTCAATCGCCCTTATGAAATTGCTTGCATCAATCAGAGCTTCGGGTGTTCCCGTATCGAGCCATGCAATTCCCCTGCCAATGACTTCAACACGAAGTTTATGAATTTCGAGGTATGCTTTGTGTATGTCGGTAATTTCGAGTTCGCCGCGGGCACTTGGCTGAAGATTTTTAGATATTTCGGAAACCTTATTATCAAAAATATACAAGCCGGGGATTGCGAAATTGGATTTCGGTGCTTTTGGTTTCTCTTCGATACTGAGTACATTGTTGTTACTATCGAATTCGACCACACCGTAGCTTGAAGGATTGTCCACACGGTAAGCAAAAATTGTCCCGCCTTGGTTGTTTTCAAGCCCCTGACGGAAAAAATTAAGTTTGCCGTAAAACAGATTATCGCCCAAAATCAAACAGGCATTGTCGTTGCCCAAAAATTTCTCGCCCAATATGAACGCCTCAGGCAAACCGCGAGGAGCATCCTGGACAATATATTCAAAATTCATTCCGATTCTTGAACCGTCGCCAAGCAAACGGGCAAAATTCGGAGTATCTTCGGGAGTGGAGATAATCAGCACATCGCGGATACCGCCAAGCATTAGAATCGCTAAAGGATAGTAAATCATGGGTTTATCGTAAATCGGCTGAAGCTGTTTGCTCACGGCGTATGTCATGGGATAAAGGCGGGTGCCTTTTCCTCCTGCAAGTATAATGCCTTTAGTTTTCATAATTTTCCGGTATATTATTTTTTGTTAAAAAATTCGATTATAAAATAATTAATTTAACTTTTACTTTGTTCTTATCCAAGATTTATTTTTGGGAGTATATTTTTTAAAAAAAATAAGTAAAGAATGGATTGAAATAATTTGTAATTTAGTTATAGCAATAAATAAAATTAGGATTAACTAATTTATTTTGTTATTTTTGATTTATAATTGTTCTTTATTAAATAAATAGGAGAATATCATGAGAACTATGCTCAAATTAACAATGGATGTAGAAGCCGGAAACAAAGCGTTTCAGACAGGTGAACTCCCCAAAATAATTGGTGCATTGACTGAAAAGATAAAACCCGAAGCGGTCTATTTCACTTCTTATGGTGGAGCCCGAACTGGCTTTTTCTTCTTCGATATGACCGACAGTTCGAATATGCCTTCTTATTTCGAACCGCGTTTTGAGAAATTGAAAGCGAAAATCGAAATCATGCCATGTATGAACCAATCCGACCTTGAAAAAGGTTTTCAGAAAGCAATGGGAAACTAAGGTTTCTTTGATATATATTTCAGGCATCCGGTATTCTAATATATCGGGTGCCTGATTCATTTATGGAAGTGTTTTAATGTAAAGTTGTTTAGGCGTTTAGATGCTTAGGTGTAGAGGAGAAGAAGATATAGAATAAATCCTTCAATCTCCCGATACTGCGTGAAAACTCGTTATATCATTGTTAATTGACAATAGAAAAAGAATATTCCCTTTCTTCAACTCCGAACCTTAATAACAATCGCCTTAATTAAATTTTCTCGGCTACTCGCATTTTAGCACTGCGGGCTCTGGGGTTCATTTTTATTTCGTCGTCAGATGGAATTAAGGGTTTAGGCGTTATGATTTTTAATTCTGGCATTGTATTTGGTAGAACAATGTTGTCGTAAGGCGATGTTCTTTGAACTTTTGATTTCTCGCGGAATTTGGTTTTCACAATTCTGTCTTCAAGCGAATGGTAGGATATAACAACAATCCTGCCTCCGGGAGCAAGAACTGACGGAAAATTGTCAAGTGTTTCCCCCAACACCTGCATTTCGTCATTGACTGCAATCCTGATAGCTTGAAATACTCTGGAAAGAGAACTGATAAGAAGATGCTGAGGAACACATTGTTCAACTATATCGCGAAGCTGGATGGTGAATTTGATAGGTGAGAGGCGACGGACGTTGATAAT
This sequence comes from uncultured Hyphomicrobiales bacterium, assembly GCA_964606895.1. Classification (GTDB taxonomy): domain Bacteria; phylum Bacteroidota; class Ignavibacteria; order Kapaibacteriales; family UBA2268; genus CAZSHX01. The sequence continues at coordinate 22,543 of CAZSHX010000004.1, forward strand.
CCGTCGCGCAATCATCTTTGCGAAAGGTTCTTCGCCAAACTGGCGGAGAATACCTTCAATTTCTTCCTCTGAAGCTGATTCGAGGATTTCTTCTGCCGACTTGCCGTGAGACGCAAATCTAAGGTCTATTGGTGCATTATCACGGTAGCTGAATCCGCGGCGACTCTCGTCAAGTTGCCGCGACGATACTCCAAGGTCAAGCAAAATGCCCCGTGGTTCCCCCCACGTTTTTGCTATGCTGCATGCCGTACTAAAACTCTCGTTAATAAGAATAAGCCTGCTGTTGTCGTCTTTGTCAAGTTCATCTTTAAATTTGATTCGGCAATGATTAATTGCCTCTTCATCTTTGTCGAAGCCAAGCAGTTTCCCCCTTCCGCTTAACTTCTTCAGAACTTCTTCAGCATGCCCTCCACCGCCGAGCGTTCCATCAACATATATTCCATCGTTGTCTGTCACCAGAAATTCGCAAGCTTCCCTGAGCAACACCGGAAGGTGGTAGTCATAATCCACTTGCTGACTTCTATCTATTTTTTTTTTGTACTGCCTTTTTTTGCTCATTTTGGTTTAAATCAGATTACAAGAAAATTTCAAACAGTTTCCTTCCGGCTCATAACCTTAGCGGCTATGACTTCGTAAGGTTCGGATTTCGACTTCATAAATTTATCGAATTCTTCAGGATTCCAAAACTCAATGTGGTCCATTTTTCCAAGAATCAGAACTTTTCCTTCAATTCCTGCAAAATCGAGCAGTTTTTTGGGAAGTACAACTCTTTGCTGGGCATCAATTGATGTGTCAACACACCACATCAGCATCATGGAAATCACATAATCATTCTCTTCGTCAAACTGATTTTTCTCGTAAAGTGACTTTTGGATTTTTTCCCATTCGTCAAGCGGGTAAGCCGAAATACATTTTCTAAAGCCACGCGTAAGAGTAAAAGACTCATGAGCCTCTGGAGACAAAGCTTTTCTCATCTTTGCCGGTATGTTCACCCGACCTTTTGCATCAATCGAGTACTGCTCATGTCCTTGAAAAAATGTCATTTCAACCTGTTTTTTAGTTTAAAATGGTCATTGAAACCACTTTAACCCACATAACTATATAACATTGGGAAAATCTCCCACTTTAACCCACTACAAAAATATGATTCTTTAAATTCAAAAGCAAATAAAATTAAAAATAAAGTTTTCCACATCGGTTAATTTTTATTAATTGTTTTGTTTGGTTAAGATTAATTTTTTAGTATTATTTTTGTACCCGTCATTATTTACATTTTGAAATAACATTTGAATGAGTATTTTTTCTTCTCTTAAAAGAATTTTCATCGGTCAAGGCAGGGACCCTCATGACTCAAAAGCATTTCACAACTTAACATTGGTTGCTTTTTTTGCGTGGGTTGGTTTAGGTTCCGATGGTATGTCGTCCTCAAGTTATGGTCCATCGGAGGTCATGATGGCATTGGGACAGCATTCCCATCTCGGCTTTATTATTGCGATTGCAACGGTTATTACAATTTTTATTATCAGTACCAGCTATACTCAGATTATCGAGCTATTTCCCTCGGGCGGCGGTGGCTACCTTGTAGCGAGCAAACTGCTTTCTCCGAACCTTGGTATGATTTCGGGTTCAGCACTCTTGATAGATTATGTATTGACAATATCGGTTTCGATAGCGAGTGGTACTGAGGCACTTTTCAGCTTTCTACCTCTTTCATACCAGCCGTACAGGATCGAATTTGCTTTGTTTATAGTTATTCTGCTGATTGTAATGAACCTTCGCGGAGTAAAAGAATCTGTTATGCCTCTGGTACCAATATTTTTGGTTTTTGTTCTGACGCACGTTTTTGTTATTTTATATGGGGTAATCACCCACTCATTTAATATGCCTGAAGTTGCCGCAAAAACATCATCTGATTTTCATGCGACGTACCAACAACTTGGTTTTTTCGGAATGTTGTTTGTGTTGGTTCATGCTTACAGTATGGGTGCAGGAACATATACCGGAATTGAGGCAGTAAGCAACGGATTGCCCATTCTGCGGGAGCCAAGAGTGCATACTGCACGAAAAACAATGCTTTACATGTCGTTTTCGCTATCGTTTATGGTTTTAGGTTTGCTGATTTGTTATCTTTTATATAATGCACAATTTGTTCCGGGAAAAACTTTAAATGCCTCCTTGTTTGTATTGATTACAGGGGGCTGGAATCCGGCGTTGGCAAATATTTTCGTGGTAATTACTCTGATTTCTGAAGCGGCAATTCTTTATGTTGCGGCTCAAACGGGATTCATTGATGGTCCGAGAGTTTTGTCAAGTATGGCTTTGGACAGATGGATGCCTACTAAATTTGCTTCCCTGAGCGACAGACTTGTCACACAGAATGGAGTTATTCTGATGGGTGCCGCGGCATTTATTCTGATTCTTGCAACTCAGGGGAATGTCTCGTATATGATTGTTCTTTATAGTATCAACGTGTTTTTGACTTTCTCACTTTCTCAAATCGGTATGGTTCGCCACTGGTGGCAGGAAAGGAATAATGACAAGAAATGGCTGAAGAAGATTTTGATTAATGGGGTGGGAGGAACCCTGACGGTGTTGATTTTGATTTCTGTTATTCTCGTAAAGTTCAACGAAGGTGGATGGATAACCATATTTATTACCGGAAGTCTGGTTGCTATTGCTTTTGCAATTAAAAAGCATTATACTAAAACGGGACAAACTATAAAGGCTCTTGACGACCAGTTATTAATATTCGATACTCCGGGAATTCAACTTTTGCCAAAGAACAAACAGGAAAATATCGCTTATAACAAAAATTCAAAAACAGCTGTGCTTTTGGTTAATGGTTTTTCAGGAATTGGGATGCACTCACTTTTGAGCATATTCAGATTATTTGGCGAAACGTTCCAAAATTTTGTTTTTGTTGAAATTGGGATGATTGATGCAGGAGTTTTCAAAGGTGCCGCCGATATAGATAAACTTGAAGAACGAATCAAGGGAGATGTTGATTCTTATATCAAATTGATGAATAGTCTTGGTTATTATGCCGAAGGATTTACGGCAACCGGTCTGGACATTGTTCAGGAGACACTTAAACTCACACCTCAAATCACGGAACGATTTCCGCAATCAGTATTCTTTGGAGGACAGATAGTTTTCAAAAATGATACTTTCTTTACCAGACTTTTGCATAACTATACTGTTTTTGCTGTTCAAAAGGAATTATACCATCGAGGAAAGCAGTTTGTGATTTTGCCAATAAAGTTGTAATACTATGATTTAGTGATAAGTCGGGAAAGTACTTATAAAGAATAAAAATTTGTCATTCTGACACAGAACGAAGTGAAGTGGAAGAATCTGCACTTGGTACCAAGTATAGATTCTTCGCTAAGTTCAGAATGACATTGAAAGTATATTGATATCAGAATTTTACTTCGTATCCATTCTTTCCCAAGTGGAGTTTTGTCCGTGGGAAAGAACACGTATCCAACCAAGTACAAAGCCGATGTTCATTGTCAGAAAGAAAAGAGGAATACGGAATAACTTTGGCTTGTAGCTCATTTTCTCTAAGATGTTTCCGATTATGGCTAAACCGTAGAAAAGAACCTGTCCGCTTATGGCAACCCATGCTAATTGAGAATTTAAACGCAACATCGGAACTGTTATAACTGCTAAAGCCAGAAGAGCCAATGGCAAAAAATACCGGAATACTTTGTGAGACAAAAAGAAAAACCATGCCCAGCCGTAACTCGGCGAGAAAAGTGTTTTTCGAGCAAATACAGTAGAAAGTCCTCCGGCGGCTAAACGGACTCTGCGGTTTAATTCTTCGCCAAGAGATTTTTTTCGAACTTCGCTTACTGCAGAATCTTCGCGGAAGAGGAACTTTTTCCGATGGAGAGCAATTGTCAGAACGTTGAATAAATCATCGCAAACGAAATCATTCGGAACCGGGTCAAGATATTCCTTCCTAACTCCATATAGACCAAAGCTATTGACAGATGTGTGGATTGCAGATTCATGGTTTCGAATGAAAACTTCATATTTTTGATACATCCCTTCGCCGGCGGCTCCAAGGTTTTCATCGGATTCATCGCTTATAATGTTTAACTTTGACATGACACCTCCAACTTCAGTATCGGCAAAGTAACCTACAGATTTACTGAAAGTATCTTTATTAAGACGCAAATCAGCATCCATGAAATATACGATTTCGGTCTTAGCCAAGGGTACCAAATTATTCAAGACTCTATTTTTGCCGATTCTGTTGAATTCATGCCAGGAAATTCTGCCGTATTTGTCTGATAAGCCTCTAACGACATCAAGAGTCTTGTCGTTAGAACCATCAGAGCCAACAATTATATTGATTTTTTGATAAGGATAGTCACATTTCGCAACTGATTCAATTGCATCATGAATATATTCTTCTTCGTTGTAAGCGGCGATGATTACAGTAATTTCAGGCTCAAATTCATTTTTGTAGTTAATGTCATTTTTAACTATTTTGGATATTACAGCTAAGATTATTGGATAAAGCACAGTTACGTACAGAAGAAAAATAACGCAAAGAACAAATAAGAGATTTATAATAAGCAAAATATCCATTAATAAATTGTATTTCAATATTGATTAATTTTAAAAATAATGTCTTACATACTTACTTTATTGGTTTCTAACCAATTCTTAGCCGGTAGAAACCCGAGCTTTGCCGCTTTTCTAATTGGTTCGATTGCTTTGTTCTTTTGTTTAAGGTCCATATAGGAAAGTCCCAAATTCATCAAATAACTTGTATTGTTTGGATTGTTCTGAACAGCCTTTGAAAACATTTCGGCGGCAAGTGAGAATTTTTTCTGAACAGCATAAGCAGTGCCCATGTTGTTATAAGCACGGTCGTTTGTCGGGTCAATTTCAATTGCCTTTTTTAACGCTTCAATTGATTTATCGAAAAGTCCCTGCCGACCGTAAAGTTCGCCTAAAGTGATATAGTTTTCAATGTCCTTTGGATTTTTCGCTTTCTGCTTTTCAAAAGATTTAGTTGATGAGGCAATTATTTCCCTTGATTTTGTTGTATCAGCAGAATTTTTGTAAACCTCGAGAAGATTTGCCGCGGCATCACGATAGTCCGGTCTGATTTCGAGTGCTTTTTTGAACATAATCACTGCCGAGTCTTTTTTATTCAAGTTCATATAAGAAGCTCCCATTGCATTATAAAGTTCATGGTCGTTCTGTCTTAAGCGGTAAGCATTCCAAAGTGAAAAGATGGCATCCTGATGCAGGTTCTTTGCACCGTACAAAACTCCGAGGAATTTCCATGCTGTATAATAATAAGCATTAACATTCAAAGCAGTTTTCAAAAGTTTGATTGCCTCATCCCTATTCCCAAGGAAATTTTCAACATCTGCCAGGTTTTGATATGCTTCAAGATAATTAGGATTTATTCTGATTGCAGTAGTAAAATATTTCTTTGCCTGAAGTGGTTTTTGCTTTTCCTTGAGATAATTTCCCATATTGTAGTTCGCAAGAGCATTTTTGGGGTCAGTCGTTATTGCTCTGCCGAAGAAAGTAAAAATTGTATTATAATTCTTCGCATTTATAAATGAATATCCCGAAAAGAAAATAATCAAAGTTGCAAAAGCCGCAAGCAGATATTCAGTTTTGATTTTTGGTTTAAAGCTTTTGTAAATTTCAATCAAGATTATAAATACTCCAATCATCGGCAAATAGGAACGATGCTCGAAATATTCATAGCCGAAATCAGCATAATTATGTCTGTATGCCATAGCAGGAACTGCAAACAATAACCACCAGCCAATTCCGAAAAGGATTAATCCGCCGGTTTTCTTGTTTTTCTTCATTATCAGAAGAATAGCAATACCAACCATTAGAATTGTGCCAATTGAGGTCACTAAAGCAGTGAATTTAGGCATTGTGGATAGGCTGACCGGAAGAATGAATTTTGCAATGATTTCAGGTAAAGTAGGAATATTTGTAATAAATGAGTTTATACTGAATGAATTATCCCCGGGATTAGTTATAATAACTTTACTTCTTGCAACCATAAAAGCAAGTATTGTGGCAATATAAACTGCAATCAAAAGAATCAGGTAAGGATTTAGCTTCTTTTTTTTCATAACAACAAGGTAATATCCGGCATAAACCATCGGGAAAAGTACGGCGGTTTCTTTTGAAAAAACAGCAAGAATAAAACTCAAAATATTTAAAGCAAGGAATTGATACCCTCCGGTTTCAACAAATTTAACAAAACCAATAAACGAAACAATCCCGAAAAATGCTATCATTAAATCACCGCGAGATGGAACCCATGCAACGGCATGAGTGAAAATGGGATGAACAGCATAAATCAAGGCAACAAGCAAAGCCGCTTTTTTGTCGTATTTTAGTATTTTAAACAGAAAGAAGACCGAAAAACAAGTCAGAATATGAAAAATCAGATTTGTCAAATGGAATCCTCCGGCATTTTTACCATTGAAAACTGCATCAATCATAAACGATACATTTTGGAGAGGACGATAGAAAGCAAGACCATCCCTTGAAAAGAAAGCATCTCTTGTAAAGGCTTCCTTTAGGTTAAATACCTTTGCCTGAGAATTGATGTTCTCCACAATGATTACTTTATCATCAAGATAAGTAAAGCCAAAATTCACAGTTTGCCCATAAACGATAATAACAAGAACAGTTATCAAAGCAAAAGCTACAGGAGTTTTTGTCAGTACTTCAAGAATATTATCAATAATATTTGTCTTTTTTTCGATTCCCGGATTCAAATTATCTTGTGTCATTATTTTTTTAAAATTTAGTTAATGATACTTCACATCCTGTAACTTGTTTTTTACCCGAAAAGTTTAAGTATAATCATTTCTGGATGAAAAGAAACCGAAGTCATAAGTTACAACAATACAAAAATAAGAATTATTTGCAAATTTGTTTCATTAAAGATGAAGCATTCGGATTTCCCAGTGAGGCAGAAATTTTCAAATCATTGCACATCTCGTCGCTACGACCAAGGCTTTGAAACGATAAAGCCCGATAAAAGTAAGCACCATCCAGACGTGAATCAATTGAAACAGCACTCGAGAAGTCGTGAATAGCACCTTTGAAATCCTTCATCTGAAATTTTGCGGCTCCTTTATTCATGTAAATTGTTGCATCTTTTGGATTAAGCGTGATGGCTTTGTCGTAATCAGCGACAGCACCTGCAAAATCTCCGGTATTGAATTTTGTCGTAGCCCTTGAAAGCCATGCCTCAATAACATTCGGGTTAATCTGAATAGCTTTGTTGCAATCTTCAATCGCACCGTTAAAATCATTCAGTTTTCTTTTCAGTATGCCCCTATTCACATAAGCTTGTGCGTAATTGGGATTACTCTCTATAGCTTTTGCATAATCAGACATAGCTCCGGCTATGTCATTCACAGGTATTTTAGAAATTGCCCTGTTGTAGTATGCTTCATAATAATCAGCTTTAAGCTGAATGGCTTTATTATAAAATTGAATAGCCTCATTATGATTTTTCAAATCGGCGTAAACAATTCCTGCATTATTGTAAGACTCGGCATAATCGGTTTTCAGACGTATTGCCTCCATATAGTCTTCAATCGCACCTTGTTTATTACCTTTGTTATTTTTCAAAGTGCCTCTGTTGTTTAGAGCCATTGCCGACTTTGGATTTGATTCTACGGCATAATCGTAGAATGAAAGGGCATCCTTATAATTATTTGTCCGAAGAAAGCTTAAACCTGCAAAAACAATGACAATCAATAAACCGGCATAAAGAATATTTTTCTTTATCTTTTGATTAGAAGTTAACTTAGATATAATTAACCCAATTATTACTGAAATTCCAACCGAAGGCATATAAGCTCTATGCTCGAGATACTGGTATCCATATTCACCAAAATCTCTGGAAAAGAGCATACCGGGAAAGACTCCGATAAGAAACCAGCCAAAAGCTACGAAATACAGAAACCGCTTTTCTTTGTCAGCCTTATAAATCATATAAGCAATCATTCCAATTAATAAAATACCAATTGAAGTTGAAAGAATTGAGAATCCGGGCATAGGAGAAAGATTTACGGGTAAGAAGTATTTACCGAATAGTTCCGGAAGAGTCTGAAGATTACCTATTAGCAAACCCAAGCCAAAGATATCTCCTCCAGGTCTGGAATTTACGAATGAGTTTCTGATAAGGAGATAAAGAATTGCAAGCGACAAATAAACACCTATTGGAAGTAAATGCTCTTCCCACTTCTTCCTTCTTGATTCATTGAGCAGTATGTAAAGTATCACTATTCCCGGAAAGACAATCGCACTTTCCTTAGATAGCATTGCCGCAAAATAAAAAATTCCGGAAAGCAATAAACTTAGATAATTCTTTTTCTGACTGAAACTAATGTAATTGATAAACCAAAAGACACCGAACATTCCAATAAGTATATCTCCTCTTGAAGGTATCCATGCAATCGAATGAGTAAACAGTGGATTTACTGCAAAAATCAATGTTGAAAGAAAAGCTGTAAGCTCATCAAATTTTAACTTTTTCAATAACAGAAAAACGCCAATACAAGTTAGGAGATGAAATATCAAATTGAAAAAATAAAAACCCCAAATATTTCCTCCGCTGATTTGAGCATCCAGCATAAAGGAAATATTTTGCAAGGGCCGATAAAACATTATATTAGCAGTATTAAAAAAGGCACCCCGGGTGAAAGCCTCGCCAATATTCGATAAATGACTGATAAAAGGTAAGTTCCCTGTTATAATCGCATCTTCGTCCAGTTTACCCAAAGGGAAGCCAAGTATTCTGAAATAGAGCAGGAATATAACAACTGCAAAAATTATGTAAATGTAGGGTGATTTCAGAAAGTTCAATTTTGAATTTTCTTCCTGTTTTTTCTGATTATTTTTATTCTTATTTTTACTCATAAATTTTTAGTTTCCAATTATTTGCAATACTGAATAATTAATTGTTCGGCTTCTTTGTTGCCTAAAGCTACTGCAGACTTCCAGTCGGAGCAGGCTCCGGGGCTGTCTTTCAATAAATATTTAACTTTACCGCGGTTCAGAAAAGCTTCAGGATTATTCTTGTTGAGTAGAATAGCTTTGCCAAAGTCTTTCAAAGCACCGGAATTATTACCGAGCTGTGATTTCACACTTCCCATCGTTAAATATCCGGGCGAATAATTTGGATTAAGCTTCATAGCGGCTTCGTAATCTATCAATGCGTCCTGCAATTTTCCTAAATCCAGTTTTATATTTGCAGTGTTAAATCTGGCTTGAAACAGTCCCGGCTTTAATTTTAAAGCAGTTTCATAATCCTTCAAAGCAGCGTTTTTGTCACCCAAACTGCTTTTCAAAATACCGAGGTTCACATAAACCTGAGCATAATCGGGTTTGAGCTTGATTGCTTCTTGGTAATCAGAAATAGCACCTTGAGTGTCTTTGATTTCATTTTTTACTAAACCGCGATTATTAACAGCCATTGCAGAATTTGGATTTGCTTCAACGGCAAGATTGTAAAATGTTAATGGATTTTCGTAATTTTTTGAATACACATAAGAGTATAGTCCATAAATGAGACTCAAGCAAATAAGAATAACCGGAATGGTCGAAATTTTTCGTACCTTTGATATTTCATTCATCAAACTTCCAAGTATAATCATCATCCCTAACATCGGAAGATAGGCTCTGTGTTCAAGGTAATCATAAGCAGACCCTCCGAGTTCATGGGAGTAAAGCAAACCGGGCAAAGCAAATAGAACAAACCACAAACTTCCAAAAAGATATATTTTCCGGGATTGTCTGAATTTCATTATCCCAATGATTAGTAAGACAATTAAAGCTATCCCGATAAAAGTATTAAGTAAAGTAAATCCTGCCATAGGAGCAAGATGAACAGGAATAAAGAATTTTCCTATAAACTCAGGCAATGTTCTTATATTATTTAAAAAAGGCATTAACCCAAACTCATTGCCCGAAGGTAATTTATGCACGACAATGCTTCTTAAATAAAAATAGAAGACAGCCACTAAAACATAAGAAACAACAGGAACCAACATGTCCTTCAAACTAACTCTTTTTTCTTTATCTGAAGTTAAATAGAATGCTAAAAATGTCAGAGGAATAATCATTGCTGTTTCTTTTGATAACACAGCCAAAAGAAAAAAGAGAACATTGAAAGCTAAATCCTTTGGCTTTTTGTCATTTCTATATTTGACAAAAAATATGAAGGATAAAACTCCGAACAATCCAATAAGCAAATCACCTCTGGAAGGAGCCCATGCAATAGCCTGAACAAAAAGAGGATTGGCGAGAAATAGTAAGCTTACAGAAAAGTTGATTTTTTTATTTTCATTTAATAAATTCAGGAGATAATACAAGGAACAGACAGTAGATGCATGAATTAGCATATTCGAAAGATAATATCCCCATCCCATTGGACCACTTAAATTGGCATCGAGCATTAAAGAGAGATTCTGCAATGGACGGTAGAAGTCAACACCATTAATGCTAAAAAAAGCATCACGAAAAAATGCTTCTTTAAGATTTCCAAAATCAGTAAGGAAGGGCAGATTATCAAGTATTATCAGGTTCTCATCAAATTTCCCGGGAAAAAAACCCAATATTTGCTGATAAACAACAAAGACAAGAATAAAAAAAACAGCAAAAGATAACGGATAGTTTGTTATTTGATACCAAAAATCTCTGCTCGCATTTTTGCTTTTTTTTGAATTTGGTTTTGTTTTGCTCATATTACTTATTCCTTTACAAGCATTTTTAAATGATTTTCTGTCCTGATGAAATATATTCCGTTTACTAAAGAACTCATGTTTACTAAAGATAACAGCTCGGGAGTTCTGAATTCCATAACTTTTATTCCTTGAAGATTTAATATTTCAATTCCCTTACAGGATTCCCGATTCTCAACAATAATATTCAAATTTTCATGAACCGGATTTGGAAAAATTTTCAAAATGTTTTGAACTTGATTTCCATAAGGAACACTTACAAGTTCGCTTAACTTTGACCTGAATATTCCGCCACCGTTGGTTCCGGCATAAATATCGTTTCCACTAATTGCAAGAGCTGATACTAATTTATTGGATAATCCTTTGCTGATTTCCGACCAATTGTGTCCGTAATCCTTAGAAATAAAAACTCCCGAATATGTGCCGGCAATTACGATATTGCCGTAAATGGTTAACGCAGTAATTGTTGTATTGCTCAAGTCATTATTTTTCTCAGACCAAATATTCCCTGAATCTGACGATACGAAAATACCGCTGTAGGTGCCAGCAATAATATTATCCCTGATTACAGCAACAGCACTGATATTTGAGTCTGTTAATCCATTGTTTTTTGGAGCCCAGTATGAGCCGTTATCAGATGAAAAATAGAGTCCACTGCCGAAAGTTCCTGCGATAATAAAGTTGTTACTTATAAAAATTGATGATACTTTTGGGTTCGAAAATCCGTTGTTCTTTTGTTCCCAATTATCACCAAAATTTGTTGACAAGTAAATACCGCCTCCATAGGTACCTGCAAAAACATGCCCTTCATATTCGGCTATACATCTGATTTCTGAAACTGTCAATCCGTTGTTCTTTTCTATCCATGTATTTCCGGAATCAGAAGATATATATACTCCCCCTGTAAAAGTACCTGCATAAATATTATTTCCGCTGACAGCTAAAGAAGAAATATTTAATTTTTTAAACCCGTTATTTTTCTGATTCCAGTTACTCCCAAAATTTGTTGAGACAAAAATTCCGCCGTGGTCTGTACCTGCATAAATGATGTTGCCACTAACAGCAATGGCATTTATTACACCTCCGAACAAGCCGCTACTGCAAGTTTCCCATTGCGAAAATGAGGACTGAAATAAAGCAAAAAACAATATTAATATGAATTTGAGAATATAACTTTCCAATAAAATTTCATCAATCAAAGAAAATCAATGCCAAAATACTCAATACTTTTGAAAGTAGCAAATTGTGTGTGCATAAATGAAAAACTTCCTGAATATTTTACCTAATACTGAGCAAAAGTCTTTGGAATAATAATCTCAACTCTTGTGCCTGAAGGAGAATTGTTCTCATCGAAAAGGTCTATAATCCGCTCACTTAATGTTCCTGTTCTTACTGAATTGAAAAGTTCAATCCTTGATTTAGTGATACTCATCCCGTAAGATTTGTGAGTATATGGAGAACGATTTTTGATTTCAAGAGCTTTTTCCCTGCCGATACCATTATCCTCGATTATACAATAATAAGAATTTTCGTCTGATGTCAGAGTAATTTTAATTAATCCGTATTCACTTTTATTAAGCAACCCATGAACAATCGCATTTTCAACATAAGGTTGGATAAGCATTGGAGGAAACTCTTCAACATATATATTGATATTTTCAGATATGTCAATTTCATATTTGAATTTATCTGTAAATCGTAATGATTCCAAATCAAGATACAATTTTAAGGTTTCGATTTCCTGAGAAAATAATATATATTGATTATCTGAATTCTCAAGAATTTTTCTCATGAGTTTCGAAAATTTCATCAGGTACTCTTTTGCATTTTCTTCGTCTTTTTTTGAAATCAGGAAAAGAATTGAATTTATTGAATTGAAAATGAAGTGCGGATTCATTTGCAATCTTAATGACTGAAGCTGATATTCGAGGGTTTTCTTTGTGAAAATCTCCCGTCTTATAAACTCTCTTCTTCGGTATGCCATAACGAGTATGAAAATAATCAATAATGAAGCTCCTACCATCGAAAACATCAATTTGTTCCTGTTCGCAAGTTCCAAATCCTTAATAACGTTCTTCTGTTTCAATAACTTATTTTCTTTGTTCTTCTTTTCGGAATTGTATCTTTTTTCAAGAATATTTATTTCACTCATTTTTGAGTTAGAATAAATGTTCAATTTTATTTCAACACATAATCTATAATATTTCAATGCTTTTTCAAAATCATTCTTTTTTTCATAGTTCTGAGAAAGTAAATTATATGTATTCTGTAGTTTGTCAAAATTCGATAATTTAATAGCCAATTCTTCCGACATATATCCGAAATTCAGGCTCAAAGCCAAATTATTTGCAAAAAAATTAATTTTTCCCAAAGTAAAGTAACATTCCAAAAGAAGATTATTATTTTTAAGCTTTTTAGCTAATTCCATAGATTTTAGAATATTCTTTTGTGCAGATTGAATATCTTTCTTTTCCAGAAAGATTATTGCATAAGTAGAATATATTTCAGCCTGAAGCAGTGAATCATTAATGCTCTTTGCAATCGACAATGCATGATTGGCACAAGACAAGGCTGAGTCTGGATTATAGGTTTGCGTACTTATATAATCAGAATATAATTCTGCTCTTGCAGTATTTGCTAAAGCAATCCCATGCTTGTTACCATTTTTTTGAAACAGGGTTAATGCCAGATTATAATAATTGTTGCCTTCCTTAAAAAACTCAGGTCCCTTGAAACAGATTAATTTCCCGATTTCAACATAAGTAACTCCCAGTCTGTTTTGAATTGATAAACTATCGAAAATTTCTGATGCCTCAAGAAACTCACTCATTGATTCAGCATATTTTGCAAATTGTTTGTTAATCAGCCCCAGATAAATTAGCCCTTCAGCTTCTGCACTGTCAAGACCTTTTTTAGAAATATTTTTTAAAAGTGTGCGGCATTTTTTCTCAGCATCAACAGGAGAATTGTCCATTAATGAATGTATAGCTGTTAACTCTGAGTTAATATAGGTCTGAGTTGGAATTGCAGAAAACAATTGGACGGACAAGCAAGCTGTAAGACACAATATAATACTAAATAAACACAGATTTATCTTTCCATTTCCTTTACTTCCAATCTTTTGCAATATGTTCTTATTCATAATCATTAAATATCTTATTGAGCAAAAATAATACCAATCAATGGAAGGATAATTTATCAGGTTTTTAATATTCGTAAGAAAAGGGACGAAAAAATTAATCTTCATCCCTTCATTTTAATCCTGAACCACTTTTTATTTAGTTATGAGAACTTCCGTTAGTCTTTTTCCCATGACCATTTCCATTGCCATTTTTATGTTGTTTCAATAAACCGGCTACTCTTGCGGCTTGAAGTGCAAAGGTTTCAATCTTTGCTTCAATCACCTGAGGATAAACGTTTCCGTCGGTCTCAATAGTCAGGAAAGGAATATTTGTTTTTCCATTAAAAATAATCGGCATTTTGTAATCCGGGTCAACCATTTGCCTTGTTTTTTCGACAGCCTCTGATTTCAGTTCGGGCATGATACAAGCTTCAGAAACCCTTGTTGGCATACAGCCGAACGGTCCAAGGTTGATAATACCGCAATAATGGTCCAGTCCTTCGTAAAGTGCCGTACCGATAGTCAATCCCGGTTCCCCTTTGTAATCAAGCGGAACAATATGCTTGCTATGGTCAAGTAAAGGTTTAATCTTGGTTAGATGGTACTCGTAATAATTACTTTTCACCAAAGCTTTTTTAATTCTTCTTTCGGCATATTCAATGTAGAAATCTCTGATGTATCTTTCTAATCTGTTTCTCCATGATACTTCGGCTTCCAGAAGTCCGATTTTTATAAGATAATCAACATACTTAATCCATTCAGAAATATAAGCATCTTTAACAACAAATCCTTTTTTAGCAAATTGCTTATTCAGATATTTGTGCGAAAAATGGTCCCTTCTAACGAATATTTCTCCGCAAAGAGCAATGTAGTTTGATTCATGGATTGGAATCCTTGCAGGAATTTTCTTGATTTCTTTTGAAAATTGTGCTATATGCTTGTACAAATGGTCAGGATCGGAAGCAAATTTATCTGTAAGTATCCTGAATTGCTCATTAAATACATCCATTCCTTTGTCAGGGTCAACCGAATTTGCCATAATGGCTGAACGAATATCGTCAAGAACATCGGCAGTTATAAGTGCCTGCATTCCTCTTTTAGAGAATTGAACACCAAGACCTGCATACCCGTCATCTGTGGTCAAAATAAGAACAGACACATTCTTGTATTTCTTTCTTTTAATTAAATCTCTCAAGAAGACAGGATACTGACCTAATCTGCAATTTCCTGCACTCTGAACATTAAAGAAAGCGATTTTCTGAACGCCGTCCCATCTATTTTCAAGATAATCTATAAGTGCTCCTGAGCATAAAATAAGCGGAAGACACTCTTTGCCTGTGGCAACCGTTCTGCCGTATTTCAAAATATCGTTATTGCCTTCGGGTAAAGCAATTGCATTGTATCCTAACGTTCTAAACGTTGCGGCAAACATTGCGGCACTCAAATCACCCATCGAAGGAACAAGAATTGTTACGCTTGGGTCATCGAGCGGAATTTTTTCATTATCTGATGTATAGTAATATAATCTGTCAGTATCAAACTTGACAGTTGCCATGTTGAATTCAGAATTATCAGGGTCATGGATATTTGCAGATAGTTTTCTGTAGTTATTAATAATATCCAAAGCCGCATCAATTCTTGTATTGATACCTGCATCTGCAGTATGACCATCGAGTTCCAAAGTCAGTGATGGTTTGGTTGCCATGATATTTCTGAAAGTAGAAATAATCATCGAATCGGGTCCGCAAGAGAAGTTGGTTATATAGGTGGCAAACAACTGGTCGTTGTTTTTGACAATATTCGCAACCTTTAAAATCTTCTTTCCGCCTTCCCAATACATATTATCTTCAATTTTCTCGTGGCGGTAGTCAAGCATATCGTAAGGAATAATATAAACACCTCTGGAAGCGAATTTCTTAGGTATTCCCTTGTTTGTAGTCTCCGTAAATGAGTTATATGGTCTTCCGACAAGAACCATAGCCATTTCTTCAGGATTAGCCGCAAGGAACTGTAAAAATTCTCTGCCGATAGTAAATAATTCGGTCTGATAGGTTTCCTGCATTTTAACTGCAAATTCGTAAGCTTCTTTTGCCGCAACTGCATCATTAAATCCCATTTGTGAGGCTATTTCAACAAATTTCACCGATTCGGCACCAAAACCGCTTGCAAAGTTCAATGCAGGAGCAAGAATTTTATCATTGATATTGAAATCTTTAAAAGCCTGTTTTAAATAGAATGGCTCGGTTATGACGAAAACACAGGTGGAATTGAAATCTATTCTGTAATGCTCTTCTTCATTGACGTGCATTTCCAAAAGGTTAGGCACGAATATGTAATCAGTATTTTTTTCTATTAAGTTATGGAACAAACCCAAAGAAATCTGTGCCGGATAGCAGAATGAAGTCATTTCACGCTCTAATCCTTTTTCATCCACTTTATCGGACAATACAACCCGCATGCCCAATTTTGTAAAGAAATTATAATATAAAGGATATAAAGTGTGAGTATGGAATGATTGGTTAATGCCCACCGTTGGTGCATTTTCTGGAAGTTCGGCGGCAGGTGCATACTTATTAAACGTCATATCATGACGAATTTTTACGAAGTCAAATTGGTCAGCTTCAATCTTTTTATTATTGAGCAAATTATAGTATTTATTGCATGCTCCGCCAAAAGGATGAACCTTGCCCTGAATCTCAATCATATTGATTGGGCATTTTATGTCGCATTTTTCTTTGCCACCGGCACAAATAAATGGTTTGCGGTTGATTGCTTCTCTTTCGGCAAGTTCTTTCATCGAATATTCTTTAGGTTTCATTAATCCTAAATCAATTTTATCGGAAACTTCCAGAGCAACACCAAAAGCACCCATAAGTCCGGGTTCAGGAGGGACAATAATTTCTGTTCCTGTCAGAGCCGCCATAGCAATCGGAATTGCTTTGTTGTAGCAAACACCACCCTGCATAAATACTTTTTTGCCAACCTGACGATTACCTTTAACTCTGTTGTTGTAATTCATGCAGATAGAATAAACCAAACCTGCAACAATATCTTCACGGCTGATATTTTCGTGTAATGCCGTTTTAATGTCTGAACTGATGAAAGCGGCACACTGGTCACTGAAATTCGGAGGAGACATTGCTTTTAATGCCATTCCTTCAATTTCAGTTACGGGTATTCTCAGTGATTCATAAGCTGATTCTTCAATAAAAGAGCCCGTACCTGCAGAACATGCTTCATTCATTGCATAATCCGAAGGTACGCGATTTATGATATATGTATATTTTGCATCCTGACCGCCAATTTCGAAAATCGTATCAACCTCAGGGTCAAAATAAACTGCGGCTGTAGCATGGGCAACTATCTCGTTAATAATGCCATCGGTTAAAGCATGCAAACCTGCAATATGTCTGCCTGAGCCGGTTGTGCCTACCCCGATTATTTTAATATCTTCGGGTATTTGCTTTAATAATTCCTCGTAGCATTTTTTTGCGGCTACAATCGGATTCCCGTGAGTATATAAGTAAATTGAGCCTAATATTTTCTTGTCATTTTTTCTAAGAACAACAGCTTTGGTTGTAGTAGAGCCAACATCCAATCCAAGGAGACAAACATCACCGTCTGAGGCTTTTCCTTTTTCCAAAGTTTTGAAACTGACTTTATCGGTGAAGTTGATTATTGGGTCAAGAAAAACAAATGAACTTTCTTTTTCTCTGTAAATATCATTTAAATTATCGAATTCCTTAATCTTATTTTTTGTTCCGTAAATTGCGGCACCTAATGCTTCAAAATAATTTGCTTCATTCGGAATATTTGAATCTTTAACGAATTCCTGAAGATATTTCATAACTGTATGATTTTGAGTGACACCACCCACAATCATAACTTTGCCGTCTTTTACTTTTTTTAGCAATTCAGAAGCTTTTTCTGCCATCATTGATGATAAACCTGAAATCACTTCACCCTTTGGTACTCCTTTGTTCAAAGCATGAGTACAATCCGATTTGCAAAATACCGAACATCTTCCGGATACTTTAAAAGGTTCTGTATCGCTGGCGATATCTTTAACTTCTTCGATATCAACATTCATTCTTTTGATTTGCTGAAGGAAAAACTCGCCGGTTCCGGAAGCACACTGATTTTTGGTTATAACATCCGAGATTTTACCATGGTCGTCAAGGGTATAGATAAGAAATGTTTCGCCGCCTAAACTGGCAATAGCTTCATAATGTTCATTGTTTTTGTTTACAAATGAAAAAGCATGTTCGGTTGCTTCTGACTCCGAAATTTTCGAAAAGTTAACAAGATTTCTGAATTTTCTGCCTGTAACAACAACAGGGAAGAATTCCTTATTGAACTTTAATAGATTCTCATGGAAAACCTCTTTTGGATTACCATTGTGAGCTAAAGTCAGATTGTCAACTATTTTTATCTCATCTTTATTTTTTTCAATTTTTACAAAAGATACGGAGGAGGCTCCAAGGCAAACACCTACAACATGATTCATTCTATATCCTAAAAGTTATGATTGCAAATTTGACTACATATTAAAATTGGCAACAAAGAAATTAGTTGCCACTAAAAAAGCAAAATTATGAAAAAATACACTAAAATCCAAGAGAAGTTATGTTTTTACACTTAATATAATATAAAGATTTCCATAATTGTGATATTTAATCTTATGAAAACGGTTGATTATACTATTAATTTTATAGATTCTTCTTTTTAATCACTACTATAAAGTGATTTTTGTTATCATTGTGTTGTATCAAATATAACAAATCCGATAACTTAAGCTATCGGATTTGTTAATTGAATGACTATAATAAAGTTATTTTGATTCCTTAGATTCTTCCGTTTTAGTCGAATCTGTTTGAATCGGAGGAGCCGCTTGATTAGTTGAATCAATAGTTGGTGCTTCAAATTGTGCAGGTTTGCCGTTAGCAGGTTCGCCAAAATTCATCATTGCCTTTACTCCAAGTCCATGAACAAGCTGACCGCCAAGATGAGCTGTATTTGCAATCATAAGGCAACAAAATGAGTAAGCAATCAGGAAAACAATCTGAATGATAACAATCCAAAGTGTTTTGAGCTTTTCCTTAAAGAATATTGGCAGGAGCAAAACTAAAGCATTAACAATGGTGATTACTAAAAAGAAGTTCCTTGTCATCTCTGCCAGGTCTTCGTGCTGTTCAAGAATTTTTGCAATCTCAGGTGTCTTGTCAACAAGTTCTCCTGCGGCTTCACCACTGGCAACTGCCACGAAGCTTGCAATAGTACCCAGAAGCATAACAACAAAACCCGCAATAAAAAAGCATCTTGACTTCTTTTTGTAAAGCAATCCCAATAGAATCAGAAACGGAGCAACCAAAAGCAATGCAATCGGAAAATGTACAACCAGCGGATGCAAAGCATCTAAATCCTGCATAGGAGGAATATTAAACATATTTGAATTCCTTATATTTTTAAATAATACAATCTTTGGTCTTTTACTGTCTTTTCATTTTCAAATAAAAAAAGTGCAATCAACTCGAACAGTATTAATCTATTTTCAGGAATTTACCCTTTTCTGTGTAGCAGACAGGGCATTTGTCAAATCCAATTTTTGCAACCGTATAGCCACAAACCGGACAGACAAAATATGCGGCTTTGACTTTCATTTTATCAAGATTCTTAATTGCACCGGCATAGAGTTTGGCATGTTCTGTCTCAGCGGCTTTAGCTCCATTAAAAGCTTTAACTGCATCTTTGTTTTTTTCAATTTTTGCCTGAGCAATAAAATCAGGATACATTTTGTCTTTTTCGTAAGTTTCTCCTGTCAAAGCATCCTGTAAGTTTTCTTTGGTTGATTTTGGTGCAGGAGTTTTAATGTCTGCTTTGGGTACGGCACCTAATTTTTTAATAAGAGTAGAGTGAGTAGTTTTATGGATTTCTTCTGCTTTTGCGGCGGCACGGAAAAGGCTGGCTACTTGTTTGTAACCTTCTTCATCTGCTTTTTTTGCATAAGCAAGGTACTTCGCATTTGCATTGCTTTCACCATTGAAAGCCGCTTGTAAGTTGTCGAGGGTCTTGCTTTTGCCTTTAGTCTCTGCGTTGAGGTTGCCCAATGAAAGGATTAGAGCAATTGCTAACACGGTTAAAGAAATTCTTCTTAACATAATATTTTCTCCAAAAAATTAAAACATAAATCCTGAATGCAAATATATAAATATTTATTCAAATACAAAAGCTTTTGTAAAAATTATGTGTTAAAAGGCATGACCCAAACCGATATTGATTTGAGTATTTGAAAATGGGGTATATACTTTATTGGGGTCATACACAGGCCATCCTATGTCTATTCTGAATGGTCCGACAGGAGTGTCGTAACGTACACCGAATCCAACGGCAAGGGCTATGCCCTGAAAATAATCGGCTATTTTATATGAAAATGGATAATTGCCATGTTCATCCACCTGAAGCCATTGGTATGCATTACCCCAATCTATGAAACCGGTAACTCCCAGCGAAGAAATTATATCTGCGATGGTTCCTCCAACGTAAGTAGGCTTGCCAAAGCTGTAACGAAACTCTAAGCTTCCTTCAATCAAACCGGCATTGCCCACGAAATCCTTGGCAAATTCTTCTGCCGCTCCTTTTGCAGTGCTACCGCCGGGTTTAGTATATCTTAATTGTCTGGATTGCCAGCCTCTGATGCTGTTAGCACCCCCTGCAAAAAATTGTCTTTCAAAAGGAACATAAGATTTCGATTTATCCCACCAGTAAATATATCCTTCCCTTTGTTTCAATGCCATAACAAGTTTTTGCTCAAGGCTCCAGAACCACAAATTTGTTAACTGAATTTTAGCATATCGGGCGGCACCTGAGATAAAGCCGGTATTTCTGTCAAATGCATAGAATATAGGATTAATTCCATCAATTGTCAGTGACGAGTATCCGCCATTGCTGGGTGAGAAAGGATTGTTTCTGGTATCACCGATAAAGGAACAACCCAGGATATTGGCTGTAAGCAATGGTTTATTAACAATTATGAAGCTGTCGAGGTTGCTGAAAATTGTCAGAGTTTCAAAAACTCTGGAAGAATCATCGTGAGTTTTTGCCTTTTTATTCATATCCTCAAGAACATTCCAAAGATTATATGGTTGCTGTCTTTCGAAAAAGAAATCAACTGACATCTGATTGAAATAAGTCCACGACGGCAATCTTATCGGAAATTTAACCGGCAAAGAAAAACTGAGAATTTTCAAAGTATTAAAAACTGTTCTGTAGGATAGCAATATTTGTGTTGAAAAACCGATTTTTGCCACATCCCATGTCCACGCAAGAACCTGCGAATAATTAAGTCCCATCTGATATTCAAGTTCTAATTTTTTTGAATTACTCAGAAAAAGATTTACGTCTTCTACAACTAATCTGATAAATGGATTTATCATCTGTGCGGCATGGAAAATGTTCCTGTGAGTATAAGAATATTCAACACCGATATTCACAGCACTGTTATAAATAGTTTTGTTGCTGAATAGAGCCAAACTGTAGTCCTGCTGTTTCCTGTATTGCGAAAACACCCTAAAAGTCAAAGTTGAGTCTGAAGGTCTGCCTTTTGTTTGCACGGTGTCAATAACAACCATATCAAAAGTACCAAGAGTCAACAGATTATTGTAAGAAATTTCTTCACTTCTTTTGCTGTACCAATCTCCCGGTCTGAGGTCCATTTGGTTGTATTTAAGATTGTAAACAACAAGTCGCTGTCCTTTTGTGCTATCAACAAAAATGATTTCTCTAACTTTTTGTCTGATTCCGGTTGAAAATTTCACTGTAATGCTGTCTGAATTGCTTAAAGTATCTACGGTTATGATTGGTGTTGAATAATTGGCAAAATAATAGCCATTATCCAAAAGCACTCTTCGTATATTATCAACTTCTGTAGCCAGCCTTACTTCATTAAATCCTGATTCTATTTTAACTTTTCGAACTTTTTCAATTTTTTCTCTAACGTCAGGCGGGATTCCATCAAGTCCGAGAAAATTAATATTGCTTATTTTGTATCGTTCTCTTTCAGTAATCTCAAATAGCAGGATATTCCCTGTAAAATCCTTATTCGGTTTGAATTTGAAAGTTGCAGTAGCATTATGGTATCCATGCTGATAGTAAAGCATCTGAATTCTTCTAACGTCTTCTTCGGCTTTCAGCCGGTCGTAGTAACGGATTTCATTCCACATGCCTCTGACGGCTGAACCGAGCGTTTGCTTGAATAAAGGGGGAGATGCCCTGTTGATGGTCGTCTGCTTATAGTAATATTGCAATATCTGATGGGGATAGCTTCTGTTGGTAGATTTTGATTCCAGAATTGACAGCAGTTGGTCTTCGGTGAAAAATTTTGCTCCCGAAAACTGGATTTCGTTTATTTCATACATATCCTTCTCGGCAGTTGAAGGAACAAACCTCTGGCGAGGCACATCCTGAGAAAACAAATTAAACTGACTTAACAATAAAATTGAAATGTACAAAATAATATGTTTTCGGTTAATCATTTGATACTGTAAGGCGGTTTGACCGTATTGAAAATAAAAGTCCCGTAAGAGTAACTAACTAACGGGACTGAATAAATAGAAACAAGTTTAGCAGTATTGCTCTTCTTCGTCATCATTATAAAAGTATTCGTCACCAGCCAAATCTTCATACTCGGGCCAAAGGTCTTCGATACCTTCAATTAATTCGTCGGTTTCGTCAAGTTCGTTAATGTTGTCAATCACCTGCTGGGGTGTGCCTGAGCGGTTAACAAAATCAACTAACTCTTCCTTGGTAGCTGGCCATGGAGCATCTTCGAGATAAGCGGCTAATTCCGGTGTCCAAAACATATTTTAAAACCTTTCTATGTTAATCAAATTCTATATTATAAATACTTTTCAAATTTTCGCAAGTGCTTTTCGGCAAAAATATATATTAGCGACTAAGAAAGCAAGTATAAATTTAAAAATGTATAAAAAATCCAAAACAAATTTATAATTAGACACTACGTCTATCATCTTTTTTTATTACGGTATTACGAAATGTCTTGGTTTTTCCTGTTAATTGCGGCTGTTTTCGAAATTTCATGGGCAATTGGATTAAAATACAGCCAGGGTCTGACAAAGCTCCCAAGTTCTGCATTCACTGTTATCACCATGCTGGCAAGTTTTTTTTTCCTGGCTTTAGCAGTCAAACAGCTACCCATTGGTACTGCTTATGCCGTATGGACAGGGATTGGCTCTTTCGGAACAGTAATTTTGGGTATGGTATTATTTGGTGAGCCTGTGACTTTCAGCCGTATATTTTTTCTTGCTTTAATTATTACCGGAATTGTTGGACTCAGAGTTACTCATTGAAGTACCTTGAAAAACAAATTATTGTCTAATCGTCTTTCCTTTTGTAATTTTGAAGTTTATACATTTGCTTATTTTATAAAAGTTTGCTGAAAATTTGCGAACTCTAACTTATTTTTGAAACAGGACTATGGAACAATTTAGAAATTTTTGCATTATTGCACATATAGACCACGGGAAATCAACTCTCGCCGATAGAATGCTTGAACTGACGGGAAGAGTTACCGAGAGAGAAATGACAATGAATCAAATTCTCGACGATAATCCTTTGGAACAGGAACGCGGCATCACTATTAAACTTCATGCCATCCAAATGGATTATACAGCCAGGAACGGCGAAAACTATACTCTCAATTTGATTGATACTCCCGGGCATGTTGATTTCACTTATGAAGTGTCACGTTCTCTTGCCGCATGCGAAGGTGCAATTCTTGTTGTTGATGCTACTCAGGGAGTGGAAGCCCAAACAATCAGCAATCTTTATCTTGCTCTTGATGCGAACATTGAGATTATTCCTGTTATCAACAAAATTGATTTGCCAAGTGCTCAAACAACTGTTGACGGTGTTACCCAGCAGATTATGGACCTCATCGGCTGTAAAAAAGAAGAGATTGTTTATTGTTCTGCCAAGCAGGGTATCGGCATTCAGGATATCCTTGAAAGAATTGTCGAAAAAGTTCCTCCTCCTGCCGGCGACCCTGAAGCCCCTTTAAGAGCTTTGATTTATGATTCTATTTTCGATTCTTACCGAGGTGTAATTGTCAACGTAAGAGTTCTTGACGGAGTATTAAAGGAAAAAGATAAAATTCTTTTCATGGCTCACGGCATGACTTACGACGTTGAGGAAGTTGGCGTTCTGTATATGAAACGTCAGCGTACAGGGGAACTTTCTGCCGGAAATGTTGGTTACTTTACTGCGAATATACGTAGTCTGCAGGATACTAAAGTCGGCGATACTGTTACTACTTTCCACAGACCTTGCGAAACTGCAATCGGAGGTTTTAAAATCGTTAAGCCAATGGTTTTCAGTGGTATCTATCCTGCAAATGCAGATGATTTTGAGCAACTTCGCGAATCTTTGGCAAAACTTCTACTTAACGATTCGGCAATCACCTACGAGCCTGAATCTTCTACTGCTCTTGGTTTCGGATTTCGTTGCGGATACCTTGGATTGCTCCACATGGAAATCGTTCAGGAAAGGCTCGAAAGAGAATTTAACCAGAATATTGTCACCACCGTTCCTAACGTTCGGTATAAAATTGTAAAAACAAACGGTGATGAGTTTTTCATCGAGAATCCTGCTCAGTTGCCGCCAACTGTTCAGGTGAGCGAGATTCAGGAACCTTTTATCAAAGCTCAGATTATAGCTCCCACTGAATACATCGGTGTAATTATGAAACTATGTCTTGACCGAAGGGGAATTGTAAAGAACACAATGTATCTTTCAGCCGAAAGAGTGGATTTGTGTTATGAATTGCCGCTCTCAGAAGTTATTTTCGATTTTTATGATAAACTGAAATCCGCCACACGAGGCTATGCTTCGCTTGATTATGAAATTATTGAATATCGTGCCGAAGACCTTGAGAAACTTGATATTTTAATCAACGGCGAACCCGTAGATGCCCTTTCTTCAATCGTCCATAAATCGAAATCATTCCATTGGGGTCAGAAACTTTGCTCAAAGCTGAAAGAACTTATCCCGCGTCAAATGTTTGAAGTTGCAATCCAAGCCGCTATCGGTGCACGAATTGTATCCAGAACCAATGTTCAGGCTATGAGGAAAAACGTGCTTGCCAAATGCTATGGCGGTGATATTTCCAGAAAGAGAAAACTTCTTGAAAAACAAAAAGAGGGCAAAAAGCGAATGAAACAGGTTGGCAGAGTTGAGATTCCTCAGGAAGCATTCCTTGCAGTTCTATCAATTGATGATTAATGTGACCTTACGGTAAACAGCAAAACAACAACCAATGCCGCTGTCGAGATTACAATGAACGGCTCGGCAAGCTGGCGAAAGAATGATTTCGGCGGAACTGGAACCGGAGAATTCGCAAAATCATGCTGTGCACTTTGCACAAAAGGTAAATCATTAACAGAAATTTTGTCTTTCAAAGAGGAAGAATATTCCGGCAATGGAATAATTTTTCCGTCTTTGGTTGTTAATATTCCCGAAATGCTTACGTTTATTATTCTTATAAGCGTATCATTATCGTCAGGATAAATCTCGTAAGCCACTCCGCAATCCTTAATTGCAATTTCCATAAAAGGTAAGCCCGAATCTTTAATCTTCAGTCCTGCTTTTCTGTTTTCGGCTGACTTAGAGATTTCTTCACGGACAAGCCAAGCGGCAGGATGCCTGTTAAATTCAATCCTGAATGTGTCGTTATCCGATTGCCTGGCACTTCCAATAATTAGGTTGGAAGCCGATTTGACCAGCGAGTCAATTAAATCATAATTGCTTTTTGGAATTGCAACAGCGAAAATCCATGAGCAGAAAAAAACAAATCCGGAAAATATGAATCTTCTTTTAGTCATTTAACAGCATCTTTACTTGTTTAATGCTCTTTTTAAAATCACAATTGATGTCAGGAGTTCATTTTCATTCAGGTAGCTTGTCGGTCTGATGCGGATAATTCTTCTTCTGCCGGCAACTCTTAGTTTGATAAGTCTGAAGGAACTTTTTACATTTATTATTCTTTCCCTTCCCAAAGCTATCCTTTGGATTTCATGCAGTCCATATTTTTTTTCTTTGAAACGGGATTTGAAAATAATGAAATCCTTGCCAACGATAATTGATGCTTTTTTATAATAATCCACCATTAAGCTGATACCCGTAACCACTATAAACAGTGCCAGCAGAATAACCACAGGGTCTTTGAAAGTAATCGTCAGTGTTCCTTCGTCAATCGAACCTTTCAGGAAACTATAGAGCAAAAAGGCTATAAAGTAAGCGACGATGAACTGCCAGTAAAAATCAAGCCTGCGAAAAAACTCTTCATGCCTTGGCTTGGTTTCGGTTTTTGAATGTGGTGCTTGCATAATCTTTTCGGGTTAATCAGAAAAATCATTAATAATTAATTCGATTTCTAAAACTCAAATTTAATAAAAATAATATCATTTATTCAAAATAAATTTACAAAAGCCATTTTAATATTTCCATAGCAGTTTCCATTGCCGCATTTGGTTTCCCGAGTTCTTTTGCTGAACTGCCTATCAGAGCAAGTTCCGCTGTATCAAACAGGTATTCGTTAAGCAAGTCGGGGAGCACTTCTTCAATCTCTGAATCGGCTACCATTATTGAAGCTCCTTTTTCCTGAAGCAGTAAAGCGTTGTGTTCCTGATGATTATTTGCCGCATTCGGAAATGGAACAAGTATTGAAGGTTTGCCCGTAACGCAAAGCTCTGCGATTGTCGTTGCACCGGAACGGGCAACAACCAAATCCGCAACAGAATAAGCCCCTGCCATATCATCAATAAAAGTCAATGCCTTTACATTTTCCGGCAAATTCTCCGGAATTTCAAAGTTTTTGCCGGCTTGCCAAAGGAACTGAACTTTTCCGGAATCCATTCCGGCATAAGTTGTTTGCACAGCTTTATTTATAGAGCGGGCTCCAAGACTTCCACCAAAAACGAGTACTGTTCTTTTGCCGGGACTGAGTCCGAATTTTTTGAGAGAATTGGCTTTTGATACAGGATTTAAAATATCCTGCCTGACAGGATTACCAACAAATCTCAATCTGTTCTGCAAAGGATGGGGGAAGTATTCGTTGCTGTCCTCGAATGCGGTAAAAATCACTTCGGCTTTTGAAGATAGCATCCGAATGGTTTTCCCGGGGATTACGTTGGATTCCATCAGGAACAGCGGCACGCCTGCTTTGGCGGCGGCATTTCCAGCAGGATAGCTTATATATGCTCCGGCACAAATTACTCCATCCGGTTTGAATTTTTTAATGATGGAACGGCAAATAGCAGTTGACCGCATTATTTTAATTGGCAAAAGCATTGTTTTCAGCGACAAAATGCCTCCAAAACCTGAAATCGGCAAATTATGAAGTTTATAGCCGAGATCGGGAACAACTCTGCCTTCGATTCTGTTCGAATTTCCAACAAATTCGGCTTCATATTCGCCGTTTGTTAATTTCGATATTTGCTCCAAAACTGCAAGAGCAGGAAACAAATGCCCTCCGGTTCCTCCTGCGGCCACCAAAAGCCTGACTTTTCTGTTAATTACCATACTTTGTACCTGAAAATCTAATTATTTTAAAAGATTCTAAACTCCAATTTGCAAGTTAACAAAATCCTGTCATAAATTGTAACTTTGATAAATATTTTTTGATTTTCCGGAATGAATCTTTCTTTTAGTATTTCAAACCCTTACTTTGTAAATGAAATTCAGCATCAGTAAATTTGGGGTATAGTCAAGATTGCTTCCGCCCAAAAGTGGTAATCCCGTTAAAAGTCTTCGGCTAATTGACACGGAATAATTATCATCTATCGTATAGTAAAAACTACAGCCAATATCCATTGAATTGTATTTATCGTTTGAGCTGAACAGCATCCAGCCAAAATGCAATGAAAATCTGAATGGAGTATTCACTTTCCCCAAATAGAATTTGAGGACTGTAGAAATTCCCCATTGTCCATAATATTTATTTGTATATTTTATATAATTATTGTAAGCTTCGTCATCACTCTTTTTCTCAGATACCCAATAATGCCCGATAACCTCCAAAGCAAATTTATGAGATTTTGTGAAAGGTAATTCCAAACCATAATTTAATGCAGGACCAACAGAAAAGAGTGACTCCCAATGATCATAAGAACTACCTGTTGTCATCCCCAAACCTGTGATTGCAATTATATCCACACCACTCTTAACCCCAAGAACCGTATCTCTTTGTGTTGCCGTTGTACTGTCTTTCTCTATTGCAGAACAGCAGAAAGAAGAAAGCAGGAAGATAAGTATTAGGAATATTACTTTGCTTTTTTTCACTTTTTCCTTATGGTAAGAAATTAAAATTATAACCCAATGAAACAAGAATGACATTTGTTGAATAAGTAGTTACGTCAGGATCTATCTTTGCTGAATTACTGACAAAGCTATAAGATGAATTTAAATATAAATTTCCATATAATTTCAAAGTAAAGCCAAAACCGCCTTCTAACATAAAAGGAGGCAATGAGCCAAACTTTATAAAAGGATAAAGAATACCTCCAAAATCTATCGGGTAATATTTACACACAATTGAATGAAGCGATCTGATGGAAGGGTCGCTGTTAATTTTAACAACATAAGTATAGTATAAGAACTCAAAACCAAGCATTCGTTTTCCATGATTTTTAACAAATAGTTCCAAACTACAATTATAAAACTCAGCATTATTTTGAGGAAAGAAATAACCTTGTCCATTAACTTGGTCGTTAAAATGCCACCCGCCGCCAATGTTTATTACCAAATGACTAAGAAAGGACAAACTTCGTAACTTATTTTTGGAAACTGAAGTATCAAAAGGATCCCTTACTTTCTTCAACTTGGCACCCTTTTTTGTTCTCAAAAGCATTTTTTCGGAATCCTTCTTAACCGCAGGAACCGTATCTCTTTGTAATGCCGCTGTACTGTCTTTCTCAACTCCAAAACAGCAGAAAGAAGAAAGCAGAAAGACAAGCATTAGGAATATTACTTTGCGTTTTTTCACTTTTTCCCTATGGTAAAAAATTTAAATTATAACCCAATGAAACAAGAAAGACGTTAGTTGAACAGCTTGGTGCATAAATATTCATCTTTACTGAATTTTCTATATAGTGATATGAGGAATTAAGATATATATTTTTATATAATTTAAAAGTTAATCCGACTCCCCCTTCAAGTGTAAACGGGAGGATACCAAATTTAACATAAGGATAACAATATCCTTTGAAATAATCGAAATAGTACTTAAAGGCAAACGAATAAAGTTCAGGGTTGGCATTTTCTGTGTGTAATGAATGATTATTCATGTCTTTAAACCTTGTGTCGTTCGTATTTATATATCTAAATTATGAGAACTCTATTGCTAAGCCTCGTTTTAGCAATGAACCCAATAATATTTCTAAATTTATCATGTAACAAAAATTGTCATTGTAAAGTAGAATATTGTTACCGGTATTTGGGATTTGGTCATTGAAATGCCAGCCACCGCCAAAGTTCAGTACCAAATGACTAAGTTCGGATAGACCAAATGACCTTTTTTTAAAAGTGGTATCAAAGGGATCACGAGAGGTCTTTTTTAAATAAGTAGTGTCAAAAGGATCCCTTACTTTCTTCAACTTGGCACCCCTTTTTGTTCTCAAAAGCATTTTTTCAGAATCTTTCTTAACCGCAGTAGCCGTATCTTTTTGTGTTGACGCTGTACTGTCCTTCTCAACTGCAAAACAGCAGAAAGAAGAAAGCAGGAAGACAAAAGCAACAATGCTTAATGCAACTGTTTTTTGGCAATTTTTCATAGCGACACTTATTTATTGAGAAATATATTTTTATTCAAACAAATTCTTTATTTAAAGTCAACTATCTTTTTTTATCCGTCTAATGAAATATTTCACTAATTTTTCGTCGTCATTTTTCCTAAACACATATTACGAAAAAAACAATACTAATACAAATATTATTTTTGATTTTGGTCGTTGGAAGATTTTCTTCGGGTGTGGGATATTGATGTCTGAACTGGGATTTCAGGGATTTTGGGGATTAAGAGGATTTAAGAGAAGTTATTCTTATCAGATGTCCTACATCTGGCAGATGTAGGACATCTTTCCAATATATCCTTGAAAATCCGTGCAATCCTTTAATCCTAACATTGACAAGCCAAAACCAAAAATAGGATTTTGAAAATCGAATAAAAACTGACAAATAGGAAAAAAAATTAAAATGGAACTTATAGCAGAACTTAATTCTATGAGGACAAATTAAATTTTTGCCAAATATTATTAATATTTTAATCGTAAGGTAGAATAATTCCCCCAGTTCTTTGTAAGGATTTGTACTGTCTTAGCATCAGATTTATTTTGATTCTTTAGTATAAACATTGTTTGTAATTAACAATGCGACACCATTCTGCCAAATCTCTTCATTTACATATCAATGTCCTAAATGGCATTAATTTTATTTCAAAATTGTAACGAAAAACAGAAGGAATGTTGCATCATCAATTGATAAAGCAATTCCTGCCGAAGGCGGGCTCTCAAAATAGAAAAACCCTTCAGTTTTTTTACGAAAATGAATTTTCTTTTATCTTTTTAAAAGGAAATTCATTTTTTTCTTTTTTATTCATTAACTTCTCATTATATTTACCATAGTTCCAGATAGTACTTTTGATTTGAATAATTGAAGTTTATTGATTTGTTGTGAGAGGGATTGATATGTCAAGGACATTGAATAAAGTAATGCTTATCGGCAACGTTGGAAAAGAGCCTGAATTGAAGTACACACCAAGTGGTATTCCTGTTACTTCATTCCGGTTGGTTACATCCGACGTTTGGAAGGACAGGGACGGTTCTCATCAGGAGTCTGCCGATTGGCACTCGGTTGTAGCGTGGCGTGGATTGGCTGAAATTATTAACAAACTTGTAAAAAAGGGCTCCCGTGTTTATATTGAAGGAAGACTTCGTTCAAGGTCATTCGAGGATAGAAGCGGGATGAAAAAACATGTCTGCGAAATTATTGCTGACAATATGCTCCTTTTGGATTTACGAAAAGGATACAGAGAAGAAGGTGTTGATGAGTTCGAGAAACATCTCTCAGTCGAAGGACCTTTGGATTATAATTTGGATTTGGATTCAAAATTTTCATCTTCATTCGACGATGAACTGAATTCAGATTTAAAATCTGACTTTAGTTTTTAGGAATTCATCGGTTTTCCCGATTTCTTTTGTCTTTTTTTGTAATTATTCTTAATTTGCAAAAGCCCTTTTCGGGCTTTTCGTTTATTTATTTATTTTGAAAAGTATTATGCAAAATCACAGAAAAAATGAGATAAAGGTTGGACTTGTTTCGCTTATGGCGATTATTCTTCTCATTATTGGTATTACTCTCGGTAGGGACTATAGTGTCTCGGTCTCTACTCAAACTATTAAATTTCGTTTTCCGAATTCCGGTGGAATAACCTCTTCAAGCCCCGTTGTTGTTAATGGTGTAAAGCGAGGTTCCGTTTCTTTTGTAAAAAATGATAAATCTTCCGTACTCATCGAAGCAACAATTGATGATATCAGTGACCTCAGGCAGGATGTATCTGCAAAAATAACAATTCTTGAGATTACCGGCGGAAAGAAAATTGAAATTAATCCGGGTAGTAAAGGTGATGTCTTTAATGTCAAGAACGAAATTCCCGGTTTTACTTCCGCTGATTTATCCGATTTGGTTTCTATCGGCGGCGAGATGGTAGGCGATTTGAAAGTTCTTTTGAAAAAACTTGACACTATTTCTACATCATTAACCGGTTTACTCAAGGATGGAAAATTTACCGGACAGATTAAGCAAATTGTTACAAATGCTGATGTCCTGATATCTGATGCCAGGAATCTGCTCGAAAACAACAAAACCGGATTGAGTGCTTCTTTGAAAAACCTTAATGTGATTAGTGAAGATGTAAAAAATATGCTCAAGAAAGATGAACCTAAGATTGATGAATTGCTCGCAAAGCTTGACAAAGCACTTGTAACAGGTCAGTCTGTTCTCGGCAAGGCAGATGTCAGCCTTGAAACAGTTGACGTACTACTTAAGGATTTAAAAAGCATAACTAATGAAATTAAAACAGGTAATGGATTTGTTTCGAAACTGCTTTATGACAAAGGTACCGCTCAAAAACTTGATTCAACTCTGGCAGGCTTAAATGAGCTTGTAGCTTTTATCAAGCAAAACGGTGTGAATGTTAATGTACGTCTTGGAACCAGACCTTAATAAAAATTATTATGGTAAGAAATTTTTCTTAAAAAGGAAACAACTATGTCCAGAATCCCAACTCAGATAGATGAAAAAACGATTGATTATATCAGAAACCTATTCGCCCCTGAAGATGATTTTCTGAAGGATTTATTGCACCAATCGCAGAGATTGAACTTTCCTCAAATTTCAATTGCTCCCGAACAGGCGGTTTTTTTGCAGTTCTTGATTAAGGCTTCAGGTGCAAAAAATATTTTAGAAGTCGGTTCACTTTTCGGCTATTCAGCGATATCTATGGCTCGTGCTTTGCCCAATGGCGGGAAGCTGATTGCAGTTGAAATAGATGAAAGATTTGCAAAGTTCATCAGGAAAAAAGCTTCAGAGGCTGGTCTATCGGATAAAATTGAAGTCGTAAATGCAAATGCTGTCGAATTTCTTGAATCTTATTCTTCTGAAACTCTATTCGATTTCGTTTTTCTTGATGCGGACAAAACAAATTATGTAAATTATCTGAATCTTGTAACTCCTTTGCTGAAAAAAGGCGGAATACTTGCCGCAGATAATGCTCTTGCTTTCGGATTTATTGCCGATGATGAAATAGAAATTGATGAATCACGACTTAATGACATTAAAGCTATGAGAGAATTTAATTCATATCTTGCAAATCATAAAGCTTTTCTTTCGTCATTTGTAACTTTAGGCGATGGTATCGCTATGGGAGTTAAACTTTAAGGAACAACATGAGTCTTTTTACTTTTTGTAAAAACTTTGAAAAGATAGGAATATGACAAACAAAATATTTTCGGTTTCCGGATTAATTTTATCTGTGCTTTTTGTTGTTCTTCTGATTTCATGCTCTTCCACCGAACGGAAAACAGGCTTTGCTTTGCAGGCTGAATCCTGGGAAGATTCTGACTCAACCCAGAAACCAATCTTTCTGACGGGCACCAAACCAATTGACTCCGTGGACGAAAAGAAGCTAATCTTTGATTTTTGGCGGCTTGAAAGCGACAAATACCCCGATTCAATAAAAATATTTTCCCGTGTTTACGATTCTCTTGGTAATTTTGTTACCAACATGGCAGACCCCTACCGCAAAGACCTGACCAAAAAGTATTTTACAACTGTTACCGAATATCTTGGTAAGGTCAGAAATATCCGAAAAGTTCCCATTGATGATTTCAAAGTACGAGAATACGGTGCTAATGACTCAATCCCATATAACATTGCTCTCACTGTTGATTATTCGGGCTCAATGTCGGGAGTTCTTGATGCTATTTTCGAAGGTACTGAACTTTTTGTCAGCATGAAACAAAAGTACGACCAGATTTCGCTCTCGTCATTCAATCAGAATTTCGATTTAAAAGTAAAGATGTCCAAAGACAAAGACTTTATACTTGCAACCTACAAAGTTAAGAGAAGTCAGAATCTTGGACTATTTTCCGCTCTTTACGATGCCGCATGGAATTGCCTCGGACTATTTGAAGGTACTTCGCCTGATGTACCGCGTGTTCTTGTAATTTTCTCTGATGGTGACGATAATTATTCAAAGACACAAATAAATGAACTTATTGATAGTGCCAAAAAGCTTAATGTTCACGTATTTACTGTTGCTTTCGGCTATTCTGTGGATGACAATCTCCGCTATTTGGCAAAATACACAGGTGGTAAATTCTACAAGGCTTATACGAAACAGGAACTTGTTGCGATTTTCCGCGATATCTATATGAGCTTGAGATATTTCTATCTTATTACCTATAAACCTCCAAAATTCTGGGGATACCACAAAGTTATTGCTACGGTTAATACTCCGAACAGGGCTGATTCGCTATATGCAGAAGGTGAATACGATTCATCAGATTTATTCCCGTGGGATTCGCTGAATAAAGCGTTTACCCGACCGATACTTTTTGACTTCGATTCGGCAATTGTCAAATTTGAGTCTTTCCCAATATTGGACGAGATTGCGGATGCTATGCTGTCGAGACCTCAGTTGAAACTTGAAATTCAAGGGCATACTGATAATGTTGGTAGAATAGATTACAACCAGAATCTTTCGGATGCAAGGGCTAAAGCGGTTATGGATGCCATTATTTCACGCGGTGTTGATGGCAGGAGACTTCGCTACCGTGGGTTTGGTATGTCCCAGCCTATAGTCCCCAACGATACACCCGAAGGCAGGGCAAAAAACCGAAGAACTCAATTTGTAATTATTGCGAAGTGACGGTCTAACAGTTAATTTTTTCCTCAATGCAGGTGATCCCTCCTGCCGTCTTGCAAATTAAGAGGCAAGGAGGGAACTCCTGACCTAAGAATAATATATTTTACCTCATTACCATAGCAATAAATAATCCTTATATTCGTTTATATCTTGTGTATCGTACATTGATATTTAGTCAACCTCACTCTCTCATTATTGGAGTGGGCAGTAAGAATTGCATCTTTTGCATCTTTTTGCATGCAATGATGCAAATGCTCAAAAACCGTTTTATGTAATAGTATCAATGGTTTAGATGGAAATTACATCGCATTTTTTTCAAAATAAATTAAAGACGCAATTTAGGGAAAAAAAATCCAATTTCGTAGCGATTACTCTAAAGGACACAAATGTGCTCTAATTTCATAGAATAGAATATTTAATCAATGCTTTGGATTTGAAAAGTATATAGGTCTCAGTATTAGGTTTGACATTATAGGTTACTCTTTTAATGATTCCTTTGCCTGGTGTAATGTAAAACTCTAATTTCAGTTTAGGAGAAACAGCTTCATATTTATAGCAGAAAAATGTTCCTGCAGAAGTACTGACAACTATACTGGTTTGGATTACAGTAATTTGGAAAGTTTCGTTGAAGTCGGGTATAAAGATTGAATATTTATCGTTTATATTGCAAGGATACTTAAAGAATAGTGAATTCACGAAAACACCATCATTATTTTTGTAAGTTACATAATATCCATCGGTCGAATTACTCGAGAAATAGGAATTGTTGGCACTATTTGAAAACCATTTTGTAGCGGAAATTGTTGTATCAACAGTTATGGATTCATGCAAAGTATCGAAAGCAACTTCACTTTGATAGTCAGGGTCGTATTCCACATCTTCATAAGTCCAACTATTGCCGATTTTCAAAGGAATAATCTCCTGAGACTTCGCTGGCGGTGGAGTATCGGTAGTTCCGGCACAGGAAATAAGCATAATGGCAACTAATGCTAAAATTACAAATCCGGTTAAACCGGAGGAAAAATATTTCTTATTCGTTGCCATTTAATTTTACAAATTTTCCAAAATGAGTACTACTGCCATTAATGATTTTATAGAAATAAATACCGGCTGAAATATCTTTTAAATCGAAACTTTTTGATAAATCAGGCATCACTTCATTAGCAATTGTTTTGCCAAAAATATCAGTAATTGTAATTTTTGAATTAGTCAGCAAATTTTTATTAAAGGAGAATTCAATGTAATCAGAACATGGATTAGGATAGACAACAATGTCATTCCCGGAATCAGGTATTTCATCAACATCAAGGATAACACCGCCTTTCCTGAAAACGGACATTCCGCCCCATGATGTACCAATCCACTTGTTATTGAGTTTATCTGCGGCTATTGTCCATACCCTGTTTGCTGAAAGCAGAGAATTGTTGATGTCGAAAGTCTCCCATTTATTTCCATCAAATGAAGTAAGTCCTGAAATTGAACCGAACCATAGTATTCCGTTGCTGTCCAAGGCTATAGCAACCACCTCATTTGAAGGCAGACCTGCATTCAGGGAATCGAAAATGGTCCATTTGCTTCCATCGAATTTTGCAACTCCGCCGCCTAAAGTTGCAAGCCACTTGTTGTTGCTTTTATCAACAAGAATTGAACGTACCCGGTTGTTCGGGAGTTCTGAATTGGATGTGTCGTAAACGGTTAGCTTTTTCCCGTCATATTTGAGCAGTCCACTGCCGTCAGTGCCAATCCAAATAATTTCATCTTTATCCTCGGCAAAGGAAATGATACACTTCCGTTGGATTTGAGTCAGCAGAGAATCGAAATTATGCCATTTCCCGTCAAATTTAAAGAATCCATCGCACCAGCTACCTGCCCAAATATTCTGTTTGGAATCCACAAAAGCTGAAAAGATATAATTATTACTAATTGCAGAATTTGATTTATTAAAGGACATCCATGACGAGCCGTCAAACTTCACTAACCCGTTTTCCATGGTGCCTGCCCATAGATTGCTTGCTTCATCCAATTGCAGAGAGAAGACCGTATTGTCAGTGAGACCAGAATTCTTAGAATTATAAGTAACAAAATGCTTGCCGTCAAATTTGGCAATACCTCCTCCGTTGGTTCCTATCCACTTATTTAGATTATTATCAATAATAATACTCCAAACAACATCGTGGGGAATCATTGAATTGCGGGTATTGAAAGTCACCCAGTCATTAATCTGTGAATAAAGCAGATTGACCGAAATAAAAAAGAAGGCAAAAGCTATTTTCCAAATATCAATTTTGGTTTTCATTAATAAACCTGTATCAAGAAACAACCAATACAATGTTAAGAAATTTTAAGTTCATTAGCAAGAAAATTGATGTATTTTCAGAAGATTTCTTGACCAAATTTGAAAATATTTCTGGAATTAGTGTAAGTATTTGGCTACAGTGTTAAATATATTCTACTCCTTAGGTGGATTGATTCAGAAATCCAGTTTTTTAGAAACTGATTGTCTTAAAATAATCTTCAAGGCTTTTCTGCCATTCGGGGAATTCCATTTTTAGTTCGCTTGAAAGCAGAAGATTGCTCATTGCCGAAAAATCAGGACGTTTGGCTGGAAGATTAAAAATATTCTTTGAGACGGGAATGATTTTGTTCGGAAGGTTGGCAATTCTTGCTATTTCCTTTGCCCATTCAAATCGCGAGCAATGTCCTGTATTGGTCAAATGATAAAGGCCTGACAGCCCGCGGGCAAGAGATTTCAAAGTACAATCTGCGACTAATCCAGTGTACGTTGGTATTGAAATTTCATCATCGGCAATTTGTAATTCATTATTGTTTTTTGCCCATTGGAGCATCTTGGCAATAAAGTTTTGGTTGCCGTCTCCGTAAAGCCAGCTGACTCTGAAAATCAGGAATTTTTTAGTTTCATCTTCCAAAGCCATTTCGCCTAATAGTTTGCTTTTCCCATAAACATTGAGAGGGTTGGGTTCTTCTGTCTCAAAATACGGTTCGCCTTTTGTACCGTCGAATACATAATCTGTGCTGTAATGAACAACATAGCCGCCGAATTTTTCAGCGGCAATGGCAAGATTGCGGATACCGAGCACATTTGCTTTGTAAGCATCGTATTCACTTCTTTCGGCAATGTCAACCTGATTGTAGGCGGCACAGTTAATCACAAAGTCAGGTTTTACCTGTTCGTAAACATTTAAAACCTGATCAATACTTGCAATATCAACGGTATCGAAATCAAAGCCGAAAAATTCTTCTCCTTTTTCCTCGAGCTTTTTGGAAAATTCCTTGCCAAGTTGTCCTTTATTTCCTGCTATAAGGTATTTTTTCATGCCCGAAAGATTATTCCTGCGTCAGTTGATTTTTCAACTTGCTGATTAATGGAATAGGTGTGGGATCAACTCCATTTAAAATTGCCATAAAATAACTAACCCAATCACCGAGGTAAATCAGGTCGAACATTCTGGTTAATAAATTTTCGCCATCACCTTTGATTTCAATAACATGCTTCACACTGCTTTCGATTAGCGAATGAAGTGCATTAAAACGTATTTTTACTCTTGGATGGTCATAAGGGTCACGCATGAAAATCACTGAGAATCTCGTTGTTAAATCTTCAGGATAACTCCATGAATTTATTTCGTTATGATTCATTTCGGGAAGTAAATTGCCGAAAGCAAGTTGTTTGGCATTTTCCTGAATCTGACAGCGCCATCTGAGGTTTACCGAGTCCAGTCTTTCTGCAGGAGAATAAATAACAGGAACCGAATTGTAGAGCTTTTCAGCCAGTTGGAATGCAACATTTCTGCCGTTTTCCAAATCGGTATAAGCATCGGCTTTGATAAAAAGTAAATCCAAAAGCTCATTCATGCAAAATTGTATATTTGAATCAGTTTTGAATGCAGAGCTTTTTTGAAGAAGATAAAGCATTGGAACAAATGAATAACCAAGAGCACATCTTGGCTGTAATCCACCAGGAACTTTTATAACAGGATAGCCATACTTGAGGGCAAGCTCTTCGAGTTTGCCGCCTGTGGTGATGCAAATAATTCTGTCTGTATATTTTCGGGCATCTTCAAATGCCGAGATAGTTTCTTCAGTATTCCCCGAATAGGAACTTGCAATAACATTCGTATTTTCATTTATCGAAGCAGGAACTGAGTAGCCCCTGTTAGTTCTGATTAAAAGATGATTTGCCCAGGGTGTTGCACTGCAGAAAGAAGCAAGCAGGTCGCCACCGATTGCAGAACCGCCCATGCCGAGAATCAGGTATTCATTTGATACAGGCTTACTGTTGAAACCCGCGGCATCTTTGCCGATTTCAATTGCTTCCTTCACCTGCATAGGAAAATTCTTCAATATTTCGAA
Organism: uncultured Hyphomicrobiales bacterium; assembly: GCA_964606895.1. GTDB lineage: Bacteria > Bacteroidota > Ignavibacteria > Kapaibacteriales > UBA2268 > CAZSHX01. The sequence goes on from CAZSHX010000004.1 coordinate 61,289, forward strand.
CATGTTTTGAGAGTCTGATTTTTCAATATTCTCTCTGTAAATCTTAGCCATTATTAAATCCTTAAATAACAATTTTAACATTTGCTTTTAAAAGCTTTGCAAAAATGCCAAATATTTTTTAATTTGACAACGTAATGAAGTGGATTTACTTTTATTATAGGTTTTAATTTTTTCTAAGGCAATAATAAAAATGAAAAAATGATTTTTCTTTTAGTCCCTGTTCGTAATTATTATGAAATATTTTTGATACAAAAAGCCAATGAATAAAGATAATACTTACATAGTTGTTTGTGCCTACAACGAAGAAAAAGCCATTGCTTCAGTCATTAACGGACTGAATGAAATGGGTTTCAGAAAAATCGTTGTTGTAAACGACGGAAGTTCAGACGAGACAGGAAATGTTGTCCGCAATTTTCCTGTAGTGCTGATTGAACATATAATTAACCGAGGGCAGGGAGCCGCTATCGCAACAGGATTGGAATATTGTTCCCGTCTGGAGGACTGTAAATTTATTGCTACATTTGATGCAGACAGTCAACACAGACCCGAAGACCTTGAAAAAATGGCAGAAATGATTTTCAATTCTGATTCCGATATTGTTCTTGGTTCAAGATTTTTGGATTTAAAAAGTGAATCAATGCCATTCGGCAGAAAATTCATCCTGAAATGTGCCGCTTTATTTATTCGTTTCATGTACGGTTTGAAGTTCACCGATGCCCACAACGGTTTGAGAATTATGAAAAAGGAAGTTTGCCGAAAAATAATGCCTTTTACGGATGGGATGCTTCACGCTTCGGAAATGATATATTTAATCAAGAAAAACCGTTTGAAATACCTTGAATCACCTGTGAAGATAAATTACACTGAGTATTCCATTTCCAAAGGTCAGAAATCTTCAGGTTTTGCCTATCTTGGTTTTTTGACAATTTATCATAAAATAATTCTGCTTCTGTTTGAAAAGGACTAACCAATGACTGTTTTCGAAATTGTTATTATATGCCTGATTCAGGCTTTCTTCCTGCCGATTCTATTTTTTAAAATAAAGAATCGGACACTAAGCATATTTGATTTTTCATTTATCCTGATTCTGGATACAGTGTTAAGTTTATTTTTGGTTTACCCGTCATTATTTACATATATCTCAGGTTTTTTTGGCATTGCAAGAGGCGTGGATATATTTATTTACTTTTCAATAATTGCTTTGTTTTATATCGTTTTCAGAATATATTTCAAGATGGAAAAATTGAAACAAGACTTAACAAAACTAAACAGGGAAATGAGCATCAGAATGATGGAAAATAAGAATCCGGAATAGCCTTGCAAATGAGTGATGCACTTGGCAAACCTCTCAATGAATCGTTGTACTAACCCCATGCTTTAGCGTGGGGCATTAAAAAAAACTGCATTATCAACAGACTCGTAACAATGCAGATTAATCTTTTTGGAAAACTCTAACCAACCTAAATCCCATTTTCAGGGACAGGAAAAGTAACATAGAAACAAGAACCCTTTCCCACTTCGCTTTCAATATGCATTTCGCCTCCGTGGAATGTAATAAATTCTTTGCAAAGAATCAATCCGAGTCCCGAACCTTCTTCACCGCTTGTTCCATGTGTTGAGGTTTTTGAATCAATTTTGAAAAGCTGGTTCAACACACTCTCGGAAATACCGACACCATTATCGGAAATTTTTACCGTGATAAACTTGTCCTCAGCATAAGCATCAATGGTAATTATGCCATTGGTATCAGAGAATTTTATAGAATTATGAATGAGATTTCTGAAAATCGAATCTGCCATATTTACATCAGCAAATACAAGAATATCATCGGAAATGTTATTTATAATTGTTATGCTTTTCTCTTTGGCAGTTTCATCAAAATAGTCCAAAATCAAACGTATAATATCGCTCAACACATATTCACTTGGATGAAAAGTCATCTTCCCACGTTGAATCTGCGACCATTGAAGAAGATTGCTCAGCAATTTATAAAGCTTTTTGGCAGATTTGTTCAAGCTGAAAAGTGTAGCATTGAGTTCAGAAAGAGTAAATCTACTGAAATCTTTGATGACTATTTCTGTTAAATTCAAAAAAGATGAGAATGGATTCTTCAGGTCGTGGGAAATAATTGAAAAGAACTTATCCTTGCTCGCATTAAGTTCTCGGAGCATTTCTTCGGATTTTTTCAGCTTTTCTTCTGCCACTTTTTTCTCAGTAATATCCTTGACAGAACTGAGAAGTTTGTGTTTGCCCATTTTCTCATCAAAATAAGCATGAACGGTGTTGTTAATCCATTTTATTGCACCTTGTTTAGTAATGATTCTCAAATCTACTGAAACTTTTCCCGACTTTTTGAAAGATTCCAGTGCTGTTCTGAATATTGTTAAATCATCGGGATGAACAATAGTTGCCCATTTATCAAAAGTATCTATGTCATCATAAGAATAACCATATTCTTTGATTAGTTTATCTGTTGACCACTCTCTTTTCAGAGTGCCGTCAGGTTCAACAATCACACTCGATGCCGCATCTGAAATAAGTTCCGAAAGAAGTCTGTATTTTTCTTGATTGCTGTATAATTCATTCTCTCTGTTATATTGTTCAGTCACATCCTGAATTATGGAAAGAACGAATCTTTCATCATTTATGGCAAGAGATTTTGCACGTAAATCGGTTATTATAAGATTCCCGTTTAAGTCAATTAATTTGATGTTTTTAACTGAAATATGGTAGTCAGCCATTTCCACTTCAAGCATCTTAGCCGCCAATTCAGGTAGAGAATCGGGGTGTACAATCATTCTGACAGACTTCCCGATAATCTGAGTATCAGATTCGGCACCGATTAACTCCAATCCATGTTTATTCATGTACATAAATTCTGAATTCTTGTGAATTGAAACAGGAAAAGGGACTAATTCAGCAAGCTGATAGAACAGCGACTCGCTGATTTCGGGAATTTTGTCTATTTGTATAAAATCGAAATTATTCATTATTAATATTTAACACATTTCTAATTAACAAAAAACAAATATATGAAAAAAATCAGAGTAATTTATTGAGAATATTAGATTAAAGAAAAATTAACACATCCTGAGCAATCTAAAGTTCACCCATTAGGAGTTTCAGCCGGGTTTCTGCTGATTTAAGATTATAATAAATCGTGCTTAACCGACTTAAAGAGTTCTCGTAGGATACCTGAGCGTCACGAACTTCGATTGCCGTAGTTTGAGAAAGTTTCAGTCTTTCCATCGCCAAATACAGATTCTCCTTGGCTAATGCTTTGGTGGAACTTTCGATTTCGAGCAGTTGCAGATTTGTTCTGAATAAATGCAATGAGCTAAGGAATTGAGTCCTGACTTGTTTAATTTGAGCAGATAATTCGATTTCGGTTGAATAGGAGGAGATTTCAGCAAGCTGAATCTGTCTTGAAATATTTCCTCCCTGAAAAATAGGATACGTTAGATTCAGTCCAAAATTTGCACCATTGGTTTGATTGACATTAATTTGCCCGACCGGACTTTCGGTAAGATTAAATCCATATCCGGCAGTCAAATAAATATAAGGCAGATTAAGCGATTGATACTCTTTTGCTGAAAGTTTGGATATTTCGAGTTGTTTTTGAAGAATCTGAACGGAGGGATTAGCTTCCATGATTTTTTTTTCTGCTGAAAGGCTGTCAATCTCGGAATAAGATATTAAATCAATAACTTCATAATTCTCTGAAATTTCTCTGTTAATTATCTTGTTGAGATTTCTTTTTGATTCGGCAATAACATTTAACTGCTGAATTTCATTTTGTGATTGGGTGTTAAAATCAATCTGAGCCTGAAGCAACTCGGTTTTTGCAGATAATCCGGCATTAAATCTTGTTTCTCCGATTGTCATTCTTTCTTTGCTCAGAGCCTTAATTTCACGGATTGCATTATATATTTGTTTCTGTTTGACAATTTCATAGTAAGCATTGATAATTTCGGCTATGCTTTGCTGTAGCTGAGCTTTATATTTGATTTCGCCTGATTTTTCAATTTCTTCGAGTCTGCTTTTGCTTGTAAACATCTTAAACCCATCGAATACAGTCCAGTTCAAAGCTATACCGGCATTATATATTCTTGTTACAGCGGCGGATTTATCAAGGACTGAACCAGTTGAATATTCGAGATGAGCATTATTTATGGAAGCATTGACACTGGCATTCAGATTGATATTTGGTAACATTCCTGCATTCCCCGATGTATTATTTTCTTTGCTAATCAGAGCTTCATTTTTGCTTAACTGTATGTCATAGTTATTCTTTAAGCCGATTGAAATGGCATCCTCAAGTTTTAATAATTCCTGTGAAAATACTTTAGAATTACAGAATAAACTCAATACCATCATTAACAAAAGTAATCGAATAACATCACTTAACCTATTGATTAAACTATATTTCACACTTTTCATATTATTTTACCGTTTGGTTTTTTGGTTGCTTTATCTTAGCTAAATATATGTAAAATACGGGAACAACATAGAGAGTCAGCACCAAAGCAAACAGCATACCGCCTACAATTACTATTCCCATAGGCATCCTGCTTTTAGCTCCCGCTCCAAGTGCAAGAGCAATCGGCAAAGCACCGAGAACAGTAGCAAGCGAGGTCATAAGGATTGGTCTGAGCCTGGAAGTTGCGGCTTCGACAGAGGATGTTATTTTATCAAGTCCGGTCAATTGCTTTTGATTTGCAAACTCAACTATTAGTATGCCGTTTTTCGTAACCAATCCGATTAACATTATCATACCAATTTCTGAAAAGATATTCAATGTCTGTCCAAATATCCATAATGACAGCATTGCTCCTGCAATAGCCAATGGAACTGTCATCATGATGATAAACGGGTCTCTGAAACTTTCAAACTGGAACGCAAGAATCAAATAAATCAGAATCAATGCAAGAATCAGAGCAAATGATGTATTACTGCCGCTCTCAATGAAATCACGACTCGGACCCGACAAATCAGTTCTGAATGAATCATCAAGCATACTGCCTGCAATTTTCTGCATTGTTTCTATTCCTTCACCAAGAGTTTTCCCAGGAGCTAAAGATGCGGAAATGGTTGCGGCTTTGAATCTGTTATAATGATAAAGCGAAGGAGGATTGCTTGCTTCAACTAATTCAACAAGATTACTCAATTGGATCATTTCGCCTTTATTGCTCCTGACATATAACGCCGTCAAATCCAGAGGTTTATCCCTGTTGCTTCTGTCCACCTGCCCGATAACCTGATATTGCTTGCCGTTACGGAGAAAATAGCCGAATCTTTTGCCGCTCATCGCAAGTTGGAGTGTATTAGAAATATCAAGTACACTCACTCCCAAATCAGTAGATTTCAATCTGTTGATACGAACCTGAAGCTCAGGTTTATTAAATTTCAAATTAACGTCAACATTTCCAAAAGTGGGGTCTTTTCTTGCTGTTTCAAGAAACTTAGGTAAAGCTTTCTCGATTTTAGAAAAGTCAAGATTCTGAATCACGAATTGAACCGGAAGTGCAGAACCTGAACTCATAGAAGTTGAAATCGTTTGTTCCTGAACTGACATAACTCTTGCGGCAGGCCTTTTCTTCATTATCCGGGTAATCCTGTCGTAAATCTCCTGCTGACTTTGTTCCCTGTCCTCAGGGTCAGTTAGCATAACGTTAACCGAGCCGGTATTTGTGACTCCCTGCGAACTTGAACCGGATGGAGCTGTTATACCATAAATCAACCTTGCTTCAGGCACACTATCCATCAGAACTTGTGTATAACTATCAATTAGTTCGAGAGTTTTATCAAAATCAGTTCCTTCCGGTGCAGTAAGCGGATTTCGAATCATACTCCTGTCCTCGAGAGGTGCTAACTCTGTTTTTAGAACAGAGGAAAACACATAAATAAATCCAAAGCAAATTGCTACAATTACAAGAGCAAACCAACGATTATGTGTAACAAATTTCAATGAAGTGCTGTATAACTCTTCCATTTTTTGAAAAAATGGCTCGGTCATTTTATAGAATTTAGAATCTGTATGCTTTTTCTTACCTAAGAAAACATTTAAGACAGGAGTCAGCGATAGTGAAACGAATGCTGAAACAAGAACAGCTCCGGCTACAACAATCCCGAATTCTCTGAAAAGTCTTCCCGTAAATCCCTGTAAAAACATTATTGGCAGAAAGACAACTGCAAGGGTTATTGAAGTAGAAATAACTGCAAAATATATTTCCCGCGTTCCCTCTCTTGCGGCTCGATGTTTCTCCATCCCGGATTCTATCTTTTTAAATATATTCTCCGTAACAACTATTCCGTCGTCAACAACTAAACCCGTTGCGAGAATAACCGCAAGCATTGTGAGTATATTTATCGAAAAGCCGAAAATATACATTATAAAAAAAGTAGCAATAAGTGAAACAGGTATATCTATCAAAGGTCTGATTGCAATTACCCAGTTCCTGAAAAAAAGATACACAATCAGAACCACTAAAAGTATAGCAACAAGAAGCGTTTCCTGTACTTCCAATATTGATTTTTTTACAAATTTTGTTTTGTCAATACCTATGTCAATAGCCATTCCTTCGGGAAGATTTTTTTTGACTTCTTCGAGCCTTCTGTAAAATTCATCGGCAATATCAACATAATTGGCACCGGGCTGGGGTATGATGGACAAAGAAACACCGACAATCCCATTCATCTTGATGGATGTTTCCTCGTTCTCCGGTCCAATCATCGCTTCGCCTACGTCATTGAAACGAACAATCCTATTGTCCGTCTGTTTGATAATTAGATTATTGAAATCTAATTCTGAGGTAAGCCGTCCGAAAGTTTTAATCGTAAGTTCGGTTTCATTTCCTCTGACTTTACCACCCGGCAAATCAACATTTTCTCGGTTAAGTGCCAGGAAAATATCCTGAACCGTCAGATTGTTAGCCGCTAATCTTGCAGGGTCAATCCACAGCCTCATTGAAGGGCGTTTCTGACCGAACATGCTAACCTGACTGACTCCGGGTATTGTTTGAAGTTTTTCCATCAGAACATTTTCTACATAATCACTCAATTCGGTTACAGTCATTTTACTGCTGACAACTGGCATGAAAATTATCGGGTCGCTGTTTGCATCTGCTTTTGAAACTATTGGCGGTGCATCAATATCCTGAGGTAATGACCTTATTGCCTGGCTGACTTTGTCCCGAACATCATTCGCTGATTTTTCCATGTCGGAACCAAGTGTAAATTCAACAGTTATGTTGCTGTTTCCCAATGAAGACACTGAGGAAATTGTCCTGATGCTTTCAATCCCGTTAATTGCTTTTTCGAGAGGTTCCGTAATTTGTGATTCAACGATTTCAGCATTAGCACCGGTGTAAGATGTTCTTACATTAATCGTTGGTGGGTCAATAGCAGGATAGAGTCTTACACCAAGAAAAGTATAACCGACAATCCCGAAAATTACAATCAGGATGTTCAGAACAATAGCTCCAATAGGTCTGTCTAAAGAAAAATCCGATAGGTTCATTTTTTATTTAACCTTAGAAAATTTAATTGGACTATTTGGTTTCACAAATAATATACCGGATACAACAAGAGTATCACCTTCAGCAAGTCCTGAAATCACTTCGATTGCTTCAGCCTGCCTAACCCCTGTTTTAATCACAACAGATTTGGCTATGCCGTTCTTCGCAACAAAAACCTTTTTTGTATTTGCCTGGGGTACTACTGCAGATGTTGGAATCATAATTGCATTTGCTTTGTCTCCGAGATTAGCTTTAACTTTAGCAAATGAACCGGGAATCAGTTCTTTTACGTTGCCGGAGATAAGTGCTCTAACATTTAAGTTTCTCGATTCAGACTCAATACTCGCCTCGTTAGCGATAACTTTTGCTTCATAAATCCTGTCACTGCCACCTACCGTAAACTGAATGTTTGTGCCGGGAACCATTTTTGAACCATATTTTTCAGGAATACTGAAATCGAGTTTCAGGGTATTGACTGCCCTTATGGTTATTATTTGTGTTGAGGGAGTGACATACTGCCCCAAACTGATTTTCCTTAGCCCAAGGACACCATCAAAAGGAGCTTTAATTTGTGTTTTTCCAATATTTACCTTCAATATTTCAATCTGAGCTTTCAAATTACTTACCTGAAGAAAACTTGCATCGTATTCCTGTTGGCTTGTACCTTTAACATCGAAAAGTGTTTTCATCCTCTGTTCGTTATTCTCGGCAATTTTCAGTTGAACCTCAAGCATTTTCATCTGTGCCTGAAGGTCATCATCAAATAGTTTGAGCAGTTGAGTTCCCTTCTTGACAAATCTACCCTCTTCAAGATTCAAATTGACGACCTTGCCTGATACTTCGGACATAATAATGGTTTCGTCAAAAGGAAGTATCGAGCCTGAAACCTCAATTTCCTGCTGTAGCAGTGAAGTGGTAACTATCTGTCCTTCCAGATTGCTTATCAGAGAGCTGAAACTTTTATTGTTAGTATTATTTTCTTTCTTATTACCCTGAAATTTTACGAAATAGATAATAAGCCCGACAATAATAATTACGATAAATATCAATAATACTTTTGTTTTCTTCATTTCAATTTAAATATTTTTTTCGAAATCATTAGTATTTCCTAAAAATTAATGATGAGAATAATATCAAAGAATAACCTATAATCCTATTATAAAATTATCCTCTGCAATCATTAACAAATTTCGGAAATATATATATATCATGGTTAAAAATTATATTCAAAATTTACAACCAATAAGCATTTGTAGTCGTAAGTTATTCTTTATTATTGTTATCAAGGAATAATTTGCAGTGTTATTTTAGGGTGTCATTCCGGAAAATTATGATGAAATTAATCGTCAATTTATACTTATTCTGAATTTTGGATGCAAAGTTATCTGTACTTTTCCACAATTCTTAAAAATATATCTATAATAAATTTAAAAAAATATTTATCTTTGTAGTTCTTTAAATGTTAAAATGAAAAAAACTATAAAAGATAATAATATTTTTGAAAGGTAGAATAAAATGAAAAGAACATTTCAGCCAAGCAGAAGGAAAAGACTGAACAAACATGGCTTTAGATTGCGCATGTCCACAAAGAACGGGAGAAAAACTCTTGCCGCTCGCCGTGCCAAAGGACGTTTCAAACTGACAGTGAGCGACGAAAGAAAGAAAGCATAATTTTCCTTATTTCGCCGGAAATTTTTTAAGCAGGTTTTGGCGATGGAATTCAAACTCAATACAATTAAAGGCAAAAAGGCATTTTCTTATGTTTTTGAAAATGGCAAAAAGTTCTTTGAAGAAAACTCAATGGCGGTTTTTTATTTTGCCGCAAATGATTTGGGTAGAGCAGTCTCATTGGACTGTTTGGACATAACTTATTCAGTTTCAGTACCGAAAAAGTCAGCAAAAAAAGCAGTTGTCAGGAATAGAATAAAACGTCTGATGCGGGAAAGTATCAGACATTTTTTTTTGGAATACAACCATTCTAAATTTCCCTGCCATACACTTACTGTTGCTCTGGTTTGGAGAAATGCACCTAAGCATCCGATGCTTATTGGTTTAAATGATGTTTCTCCCGAAATATACAGATTGCTTTCAAGAGGTTTGGACTTTTACCGAAAGAACAATCCGAATAGGATATAACTGATTAATTTAGTTTTCGAAAATGTATTTTGAAATATTTACTTAAGTGGCTGATTAAGGGCTATCAAGTTCTTTTATCACCTGTTTTGCCCGATTCCTGCCGATTTTATCCGACCTGTTCCAATTATGCTATTGAAGCATTAGAAAAACATGGTGCGATAAAAGGCGGATTTTTGGCAGTTAAACGTATTCTTCGTTGCCATCCGTTTCACCCCGGAGGTTACGACCCTGTTCCTTGATTTTTGAAATTTTTTTAAATATAAATACTACTATGGATAAACGCTCGATTTTAGCTTTAGCTCTGATGGCTGTTCTGATTACAGCCTGGATGTTTTACCTTTCAATGACACAAAAACCCGAGCCACAGCAGAAAAAAACGGTTGCTACTCAGGAAGTCGAGAAAAAAGATACCGTAAAACCTGACGAATCTGCTCATGAAAAAGCAATTTTGGCTGACTCGGTTAAAAATATGGACAAATTCGGTCCAACTTTTCTTCCATTTTCAGTCGGTAATGAAGAAGTCATTACTATCGAAAATGATTTGGTGATTGCCAAATTAAGTTCCAAAGGCGGAACACTTTTGGAATGGACTCTGAAAAAATTCAATTCGTGGAATAAATATCCTTCACAAATGATTTGGAACAAAGGAGGAGAGCTTTTCCTTACTTTTGCAACCCGCGACAATTACAGGATTGACACACGCGACCTGTTCTTCAAATTTGACAATACCCAGTCATCTTATAGATTAAAGGGCAATGATTCGCTTGTTCTGCATGCGAAATTATCTCCTGAACCCGGCAAAGAGATTAATAGAAAATTCGTTTTCTATGGAAATAAATACCATATATCAACTGATGTTTCTTTAGTTGACATGGAAACCATCATCCCCGTTAAGGGATACAAATTCAATTGGAGCGACGGTTTGCGTTATATGGAGGCAAGTTCGGTTGACGAATCCTCAGATGCTCTTGCAATGACTTCAATGAACAAAGAACTCGAAGACATTGATGCTTCAGGCAACGACCCAGTTGAGAAAAATGCGACTGGCAGAATTGATTTTTCTGCAATTAAATCCAAATACTTCACTGTTGGTATCATTCCTCAGCCTCATGGCAGTTTCGACGGAACTGTCAATATGACCGGGAGCAGGACTCATGTTGAGAATGAAGGTGTGATTGAGAAATACAATATCGCTTTTCTTGTTCCTTATCGCGGCGGCAGACTTGATAAATCATTCGAAGTATATATCGGACCTGTAGATTACGATTTAGTATCGGAATACGGACTTGGTGCAACTGTGAATTTAGGCTGGAAATGGCTTATCAGACCTATCAGTGAATTTTTCATGCTTCCGTTTTTCAAGTTGATTTATCATTTCATCGGCAACTTCGGAATTTCGATTATCATCTTTTCAATATTCCTTAAGATCATTTTATACCCGCTTTCAGTCGGTCAGATGCGTTCAGCTCAGAAAATGAAACTGATTCAGCCCGAGATGAACAAACTTCGCGAGAAATACAAAGACGACAATGCAACAATGCAGAAAGAGACGATGTCGCTCTATTCCAAGTACGGTATAAATCCCGCAGGCGGGTGTCTGCCTTTGCTTTTGCAGATGCCTATCATGTATGCACTATGGTCTGTTTTGCGTTCGGCAATTGATTTGCGGCAATCATATTTCGGCTTGTGGATTACAGATTTATCGCAACCTGATATTTTGTTCAGCTTGCCTTTTTCTCTACTGGGAATCAAGCATATATCCGGTTTGGCTTTGCTGATGGGTGCAACTATGTTTGTCCAGCAGAAAATGACAGTTACAGACCCCAGACAGAAAAGTATGGTTTACGTAATGCCCATCATGTTTACTTTTATGTTCTCGAATTTCCCGGCAGGTTTGAACCTCTATTATTTCATGTTCAACCTTTTAAGTATAGCTAATCAGTACTACATCAATAACTTCTCCAAGAAGAAGATTACTCTTGAAGAAATGAGAAAATCTCCCAAAAAAGAAGGCTGGATGCAGAAGAAAATGCGTGAAGCTCAGGAAATAGCTCATTCTCAGGGTAGAACCGTTCCGGGACAAACCACACAAAAAACTTTACCGGGTCAGAAACCTTTCCAGAAGAAGAAAAAGTAAGCACAACTTTGCTTGAAATATTAAAAACGAAAAACCCCACGATATTGTGGGTTTTTTCGTTATATAGCAGGTATCATCTTTTGTATTCCACTAAATTTTATCAATTTTCGTTTTGATAAACTTTTGCTTTAAGTTAAAAACCAGAAATTACATATTAATTGAAAATGAATCAAAAATTCTTTAAAATCAGCATCAATAGAACAAATAAATTCGAATCCGGAAGACAATATTTTCCACCTACAGTTAGATTCTATCTGCTGATTTCTATTTTATTGTTCTCTTTTTCCTTTACCAATTTAAAAGCTGAAAATCCCGTTAATCCTACTGATGCTGAGATTACCGCCCAAGCTCAGAAATTCCAGACAATCCTCCAAATGATTAGTAAATACTATAAAGACAGCGTTAATATAAGAAAAGTTAGTGAAGTGGCATTCACTGCCATGCTCAAAGATCTTGACCAATTTTCTGATTACTTTAGCACAGAACAGTACAAATCAATTAATGATAATTATAAGGGAAGTACTTTGAGTACGGGTATAACCCTAATTTCTTTGAATGATACAATCACGGTTACAGGCGTTACAAAAGGCAGTCCGGCAGATTCTTTGGGAATATTTTCCGGAGATAAAATACTTTTTATAAATGGGCAAAATGCTATCAAAATGCCGGGGCAGGAAGCTGTTCAAAAGATTAACCAAAATCCTGATACTGCTGTTACTATTATCATCAAAAGAGGGTATTCGAGTTCACTTCAGGAGTTTCGAATAGTTAAAACCGAAGTTTTGATAACAACTATTTCCTCATTCTTTATAATCCCGAAAACAGATATCGGATATCTCAAATTTGTTAAATTCTCTTCAATTGCAGATAAAGAATTCCTCGAAACTCTCGACAAACTTCACGACAAAGGAATGAAAAGTGTAATTATTGACCTTCGCGGCAATGCCGGAGGCTATCTGGAGCAGGTTTCACTGATGTGCGACGAGATTCTTCCCGGAAACGACACAATAACATATACTCAGACGCGACACCCCGATTTTCTGCAAACCCATATTTCAAAAAACGGGCAAAAATATGAAGATTTACCCGTTGTGGTCATTATGGATGGTTCGTCAGCCTCGGCAAGCGAGATTCTCGCCGGAGCTGTTCAGGACTTAGACCGCGGTTTGGTCATCGGCACAATTTCATTCGGCAAAGGTTCCGTTCAAAAGCTATGGGAATTCAAAGACGGTTCGGCTTTTAGAATTACGGTAGCAGGGTATTGCACTCCCTCGGGAAGAAGCATCCAGAAATACACTTCCAAAGACCAGATAGACCTGAGCCCTTCTGCTAAACTTGCAATGGGCGGAAATTCTCAAAAAGTAATTGACGAAATAAATAAAAAAGGCGGCGGCAAAGCTCAGCTACCTGTTTTCAAGACTTCAAAAGGAAGAACTGTTCTCGGCGGTGGTGGAATTTTCCCTGATTATTTCGTTAAGGACGACACAACCACTTTACTTACGCAGATACTGAGAACAAATGGATTATTTCTTGAGTTCTCATATATTTATCTTGCAGTCCAAAGGGAAGAAATAAATAAAAAATACGGTAAAGACTTTTTGCGATTTTTTAACGAATTTACTGTTGATGATAAGTTGATGCAGGATTTCATTCAATATGCCAAGAAAAAGAAAGTTTGGAATGAAAAAATGTACGAAACTGATAAAAATGTAATACAGGGATATGTAAAAGCTTATATATCTTATGCTCTTTGGGGCGACCCTGCTTATTTTCTTTCTTTGATGCCTTTTGATAAGCAAATTCAAAAAGCAGTTGAAGTTATGCCTGAAGCTAAAAAATTTGTTGGTAAATAAACTTAATCGGAGAAACATTATGAAAACATCTACCCGCTCAATCATGTTCTGGATATTATCATTTGTGCTTATGGCACTTTTTGCAGTATATCAAAGAACAACAGGACCCACCTATCCCGTTAGTGGTAGTGTGGAAATCAATGCTCAAAAAATTAAATATACTCTACCCAGATCCCACGGAGGTGATGGAGGAGAATGGGTGAAAATTACTGTACCCGACAAAACCGTAACGGGCACCATAACTCTCAAGAGGTTTAAAAGTGCAGATGAATGGAAAACGGTCGGTTTAATCCGCGAAGGTGATGTTCTGAAAGCTGAACTTCCTCATCAGGAACCTGCCGGAAAAGTCATCTATCACATTGCACTTGCAGGGAAAGACGGAAATAAACAATTCTTATCCGAGCAACCCGTGGTCATCAGATTCAAGGGCGATGTCCCGATTTATTTCATTTTGCCTCATGTTATTTTCATTTTTGCGGCAATGTGGTTTTCAACCAGAACGGGATTGGAAGCAATTGCAAAAGGAGCAAATACTTACAAACTTGCAATGTGGACAACTATTTTCTTCTTTATTTCAGGGCTGATTCTTGGTCCCATTGTTCAAAAATATGCTTTTGGAGCCTATTGGACGGGCTGGCCCTTCGGTCATGACCTTACGGACAATAAAACTTTACTTGCTTTAATCATGTGGATTATAGCTCTTTGGAGGATTAAGAAGAATGGCTCTACAGTTTGGACACTTGTTGCGGCAGTAGTCTTATTCGTAATTTTTCTTATCCCGCACAGTGTGCTTGGTTCCGAAATTGACTATACCAAGTTACCGAAATAGTTTTAAGAGATTCATTCTTAACAAAGTGCTTTTTCATACTGTATGAAAAAGCACTTTGTTTATTCCATCTGTTCACTATAAATCTGAACAGCTAAAGTAAATTGCTTAAAAAAATATCCCTTCGCCAAAAAGTGAAGGGATTTTTTTCTTATTATTCATATAATCAAGATATTTATATCTTTACAAACTTCATTACTTTATCCCCAACTCGCACAAAATACATTCCCGATGGCAAACCCGAAATGTCAATTCTTAAGCCCTCTCCTTCGGGGAGGGTTTGGGTGGGGTTCTTCAGGGTTTCACCGAAAACGTTGAAGATCCGGATGTCTGTTTTGGTCAAGGCATGCCTTGACCCTACAGAGATTTCTATATAATACTCTGCAGGATTGGGCGAGATTTGAAAATCATTATTGCTGAATTTTGGGTTATCTTCAATATATGCGATATCGAAATCACTTATATCTGCTCTGAAGGCACCCCTGCCGGTTGTACCAGCAAAGACATGATTACCTGTTTTTAAAATCGAACTTATCGTTGTCTTGTTCAAACCGTAATTCTTTTCTGTCCAAAAATCTTCATTGTCATTTGAGAAATAGACTCCTTCATTAGTGCCGGCAAAAATATTTTTCCCTTCAACAATAATGCACTTTACTACTAAATTATTAAGACCATTATTTTTTGTGACCCAATGGTCTCCAAAATCTGTTGAATAGAACAAACCACCGCCGTCAGTTCCTGCATAAATGTTTTTTCCCCGAACAGCAATGGAAAGAACACCTTGGGAAGTAAATCCCTCATATTTTGAGAACCAATCAATTCCATTGTTTGAAGAAACAAATACTCCATTTTCTGTAGTACCTGCGACAACAGAATTACCTTCGGCACAAATCGCCCTTACATCTCCCATATTCTTTGATTTCCAGTTTATCCCGTTGTCATTCGAAATATAAATACCACCTGAAAAACCTGCAAAAATATTTTTTCCGTTAGCCTCAAGCCCAAGTATAAAGCTACTATTCAAAGTATCGCTAATCGTCCAGTTTATGCAGTTATCAACAGAATGAAATAATCCTCGGGATGTACCGGCAAATGTAAAATCATCATTTTCAGCAAGTTTATAAACGTGCTTGTTAGTTAATGTTTGATTACTTGTTAAATTCCAAGTCTCACCGTTATCAGATGATGAAAAAATTCCGTTACCAAGTGTACCGGCTTTTAAGTTTGTCCCATCATATAAAAATGCAGTAACAGTTGTTGAACTTAATCCGTTGTTTTTTTCAGTCCAACTATCTCCAAAATCCTTCGAGAGGAATACCCCCCCACCGCCCATAGCCGCAAAAATGTTATCATCTTTAAAGGCAATGTTGCGAATATTCGTATTTGACATGATTTCTGATTTTTCAACCCAGCTATCACCGTTATTTGTTGATATGAAAATCTTACCGGATGACATGCCTGCAATTATTTTTTTATCTTTAATAGCCATCCATCCGACGGTTAGATCAGTTAAACCGATATTCTTTGAAACCCATGTATTTGAACTATCAGCCAAGAAAAATACCCCAAGCATTGTCGCCGCAAAAACATTCTTTCCTTCAGTAACAATTTGCATAACTATTGGGAAATTGATGCCATTATTATTCTGTACCCAGTTTTCCCCGCTGTCGGTCGAAATAAAAATCCCTCTGTCACGGGTAGCGGCAAAAACATTATTTCCCGAAAATGCTACATTCAGAACCCAATTCGTAGAAAGACCATTACTTTTGTCCTGCCAGTTAACGCCGGAATCAGTTGAAACGAATATTCCGGTAGGAGTACCTGCATAAACGGTATTTCCGTCGAAGGCAATACAATTAACCCTGTGGTCAAGCAATCCTGTATTTTTTGGGGTCCAGCTGTTCCCACTATCATTTGAAGAAAAGATGCCGTCACCCCACGTTCCTGCTAAGATAATATTCTGCCGAATTGCAACAGATTTGAGAAAAAGGTTTGTTAATCCTGTGTTTTTTTCAATCCAACTGTCGCCATTGTCAGTTGAAAGAAAAACGCCTCCCCCCCAGGTTCCGCAAAATATATTGTTCTCCCTGAAAGCAATTGAATTTATTGTCCCTCCGTTCAATCCGGAATTGTGTGGCTCCCATTTGGAATATAAATGCTGAATCATGATTAAAAGCAAAATAATAATAATTTTTTTCATGTTTTTTATCCTTATATCTTCACAAATTTCCCAACTTTTTCCCCCACCCTCACAAAATATATTCCAGGAGACAAACCCGAAACATCAATTTTTTCTTTCCATTCCGTTTCAAAAACTTTTAAGCCGAGAGTAGAAAAGATTTGAATTGTTTTGATATTCTTTAAAGTATGTAAATAAAGATGATCGACAGCGGGATTAGGACTTAACTGTGATGAAAAATCAGATTGTCGGATATCTTCATTCACATCAGTGATTATATCTAATTTTGCTACAAATACATCACCATCGACATACTCGTGATTAGGTTTACCGATAGGCTCATAAGCATTTGGAGTTGTGGGAAAATCTGTAGAATTTGTTGCGCCAGCTATTATTATTGAACCGGCATCATCTATATCAATTAATGAACCTTCCTCCCATGCGATTCCTCCAAGATATGTTGAAAATAACAATTTCGATAAATCAGGATTCATTTTGCTGATGAAAGCATCCCCGAATGCACCAATATCTAAATTTGTTCCGTTGTTTTGGGTTTGGATAGCATCTTTTGTCAAAGGAAAATCGTCTGTCCATGTATTACCGATTAAAAAAACATTGTTTAAACTGTCGAGTATCATATCGTGACAATCCGAATCCCATCTCCCGCCTAATAAAGTAGAACTTATTAAAGCAGAGCAATCTTTATTAAATTTAGATATGAAAAGCATCCCGTCCCCGAAATATTTTCTTTGATATGCATTTGGTGTAGTCGGAAAATCTTCCTGTGGTGTAGTTCCGGCTATGTATGGATTCCCTTCAGTATCTAGTTTTATTTTATTGATTGACATGCCTCTTTTAGGATTGCCAAAATATGTTGAAAATAATAATTTTTCGCAATTAGAATCAAATTTACTTATGAATCCTGAAACGGGAAAATCGTTATTTGTGTTGATTTTTTTTTGATAGGCATTAGTTGAAATTTGGAAATCTTTGGATTCTGTTGCACCTGTGATATATATATTCTTATCCTTATCAATTATCATACTTTTTGGTGAATCCCAACCGGAACCTCCAAAAAATGAAGAAAATACAATTCCTGATAAATCAGGTTTAAACTTTGTGATGAATGCATCTGTCTGTCCGGATATTTTCTTTTGATATGCTCTGGAAGTTATCGGAAAATCAACAATATTCGAATCTGCCGGTTTAATATATCCTAAGACATAAGAATATCCTTCGTCATCAATAAAAGAATCATATAATTCATATGTGCCGGGACTATTTAAATTTGTATCACAGCCGAATAAGGTTGAATTAATAATTTTTGTTCCTGAACTATCGAATTGAGTTATGAATATATTGTTATTACCATGAGGAATTCCTTTGAGTTTTTTTTGATAAGCATTTAATGTTGTAGGAAAGTCGTCTGCAGCTAAGTCGTAACTAATAGCTGTACCAATAACATTGATTTTGTTATTATGTATAATTATTTTATATGGATGCGTACCCAGATTTGATGAATCTCCGCCAAAATAACTTGAATAAATTAACTTTGAACCATCAGCTGAAAGAACTGAAAAGAAACCTGTTCCATTATTTTTTTTCATCGCATTTTCAGTAATTGGATAATCTTTTGAGTTAGTATATCCAGTAATAAATATATTCCCTGCTTTATCATGTGTAATAGAATTAGGGTGGTCATCTCTATAGCCATGTATATAAGTTGAAAAAACTAATGGGTCAATAATTAAATCGTATGTTTTATCGTATTGATTTGCATCAAAACTTAAAAGGTCGTTGTTAAATTGGATTTTTGCAGGAATATCTTTCTTTTGATTTTGTATTAACTGGTATGAGAATAAGTCCTTATGCTCAATTGTTCCTAATATTGTCGATATAAGCACTTTCCCATTATTCAACCAAATCGAGTCTGCACCCTCAAAATTTATTTTTATTTCAGAAATATTAGCTCCCGGATGAACAATAAAATCATATCTGAATTGATTTTGCTGGAAATACAGCCGCATATCAATTCCATCATATAGATTATCAATGAGAACTTCTTTGAAGTGTGAAACATTTGTTGCCCATTTTAATTTATCACTGCCAATAAAATAATTATAGTATGAAGAAAGTTTATTGACTCCTGAAATATTTTTTCTTTCCAAATTAAAATTTGAATTTGCAAACTGCATCTTTATGACTTGACTCAGAACCTCTCTTTCCTGATTGTTTATCCCTTTATCTTTAATATCATAATCAATTTTATTTCGAGTGAAACATTTTGGATCAGGATTACACTCATTTTGATAATAATCGAAAACAATATCTCTATCAGTTACCCATATATTGCAGCCAGGAAGATTAGCAAAGAATTTTACTTCCGAATTCCACTGACCTTTGTTTTCAACGAAAAAACTCTCTTTTGCAAAAGCAAAATTGGATAAAATTAAAACCACTAATAATATTTTTCTCATAATTAATCTCTATATTTTAATGAATTTACTTACTTGATTACCTACCCACACAAAATATACCCCCGACGGCAAATCCGAAACGTCAATTCTTTGTCCTCCGCTGGCGGAGGTGTCTGCGGAGCAGACGGAGGTGGACTCTTCCTGCCCAAACACATTGTAAATCCTAAGAACTGGATTCCTCACTTCGTGCGGAATGACGGTTAGGTTGAATGATATTACAATAAAATCTTCTGCAGGGTTCGGTTGAATGGAAAAATTATCCAAGGCCTTAATTTCTTGTTGCTCATTTATCCCATCGGGTTTCTCGATTTCTATGGCACCAATGGAACGTGATGTAATTGAAAATTGATTGCCGTAAAAATCGGTGGTTGGCTCTGTCTCGGTCATGCCCTTTCCTAAAGCAGGACTGCCCACAACGAGATGAAAGTCATTGCCCGAACCATCAGCGAAGATTTGCGTTCCTGAGCCATAAATCATTGGATTTTGGTCCTTTATGGCATCCAAATCCGGAGTATCCCAATATGGTCCTTTAAATGACGGATTCGTTATGCCATAATAAATATTTTTCCCGAAGCTTGCCGCCCCCGCCGGCTGTATTCCTCCATTAATATAAGCTGAAGAACCAAAAGCAAATATATTATTTTCAATTCTGTTTCCTGATAATGACGGGTACAGACTGCTCGTGGTAAGAAAACGCATGGTTGCCTGTCCGCAATTGTAAAAAGTATTGTTAATCACTTTGCAATCAACAGCCGAAGACAGAGCTAATCCCCGATAGCCGCCAATGATTATGTTAGAATAAAATTTAAGATTTTTGACTTCAAATTTATCTTCGGGGCAGTAGAACTCTGCACCGGTGTCGCCACCAAGTTCAAACGCAACCCATGGGTCTTTCGAGGCGTTAATGAAAATATTTCGTTCCATGGTAATATTGGATGCACCGCCCTTGATATGCCCCCCGGTCAGGCAATTTTCAAATCGGTTAAGGCGTATAATCCCATTCCGGCAAACATTATAATCCATAGTTGAAAGTCCCGACATATCTTTGAAAATGCAATTCGTCACTTCGAAGCTGTCCACACCGCCAAATTTAAAAGCGGCTATTGCTTTCGGGTCAGTCGCATTTGAAAAGACGCAACTGTCCACCTTGATAAATTTTGACTGAGTTTCACAGCTACCGCTATTGTCAACGCTGAAGAGCCTTCCCGGATATTTGGCATTACCTTTGAAATTCAGATTAAGGAACTTAATATACTCACAACTCATAAACTGCCAGCAACCTGAAATATCTATTTCATCATTTTCAAACCGGCTGATAACTATCGGGTTGGATTTATTGCCCTTTAATTTGGATATACCCTGATAGCCGCCGTAAGAACCAGCATGCAGAAAAACCGTATCGCCCGGATGAATTGCCACGGCATTCACAGCGGCTTCAATATTCGGATACGTCTGCCCGGGACCAAGGTGGACATTGCCCAAGCAAGACATTGAAAATAAAAAGATAGACAACAATGCTATAAATAAAGCTTTCATAATGTTTACTGCTAATCATTTTACGAATTACTCAATTCCAAAAATACTAAACTTTTTGTGGAGTTTTTAAAATAATTGTAAAACTGAAAATAATTCATAAATTTATAGTAAAAAGTTTGATAAAAAAATATGAATTTGTTAGATTGAAATTTAGCAGTATCGTCTATAATATTATATCATTTATTAGGTTACTTTTGTATTATGCAAAATTACTATTTTGCATATAGTACAAGTAAGTAAGACAAATTGGGATATAAGCTAAGACAAAGCAGAATTTACTGTTTTGTTCGCTTTCTGATGAAAAATATACCGAAATAATTTCGGGAAATTAATCGAACTAATAAGTATTATTAATAAATGGAGACATCATGAAATTACTAACCGGAATTATTGCCCTCATTTTCGCATTAAGTATGAACTTAAAAGCGGAAAGCGACACTTTGCTCATTAACATGAAAGACGGCAAAGTAGAAAAATTCGCAATTACTCAAATTCAAAAAATCAAATTTGAGAATATAACCAAAGTTGAAGACCAAATCCTGAAACCGCAAAACCTTTCCGTAACAGGGAATTTCCCTAATCCTTTCACAGATAAAACTGAAATCGAGTTTGAGACGAAAGACTTCGGAAGTGTTGAAATCGTAATTTTCGATAACTCAGGTAAACAAATTCAAAATCTTGAATGCCTGAATTGTACAGCCGGCAAAAATACTCTGATTTGGAACTGTTTGGATAAAAATAATAATCGCGTACAGAATGGAACTTATTTCTACGAAGTACGATTCGGTAAAGAAGTGCTTTTACGGAAAATGATTTTAGTAAAATAAATGCTATAAATCATTTGAATGATTAATTTTATATAATTCAAATAAATAAAGGAAAATAACATGAAAAAATATTTACTCTTTTTAGTGGTTTTAGTGCTGTCGGTTCCCCTTTTTGCTCAACAGCCTAAGGTTAATTTATTTCTGAACGACGGAACAACCAAACAGCTAAATCTCTCGGACATTGAAGATTTGAAATTCATTATTGGAAGCAGTGCCTGCTTTATTAAAATATTCTATGAAGATTCTCTAATAGAAAATTACCAAACAAAGAATATCGAGAAAATGAAATTTGAAACTGATGCAAACAAATTTCAGGTACTGAATATTTACATTGATGGTTCGGCAAATAGTTTCAAATTAGCTGACCTCGACAGCATTAATTTCTTCATCGCTGAAACTCCCGTACCTCAAATTGCGAGTATAAATCCTACTTCCGGAAAAATCGGGATTGAAGTAACATTGGTTGGTAAGAATTTTGGAGAAACACAAGGAACAAGTATTGTTTCTTTCAAAGGGAAAAATGCAATTGATTACAAAAAATGGAGCGATACACTGATTAAAATCAATGTTCCAGCCGGAGCCACAACCGGAAAAGTTTCCGTTACCGTCAAAGGAATTAAAAGCAATGAAGTGGATTTCACGATTCCATCGGAATTACTGACTTTAACACCAACTTCAGGCAAAATTGGAGATATAATCACAATCGCCGGGACAGCATTTGGTACTGTTCAAGCCGGCAGTTTAATAACATTTAATGATACCAATGCAACAGAATATTCCTCCTGGAGCGATAATCAAATCAAGGTAAAAGTTCCAAAAGGTGCTATGTCCGGCAATGTTAATTTAATTATTAATGGACAAAAAACCAATGGGCTTAATTTTACTGTTTTGCCAAAATTTGAGAGTATAACTCCTTCATCAGGAAAAATCGGGGATACTGTCATACTTGCCGGCTCAGGATTCGGAATACTTAAAGATACAAGTTTTGTTTTCTTCACCGGAAAGAAAGCTGTTGACTATATAAGTAAAACCACTACTGAAATAAAATTAAAAGTTCCGGTTGGAGCTAAAACGGGTGCTGTTTATATATCATCAGGAGGAAATAAAAGCAACGAACTGAATTTTAGTATTTTCCCCCAGATTACAAAAATTGCTCCCGATTCAGCCGGTGTTGCCGATGAAGTAACAATCACCGGAACCGGTTTTGGAGACAAAGCAGGTGCAAGTTTTGTAACTTTTAACGATATCAAAGCAAATGAAGTTACAAGCTGGAGCGATATCAAGATAGTATTAAAAGTTCCTGCCGGGGCTGTTTCCGGTACTGTTTGGATTAACATGTCGGATATTAAAAGCAATGAAGTGAAATTTACGGTTATACAACACCTCCTGAGCGTTTCGCCAAATGCTTTAAAAATCGGAGACCAGATGACAATCACAGGCACAAACTTTGGTGCAAACAGGGAAACAAATACAGTTTTATTCAACAACATAACGGCTATAAATTATGATTCATGGACTGATACAGAAATAAAATTGAAAATTCCTGAAAATGTCGTTAGCGGCAAACTCTATGTGTTGATTGGCACAAAGAAAAGTAATCCGGGGGATTATTCAATTATACCTGAATTTTTTGGTATCAGCCCAACATCCGGAAGATTAGGGAATTTAGTCAATATTACAGGCAAAGGTTTTGGTGATGTTCAGGGTTCGGGATATGTTTCCTTTACCGGAGGAAATGCGACCGAGATTCTCAGTTGGTCAAATACAGCTATTAGCCTGAAAGTTCCGGCATCTGCTAAGACCGGTAAAGTTTCTGTGAACGCAAGCGGACAAAAAAGCAATGAATTGGACTTTTCGATTTTACCAACAGTTTTCAGTATCTTACCTTATGTCGGATTGCCCGGAGATCAGGTTACTTTAACAGGTGTAAGCTTTGGAGCAAATCGTGATGCAAGTTTTGTGTCATTTAAAAATGCAAATGCCGTTAGCTACACCAGCTGGACAGATACCGAAATTAAAGTAATTCTGCCTGTGGGTGCTGAAACCGGAAAAGTTTCAGTAACTGTTGGGACAGAAAAAAGCAACGAAGTTGATTTCTATTTGACACCGGTTATATCCGGAATTTCGCCTAACAGCGGGAAAATTGGAGATCAGGTAACAATTTCAGGTAGTAACTTTGGAGCTACAAGAGGCACAAGTACGATGACTTTCAATACTGCAAGTGTAACTACTTTTAATAGTTGGAGCAATACCTCAATTACGGTTGTTGTTCCGGTTGGGACGAGGACCGGGAAAGTTTCAGTTGTTGTGAATAATATAAAAAGCAATGAAGTTGATTTCACTGATACAGACATCTTTTATGAAACTGTTACCATAGGCACTCAGGAGTGGATGCTTAAAAATCTTGATTCGGCAAGATACCGCAATGGTGATGCTATCCCGCAAGTTACCGATGCAACTGAGTGGGCAAATTTAACAACCGGTGCATGGTGCTATTATAACAATAGTTCAGCTAACAATGAGCCTTACGGCAAACTGTATAATTGGTATGCCGTTAATGATTCCCGCGGTATTGGTCCATCTGGGTTTCACATCCCTACGGATACTGAGTTGCAGACATTAATTGATTACCTGGGCGGTGGTACAATTGCCGGTGGAAAAATGAAAGAATCCGGAACAAGTCATTGGGCAAATCCAAATACCGGTGCTACAAATGAAAGCGGGTTTACTGCGGTTGGAGGTGGTTATCGTATAGGAACAGGTGCATTTCAGCAATTCAACAATGCAGGTTCTTACTGGTCACGAACAGAAGCCGACACATACAATGGTTATCACAGAGTGATGTATTATAATAATGCGACTATAGCAAGATATGCCAATGGAAAAGTTATCGGTTTTTCAGTTCGTTTAATAAAAGATTAATCAGGATTTTAAGAAAATCAAGGGGTTTGTCATCCCTGCGTTCGCTGGGATGACAATTATATAAATTTGCTTTTTTTAAAAGCCGATTATTAATGATGTAACTTTGGAATAATGTTTTTTTAATTAAAATTAACATGACAATAAAAAAGAAAATTCTTTTATCAATATTTCTACTTTTTTTCTTTGTTATGGAGGATAATTCCTCTGTCCTCTTTGGTGCTTATCCGCCCGAAGTGGAAGAAAGAATTAAACAGGTAGAAGCTAATTTATCTAACGGCCTTCGTGATACATTAAAATGGTCTTTGGATAAGCGGATGTATTATTACAATATGCAAGGGCTGAGCATTGCTGTTGTTCACAATTATGAAATTGAATGGGCAAAAGGTTATGGTTGGGCAGACAAAGCAGATAAACGTCCTGTAACTCCCGAAACTCTTTTTCAGGCGGCATCTGTGAGCAAGTCATTAAATGCTGTCGGGGTTATGAAATTAGTTCAGGAAAATCAGTTGGACCTGTATTCTGATATCAATAATTTTCTGACTTTATGGAAATTTCCCTACGATTCATTGGCAAAGAACAAGAAGATTTCGATTGCAAATCTATTGAGTCATACTGCAGGACTGGGGATTCATGGTTTTGTCGGGTATAAATTACAGGATACTTTACCAACTATTCCCCAAATTCTTGATGGAAAGAAACCTGCTAATACTCCACCGGTAAGATCCGAGTTCGAACCCGGCATCAAATATCAGTATTCCGGGGGTGGCGTGATGATTTCCCAGCAGATTGTCATGGAAACTACAAAGCTTCCTTATGAACAATATATGCAAGAGAATGTACTCAACCCAATGGGTATGACAAGTAGTTTTTACAATCAACCGCCGCCATCAGATAGACTTAAATCCCTGGCAACTGCATATTATCAGAGCACTCCGCTTGAGGGGAACTATGTTATATATCCTGAGCAAGCCGCCGCAGGTTTATGGACTACCCCAACTGATTTGTGCAAATTTATTATTGAAATTCAATTGTCGTTGCAAGGTAAATCAAATAAGGTATTGTCAAAGGAAACTGCACAGAAGATGCTAACTCCATATATTGATAAGGTTGCGGCTCTTGGAGTTTTTATTGATAACAACGGAATTGCAAAATATTTTATGCATTCCGGAGCTAACGATGGATTCAGGTCGCTCTATTATGGAAGTCTTGAAGACGGTAACGGAGTGGCAATGATGGTAAATTCATACAATAGCAACATAATGTATGAACTTCTTAATAGTGTTCTTAATGTTTATCAATGGAAAGGTTACTACAAACCAACCGAGATTACAGAATTTCCAATTGAAAAAGTTAATCCGATTGTGCCGAATCCTGCAACTGATTTCATAGAATTAATTGAGGATATTGGTAACGGGCGAATTGAGATTTTCAATTCAATCGGTGTGCGAATTATGAATTTCGACAAAACAAACAAAATAGATGTTAGTATGCTTTCTGATGGGCTGTATTTTCTTCGGGCAGGAGACAAAGTTTATAGTTTCATCAAAAAATGATGCTGAGTTTTAAAAGAATATTTTTAAAATAAATATGGATAAATAATGAAAAAATTGATACTTCTAATAGGGATTTTCTTGTGTGTGAATGTGCTCTATTCTGCAAATCCGTTAATTAAATTCTACCTAAAAGATGCTACTTTCAAATCCTATGATATAGATAATATTAATGTGATGAGTTTAGTTAAAATTCAAAACAATTCAACCATGAAAATCTATTATCAAAAATCTCAATCCGTGTCTTATGCTTCAAAAGACATCGACTCGATAAGATTTGAAAAAACCGACAATCTGATTGTTTACATTAATGGTGTTCAACCTACTAAGTATGAATTAGCTGAAATTGACAGCATTCTTTTTCTGCCTTCATCAGCTAATGAATCTGTCGTAATTGGGGGACAGGTGTGGATGCTGAAAAATCTGGATGTATCGGAATACCGCAATGGAGACCCAATCCCGGAATGCACCGACTCTGCAACATGGATGACTCTAAAGACAGGTGCATGGTGCTATTACAACAATGATCCCGCAAATAATACAGTTTATGGAAAGCTTTACAACTGGTATGCAATAAATGATCCAAGAGGCATAGCCCCTGTTGGCTGGCGTGTGGGAAACGATTCCGACTGGACAGTATTAACAGATTTTGTTAAAGGTGAAATTAACGGCGGAGGTAAGTTGAAAGAAGCCGGTACGAGTCATTGGTCGGCTCCGAACACGAGTGCAACTAACGAAAGCGGTTTTACGGCACTTCCCGGAGGCTACCGTATTGGTAATGGTTTTGGCAGAATAAAGGATGCCGCAGCATTTTGGATGGCTACCGAAGTGGATAATGATAATGCATGGTCAAGATACTTGTTCTCATTTAAAGCCAGTATTTCGAAAAATCCGAATTACAAAGGAACAGGTTTTTCGGTAAGGTGTATCAAGGATGAATAGATTACTCCCCGAAGCAAAATATTGTAATAGTTATATAAAACAAAAAAGCAGGTTTGAAACTTGCTTTTTTTTTATTCCTTCAAATTTCAAATTGAAAAAGGCAAACCGTAGTCTGCCTTTTCGAAATCAGGAATGGGAGGGTAGTTAAGGGATGCACCGAAAAAGTAAAACTTATCAATAATTTAGCTGGTACCCATAGTTGATTTCAAATATGTTGGAAGGTAAACTTTTGCGATCTTCAATTTGGGCAATTATTCTGAATTTTATAGGGATGCCGTTCCTGTGCCCTGTGTACAGATAGCTGGGACGCGAAACTCTGTCCAGCTCCAGCCAATTTAAGGAGTTGCTGGCTTGAATTTCGATAACGTATTCGGTTTCATACGGATTCCCGTTACGGTTCCAGGATAGCCTGATTTCACCGCCGATTAGGATTTCTCCGAATAATTGAACCGGTATTCTCGGTATAAAGTCGGGCAGTGTCCTGCTTGGGAAAATGCCCTGCATCGTATTCATCATTGTCGCTACCATATTTGCCTCCGCAAATTTTTCTTAAGTTCATTTTTACTTACAACAAATATAACGTATTTATATATATAGTAGTTGTCATTGGAGTTACTAATCTGAAGTCAATAAAACTCACAAAATTCAATCAAACTTTTTACTATAAAACGATATGTATATTGAAAATCAAAAATTTATCTTTCTTTATAAAAGAAATAAGTTGTAAATTTGTGATGATATAGAAGATTAACTAAAAAATGATTTATGAAAACGAAATTTTTTACTTGTATTGTCATTCTGATTTTTGTTTCGTGTGGTGCTGTTTTCTCCCAGACAGTCAATTTTGATTCTTTGAAAAAGGAAATCAATCAGACAACTGATGAGAAAAACAAAGCAAAACTACTCAATAAAATCGGACATCTCTATCATGCCGTCAATCCTCAGGAGGGCATGGCTTTAGCACGTCAGGCATTGAACCTTGCCCACAAAATTGATTTGAAAATCGAAATTGCAAATGCCTATCTTGTTTTGGGTGAATGCTACTACATTTTGAGTGATTATCCCAAATCAATTGATAACTACCAGAAGGCTCTCAAAATTCACGAGGAAAACGGGCACGACAAAGGTATTGCCACAAGCCTTATCAACATTGCAGTTATCTACGAAGCACAGCAGAATTTTCCGAAAGCTACCGAATACTATAAAAAGGCATTGAATATTTACGAGAAAATGCAGGATATAGCAGGAATGGCATTGATTCAGGGTAACCTGGGAATCCTTTACGGAAGTCAGGGAAATGATGCCCAGGCTTTGCAGTATTTCCAGAAAGCCCTTGAAATGTACGAAAAATTAGCCGACAAAGAGGGAATTGCCCGAAATTTAGTAAATTTGGGCGAAATTTATAAAAATGAAAATAACTTTCAGAAAGCTTTGGATTACTACAATAAAGCTCTGAAGATGAACCTCGAACTTTCGGACAAAAGAGGTTTGGCGATTATTTATCTGAACATAGGTGAAACTTTCAGCAAGCAGAAAAAGTTCAAGGATGCAAACGAGTATTTCGAAAAGTCTTTGGTGGCATCCAAAGAACTGGATTACAAAGAAGCCATGATTTATGCCTACAAGAACCTCTCCGACGGCTATACAGGTCTTGGAGAATATAAAAATGCTCTGGATTATTACAGCAAATATGTGAAGCTGAAAGACTCAGTTTTCAGCGAAGAAAACGAAAGAAAAATTTCAAATTTAACAGCAAGCTATCTTGCCGAAAAGCAGGAGAAAGAAAACGAAGCCCTTCGCGAAAAGAATAATTTGCAGATGAAGTATTTCTTCGTGATTCTGATTTTGATTTTTGTTATCTTTATTTTTATGTATCTGAGGTACAGAATCAAGCAGAAGTCGTTGAAACTGATAACCGAAAAGAATTTTCAAATCGAGCATGCCAACTCCGAGCTCGAAAATCTTAACCATGAACTTTCCGAAACAAATGCTTCCAAGGATAAATTCTTTCAAATCATTTCTCATGAGCTGATGAATCCTATCCGATGGATGAGCAACGTGGCAGAAATGCTTCCAAAGAGAATTAACTCGATGAGTCCGCAGGAACTCAAAGAGCTTGCCGATGTTCTAAGCCAGACCACATCCCAATCGAACAAACTTCTGGAAAATCTTCTCCATTGGGCAAGACTGCACACAGGAAGAGTTGATTTCAGTCCGCAGACAATCAATCTGCTTGAAATTGTTAACGAGATTTTGTCATTGGTCGAACCACAGGTGAACGACAAAAAGCAAAGCGTTGATGTTGATATTCCCGAGAGTACGGTTGTTTTTGCAGATAGAAACATGCTTGGTGCAATTCTGAGGAATTTGATTGAGAATGCTGTCAAATTCACAAATCTGAATGGCATCATAACTATTAAAGCCGAAACCGATGCAAAACGCGTAAATATTTCAATCGGTGACAACGGAATCGGCATTTCTGCAAACAATCTGGAAAAGCTTTTCAGGATAGATATTCACCACACAACCACAGGAACAGCCAAGGAAAAAGGAACAGGATTCGGGCTGATTCTCTGCAAGGAATATATTGAAAAGCATGGCGGAGTTATCAGGGTTGAAAGCGAAGAAGGAAAAGGCAGTAAGTTTATTTTTGCAATTCCTAAGGATTGAAATTAGTTTAATCAAAAGTGATTTGTCATGAAACTAATATTTTATTTTTTTGTAGTAATTATTTGTTCTACTCTTTTTTCTTGCTCCTCAATGCAAAAAAAGAAGGAAAAAGAAGATTGCGGCGATATAAAAGACCAAGCCCGAAGATTTGTTCAAAAATTGTTAGCTGAACCTGATGATGTTGAAGATATTTTATTATCTGAAAATTGCATTGATTGTTCGGAATACTATGAACGTTTTAAAAAAGAAACTAAATCAACCTTTGGTACAAAAAAAAGCTTAAAATTTATAAAAAATAATAAATGTAGAATTTCTGATGATATTGAAATTACATATATTAGTACTCCTAATGATACCAGTGGAATCTACCATTTATTGGTCTTTTTAAATAATTATGATAAGAGCAAAGGATTATATGAGCAAAATGAAAACCTCATGTTTTGGCAATTTGATTTCGAAATTGTTGATCCTAAAAAAATCAAATTTTTAGGATTTGCTTCAGAAATATAAAAAGAGCTTTTTTTCTTTGGTTTGGTATTTCTAATTTATTGTAAAATATGGAAATATGATTCTTACCCTCACTTTCGGGAAGGGCAGGAGTGAGGCACTTAATCCAAGAGTTTCATTATGAGATATATTTTTACAGATAAAAAAACAACGCATAAACACAAAGAATATGTCAGGGAAAACAGGCAAAATCAAACTTTTGCCGAAAATATTATTTGAGCAAACGTAAGAAAGAAGCAATTAGGATTTAGATTCAGGAGACAACATCCTGTTGCTCAGTTTATTGTGGATTTTATTTGTATTGAAAATCCCGATAGTAAAAACCCGATTGAAATCTACTCGTTTAACGGCAGTAAAATGAAATTGGGGAATCCGAAATATAATTCCGATTTCACAGAAGCTAAATTCAATATCTCCGAGCTTCCCAAGGGAATTTACATTATTAAAATCGGCACAAGAACTTCAAAGTTTGTTAAACTTTAATAAATTAGAGAATTTGTTGTATAGAATAAAGGATAGGTTTTTTTGAATTTATCCTTTTTTTTGATTGAATCTTTATTTCGATTCAATCATCATACAAGGTTACAGAAGACAATTCCCTTACTTTTGTATAAAAACAAAAAATATTGTTATTTCAATTTAAAAATTTCTTGCATATTTGACATCTTTTTTCCATATATTAGTAATTAGTTTTATTGTTTAATATCGAGTTCCTTATGCCAAAAGTTATAACGGCGGATAAAATAGAAGAAGGCATGGTGCTTTTTGAACCGGTGGTCAATAATTTCGGACAGGTTCTAATGGGTGCCGGTGCCGAACTAAACCTAAGGATTATAAACACATTGAAAATATGGAATGTCCTGTCGGTTGTTATTCAAACAGACGATGAAGAGGAAGAAGTTATTTTCAGTGAAGAAACACTCCTATTAGCCAAAAATAAATTAATGTCCCGTATGACATGGGAACCGAGAAATATATTCGAAGAAGAAATTTTTCAAATGGGTGTGTTTCATACTGCTAAATCAAATCATATCAATCATGAAAAACATTGATAACATAATTGCAAAACTTGATGATTTCCCAACTCTGCCTACGATTTACAGTTCGTTGCTTGCTGCACTTTCCAATCCAAGATCAACAGTTCAGGACATTGCAAATATCGTATCAAAAGACCAGGCTTCAGTAGCAAAGCTTCTTAGAGTTGTTAATTCGCCGATTTTCGGTTTCAAATCAAGGGTTGATACAGTTACTCAGGCGATTTTTCTTATAGGATTTAATGAACTTAGAAATTTGATTCTTGCACTTTCTGTGATGAAAATATTCACCGATATGAAGGGGACATCAGAATTCAATGTGGTTGACCTTTGGAAACATTCAATTGCTGTTGCAGTTATAACTCGGTTGCTTGGGCAAAACCTCGGAATAAAAAACATTGAAAATTATTTTATTTCAGGTTTGATGCACGACATGGGAAAACTCGTATTTTATAAACTTTTTCCTTCGGATTTCATTGAAGCAGTAAACAATGCAACCGAAAACAATATTTCAATATCAAAAGCAGAAAAAGCAGTATTTGGAATTGACCACTCGCTTGCCGGAGATTTGTTAGCGGAAAAGTGGAAATTACCATCAAGTATCAGGAATTGCATCAGAGCTCATCACAGAGGTACTGTGGACGGCAATGTAGATCAAATAACAGCTTGTGTTCATCTCGCAAACATTCTGGCATCTGTTCTTGAACTCGGAAACCCCGGAGATACTATGGTCGAAGAACCGAATTACAGAATCTGGAAAGAATTGAATTTCAAAGAAGGTACGATTAGAAGCCTGTATGAACAAATCATGATACAGTATGAACAGTCTTATGCTATTTTAAAAATTGATTAAAGGAACGATTTTGGGAAATCAAAATATTTTTTCAGAAGATTTTATGATCTTTTTTAATTCTGTTGTTAGTTTTCTTCAACAGAAAATTGGGATTAATAAGATTGCAAAATTATTAGAAATAGCATCTGCAACTTACTTATTAATCCCAAATGCAAAATATGTTTCCTTTTTTTCAATAAACAGAGAAACTTTTCTTTTTGACCATATTGCTACTAATCCATCAAATAAAAACTCTGTTCCGAATTTCGAAAAGTTGACAAATAATGGTACAATTGGTAGAGCATTACAAAATGGAAGCTTAGTAGTTTCATCCTTAGAAGAATCTGAAAATATTCAGTTTATAATAATTCCGATGATTAATCTTGAAGGAATAATTGGAATTGTTCTTGTTTCTACAGATTCCATGTTGTTCGAACTTGAGGTATCCCAAATAAACGCAATCAATTTGTTTACTTCATATATTTCGTCAGCAATAGGCGAACTGCTCTTTGCTGAAAAGGAAACAAAATTAAATTCTTTGGTTGACCAAATGGTAGCTTCGCGGACAATAGCACTCCAACAAGAGCAAATGCAACTCGGCGACAAAATGAATATGATGACAACAAATTTGCTGATGGCTTTGCCGCATGAAGTAAGAACACCAATTAATCAAATTTTGGGGCTTACAAATTTTTTAAAAAATTATTACAATGATGATGCCGAAGGTAATGCAGATACTATAGAAATGCTGAATGATATTTCTTCGGCAACCGATAGATTAAGAAGTCTTTTAGAAAATTATTTGTTTTATGCTAATCTTGTTATACTTGCAAACGACATCAATGAGCTTTTAGCCATGCAGAACAAAACAATGGAAACATGTGAGCCTTTCATTTATGAAACAGTTTTCAACTATGCCCACACTAACAATCGTCAGGATGATATCAAACTGAATCTGATTGATGCACATATTTGTATTGCTGAAAAATACTTTATCAAAATTGTTGAGGAACTTATAGTTAATGCAATTAAATTCTCATCCCCGGGGGATAAGATATTGGTTAACTCATATATCAGCGGTGATAAATATTATCTGAGAATTAAGGACCACGGAGTTGGGATTGATAGCCATCAGGTTAAAAATTTCGGACCTTATGTTCAGTTTGAACGTAATGTGAACGAACAGCAAGGCTCAGGTTTTGGTTTGTCAATAGTTGCTAAAATCCTTGATATCTACAAAGGTGAACTTAAAATTCAAGGGGTCAAGGACGAATATACCGAAGCTACAATATCCTTCAACATCTTCAATGAGAGTACTTTCTAAAAACAAAAAACCCTTGAACTTTTTACGATTCAAGGGTTTAGTTCACTTGCTTTGCTGCCCCGTCAGGGCTAATTTTTCTGGCTTTATACTACTTTTACTTACCTTGAATTCTCTATAACCCTGATTGTATCACACTTTATTTTTTAACATGGATAAGTAAAGGAAAGGCAAAGTAAGAGAAATGAATGTCTTTTGTACGAGTATTGTACGAGTATTCTACGAATACTGTACGAGTATTCTACGAATTATGTGGAAAATCTAAAATAGTGCTTCTTTATTGTCCTATTTTTATTTATCTTTGCGATATGAGAATAAACTTTTATATTGACTCATTTAAAAGAATGACTGGCGAGAGTAGCATCTATTGTTATGTCAGGATTAACAACGTTACTATGAAGCACCAAACAGGTCAAAGTGTACCGAGAAAAGCTTGGGATAATAGGAAACAAGTTGTTAAGTCCACTTATACTGCATCGCCTGAAATAAATACGTATCTGGTTTTCATGAAAGAAGACCTGAAAAAGCTTATTACCTCAGCCTACAATGAAGAAAGAGATATAAGTATTGACAAAGTGAAAGCAATCGTCGCTAAGTATTTCAACAAAAATGAACCTGATGAAAAGTATAAAAGCATTTTTGACTTGTTCGATAAATTTGTAAATTCTCAAAAGGTAAAAGTATCTGCTGGTACAGTAGAAAAATATAATGTGACAAAGAAGCATTTAGAGAATTTCGAAAAGAAGATGAACTACAAGATAACATTGGATTCATTTGATCTTTCCTTTTATGATTTATTTACTCAATACTCGATTAACCAATTGAAACATAGCGATAATACTCTGGGGAAGAATCTAAAAGTTACAAAAACCTTTCTGAACTGGGCAACTGAGAGAGGGTACAATAAGAAGCTTGACTATCAAAAGTTTAAAGCTATTGATAAGGATGGTGATATTATTTATCTGACAGAAGAAGAGCTAATGAAACTTTTCTACCTTGATTTAAGCGAAGATAAAACTCTTGATAAAGCCAGAGATATTTTCCTGATGTCATGTTTTACAGGTCAGAGATTCAGCGACGTTTATCAGCTCAAGCAAGAGGATGTCAAGGATGGAATTTGGCACTTACATGTGGTAAAGACACACGAACCAAATTTAATCCCATTCAATGACTACGCTTATGAGATTCTCAGAAAATATTCCGACAAAAATGAGCCATTCCCAAAAATGACAAATCAGCGGTTGAATGGTTATATTAAAGAAATAGGGGAAAAAGCTGAGATTAATGAGCAAGTTACTCTTTATAATTACTCTGGAGGTAAACGACAACTTGATACTCAAGCAAAATATAAGTTTATGTCAAGCCACTGTGGCCGGAGAACCTTTTGCACTCTCAGTTTACAGAAAGGTATGAGACCTGAAATAGTGATGAAAATTTCAGGGCATAAGGATTATAAAACCTTCAAAAGATATGTCAAGCTGACTAGTGTAATAATTCTTTGAATAACTTATAATATTTCGTATATTTGTATTTTAA
>CAZSHX010000005.1:0-81998 GCA_964606895.1 uncultured Hyphomicrobiales bacterium
TTTACACATACCAGAGGGGGAAAGGGGGTGTGTCACTAAATCAAGCTTCTGTGCGGCAATTCAGGGACGTTTTTTTCAAGTCTAACAGAAATGCAAATTGACATTTACTCTGAAATTACATCATATTCTACTTCGTTTGATAACACACCCCCCTGCCCCTCTTTCTAGAGGGGTGATAAGATTCCAAATTGCATCTTTCAATTTTTTTAAGAAGATGCAATATTCACATAACCCATTGATATTATTTCATATAACGATATTTTTGTCATTGCATCTTTGAATGTAAAATGATGCAAAGATGCAATTTTTGGTGAATATTCGGCAAAGTCTTGAACTGGGATTTCTGGGATTTAATGGATTAAGAGGATTCATATTCTTAAAACCTTATTTTTCTCAAATTGCATTGCATCCTCATAAAAAATACTGTAAAAGATGCAATACTTTTTCATCTAACCCATTGATACTATTTCATATAACGATATTTTTGTCATTGCATCTTTGGATTCAAAAAGATGCAAAGATGCAAATTTTTATCGCCCTCTCCTTCAGAGAGGTTTAGGGAGAGGTCTTATATTTCAATGAACGAGTTAAAGATAATTAACGAAAATAATGGCTATTTATTGCTACGGTAATAAGGTAAAATATATTATTTTAGGTCAGGAGTTGCCTGCTGACAAAGTTGAAGACGGCAGGAGAGAACTCCTGCCGAGAGATGTAAATAAAAAATACAGTCATAACTTTTATTTTGAAAAAATCGTAAATTATTTCATAAAAACCCTAAACATCTTTTGTTATTTAAATTAAGTTTTGTAATTTTAATATTGTTGAATGATACAAAAATTGCATTATAATTTTTTTATATAAATAATCAACAGGTGCGATATGGCTAAAACCAAAAACTCGCTGTTTCTCGTAATATTTTTATTTTTATTCGTTCAGATTTCAGGCTCCATTTTTCTGAAAGCCGAAAACCAGCCTTGTTACGGCAAATCTGAATGGAAGATTGTTAAAACTGATTTCGGTGTGCCGGCTACCGGCGAAGTCAGCGTCGTCGTTCCGAACGGCGTACCCATCGGGAAGGATTTTTCTATTGCAGGAGTATGGGCTCAAAGCAAAGCTAAATATCCTAATGCCCGTTATTCTATAATTGCAGGGTTTTCCAAAACGGCTGACGAAGAAACAGCCGACTTCTACAAAAACGGCATTCCCTACTTCGAAAGAGTATTTTTCAAAGAAGTAAATATTACCTCAAACACCTTCAATCTCAAAATTAATATTTCTGAAGATACTTCTAAAACTCCACACAAATTTGTTAAAATTCAGGTACAGGTTTTTGCCGGAAATGACAATGACGCGAATGCTCCAGCTTATCTGGAAGTAAGGATTTACAAAGTCCCGGTCATTAATGACTTGAAAGGAAATGTGCAAATCATTTCGGCGATAGACATGAAAACAGGCGACTACACACTTCAACATTTAAATCAAGCTCTGATTGTCGTTGATGATGCAAACGGTATAAATGCCTACAACACCAAATCTGACGAAAACGGCTGTTATTCAACTCCATTGCCTAAGGACGGTGGGGACTACATATTGAGGATAACAAGTACGAAAGACGATTTTTTCAGAAACGTAAAACATATCGAACCATCACGGGTGGACACTTGGCTTCCAGTCGGATTGTTGGACGAGAATAAAAAGTTGATGACAAATCTGACTAAACTGGATTTTCTAGCCAGTCTTTTTTATGGATTCTACAAGCCTGAAATTCCGATGGCAATAAATTACGATATCGGCAAACAAGATGATTATGCAAATAGTTTGAAGCGATATTCAGGCGATTTTGCCGATATGCAGGCTTTGGATTCGGACAGTGCGAGAAATGAAGCATTTATGAGGTCAATGCTCTATCTCACTTTTATGGATTCAACTTTCTATATCACGCAAAATCTAAGCGGCGAAGCAGTTAAATTAATGGTTGATGCGGGTATAGCACTTTATTCATTAATTGATTTCCAAGAAAGTGTTGCTAAAATATCGAAAAAAATTGAACCTGAAATTATACAGAAGACTGTTACTGAAAAGCTGAATGGGGCAATTCTTGAATTAAGCTATCGTTTTATCGAAGACTTTATTTTTAAAATGAATCTTTCACCAAAGAATAAAAAATATGGTGAAGCTGTCAAAGAAGCATTTGCTAAAATGAAAGCATCAATGATGGAAAAAGCCGGCAAGAAACCAAATGAAGCCATGGTTAAGACTTTGGTTGAGGATGTGATAAAGAATGCTGTTGTAATTCCAGTAAACGAAGTCATCCTCGGTTATTTTGTTTGGTACACCGGCGATTTGATCGGAGAGTCAATTCAAAAGGCAACATCAAATAACATTAACGGAACGATGAAAGATTCATGGAAAACTGTTATGCAAATGGTTCCTGATAATCAGAAAAAGATGAAAGAAGTTATCGAACGAGCCAAACAGGACAAAATGACTGCTAACTGGGAATCAACTCTTGCGGCTTTAGTACTTGCGGCAATCGCAATTACTTCGCTTGTATTGGCTCAGGTGGAGATTTCTATTCCTGCTTTCATCGGTGCAGCAACGCACATTTGCATCCTCATAAAAAATCTTTCTATAGTCACAATATTAAAAGCGGCTGTTTCGCTGTTGTACGCAATAGGCTATCAAAACGATAATTTGGATTATGGTTTGCAGACGGCATACAATGCCAATTATGTTCCGCAAATAATCAACACCAGAACAGACAAGACTAACAACAAGGCACAATACAACAGAATGCTTTCCGACCCATACGTTCTCGACTTTCAGGCAAAATCGGCAAATTATATTAAAGCTATTGACAAAGGACTTGAATCGGCAAAAACAAAGGTTGCCAATGATATTAAAACGTCTTTTTCTGCGATTTCCGATGCTGAAGATTCGTTGAATGTGGTCCTAGATTATATCCAGAATAGATTCTATGCCGTCGGAAACAAAGCTATTGCAAACGACAGCACTTTAAATCAGAAATATGATTTGTTGGGTCAACGAAAGTATTTGAGTACATTCGACAGAATGATTCTCAACCTTAGATTTGTTCAGCATATTTACCAAACTGACCCTGCTCCTTCACTCGATTCTCTAACATGGCAGGCTGATACAGTCAAGGCATCGCTTACCGCTCTGGGATTATCGGTTGCAGAAGTAATGCCGGCTTTATCTGCAATTAAAGGTCCAGCCTATCTGCAATTTTCAGGCGGCAACGTTTCGCCATTATTTCCAAAACCTCAAACCGATATAAATGTCCACACCGTTATTAAAAATATCGGAGATGAGGACGCAGACTCCGTTACAGTTAAAATTGTGCCTGACTCCGGGATTACTTTAAAATCTGTTCAGCAGTTCTACTATACTAAAGTCTCGGTAAATGATCTGAAGACTATCGATTGGACAATGACAGTGGCTGATTCAACGAAACATGTAGGATATTATCTGATTGAGATTACAGGCAAAGGACTTGAGAAGAAATCTGAATCGTTCGTATTCAATCTTGATTCTAAAGAGGCTCCGGTTGGAGTTGCAGGCGAAAATATCAGCGAACCTTTTGAATTTGCGATAAATGGTATTTTTCCAAATCCTTGTTTTGATAATGTAACGATAAAAGTACAAGTCGAAACAGCAGAAATTACCGAACTTGGAATATATGATTTTCTAGGTAAAAAGATATTATCACGAAAATTTGAATTAGACAAAGGAGATTACGACTTCAATCTGAATCTT
The DNA here is from genome assembly GCA_964606895.1 of uncultured Hyphomicrobiales bacterium. Lineage (GTDB taxonomy): Bacteria > Bacteroidota > Ignavibacteria > Kapaibacteriales > UBA2268 > CAZSHX01. Next base: position 3,781 of record CAZSHX010000005.1, read on the forward strand.
GCCGGTCTTCCAAGCGGTGTTTATATAGCAAAACTATCTAACAGCAAAAAATCCGCTATCGGACAGTTTCAAGTAGTGAAATAGTAATTATTTAAATCTTTAGCATGAGTTGTCCCCTATACTTAGAAAAGCAGGAGGCAACTCCTGCCGAGAGAAGATACAAACAAAAAAAATATTTTTTTTATACATTACCTTACTACCGAAAATTTATAAGTTTTCTCATTTATTCCGATGAAATAGATGCCGTTATTTAGAAGTGAAATATCAATTGATATTTTCTGTAGTTCCTCAAATATTCTATTCTCATAGAGACAATTCCCAAAGATGTCGTAGATTTTGATATTTGTCAATTCTTGGAATTTAGTATTTTGAAAATCAATGATGATTGTATTATCTTTTTGATTAATGATAATGTTTAAAGAATTTTTGGATATTTCAAATACATAATCTAAATTTGGTAACCTTGATAGTACGCAATAATCAACAGTATCAATGTTCCTAATATTTTTTTTGACAGAGTCTACTAATTGGTAATTCTCAAATTCTATTTCAAAAAGTGGTACTCTTATATGGTCGCTGTCATTGATATCGCGACTATATCTTTTTAAAGTATAGTTTCCGTATTTAGTTACTAAATTATGAAATGCGTTTCTAATTTCTACGAGATTCGTATCAATATCCACCCATGAATAGATGCTGTCCACTAATAAAGGTTTTATCCGGAAAATATATGTTTCAGTATGGATTTTATAAGATTTCCTTGCGTACCATTTGCCATAAGTTGGCGAGGTGATACAAGTATCTATCTTAACTGAATCAGGATTGTAGAAGCCATTTGGTTTATCGTTTGGATAAACCATTTTCAAACAACTATCATTCACAGCTAATAATTTTCCTGCAAAGAGGAAGCAAAGCAGAATTGCAAAAACATAAATGAGCTTTTTCATTTCATCGTCCAATCATGTTCAAATTATTAATAGTACTTTGAGATTAAATTACGAAATTTCCTCCGAACAAATAATACAAATTTCATACAACTCGATTTTATTTTTTTGTGTGTAATATTTTATTTACGCCATCAATTTTTTATATTTAATTCTGTGAGGTTCGGAATCGCCCAGCCTTGCTTTGCGGTTTTCTTCGTAGTCACTGAATGAACCTTCGAAGAAATACACCTGCGAGTCGCCTTCGAATGCAAGGATATGAGTTGCAACCCTATCAAGAAACCACCTGTCGTGGGAAATGATAACAGCACATCCGGCAAAACTCTCGATTCCTTCCTCCAAAGCCCTCAAAGTATTGATGTCAATATCGTTTGTAGGTTCATCAAGAAGAATAACATTTCCTTCATCCCGCAGAGTTTCGGCAAGTTGCAATCTGTTACGCTCGCCGCCGGAAAGAACCCCGCATTTTTTCTGTTGGTCTGAGCCGCTGAAATTGAATCTTGCAACATAAGCACGTGCGTTAATAGTTCTGCCGCCAAGCAATATTGTATCATGACCACCGGTAATTTGTTCGAATACGGTTTTTTCCAAATCAACGCTTGAATGAAGCTGGTCAACATAAGCAATTTTGACTGTAGGTCCCACCGAGAAATCACCGCTGTCCGGCTCGACAAGTCCCATTATCATCTGGAATAAAGTAGTTTTTCCGGCTCCGTTCGGACCGATAATTCCGACAACTCCGGCAGGCGGAAGAGTGAAACTGAGATTTTCGAACAAAATCTTATCGCCGTAAGCTTTTGAAACATTATTTACTTCAATGACTTTATTTCCAAGTCTGGGACCGTTCGGAATGAATAATTCCAATCTTTCCTCTTTTTGCTTAATGTCCTCGTCCATCATTCGTTCATAAGCCGAAAGTCTTGCTTTTGATTTTGCCTGACGAGCCTTCGGCGACATACGAACCCATTCAAGTTCGCGTTCCAGAGTCTTTTTGCGTTTATCATTTGCTTTTCCTTCTTCTTCTAAGCGTTTGGATTTCTGGTCAAGCCATGACGAGTAATTTCCTTTCCAGGGAATGCCTTCTCCTCTGTCCAGCTCGAGAATCCAGCCGGCAACATTATCAAGGAAGTACCTGTCGTGGGTTATGGCAATAACCGTTCCCTGATACTGCCTCAAATATTCCTCGAGCCATTGGATTGATTCTGCATCAAGGTGGTTTGTCGGCTCATCCAATAGTAATATATCGGGTGCACTCAGAAGCAAACGGCAGAGAGCAACGCGACGGCGCTCACCACCCGAAAGTTTCTTAACGGGAGTATCGCCATCAGGACAATTCAACGCATCCATTGCTCTATCCAGTTTACTTTCAAGCTCCCAACCTCCGTGTCTGTCAATCAAATCGGTAAGTTCGCCCTGACGGTCAATGACTTTTTGCATTTCGTCATCTTCCATCGGCTCGGCAAATTTCATTGAAATCGCCTCGTATTCCTTGAGCAGGTCAACTGTTTCCTGCATACCCTGCGAAACGATATCCTTAACTGTAAGGTTATTGTCAAGTTGGGGGTCCTGCTCCAGATAGCCCACTTTGTAACCGGGTACGAATGTTACTTTACCTTCGAATGATGTCTCGAGACCTGCAATGATTTTGAGTAAAGTTGACTTACCCGAACCATTGAGACCGATAATACCAATCTTGGCTCCGTAAAAAAATGAGAGGTAAATATCATTCAGCACCCTTTTGTTAGGGGGATAAATTTTACTTAAACCAATCATTGAAAAAATAATTTTATTATCTTCAGCCATAAATATTTCTTTTTGAATTGAAAAAATTAAAAAAACATGCAAGAACAAGTGAAATCTGCTCTAAATAGCTATTTTTGTAATAAGTTATCCGCAAAAATAAGGAATAAACATCAGATAATCAAACACTTGTTTTGAAAGTTTAAGTTTTAATTCCAATTTGCATCTTTATATTTTTTTAAAAAAAATGCAATGAGTTTTTCATCTAACCTATTGATTTTATTTATAATAACGAGCTTTAACCTAAATGGTTTTGCTGGTGGTCCTATATCTTTTGAATAATATTTTTCGAATTCATTGTCAAATATTTCCCGGATTATCTTTTCTGATAGCAAAACTATTGGATTTTTCAAATCAATTATATTTTCTAATTTTTTCCTACACAAATCTTCCTGACGGCTTTTAAATTGTTTTTGCTACATAATTTGATTGCAAGTATTTCAAACAAAATAATGAAATTCTGGGATAAATTACAAACAATATTTATCCTCAAATATCTTCTTTCTCATCTGCTTATGACATTTTTACCGTCAACTAAATAAATACCCTCTTTCGAGGGTATCCATTTAACTCAGATTTTCCTATTCCGACTTGAAAAGATTTTCGGAATTATCGTCAAATTTGATATTTGTTACAATCCAATTCTGGCTTGGGGATTTATAAAATGTAAATATCCATCTCATCGGGAAAAAATCGTGGTAACCGAGGTAACGGACTCTGACCAGAGAAGGAGTAACAAGCTCGGAATTTACGATTTCGTAAGTCTTTAGTTCACCGTAAAGTTTATTTGCTCTTTTGGTTTCAAAAATCAGTTTCTGAACCTGGTCCTGCCTTTGATTGACAGGGCTGTTTATAAGAAGTTCAGTAAATCCGTTTTCGATATTTTTTGAAATTAGTGTTTCAAAAAAACGGGATAATTTTTTCTGAATTTCATCGGGCATTGTATATTGACCAACCTGATTCTGGTCAGTGGAGCCCTTAGCTTTTGAAATAGAATTTTCCTGAGCAATCATCGGAAGACAGACTGCAAGATATATAAACAATGCAACTACTGTTTTTTTCATGTTAATCCATATATATTAAAAAAATTACTTAACTTTCATTAAACTTAGTTCAGCAAAAATAATGAATTTTTAGAGCAATCCTAAATATTTTTTCAGGTCGAATTCTTCTCTTTTCGTAAGATGTCTGAATTCGCCGCGGCTCATACCTTTAGTCGAGAGGTTGGCAAACGATTTACGGTCAAGTTTTCTAACTTCATAGTATAAAGCTTCGAATATCCGCTTGACTTCATGATGCCTTCCTTCAGTAAGTGTCAGTGTTACTTTGGATTTATCCGTAGGATTAATGAAAACTTCGCAGGGAGAGGTCATTCCGTCTTCCAGTTCAATCCCTTTGGAAATCATTAGTGCATCAACAGGTTTTAAGGGTTTGTCAAGTCCGACAGTATAGGTTCTGGGAATCTGATACCGTGGATGGATGAGTCTGTTGGCAAGCTCTCCGTCGTTAGTCAGGAGCAAAACGCCAGTAGTATTTCGGTCAAGTCTGCCAACGGGAAATATTCTTGCCCTTGAGTGAACAATATCCATAACAGTAGCTCTCCCCTGCTCATCACTTGCAGTGGTGATAGTATCCTTGGGTTTGTTCAGTAATACATAGGTAAAATGGATAACGGTTTTGATTGGGTCGCCATTGACGGTTATGAAATCAGTCTTTTTAACTTTGGTACCAAGTTCGGTAACTATCTTTTTATTGACGCGGACAACACCTGATGCTATCATATCATCTGCCTTGCGTCTGGAACAGACACCGGATTCAGCAAGAAATTTGTTTAACCGGATTAAGTACGGCTCATCATATCTTTTTGTGTTTTTTGCGGGTTGTTTAATTGTTTTTCTCATTTTTTTTTACTCAAATTTCTTTAGATAATCCTGTACAGCGGATTTGTGGACAATGAAGCTTAAAATTTTAAGTTTCACATAATCCTCATGATAAAAATAGTAACCTTTACTTATGCCTCCATTAAAAGAGCCACTGCCGGAATCTTTGATAAGGAACCAAAAGACACCGTCTTTTTCTTTGTATCCGACAACGTGTATTCCATGGTCATCGGTGGAAGTTTTATTGCTGAACCTTAATTGACGGGCATTCTCATCAATATAATCGTGAGGTATGTCAAATGAAGGAACAATGCCTGCCTGCACCGATGAAGCATAACCCGGTTCGGAAACATCACCGCCGATTTCGATAGTGTAGCCTTTTTTAACAACTTCCTTGATAGCATTCATATAATCATCAAGAGGAAGATTGTGGTAATCGGAGTTGTGCCACCAGTTATCGGGCACTTCGTATTCTGAAGTTTTAAAATATGGATATTGCATAAGTGACATAAAATCAACATAATCGTCCATATTCAGTTTCACAATTTTATTCAAGTATTCAACAGGTGAATATTTGATACCGTCAATAGTTATTTCGCTTGGAGGAGTACCGAGATAACTGTTTAAGATAGATTTGATAGTCGAAACAACGAATTCTTCGTTCCAGATGCTTTCTTGTTTCACATGATTCAAAAAGGCTTTCATCTCTGCAAGCATTTTACTGTGGTCATGGTGGATTTGTCCGGGTTTCTTACCGGAATATGAATCGGCAGGAAGGCAACCGTATTTCTTCCAAATTCTAATCAATGCATTTGCCTCCCCGCCTTCCTCAAAAGCTGTAGTTCCCTTTGAGTTTACGAATCCTATTGCTTTCTCGACATACTCCCAATAAACAGTATGAATCTCGGAAAATTTAAATTTTCTTTTGGTGAGTCTGTTTGCTTCGGTTTCCATAAATGATGTAGTCGAAAAGCACCAGCAGGTTCCGGTGGAACCTTGGGAAAGTGGGTCGTTATGCCATTGAAATTTGAATTCATCTTTGGATTTGGGGATATCAGTTCCGGCAAAATCCATTTTGAATTGTTTATTTGGTTTGACAGGTTTTTTGTTAAAATCGTCAACACTTTTTTTGATTTCTTCCCAGAATTCGTTCCGGGGTTCTACAAAAGTTCCTTTATCCTTATTGGTATTCTGGGAAAAGGCTTTTAAGTTAAGCAAAACAAAAACTGCCAAAACAAGCGGCAGGTAACTTTTGGCTTTCATTCTAAACTCCAATTTTATTCAAGTTATTATACAGAAAATAAATATAAGAATAATTCGGCAAATAACGCAACATTTATTTTATTTGATGATTTGAATTGTTCTGAAAAATGTTCTTTCGGAACTACTTCCAACAATCATATAAGCCCCCTGATTGAGGTTGCTTATGTCAATTTCGCTCATTGAATCGGACGATGAAATATTTTTTCTTAAAACAATATTGCCAAGAACATCAATTATTTTTATTTCAGAAATGCCCGAATACTCAATTTTGATTTTCTCCTTTGCAGGATTTGGGGAAATAAACAGTTCATTGGTAAAATTCAAAGTTTGAGAAACAGCAAGAGGATTCTGACTTTTAAAAAGTCCATCGTTCATTGTGCTTAAATAAAGAAACCCTTTTTCGCCTTCCATAACACAAGTAACCTTTGTTTGAGGCAACCCTTCGTTAATGGTGTTCCAAACTTTACAGTTATCGGATGTAAGCAAAATATCGGTGGAATCTTTGATGAACAATACGATTTTGTTTTTCAAAGCGAGCAAATTGTAGCAATGAATAGAATCCTGACCGCCATAAACTTTTTGCCAATTCGCTCCGTAGTCAGACGATTGATAGACTCCGTCAGAATCGGGGCATGCATAAATAAAACCATTATTGAAAGCCATCGAATTAAACTTTTTACCTATTGAAAAGTGACTGACATTAACCCACCTGTAGCCATTGTCGGTACTTTTAAGAATTCCCATTTCGGTAATCTGAGAATAAATAGTGCCGTCAGAAGTTCTCAGGAAAACGTTCACATTAGCAAAGCCCGTATCCATCTTTGACTTCGTCCAGCTTAACCCGCCATTTGATGTATAATAGATTCCTCCATTTCTTGTTCCGACAATTATCGCATCATTAGAAATAAGCTGAAGACAATTCACATCATAATTCAAACCATTACTTATGGAATTCCACTTAGTACCGTCATGAAGCTTTTTAAAAATGCCACTATTCTTCACCACCATTATGTAATCATTTGAATCGGTTATGGCAAAACTTATTAAACCGCCGCCACCAACGCTACTAAATAGTGAAAAACTTTTGCATTCATCGTTTGATAAACACATACCACCATTTAATAAACTAAGAAAAAACAAACTATCTTTTTGGATAATTCCTGAAATCTCCTTTATTGGTGCAAGAATTGTTTTGTCAACCCATGTTTCACCTTTATCACTACTGTACAAAAATCTATCTTTTTTATAGTTTATTTCATCCTCTTCAATATAAACCTGTTCGCCATAACTATTTGCCGAAAAACTTGAAACGGATACTGTCGGCAAAATTTGTTTTGTCCATGTTTTTCCATTATCGTTAGACCAAGAAACATCATTGCTTGCAACGAAGAATATCTTTCCTCCATTGTCATAGAAAAAATCCGAGATTTCATGGAAACTGGTTAAGTTTTTTGAATTCCAATTTCTACCAGAATCAGATGAAAACAACATATTATTAGATGACTTGAACGCAAAAATATTTCCTGAAGAATCGGCGGCAACAAATTCATTGGTTCTTACTGAATCATTAATAACTTTCCACTTATCAGCAGTATCAAGATTTGCATAAAGTCCCTTATTTGTAAAAATAAATGTTTTGTTTTGATTATTATTCAAAATAGCAGATATCCTTGTCTCTGCATCGAAAGAAGTTAACAGAGCATCGGAATAATCGTTTAAGCGGCTGTATTGAATGGCAGAGTTAAGAGTTTTAATAAAAAAATCCCCATTTGATGAGATACACGCAAGACTTCTGTAGTAGCTGTCCAACGAGAAAATTTTCCATTGTTTTGCTCCTGCTGTTAATATTGACAGATATTGCCCGTTATTTGAAATTGCAAATATATCACTAAAAAAATCCGATTTGAGTTTAGTTAATTGGTTGAATCCGTCAATAATCAAATTCGGTGTTTGTTCCCAAGTAAATCCATTATCCTTGGAAAAGTAAATCATATTATTACTGCCACTGGCGTACAAAGTACCATCAGAAGTAATATGAGCAGTTATGGGTCTGACTTTATATTTATACGAAGCCTGAATAGGTTGCCACAAGATTTGAGCTGACACTGATAATTGGAATAACAATCCAAATATTAACAATATGATTCCTCTCTTCATTTTCGGCTCCTCGTATTTTTTTGATAATTCAATTCTTAATTACTTTCAGAAATCTAATCTCTTTTCCATCTCTAATTTCAATACAATATAATCCATTTTCGAATCTCTCAATATCAACAATCAGATAATTGCCAATCAGTTTTGAAATTACATTCAACTTTTCTCCAAGTACATTGAAAATTGAAATATTATAATCTTCGGAAAAATCCTTCAAATTCAGATAAATCATTCCATGAGTTGGATTTGGAAAAACCTTTAATTCCGTATCTTGTAATACTTCTTCTTTAACAGAAACAACAGGAAGAATAGTTTTTAAAATTCCCTTATCTATTGTTGCGGCATATAATACATTGTTTGAATCAAGAGCCAAAGAATTTATTCTAAGTGTTTGCAAACCATCATTAAACTTTTGCCATGAAAGACAATTGTCATTCGAAGCATAAATCCCGTCAGACTTTGTGGATAAGAAAACTCTATTTCCTGTTGATAAAATGTCGGTAACTTCAACATCTTTGTTTCCTATTTGAACTTTCTCCCAATTTTGTGAAAAACTTTTTGATTTCAAGAGATCGCCACTACTGTTCAAAGCAAAATAATATTCATTAAAGTAGTAAAGTTTCAAGATATTTTTCAGACTTGTATCGCAGTTTTCCCTTGTCCATCTGTAGCCATTATCAATACTTTTCATAAGTACGGCATCATCAGAAAGTGCATAAATAGAATTGTCGGTATTTCGGATAAAGCAATTAATCGTACTCGTCATTGAGTCGGGTTTTGTTCGGTTCCAACTTAGACCGCCATCGGTGGAACGGTATATGCCTCCGCCAATTGTACCGGCAATAATATCATTGAAATCAATAACTGATAAGGTATTAACCAGATAGTCAAGACCAACTAAACACGGCATTAATGTGTTATTATCATGTGAACTTAAATATAAGCTTTTATCTTTAAATACGACATAAACATCACCGAGCGAATTTGCAAATATTGGGCAATTAATATATGGACTTAAAGGATCCTGAATTGAATTCTTGAATTGAATATTTCCATCATTGGAACTAAAAAGTGTTAAATTGTTTTCTACCAAAGCTGTAATAACAAACCCATCTTTTCTGGCTGTGATGATATTACGCACATTATTGATTTGCAAATTAACCAGAAGATGCTTCCATGTGGTCCCAAAGTCCTTACTCAAATATAATCCAGAATAATATTCAGATGCAAGAATTTCTTTATTCTCTAACAAAACGAAATCGGTAACATCAACTCTTGAAGGAATATCTAAGATATATTTCCAAGTATCGCCTTTATCTCGTGACATATATAAACCGCGAGTTGTAGCAACATATAAAATTCCATCAACGAACTTGATTCGGTTAAAGTAAAATGATTCAGAGGAATCTACTGGATTTATAAGGTGAACAGTATCCCAATTTTTCCCGTTATCTGTTGAGCGAATTATTCCCGTAGATTTCATACAAACATAAATATTTCCAAGATTATCCGCAAGAGCTCTATCAATTAACCTAAAATTTCGGTTAATGTTTACAACTCCATCATCATCAATAATATACATACCTGTTTTGGTAAAAACTAAAACTCTGTCGCTTGGATCAACAATCATATATTCAATATCAGAATCATCAGGAACGACAAAAAAAGTAGAAATGTTAAATTTGCTTTTTTCATTCGTTTTATATACCCTTGAGAGTTGGGAAATATAAACGTCATCGAGGGAATTGATTGCATAACAATCTTTATAGTTGTAATAATTCTTAAATACAGGTGTTCGACGGTAAAGTGAATCGAAATAGTTCAATTCTTTTCCATTCCCGGATTTCTCGAAGAAACCACCGATCTTGTCAAGAAGAATATCATCAATACTTGTGCTATTATCACTTCCGGTGAAAGTTATCTGTTGCCATTGGTTATTACTATCCCTCGAAATGAAAACTCCCTTTCGAAAGACTCCGACAAATATTTCACCCCTGGAATTTACTTCAATTGAACCAATTTCTCTGGATTCAGTACCATAAGAAGCATCAAGTGGTTTCCATGATTGCCCTAAGGCTTCAGCAGCATAGAATAACATCATTATAACAATCGAGTAATGAATTATTTTCATAGTTTTTCCAAAATTGTAAAATCATTATATATATGACACATTAAAGACGATTTTGTCTTATGTTTTTTTCAAAATAATGAAAATAATTCAATAATTGAAAAATTTATTGGAAAACTTTCAAAATTTTGCTAATCTAAGCATTTAACAAGCCTCTCTGAAGTAAAAGCTGTACCTGACAATATAATTTTTTTTAATACGTTTAAAGTACAGTTTTTAAAAAGAAATAGATTATTAACAACGAAGGTCGTGCATGAGAATCACGAAACAATATACTAACCGTGAGAGTCAATCTTTAGACAAATATTTGCAAGAAATTGGAAGAGTTGAACTTTTAAATTCAGATGATGAGATTGAGTTAGCAAGAACGATTAAAAAAGGCGGTTTTGATGGTACAAGAGCTTTGGAGAGATTAGTAAAGGCAAATCTCAGGTTTGTCGTTTCTGTCGCTAAGCAATATCAAAACCAAGGTCTGTCTTTAGGCGATTTAATCAACGAAGGCAATCTTGGATTGATAAAAGCCGCAAAACGTTTTGATGAGACTCGTGGTTTCAAATTCATTTCTTATGCAGTCTGGTGGATTCGCCAGTCAATACTTCAAGCTTTAGCCGAGCAATCAAGAATTGTCAGACTCCCTTTGAACAGAGTAGGAGCCTTAAATAAAATCGGGAAGAAATTCAGCGAACTCGAGCAGAAATACGAACGCGAACCTACCGCGGCTGAGCTTGCTGAACAACTTGAGATGAGTATTCCTGAAATTGCTGAAACTATTAAGATATCAGGAAGACATCTTTCCGTTGATGCACCTTTTGTACAAGGCGAAGATAATCGTCTTTTGGATATTCTGCCCAATGAACAACAGCCACCTCCGGATGCAGAGCTGATTCGTGAATCTTTGAGGGTAGAAGTTCAGCAAGTTCTTACTACTTTGTCACAAAGAGAAGGTGAAGTTATTAAGCTTTACTTCGGTCTTGACGGTTCATGTCTGACTTTAGAGGAAATCGGTGAAAAATTCAATCTGACAAGAGAACGGGTAAGACAAATTAAGGAAAAAGCTATTAGAAGACTCAGACACGCTTCCCGCTCAAAAGCTCTTAGAGCTTATTTGGGCTAAAAAAATTACAAGTAAACAAATTTCTTGGCTCTATTTTTAGCTAATCCTTATGGATTTCGGAATAGAGCCTTTTTAAATTTTTAAAAATATTCAGATAATATATAAATGAGAAATATAGATATACCTTTAGAAACATTAGTATCAAGACCTGCCAGACCTGAGTGGCTGAAAGTCAGAGCTCCTGGTGGAGAGACTTTCTCCCAAATAAAATCTATGATGCGATCGAAAACATTACACACCGTTTGCGAGGAAGCTCATTGTCCCAACATGGGTGAATGCTGGCACAGCGGTACGGCGACATTTCTTATTCTTGGTGATGTTTGTACTCGTTCCTGCACTTTTTGTGCAATTGGGACAGGCAAACCAACTCACAATGACCCCGATGAACCAATGAAAGTTGCAGAATCAATAAAACAAATGGGAATTACTCATGCTGTTATAACTTCAGTAAATAGAGATGAACTCCCCGATCAGGGTTCATTTATCTGGGCAGAAACCATAAGAAAAGTTAAAGAAATCAATCCCACGGTTTCTGTGGAAGTATTAATCCCGGATTTCAAGGGTGATTTGAAATTTTTGCAAACTGTTTTGGATGCAAAACCGGATATATTGAATCATAATGTCGAAACGGTTCCGTCAATGTACTCAACCGTCAGACCACAGGCAAAATACGAACGTTCACTTCTCATTCTTGAATATTCAAAAAGCAAGAATTTCAGGACAAAAACCGGAATGATGGTTGGCGTTGGTGAGACTTTCGAAGAAGTGATTGAAGTTATGAAAGACCTTAGAACTATCAACGTAGATATTTTTACAATCGGTCAGTACCTTCAGCCCTCGAAACAGCATCTTGCAGTGCATCGCTTTGTAACTCCTAAAGAATTTGCCGAATATAAAAGGATAGGAATGGAATTAGGATTCAGGCACGTCGAATCCGGTCCATTAGTTCGAAGTTCTTACCATGCAGAAAGAGGCATGTAGTGTAAGTCTACAATTCAGATATTTTTAGAATCTCTTTGTATAAGAGTGGCAGTATGGTCGGCCTCCTTTTTTATCATAGTATTCCTGATGATAATCTTCTGCTTTCCAGAATGTTCCGGCTTTAGTAACTTCTGTGGCTACTTCATATCCCTTTTTAATCAATTCCTGAATTAGTTCTTCAGCGATTTGTTTTTGCTCTTCATTTGTATAAAATATCTCGGAACGGTACTGTTCTCCAATATCAGGTCCCTGGCGATTTATTTGAGTTGGGTCATGAGTTTCAAAAAACAATTTGCACAAAACTTTAAAGCTGGTAATGGCAGGATCGAAAATTACTTCCAATGCTTCTGCATGCCCCGTTGTACCTGTGCATACTTCCTTATATGTAGGATTGGACTTTGTTCCTCCTGTGTAGCCGACAGTCGTTGACAGAACTCCTTTCTCTTTCTCAAACATATATTGAGTTCCCCAAAAACATCCTGATGCAAAAATTGCCTTCTCTGTTTTCTTTTCTAAAGTTGCCGGAATGAAACTAAGCGAGATTGAATTTACACAATGCCTTGTATTTTTATCGGTATAGCCCTCTCCTGTAAAAACATGACCGAGATGAGCCCCGCAATTATTACAAATAATTTCTGTTCTCGATCCATCAGCATCAGGAATTTTTTTGACTGCTCCTGCAATTTCATCGTCAAAAGATGGCCATCCGCAATGAGAATCGAATTTATCTGATGAGCGATATAACGGTGTGTTGCACCTTTTGCATATGTAAGTTCCGGAATCCTTTTTATTGGTAAAAGAACCTGTATAGGGCATTTCTGTACCTTTATGGACTATCACGCGTTCTTCTTCCGGTGTTAATTTATTGTAATTCATTTTTTCTTTTGAACATCCTGATAATTGGAACAAATTTATCAAAACCAATATTAATATAATTTTTTTCACCATTTATATCTCCTGAATAATTATTTTGATTATTGACGAAACAAATATTTAATAATTGCTAATATTATTATTAGGCGATGTTAAATTGAGATGTTGAGAAATAAAAAAAAGCCTCAATGTTTTCACACTGAGGCTTTTTTATTTTTTAACTATTCAGAGATTTATTTGACAACTTGAATTTGTCTGATAAAGCTTGAATTTCCGGATTTGAATACTATGTTGTATGAACCTGAAGGCAAATTGCTAACATCAAATGATGCTGTGTTTTCGCCGGCAGTTGCTATACCCTTGAATATATTCATTGCATTCTTGCCGGAGACATCAAACAAAGTGATTGTTACATCCTGGTCAGAATTTGCACTGAATGAAACGCTGACTTTTCCGTTTGCAGGATTTGGATTAGCAACGCCAAGCCATGTTCCTGTTCCGTCCAAAGCAACTTCAACTTCATTGCTGTATGAATATTTGCCATCTATGTCAAGCATTTTCAATCTGTATGAATAACGGTTGCCTGTTTCGACATTTCTGTCAGATACAGGACCATAGTATTTCACACTCTCACTCTTGCCTGATGCTTTTTCTTCCGCGATTTTGGAAAAGTCTGATTTTCCTGCTTGATTGATAACGGCTCTTTCGATTTCGAATTTATCTGATTTGTACTCACTTGCAGTGGTCCAATTCAAATCAACTCTGTTGCCTGCAACTGTTGCAGTAAGGTCAAGCAATTCAACAGGAATAATTGTTCCGCCGTTCTTTTCTATAAAGTCAATCGCCGCTCTGAATACCATGTTAATATTGCTGAAATGTCTCCAGTCAATTCCGATCCCTACTACGTTTCTTGTTAATGTTGTGGTTGTGACTCCAACAATACTGTCGTTAACGCCTGCGGCTCTTGTTTGATAGAAATAAGCAGGCTGAGCTAAACCTTCTCCGGCTGGATTAACAGTCATCAATCCGCAATATGGCGGTACATCATTTAGGTAACCGGTTGAAACTACCTTTTCAACTAAATTACGTTCCAGGGAAACACCCTTAATCGTATTGCCTGCATAACTCCCATTGGCTCCCATAGGATTTCCAGGAGTGGCATTTACTGATCTGAAAATGTCTTTTAGGAAAGTTACATCGTTATTTGCATTGTTCTGACTTAAATTGCGAACTAATTCCTGTGAAGCTGCAATTAAATTTTTCTTTTCATTTGTGTTACCCTGATCCAAAAATCTTCTAATGTCTGATCTCTGGAATCTGGTCAATGCTTTATCATTGTTGGAGGCATCTTTGTCGTTACCGTCTGACCAAACTACTGTTCTGAACATATTGTAGTTTACTGCTTTTGGTTCCCAGCCCAATCTGTCAAATATATCATAATCATAAACGGGTGGGTCGGCATCAATATTAATCTTCCAGCCAAATCTCTTGAAAGCTTTCATAACTGAGTCGTAGTTTAAGCGTCCGGCTATCTGATCAACAGTTGATGTGGGAATGAGTGTTGTATTACTGTTTTCGTTTGATACACAAACTCTCAAGTTTGATTTCATAAGATAGAATCTAACAACCTTTGAAAACACATTATTGGAATTATTTTGATCCGCTTGAATTCCTATTTCAATTTTATATCTTGGAGTAACGTTTGCTTCCATACTAACAAATTGGTCAGGCAAAACATAGCCTAATCCTCTAAGTTCACCATAAGTTCTTGGATAGAAGTTTAAACCGACGAAATCTGCTAAATTGAAACCAACTTCTACTGTTTCGGATGAAGGAATATCAACAGTAGTTGATTTTTCTAGTTCAAATGTTGATGAAAAAGTCCCGTTTGGTAATTCTCTGTAGATTCTTACCTTGCAAGCAACTCCAAATTGCTGAATATTGCCGTTATTACGTACAAGACATTTAACATCTATAGGTGCTTTTGTCATTATATATTCTGCATCTGCAAATGTTCCTACGCTTACTTTGTAAGAGCCCGGCTGGGTAACTGTCAAACCTTCAACGTCTGATATAAACATTCTGCCGGTAAATTCTGATGCACCAATGTCATATCTCTGACCGGATGATCCACGAACATTTCCGTCAATATCGTTTGTATTCCATGTTAGTTTTTCTCCCCTATTATTCAGCAAAGAACCCATTGGTGGTTGTGGAGATGTAATCACTCGTAGTCTTTGGTTTGGTTCTGCTCCAAGATATACAAGGTCACCGGTGAAATTACCAAATATTGAGTACATATCTTGCTTTGTCCACTGTTGCCATTGTGATAAAGTTTTGAAATCATCACGATTGTATGTATCAACAATATTGTTATTTCCATCCATTTCAACAAACCTTACAACAGATGCTCCGCTGTTAGTTGTTGACCAGAATACGTTTCTGTCAGATCTAAAGTTTCCATTTTTGGGGAATGCTCCCTGATAAAATAATCCTGCATATACCGGACTGCTTGAAAGTACATCATTATCTTCCAAAGCTATTGCATTGTTCATTACAATTGCTCCGGTTGCCTGTTGTACTCCGATACCTGCCGTTACGCCTGTATTCATCATTCCACCGTCCCAGGGGATTCTGATTGTATTGTTGCAGATTTTATCGTTTCTTGTCCAGTAATTTGTTACTGATGGTGTCAACATCTTTGTTAATGCATCAACATTTGCGTTTGTTCTTGATGTTAACAAATGGATACCTGCTCTGCCTGTATTGCCGTTTGCCACATTCAAGCCCCAAATTGCATTGTTTGTTATTATCATGCTTTCCGCAACATCCGGAAAGTAAACAAATGAAGGATTGATTGCTGGATATCCGTTTCTGCATTGTTCAACTTTGATACCGTAAGTCATCGTATTCGAATTGACATTGCTGATTTCGTTGCCGTTTAAGCTTAGACCAATATTATTATAGCCATTGTATGAAGTATTGCCTTCACCGCCTGCAATTATTCCTGCGGCATCAGCAAAGTTCGTTCCTCCAACATTGTATACCTTATTATACATGAATTTTGAATTCTCTTCATGACCAATAAACATTCCGGCTCTGCCTATATTGTAGAATGTGTTGTAGGATACTTCATTATTATTATTATAGTATCTCTGATATTTATCAGGTCCTGCATTCTTTAGTGGTCCGATTCCCAGGTCAACCAATCCATATCCAAAGCCGGAAATCTCGTTGTTAGTTATCAATATATTATTGATTGCCACTGTATCAAGCTTCAAAATATTTGAATTAAGTTTGCCTGCATCAAAAGGTGCCATGCCTCTCATCAATATTCCGGATGAATATGTGATATTACCTGTCCTCGTATTCGGTTCAAAAGAAAATTGAGTAAGGGCTATATCAAACTTTGTTAAAGGAATAGCTGTTGATGTTAAATTTGGAGCTGCATCTTCAATTAAAAGATTTTTGAGGGCTATATTCTTAGATCCTTCAAGCATATAGAATGCGGCTCTGAAAGGATTGTTCGTATTTAATCTGAATTTCAAAGATTTTTGTGAACCGCCATCAAAAATTATATTACCTTCTGATCTGGCATAGACTTTCTTCAAGCTTGAAGTAACGCCGTTAACTGCCGCTCCAAAATGTGAAGGCAGAACATTCTGTCCCATTTGGACACCGATACCTGCACCGGAATACATATTGATATTCACTGAAGCTTTTCCAATCAATCTGTTTGTGGAAGGCTTAAAGGTGATAGTATTAGTGGAACTGACTCCAATAATATTTGATGATAAATCAATAGCTGGACCAGTCAAATTCAAGTCACCAACATTATAATTTGCATCAGTAAGTTCAAAAACTACGGGTCCGGTAAGTCCTTTTAAATATAAAGCATTTAAAGCATCATCAAATGTTGCAAAATTTCTTGAACCCGACATTGTTGTCCCAATCGTGTAGGTTCCGCTCATTGCGTCAACCACTTGAAATATCTGACAGAATGAATTGTTGCTTGTTACAGGATCATCTGGCGAACTGACAGTAATACACGCTTTGTAAGAACCTGCTGATGGTGGAATAAAGTTTTGACTGAAGTAAACATCTGATGTGTTAACTTTGCCGGAAGCTAAATCCTGAATAATTATATTATCTTTGAAAACAGTATCAAAAGGAGCTGTCATTCTAACAATATACATTGATGCAGGAACATCGGACATATCGCTTACACCGTTATTTCTGAACCTGCCGATTGGAATAAAAGGTCTTCTTACGTAAACTTCTGCTCCGGGAGCAACAACAGCAATTGCTTCTGCTTCAATTTCATAAGCAATTTCAAAGTAATAAGCGGCGGCAGAAGCCCTTGGGAAATAATTATTCGAAGGTTCCTGATCCGTTGAACTTAATAAGTTAGCCCAAGCTGTAACTTTATAGTTCCCAACATATCTTGGGTGGTAACTGGCAAAATTCACAAGTACAAATTCACCCGTGCTAAGTGGCGTTGCATTTGACCAATGAACTGTATCGGTATAAACAATCTGCCCATTTAGCTCGAAATTTATTCTTACACCAAACTCATAAACAGGGTTAATTCCTATATTGCTAACCCTTACCTGAACAGGAATGGTTGCCGTCTGTGGATATTTCTTTGTTTCATTGCTTGATGGTGAGTTTAATGTAGTTAATGCAAGGTCATCAGCAAGTGCAATAATAAACTTCTGAGTAGGAAAGTTCTGAACGTAATTAAATGCAGGAAGAACCATTTGTGACTCAACTGAATATTCTCCACCGGGAATTTTAGCCTGATTTGTTGACAAATCCAAATCTCCATTTGCTCCTGCGGCAATACCTATTGCATAAGGTATATTGGTAATTTTAGGACTGCCAACAGGCTGAGGATTAAAATAAATCAGATCGTTTCCGTTATTCGGTGGAGGATTGACACCTCTGTAAATTACCTTATAGTCAGGATTTGAAGCAGGAAGAGGACCTGCAATCACATAATATGCATAAATATCTGTTTGTCCTGCGATTCTATTGAATGACATCGAAGGATGCTGTGTACCAGAATATACAGAACCTCTTGTTAAAATAACACCATCTTTTGGGTAGACATCAATAAATCCCGGATATGAAGTGAGCGAAATTGTCTTATTTGCAAGATATCCATGTATTGTGCTATTTGTTACGTAAGAAGAAGCATTATTAGGTGATGGGTTTTTTGAAGAAAAGTGGAATGTGAAATTACTTGCTGAACTTGCAGGCTGTACGTTTATCCAGTCAGTTGATGAAGCTGAAAAACCGACATGTTCTGTGTAAACATTGTAACTGCCGGAATTCATTGTTCCATAGCAAATATCAATTTGATTTGATGTTTCATAAAGTTTAATTTGGAAATTATTACTTGCTCCGTAATCACTACAGCAATATTGATTATTCTCCCATTGGAAAACAACTACTCTGTTTGGTGCAGTGCCCTGAAGCGAGACACCCCATGGTCCTGAGGACAAATATAAGTCCCATCGAAGGGCTGTCACACTAGGATATACAATACTTAAATCACTTGTGTAAGCACTATAGTTAGTATAAGGTGAGAAACAAATGTAACCGTTTGAACTTACATAAATAACGGTATTATCTTTACCGTCAAATTTAAAAGTGAATGGTATTGTAACAGCATAAACTGTATCGTCAGCATACCCCCATTGGGTTGAATAAGAAACTTTGGTGAAAGTTGCATCGCTGGCACTAATAGTCATTTGTTGTAGCGACTGTGCCTTTGCTCCTATAGCAAAAATTGCTAAAAACCCTATTACCAATAGAGTTCGCTTGAGTAATCTGTTAATCATGTTTAGGTCCTCCGAAAAAATTATACTAAATTATTGATTATAATTGATTTATATTTTCTATGTAATAAATTCTATGTATCAAATATTCCTATTGAAAGTTTTTCAATCCTATTTATTATACAAAACGTAAACTACTGAAAAATCTTATTCTCTCAGACAGTTATTAGTATTGTAATCTACATTTACAATTCAAAATGCCAAAATTCTCAAAAAAAAGTGTCAGATTGCCATCACATGTGTAAGAAATTACACACTTTTAAAATTTAGGAAATCCTAACTTTTTTTCTCTAATTTTAGTTTATTAAATCTAACAAAAATCGTTCCAGTCTTTGAATCTTTGAAAAGAACAGAAAATTGCCATCCGAATAAATTCTGTCCATCAAGCCCAAAAAACGGCTTTCTTCCAAAATCTTTTATCTCGGACAAAGAATCCTTAATTTGTTCCGGAGCATAAAAATAATTGAGCGAACCCATTACACTTATGCCGCGAGAATATGCCAAATCGAGCAATCTTCCTTCTTTTTTTGCCTGTATAGCTTCCTTATCGAAATTAAGTCCAAACCCACTAAGACAAGCATAATTTAATGAATAGGCAAGAATGCCATCGTCAAATTCCAAAATTCCTTTGCCGTCGTAAATTTTGCGAATTTCCTTTTCAATTCTACTACGGTTATTCCAAAACTTAGAATACTTTTCATTGTAATGAAATCTCTTCAAATCAATAAAACTATTCATAAATGCAAAAATAAATAAAATTAAACCAATATTAGCAGAAATTCTCATTATTTTTGCTCGCATTAATTCCTTGTCCGACTCTAAAAATATATCCTTTAACCAACAGCCGATTATTAAATTTGCAATTATAACACTATCAACAAAATACCAAACACCTTGATTCCAGAAATCCACGAACAAAAGATTGTAAAATGCCTTAATCAGTATGTAAACTGAAAGTATAGAAAAAACCTTTTGCTTCTTTTTTCCAAAAAGATATATCAGAGAAATAATTGCTGGAAAAACAAGGGGCAAAACCCTTTGTGCGAGATTCAGACCGTATAAATCCCTGATTGAACCCCCATAACTGAACAAATTGATAATATGAAGCAGATTCAAAGGATAGAAAGCATTTTTCTCTGTTCCGCTCACCGGCAGTAGCATCCCTGTTGAGCTTTGATTATAAACCAAATATACCAAAATCAAAAATGAAGGAATTGAAATAAGTGTAATTAAATTTCTGCTGATTTTCTTTTCTTGGAAAAGTAAACCTAAAGCAAAAGCAGGCAAAAGAAAAAAATCGTCAAGTCTTGAAAATCCTATCAATGAAATAGAAACAGCTAAAATCAACACCTTTGAGAGATTTAGATTTTCTAGCAATCGAAAATTTATCAGTAAAATCAGTAGTATCCCAAAAGAAAAGATTGAAAATCCACTCTCCATTCCATTGATAAAGCTCCAGGGACTGTAGTGATGCCCCAAAATGAATGAGAAAAGCAGATAAAAAAAGCCGGGAATCAGAGTCAGGATTGCCAAAAATTCATTTTTCAATAGTTTGAACAAAGCTAAAACAATTAACCCATATCCAAAAGCTGTGAAAATCATAGAAGAAAAGAAAGCAAAAGTAAGTTGACTATTCTTTTCCGGAATAAATTTGAAAGCATAAGTTAAGTAATACTGCCAAAGCGGATGAAAACCATTTGTCGGATTCACACCATCGTAAGTATAAAAATTTTTGTTCGCAGATTTATCGGCGACATTCAGATAATAAAACGAATCTCCGGCAAAATAAGCAAAAATTGCTGATGTTCCGTTCTGTTTGTAAGAGCGAATCGGCACATAGCAAATTGCTGAAACAACGAAGAGTAAGAGCAATATTTGAAAAAGTAATTTTTTTGTCATATTCAAAAATTGTATATTTACATTAATATACTTGCAAATATGCAAAAAATGGAATAATTATTTATCTAAATTATTTGAAGATATATTGCCTATGGAAAATCATTTCAAAAAAAGTCTGAATCTGACCGACTCGACTGCTTTAGTAATCGGCTCGATGATTGGTTCCGGAATTTTTATTGTCAGTGCAGATATGGCTCGCAATCTGGGTTCGCCGGGATGGCTACTCGTGGCATGGCTATTATCCGGTTTTATGACTATAATCGCGGCTCTGAGCTACGGAGAATTAGCCGGAATGTTCCCCAAAGCCGGAGGACAGTACGTCTATCTTTGCGAAGCATACAATCCCTTTGTCGGTTTTCTATATGGATGGACATTATTTCTTGTGATCCAAACCGGCACAATCGCGGCTGTAGCTGTTGCATTTGCAAAATTCACCGGAGTTCTGATTCCCTGGATTTCAACTACAAATATCCTTATTGATTTGCACTTTATAAAAATCAGTTCGGCACAGATTTTTGCAATCCTTTCTCTGATTCTTCTGACCATGATAAACTTGAACGGAATAAAAACCGGAAAGCATGTTCAAAATCTTTTTACTTTTTCGAAATTATTGATTTTATTTGGTCTTTTAGTTGTCGGATTATTTTTCGTAAGTAATTCCGGTTCAATTGAGTATAATTCCAAAATCTTTTGGGATGCTGTTCATATCGAGAATGGTAGTATTCTACCTTTGACAGGTTTTGCTCTGATTGCGGCTTTGGGAACTTCAATGGTTGGTTCGCTTTTTTCTTCGGATGCATGGAATAATATAACTTTTACTGCCGGAGAAGTTGTCAACCCCAAAAGGAATATTCCGCTCAGCTTGTTTTTTGGAACATTGATTGTTAATCTGATTTACATTCTCGCTGTTGTTGTTTATATTAAAATTCTTCCACTCAGAGGAATTGCCGAAGGAGGAACCGTACTCGAAAGAGGAATTCAATTCGCAACAAACGACAGGGTAGGAACAGCGGCTTTAAGTGTTGTACTTGGTGATTATGCGGCAATCGTCATGGCAATTTTCATCATGATTTCAACTTTCGGCTGTAACAACGGATTAATTCTATCTGGGGCAAGAGTTTACTACGCTATGGCGAAAGACAAACTGTTTTTCAAAAGTGCCGGACATCTGAATAAAAAACAAGTACCTTCAGGAAGTTTGATATTGCAATGTGTTTGGGCTTGCATACTTTGCCTGACGGGTTCTTACGGTGAATTACTTGATTATGTGGTCTTCGCAGTTCTGATTTTTTATGTATTAACAATCGGCGGAATATTTATTCTCAGAAAACGAAAACCTGCAATCGAAAGACCATACAAAGCATTCGGGTATCCGGTTATCCCTGCTATTTACATTGCTATGGCATCATTTGTGATGTATATCTTACTGATTTACAAACCTGAATTTACAATACGCGGATTGATTATTGTTCTGATGGGCATTCCTGTTTATTTTTTCTGGAAATATTTGAATAACGTAAAAAAAGTAAAAATAAAATGAAGTTTTTTACAAATTACAGCTTAAAAAAGCATAATACTTTTGGTATTGACTGCAAGTCAAAATATTATGTCAGTATTGAAAATGAATCAGATTTACGCAATCTTGCCAACTCACCCATTTTGCAAAACAACAAATGCTTTATTATCGGAAGCGGTTCAAATTTGCTTTTTGCAGATGATTTCGACGGATTAATCATTGATGTTAATATTAAAGGAATTTCGGTTAAATCAAGAAATGAAAACTCAATCATAATTGAATCAGGAGCAGGTGAAAAGTGGCATTCATTTGTTGAATATTGCGTAAATAACAACTATTTCGGAGCTGAAAACCTTGCTTTAATACCCGGAAAAGTTGGTGCGGCACCTGTTCAAAATATCGGGGCTTACGGCATCGAACAGAAAGATATTTTTCATTCGCTTAAAGGCTTCAATCTCCAAACCGAAGAATTTATGGAGTTCCCAAAAGATAAATGCGATTTCGGCTATCGTAATTCCATTTTCAAAAATGAGTTTTCAATTAATTTTATAATTACTTCTGTCAGATACGAACTTAGTTTAGAACCAAAACTGAACTTGAACTATAATGACATCAATGCTTTTCTGAAACTTGCAAAAATAGATAATCCCAAACCCATAGATATATTCCATGCAATCTGCAGTATCAGGCAAAGCAAGCTTCCTGATTTTGAAAAAATTGGAAATGCCGGAAGCTTCTTCAAGAATCCCGTCATCACTTCAGAGCAATATTTAAAAATTAAATCAAATATTCCCGGAATAACAGGTTGGGAGCAGTCGGACGGTTCCATGAAACTTTCAGCCGGGCAATTGATAGAATATTGCGGCTGGAAGGGAAAAAGAAAAGGAAACGCTGGAGTTTACGACAAACATGCCCTTGTTTTAGTTAATCTCGGGAATGCAACCGGAAAAGAAATCCTTAGCCTTGCAGACGATATCACAGAATCAGTCCATGATAAATTCGGGATTATTCTTGAGAAAGAAGTATTGGTTGTCCGGTAAATGGTTATTTTCGGTTTAATCCAATTTTCAATGAATTACAATTTCATGGTAAAATTCCTCAAATTTAATTTAACTTTTCTTGAATATTTTAACTTTTTACTCGTAAATTTGCAATTGCTGTTGGACAATTTAATGCGATAAGTGGACTACAAACAATTAAAATATTCAAATTTTATGAATGTCATTGACCTGAATTCTCCGGTCTTTGCCTCCAAACTTTCTGTTGTTGTATGCTTCGTTTTGTCCGCTATTGGTATCACATTGGGTTTGATGGAAGAATCTCTTGCAGTTTTAACCAATGGATTGATAGCCGCAATAGATATTATCAACTCTTTCTTCTTTTTCTCAGCCGTCAAGCACAGCATCAAAATGCCGGACGTATTTCATAGTTACGGATATGGGAAATATGAAAGTCTTGCAATATTATCCTCTGCTCTGCTCCTAATTTTGATTTCTTCTTTTACAATTTATCAGTCAATCTCTGAGTTTTCGGCAATCAGTCATGATATTAATTTTTCAATATTATTAATTTTTTCTACCTTTTCTTTCTTTGCAATGCAGGGAATGTACCGGATACAAAAAAGAGCCGTAACCAAAAATAAAATGCCCGTTCTTGAATACGATTCAGATATTTGGCGTTTTGACAGCTACATCGAACTTGGCGTTATAGCAAATCTTATTATTGGTCTTGTTCTGCACAGATACAATCTGCATACTTATGCAAGTATTCTCGACTCTGTTACTGCCGTTGTTTTGATTGGCATGGCAACTAAAATACCAATTCAGCACGGAAAAAATGCTTTAGACCAACTCCTTGACCGGACTTTGCCGGAAACTATTCAATACGATATCCTGTCCGTTATTGTTGAAAATATTGATAAAATGTGCGAATACAACGGCGTACATACCAGACAGGCAGGCAAAGATATATTTATTGAGATAGATGCCGTTATGCCTTTTGACATTACGCTGAACGAGGCATTCCAAACTGAGAAAATCATTCTTAATTCACTGAAAGAAAAATATCCAAATGCCATACCACGACTTTATATTACTCCTTGCTCTAAGGACTGTGTCCATTCCGGCAAAAATCATTGCCCGGTTAAAAAGAGTCTGAATAGTGCCTTAAATCAATAATTTATGAAAATCAAATTGAAAAGTATAATATAAATAAGAATATGAACAAAAGAACATCTCCAGCATCTCCCGACAAACTAAAAGAAGACGAATTCGATTCGGCTTTGAGACCAGTATCTTTTTCCGAATTTACCGGTCAAAGAAAATTGGTTGAAAACCTTAAGATTTTCATCGCCGCCGCAAAGAAGCGTGGGGAATCTTTAGACCATGTACTTCTAACCGGACCTCCGGGGCTTGGCAAAACTACCTTGAGTTATATCATTGCCAATGAGATGGGTAGCAGTATCAAAATCACTTCCGGTCCGGTTCTTGAAAAACCCGGGGATTTGGCAGGTATGCTAACAAATCTTGAAGAAGGCGATGTGCTTTTCATTGACGAAATACACAGACTTTCTACCGTTGTCGAAGAGTATCTATATTCTGCAATGGAGGAATTTCGTCTTGATATCATGATTGATTCCGGTCCATCAGCAAGAACAATTCAGCTTACTCTGCCAAAGTTTACTTTGATTGGTGCAACAACCCGTGCCGGTTTGCTTTCAGCACCCCTCCGCTCCAGATTCGGCGTTTTCAATCGTCTCGACTATTACCCGACTGAAGATTTGGTTCATGTAGTTATACGTTCCGCTGGATTGCTTGAAGTTCCGATTAACCGCGACGGTGCTTACGAAATTGCATCCCGCTCAAGAGGAACCCCAAGGATTTCAAACAGACTACTTAGAAGAACCCGCGATTTCGCTGAAATCAAAGGCAATGGCGAAGTTACCAAAGAAATTGCCGAAATAGCACTTGCGGCTCTCGAAGTTGACGTTCTCGGCTTGGACGAAATGGACAAACGCATTATGCTGACAATCATCGAGAAATTCAAGGGCGGACCAGTCGGACTTGGCACGATCGCTGTTGCCGTCGGTGAAGAACCCGGTACAATCGAGGAAGTTTACGAGCCTTTTCTGATTCTTCAGGGATTTCTGAACCGAACACCACGAGGAAGAACGGCAACCCTTGC
The DNA here is from genome assembly GCA_964606895.1 of uncultured Hyphomicrobiales bacterium. Taxonomy (GTDB): domain Bacteria; phylum Bacteroidota; class Ignavibacteria; order Kapaibacteriales; family UBA2268; genus CAZSHX01. The sequence goes on from CAZSHX010000005.1 coordinate 29,359, forward strand.
GGCTTACAAACATTTTGGTTACGACATGAAATCTTATTCCGACAACTCACTTTTTGAAGAAAATGCCTGACCTAAAAAATATATTCGAAAATCTTCCCGAAAACAATCAAGATGAAATTTTCGAGATTCTTGAAAGCGGTAAGAATTTCAAGATTGAAAGAATCATTTCTAACGGTCAGTCATCTCCCGCCGGCTTTTGGTACGACCAACCCCAAAATGAATGGGTGATTCTGCTCAAAGGTACAGCTTCGATACTTTTTGAAGGCGAAATTCTCGAAAAGGAATTGACACCAGGTGACTATTTATTAATCCCTGCCCGGAAAAAACACAGAGTCGAACGAACTTCGAACGAAGAAACCACAATTTGGCTTGCTGTTCATTTTGAATAATTTTTTTCTTCTACTGCATTGCATCTTTTATTTTTCATAAAATATTCAATGTCTTTATCGCTTAAACTATTGATATTATTTCAAATAACGATTTTTAAGCCATTGCATCTTTGAATGCAAAAAGATGCAATTGATGCAATTTTTGATGTATATAATGCTATTCCAACTCCCTCTACCTTTGATGGAGATTCATATTGATTTTTAAATCAACTCTTTAAATTCATTTACATTCAGATCGGTACTCCTGATAATATTAAAAAGAGTTCCCCTGTCTAAAGTTTTATGATTAGGAATTGTTATCTGAGAAAAGGGTTCTTCCCTCCTCATAATAATATGACTTCCGCTTTGTCTTTTTACGTGAAATCCTAATCTCTCCAAAGCGGCGACACATTCCTTTCCTGATACCACAGGCAGGTAACTCATACAACCAATGACATTAATTCATATTTTTCTTCAGGCACATCTAAGCCATCTTCTTCTAAACATTCTATGTAAAGTTCAATAGCTTCTTTAATATTCGAAATGGCCTCGGATTTTGTCTGTCCCTGAGATATACAGCCCGGTAAAGAAGGACATTCAACCACCCAATAACCGTCTTCCCCGGGATATAAAACTATCTGCCGCATTTTGACCTCAAAATTAAATTTGTTTACAGTGTAATTTGTTTATCGGGATGAAGATTCCCGTTAAACAAAAAATATGACGAATACTTAAATCAAATATGATAAAAACTAATGAAACTACCTTTCTTTCCAAAATTGCATCTTTTTATTTTTTTTAAGTAAAGATACAATTAATTATCATCTAACCTATTGATATTATTTCAAATAACAGTTTTTGAGCCATTGCATCATTGGATGCAAAAAGATGCAAAGATGCAATTCTTATCGCCCACTCCAAGAATGGAGAGGGTTGGTGTGAGGTTGACTAACTTTCAATGAACGAGTTCAAAAATAATAAACGAAAAGAATGATTATTTATTGCCGCAATATAAGAGTAAATATATTATATTTTTATAAATTTCCCAACTTTATCCCCTACTCTCACAAAATAAACGCCTGACGGCAAACCCGATACGTCAATCTTCTGTCCTCCGCCGGGGGAGGTGTCTGCGGAGCAGACGGAGGTGGAAACTGCTTCACCAAAGACATTGAAGATGCGGATTTTATTTGAAGAACCTTCCGAAGGTTCCAAACCTTCGGAAGGTTTAGTTATTTCTATGAAATCTGTGGCGGGGTTGGGTTGAATGAAAGAACTATGTAATTGATTTTCTTTCTCAAAATTAATCGAATTCGGTACTTCAACAACGATAATATTATTTTTAATTAATGTATCCGATCTTTGACCATCCGAAACAATAAGTTCAACAGTATAATTACCTTTTTGTTTGTACTGATGAACAGGATTCTTCAGAGTTGAGGTATTTCCATCTCCGAAATTCCAGCGATATGATGTTGGTTCACCCGGGGATAAATTAAAAAAAGAAACTGAGTCCATTAGTTTAATATTATAGCTGTCGGCTGTGAATCTGGCTTCGAATTTACTCAATATACTATCAATATAGAATTTTCTTAAAATGCCGGTAGTTGAATTCACATAGAACCATAAACTATCACGGACTAAATTAATCTTCAAAAGCTTCTCGTCTCCATAAGTTTGAACATTAATTGTGTCAAAAACATCAAAATTTTCGGACAAATGAAGTCTGACTACGGAACTATCAATTGAAATCAAATATTTATCATTATTTGAGTAAGAAAAGTCTATTAAAGGAACACTCATTATTGCATACTTGCCATAAGTTTTTGTTTGAAGGTCAAGTCGGTATGTTCCTTTATTATAAATAACTTCATCCTTATACGGATGAGCCTTAAAATCCGATAAGTTTTCAGGACCATATTGGCTCTCACTTCCTCCATTTTGAATATCCCAATAGGAACTTGAACCACTTTCAATAATTTTTTTATAAGTTGAATCATAAATATAAAAATTTGAATGCGTATTAAATGATATCAGCCCGTTATTAAAAAACTTATAATCATAATCTCCACCAAAACCAAAAAACTTTGGATTATCTGATATAATAAAGTCATCACCTGCCGAGCCATATGATACTATTGATTTATCAATTAAATCGGTTTCTGTTCTATAAATTTCCAATGCACCACCTGTAACAGAAGGATTTCCATCCCATGACCCTTTGCGGGATAATGCATATACAGTGTCATCCTTTAATAATTTCACATTGCAGTCTAATAATAGAAGCCAGCGATTACCATCCCAAAGATCACCTAAATTATTTATTCTAATATTAGTATCTTTATCAAATAAATATTTTCGCAAGGTAGTAGGATGAGCAGGATAAGTGTACCAATCAGATGGAAAAATAAGTAGATCACCGGAGTCTGTAATATCACCGTCAAGTGTAAAATAGAATTTTAATTTGACGGATTTATTTAAATTTCCGATTTTTAAATCATAAAAGAAAATTGTAGAATCTTTTGTAGTATAAGCTTTATCGCCATTTTTTGAAATCTTTATTAAGTAACCAACAAAATTTGTATCTAACTCCTGATACTTTCCTTTATTCAGCCATTTGCCGTTCAGATTTTGGCAGGTAAAAGAAATTACCAGCATAATAATGATGGCTTTGCAGGTCAGAGATAATAGCTTAATCATATTTAAAATCCCAAAATAAAAATAAGTTTTTTAAAATTTGTCACTCTCCAATATACTAAGACACATGAAACGCAAAAACGTCTCACACTTTTTTCAAAATAATTGAAAAAAGTGAAAATAATTTTTTTTATAAAGATTTGGCTAAAGCCTAAAGAGTATTATTTACATTGAACCACTAGCTAAAGCTTGTGGTAATTCAAAAAATAGATATGAGCTATCTTGTTGAATTACCGATGTATTATAGTTGCGATAGATGTCCTAATTCTGTCAGATGTAGGACATCTAAGAATAAATTTTCCAAAAATCCTCTTAATCCACAAATCCGTTAAATCCGTGATTCAGATATTCGAATTGTCACGACTTTTATGTAGAGGGAAGATTGCCTGCATCTGACAGAATTTAATCGCATTAATCCGCAATTCAAAAAAAAGGGACACAGTAATCTGAGTCCCTTTTTTAAAAAAATCCAATAAAGAAGTTTATCTTCTGCCGCCGCGATCGCCGCCACGGTCTCTGTTGTAACCGCCACCACGTGAATCACGTCTGTCGCCGCCACTGCGTTGTTCGCGCTGTGCATTTCTTTCGCGGGCTTCTTCAAGTTCTTCGGGAGTCATTGTCAAAGCTTTGATGCTGAGTCTGTATTTCCCGTCGTAAGTCATATCAACAAGCATAACTTCAACTTTATCGCCAACTCTAAGTACATCGGAAACGTTTTCAACTCTGTCTCTGGAGATTTCAGAAATATGAAGGAGACCTTTGGTTTTAGGAAGGAATTCGACAATTGCACCCAAACCTTCTTTGATTTCCTTAATCTCACCTTTATATATTTCGCCTCTTTCAGGAGACCTGAAACTGGCTTCAATTCTCTTTTGAGCTTCTGCCGCGGCTTCTGCCGAAGTAGCAGAAATTGTAACTGTTCCGTTGTCTTCAATATTTATTTCTGTACCTGTTTCGCGAGTGATAGCACGAATATTTTCTCCACCCGAACCGATAACGGCACCGATTTTATCCTGAGGAATCTGAATGATTGTGAACCGTGGAGCATAAGGCGAAAGCTCTTCGCTTACGCTTGGTAATGTTTCATTCATAATTGAAAGAATATGCAATCTTCCTTCTTTTGCCTGATTCAAAGCTGTTTTCATGATTTCAAGGCTTAAGCCTTCAATTTTAATATCCATTTGGCAGGCTGTGATTCCTTCGCCGGTACCTGTAACCTTAAAGTCCATGTCGCCTAAAAAGTCTTCGTCGCCTAAAATATCACTCAAAACTGCGAATTTATCACCTTCGAGAATCAATCCCATTGCAATTCCTGCAACAGCTTTTTTCATAGGAACACCGGCATTGAAAAGTGCAAGACTTCCTGCACAAACCGTTGCCATCGAAGAAGAGCCGTTAGATTCCAGGATGTCAGAAACGATTCTGATAGTATAAGGGAAATCTGCCTGTTCGGGAGTAACGATTTTCAAAGCTCTTTCGGCAAGGTTACCGTGACCGATTTCTCTTCTGCTTGTTCCTGTCATTCTTCCGGTTTCGCCGGTGCTGAATGGTGGGAAGTTATAATGCAGAAGGAATCTGTTGGTATAAAGCGGCATTAAGCCGTCAACCATTTGCTCGTCGCTTTTGGTTCCTAAAGTTACCGTGGTTAAACTCTGAGTTTCCCCACGTGTAAAGAGTGCCGAGCCGTGAGTTCTTGGAAGCAGACCAACTTCGCAGTTGATTGGGCGGATTTGGATTAAACCTCTGCCGTCGAGTCTGATGTTGTCATCAAGAATCATCTGTCTCATCGAAGCTTTTTCAAGTTTGCTAATAATTGCGTCAGTTATTTTCAATAATTTTTTAAGTTCATCTTCAGTTGCATCAGCATGTGCTTCTTTAACCTTTTCAGCCGCCATTTCGCCAAGTTTGATTCTCTTGTCGGTACGTTCTGATTTTGTAGTAACTGTATGAACATAACTATGAAGTTCTTCACTAATTGTTGCTTTGATTAATGCAACTAATTCTTCGGGAGGAGTATCGTCGTTAACTTCTCTTTTAGGTTTGGCAGCAAGTTCAAAAAGTTGTTTCTGAAGGTTGTTGAGCTCTTTAATTTTTGTATGAGCAAATTCAAGAGCAAGAACGAAAACGTCTTCAGTGATTTCCTTGCTTTCGCCTTCAACCATAACTATGGAAGTGTCAGTTCCTGCAACTGTCATATCAATTTCTGATAATTCAAGTTGTTCAACCGAAGGATTCACAACAAATTCGCCGTCAATTCTTCCAACTCTGACTTCAGAAATCGGACCGTGAAAAGGAATGTCAGAAAGCATAAGTGCGGCTGAAGCACCAACAGCGGCTAAAGTATCGGGGTTAACAGCAGGTTCGGCAGAGAAAACTGTTGCTACGACCTGAGTGTCATATTTCCATGCTTTTGTAATCATGGGACGAATAGGGCGGTCAATAAGCCTTGCAGAAAGGATTTCCTTTTCGCTTGGTCTGCCTTCTCTTTTCAGAAAGCCACCCGGGATTTTGCCTGCTGAGGCGATTTTTTCACGATATTCCACCTGAAGCGGAAGATAATCTATTTCCGGTAGTTCTTTTGTAGATGCAACCGCAGTGACCAACACCATAGTGTCGCCACATCTTACCATCACTGCGCCGCTTGCAAATTTTGCAAACCTGCCTGTTTCGAGGGAGTATTCTTTTCCGTCGAAATCAATTGAAACTAAATGTTTTGCCATTTTAAATCTCTTTAAATAAATGTATATAGAAACGAAAAAAGCGGTAATCTGTTTGAAATTAATACCGCTTAATTTTTTACTGATATTTTAATGCGTCATTTTCTTAGTGATAAAGCCGCAATAATCTGACGATAACGAGTAATGTCAGTTCTTGAAAGATAGCTGAGAAGCTTTCTTCTTTTGCTTACGAGCTGAATAAGACCGCGACGGCTGTGATGATCCTTCTTGTGCGATTCAAGATGGTGTGTCAGGTCGTTGATTCTGGCTGTAAAAATTGCAACCTGAACCTCTGAAACACCGGTATTTGCAGGACTCCCACCGTGTTTTTGTATTATTTCAGCTTTTTGTTCTTGATAAATCATTATTCCAATCTCCGAAAATATATGAATTACAAATATAAGGAATTATTTTCTAATAATAAAACTCAGGAATTAAATTTCTGCAAAATTCTTCATCCTGCTTCAATTGTCCCAAAAATGACTCTAACGAAAAGAACTTCTTTTCTTCCCTTACAAACTTTAAAAATGAGACACTTATGGCATTGTCATAAATATTTTTGTCGAAATCAAAGAAGAAAATTTCGAGTACCGGTTCGGTGTTATTTGTGAATGTAGGTCTGAGACCTATATTTGCCATGCCGTATTCAGTTTTAAAATCAACAGTTGCTTTAACCAGATAAACCCCGTTTGCAGGAAAAAGTTTATACTCATCTGCCGGCTGAACGTTTGCAGTCGGGTAACCGATTGTATTTCCTCTTCTGTCGCCATAGACGACCTTGCCGTCAACAAAATATTTATATCCGAGATAGTTGTTGGCAACGGTCAGATGACCTTCTGCAAGAGCATGCCTGATTTTTGTACTCGAAACTATGACTCTTTCATTTTCCAGAGCGGATATGGTTTCAAGTGAAAAATCAAATTCTTTACTCATTTGAGAGAGTAAGTGTTCATTGCCTTCACGGTTTTTGCCAAATAAATGGTCATAACCAATAAGAACTTTCTTCAGTCCTATTTGCTTAACAAGATAATCTCTGACAAAAACTTCAGGATTCAATTCAGAAAATTCCTTAGTGAAGTTGATTATCAAGAGATTTTTAACTCCAAAAGATTCGAAAAGTTTAATTCTTTCCGAAATTGAAGTTAGCAATTTTATTGGTTGATTATTTTTTTGGAGAACTATCTGAGGATGAGGTTCAAATGTAATTACAAGATGACGAAGATTCTCATTTCGGGATATCTCGAGCAAACGGTTTATGATAACCTGATGACCAAGGTGAATGCCGTCAAATGTTCCGGTTGTAATAACCGTTTCTTTATTAAATTCAATTTCCGAAAAATCTCTGTAAATATTCATGTTATCTAAAATTTTGTCAAATAGTTAGATTTGAACGAATAATTCTTGAAATTCTTTTATTGTCAATGCATTATCAACCGAAACCGAACCGATTGCAGTTCTTCTGAGTGAGTGCAGATAGCCGCCCGTACCGAGTTTTTCGCCTAAATCATTAGCAATAGAGCGGATGTAAGTACCTTTGGTACAAACAATTTCGAAATCAATAAACGGAAGATTAATTTCAGTAATATCAAATTTCAGTACTTCAACTTCTGCCGGTTTAATTTCAACTTCCTGATTTCTGCGTGCATACATATAGAGTGGTTTGCCCTTAACTTTTTTAGCTGAGAAAATCGGTGGTGTCTGCAAAATTTTACCAAGAAATTGCTTTCTCATTTCGAGAATATCTTCAGGATTTATTGAAGAAAAATCAGTCAGATTTTCTTCTTCTGCTTCTCTGTCGTAGGTAATTGTTGTTGCACCGATTTTTATTGTGCCTTTGTATGTTTTGTCGAGGTCCTGAAATTCTGAAATTCTTTTCGTGGTTTTTCCAACGGCAACGATAAGCAATCCTGTAGCAAATGGGTCTAAAGTGCCTGCATGACCAACTTTTTTGATATGAGTTATACCGCGGATTTTCCCGCAAACATCGAAAGAAGTCCAGTCAATATCTTTATCTATAAGACAAAATCCACCCGAATCATTAAGTGAAGTTAGCCATTCACTAAAATTATCAAGTGAGTTTTTTTCTAAAAACATGATTAAGCTTCTTGAATGGGTTTGACGGAGTCAATAAGTTTCTGGATTCTTTCCATTTGGTCGAGTGTATCGTCAATAAAGAATTTCAAATCGGGAGTGTGACGAAGCCGAACCTGATGGGCAACAGCAGATTTAAGGGTTCTTTTGTTGTTTTCAAGATGGTCAATAAAATCGCTTGTAGATATTTTGCCACCGTAAGAACTTAGGTAAACTTTAGCTATCTGCAAATCATTTGACATTCTGACGGCAGTAATCGTAACCAAACCTGCAGAAAACTCTGAAGCCAGCGAGTGAATCTCGCCGGCTAAAGTTTTTTTAACTGAACTTGCGACTTTATCTGTTCTTATTGACATTTTAAGCAAACGTTCGTTTTACTTCAACAATCTTGTAAGCTTCAATTATATCACCAATTTCAGTATCGTTATATCCGTTGAGCATGATACCGCATTCGAAGTTAGTATCAACTTCCTTGGCATCATCCTTATTTCGTTTAAGAGAATTCAAAGTTCCGTTGTAAACCGGAATGCCGTCGCGAAGTAAACGGACCCGGTCATTTCTGTTTATTTTACCGCTTAACACATAGCAACCGGCAATAACACCAAGTTTACTGATTTTGAATACTTTTCTGACTTCAATAGTTGCAGTAACATTTTCTTGAACGTCAGGCGAAAGCAAACCTTCAAGGGCAAGTTTAATTTCGTTTATACAGTCATAAATAATGCTGTAAAGTCTTACGTCCACGCCTTCTTTGTCAATCAGTTTACGTGCGTTATTTGTCATTGAAACCTGGAAACCGATAATAACGGCTCCGGATGCCATAGCAAGCATAACGTCTGATTCGCTGATTGAACCTACACCCTTATGAAGAATACAAACACGGGCTTCATCGCGGGAAAGTTTCTGCAGTGAATCGCTTAATGCTTCAACCGAACCCGATACGTCTCCCTTAATAATTAGGTTAAGATCTTTGATTCCACCAAGTGATATTTGCTTGGAAATATCGTCAAGAGTCAAATGTCTGACCTGACGGAAATCCTGTTCTCTGCGAAGTTGTTTTCTTTGTGTTGCAATTGCCCTGGCTTCCTGCTCGGAACCTGCTACGACAAATATATCACCTGCTTCGGGAAGACCTTCCAAACCAATTAACCTAACGGGAATCGAAGGACCGGCTTCGTTAACTCTGTTTCCTCTTTCGTCAAACATTGCTCTAACTCTACCCGAAACCGAACCCACAACAAGTGAATCGCCATTTCTCAAGGTACCTTTTTGAACAATGATTGTTGAAAGGTTACCCAATCCTTTGTCCATTTTTGCTTCTATAACTGTTCCGCGTGCTTTCCTGTCCGGATTAGCTTTAAGTTCGAGAACTTCAGCTTCAAGAAGAATTTTTTCGAGCAACATGTCAACATTATTACCAAATTTTGCGGAAATCTCTACTGTCTGGTTTTTTCCGCCCCACTCTTCAATAAGTACACCGTGGTCTGCAAGCTGTTGCTTGATTCTGTCGGGCTTGGAGTCAGGTTTATCAATTTTGTTAATAGCAACGACAATCGGAACATTTGCCGCCTGAGCATGGCTAATCGCCTCGATTGTTTGAGGCATGACGCTGTCGTCTGCCGCAACAACTAACACAACGATATCAGTTACTAAAGCACCTCTGGCACGCATAGCAGTAAATGCTTCGTGACCGGGAGTATCCAAAAATGTGATTGATTTATTGTCATGAAGCAGTACTCTGTAAGCACCGATATGTTGAGTTATACCGCCGGCTTCACCTGCAACAACATTTGCTTTTCTGATAAAGTCAAGCAATGATGTTTTACCATGGTCAACGTGTCCCATGATTGTAACAATCGGTGAACGTGGTTTCAGATCTGCAGGATCTTCTTCATAATCATCTATATATTGTACGGCTTTTTCATCAAGGAATTCGACTTCCATGCCGTAATCATCTGCAATTAAAACGATGGTGTCTTTGTCCAGACGCTGGTTAATACTTACCATCAAGCCCAAACTCATGCATTTGAGAATGATTTCATTGGCAGAAGTATTCATCAAACCGGCAAGATCGCTTGTTGTAACGAACTCACTCAATTGAAGAATGTTAGCCTCGCGGTCTTTTTCTTCTGTCAGTTTAGTTTCTTTTTCTTCACGCTCAATACGTTTTCTTTGTTTAAGCTTAGATCTTGCGGCGGCACCGGTATCGCCACCGGAAAGGGTGGCACGAATCGCTCTGTCCACATCCTCATTCGAAATGGAATCACGAACAGATTTTTTCTTGCGTTTTTTCTTATCCAAAGGTTTTTCTTTTGGAACTTCCTTCGGAATTGGTTTAACAGGCCCTTTTTTCTTGTGTTTTTCGATTCTTGCTTTTTCAGCAATTTCAGCAGGTGTTTCTGCGGCTTTAATTCTTGCCGCGGCTCTTCTCATTCTTTCTTCTTTTTCAGCGTCAAGATTGATTTTACCGACAATAGTAAGACCTTTGAGTTTCGGTGCCTGACCTATCTCATATTCAACTTCTATTATTTTCTTTCTTTTCTTGCGTTTTCTGTTCTTCTTAGCCTGAGCTGATTCTTCTGTGGTTAACGGTGTGCCGTCGGCAGATTTTTCAATAACGTCATCTGCCTCGTCATCTTCTTCTTCAGTTCCCTCAGGAATGACTGTAACAACTTCATGAACAAGAGATACTGTCCTCTCTTTTATAATTTCAGCAAGTTGTTCCGGTTTGATAGCTCCTACAACATCTTCCACGGTTGGAACAGGCTGTTCTACCGAAGGTGGCGGTTCAGGAACAGGGACAGGTTCGGGAATAGAAATCGGTTCTGCAATTTCTATTGATTCTGCAACAACCGGTTGAGGAGGAGTTTCGATTATCACTTCAGCAATAACCGGAGCCGGCTCGGCAACAGGTTCTTCATGTTGAATAATAACTTCTGGCTGTACCTCGGGAACAGGTTCCGTAAATGGAAGTTCCTCGTGTTCAGTCGGTTTTACAGATTCTGCGGAAGTAGGTTTCTTTACATCAGCAGGTTTTCTTGAGGCTTTAAGTTTCTCAACTTTTTCTCTTTGTTTCTCAGCGGCTTTTTTTTCTCTTTTGAACTTGTCATAAATTGCTTCAACCATATCATAGGACAGCAAAGCAGTGGGCTTATTTTCAATAACAAAGCCTTTCTGCTGGAGAAACTGAACAACAGCATCTCTACCAAGGTTAATCTCGGAAGCAATTTTAAAAAGCATTATTTTTTCGTGATCAGACATAAAACCTTAAGAAGTTAATAATTATTATTCGTGATTCTGAATTTTTTCAACAATATCTTCAGATTCCTCTTCTTCAAATTCACTAAGAATTATTGAACGAAGTTCGATTAATGTTTCTTTTGTAATACCGTCAATTGACAGCAATATATCAATATCTGCCTCGAGGAATTCTCTTGCAGTTTCAATTTTATTTTCGATAAGTCTGTTGTAAATTGCCAATCCAAGCTCTTCTCTGAATTCAGAAAGTTCAATGTCCTCGCCGCCCTCTTTAATAAGTGTGATTGAGTAATTTGTGAGTTTGGAAGCAAGACGGACATTCTGACCGTTTTTACCGATTGCAAGTGAAACCTGCTCGTCGGGAACAATTACGCTTGCGGAACGAATTTCGGGCGAAACAACGATTTCTTTTACTTTTGCAGGAGCTAAAGCCCTTGTAATGAAAGTCTTTATGTCGTCTGAATACTCGATTAAGTCAATATTTTCATTATTCAATTCGCGTACGATTGAATGGATTCTGATTCCTTTCATACCAACGCAGGCACCGACTGGGTCAACTCTTTCGTCAAATGAAATTACGGCAACTTTGGATCTTTCTCCGGGGTCGCGTGCAATTGATTTGATTTGAATAATTCCGTCATAAATTTCAGGAATTTCGATTTCGAAGAGTCTTAGAAGGAAGTCGTCCGATGCCCTGGAAAGAATAACTTCGGGCTGACCTGAAGCTCCTGACCTTTTAACTTCTTTGACGATAGCTTTCAGGGTCTGATTTTTTCTGAATTTATAAGGCTCGTTAGGAATTTGCTCTTCCCTTGGGAGTTTCATTTCAATTTTATTGTGAAGGACAAGAATTTCATTTCTGCGAATCTGATAAATCTCACCGACGATGATTTCGCCTAATTTCTGGATGTATTCATTGTAGATATTATCTTTTTCAACTTCGCGAATTCTTTGATTAAGGCTCTGAGCGGCAAGAGTGATTAATCTTCTGCCGAAGTTATCAGATATATTGTCGAGAGTGATTTCCTCGATAAAATCGTCCCCAACGTCATATTTTTCAGTACCATAAAGGAGTGCATCCCTGAGCGAGATTTCAAGTGTCGGGTCTTCTACGTCTTCGACCACTGTTCTCATCAGGTAAATTTCAACATCTCCTTTTTCCATATTGACGATAATTTCAAAGTTCGCCTCCATTCCGTACTTTTTACGGACTAAAAGTGAAAGAGTTTCTTCAACAATTCCCTGAAGCAAATCTCTGTCAATATTTTTTTCTTTTGCCATTTCAGCAAAAGCCTCGATAATCATTTTTTTATCGATTTGATGTTTGGGTTTCCGTCTTGCCATTAGTTCAAAACAAAAGTGAATAAATAATAAATTTTTATCTAAAGTTACGACTTAGAAAAGGGAATAATAATAAAAAAAGGGCATCAACGCCCCCTCCTCTGTCTTCCTTCACTTTTCCAAGTACAAATATACGAAAAATTTCTTTATATACAAAGGATTTCGACAGTTTTTCGTTTTTTTTCCGTACTTTTAAAATATTGAACAAGATAATTTCGACTTATTTATAAACTTTACAAATTTAGAGGTAAAAATGGCATCAAATTCAGTAGATTATTTCAACATAGACGAGCTCTTCACAGAAGAAGAAAGACTTATCCGAGATTCTGTCCGCACCTATGTGGATGAGAAAATCAACCCTATTATCAGCAGTCACTTCATGGACGGTACTTTCCCGTTCGAAATTATTAAGGGAATGGCTGAACTTGGTCTTTTCGGCATAACTCTCCCCGAACAATACGGCGGAGCAAATGCGAACTATACGAGCTATGGGCTTGCAATGGCTGAACTCGAAAGATGCGATTCCGGTGTCCGCTCTTTTGCTTCTGTTCAGAATTCGCTTGTAATTTATCCGATTTACAAATATGCTGGCGAAAAATTGAAAGATTATTGGTTGCCACGGCTCGTGAGTGCCGAAGCAATAGGCTGTTTCGGACTTACAGAACCCGACTTCGGCTCCAATCCCGGCGGGATGATAACAACTGCCGTCAAAACCGATAACGGATATTTGCTTAACGGAGCAAAAATGTGGATAACGAACGGTACTATTGCCGATATCGCTGTTGTCTGGGCAAAACTTGACGGAGAAGTTCACGGATTTTTAGTCGAAAAAGGAACAAAAGGATTTACTGCTCCCGAAATGAAAGGCAAACATTCACTAAGAGCTTCGATTACAAGCGAACTTGTTTTTGAGGACTGCGAAATTCCTGCAGATAATATATTGAATATTAAAGGATTGAAAGGTCCGTTGAGTTGCTTAACTCAAGCTCGGTACGGAATTGCATGGGGTGTTATCGGTGCCGCCATATCTGTTTATGAAACAGCTTTGGAGTATGCAAAATCAAGAATTCAGTTTGGCAAACCCATTGCCGCTTTCCAGATTACACAGGAAAAACTTGTCTGGATGCTGAATGAAATTACCAAAGCACAGCTTGTGGCTTACCGTTTGGGCAGACTGAAAGACGAAGGAAGAGATACATTCCATCAGGTTTCATTTGCCAAAAGAAACAACGTTGACATGGCTTTGCAGTGTGCACGAATTGCACGTCAAATCCTCGGAGCTAACGGTATTTTAAGCGAGTACCCAGTTATGCGTCATGCGGCAAATCTTGAGTCTGTTATTACTTACGAAGGAACCCATGATGTTCATACATTAATTCTTGGCGAAGACATTACAGGTTTTTCTGCATTTTTGTAAAAAAGTTCATTTTTAATTTAAAAAATATACCCAAAAAGCTATCTTCCAAAAAGGACAGCTTTTTTTTGAGATGTTAGTTAATTTTCGTAAGTTGTAATTTGAAAATGTTTTTTATTGTCAATAAGGTTAGAATGAGTATCAGAAATTTAATTTTAACAAGTCTTATAGCATTTTTGTTGTTGATTTCTTGCTCGTATGCTCAAGATACTATAAAAAGAAGTTATAAGAGTTGCACAACATATGAATATAAGTATAAATCAGGCAAATTGAAAATCAAATCAAAACACAAGGTATTAACTCGGAATTATAATGATAAAGGAAATAATATTGAGGAAATTTTCTATAAACCCAATGATTCTGTTGAAAAAAGAGGTTTATTCAAGTATAATGAACAAGGAAAGATAATTGAGATTATTGGATATAACCAAGATGACTCAGTATTTGCACATCTTAAAACCACTTACGATGAAAATGGAAGAATAAAAGAAGAAGTATCGCGGCATCCTGATGGTTCAATTAGTTCAAAAAAAACAAAAATGTACGATGATAAAGGGAATATAATTAAAGAGGTTTATGAAACTGATGATACCGTGAGGGTTTGGGCATCATTCAATTATAATGAACAAGGAAAGATGATTGAGAGTTTTGCATTTTTTATTAAAGATACTGCTGGTTATAAATCAACTTACAAATATGATGTAAAGGGGAATCAGATAGAAGAGGTTCATTATTTACCTAACATTACTGTTAGTTCAAAGAATACATACAAATATGATGAAAAAGGAAACGAAATAGAGCAAGTAAACTATGACACAGATAGCACGATTAGCTGGAAGTCAATTCAAAAATTGGGCAAAAATGGACGGATAATTGAAAAAATAATTGATGATTTTGAACGATCTAATGATGATTTTCATATATATTACACTTATGATGAGAGTGGCAACCTAATAGAGAAAGTGACTTATTATTCAAAAAAATCTGTCCCTAATAAAGAATTGTACAAATATGATGTAAAGGGGAATCAGATAGAAGAGGTTCATTATTACTCAGACCCCAAAGATAATCATAGTTTCACCTATAAATATGATAATCAAGGGAATGTTATTGAGTATGTAACTTATAACAGATTTAGAAAACCTGAAACCAAAACTGAATATATCTACACGAAATAATTATTATTTTTTTATGACTTTTCATACTTATAAGAGGTACCTGGTTTATAACCCACAAATAATAATTCATATTAAAATATCTTTGAAATGATTTCGTATTGATGTATATTTGTATGTATGTAGCAACAATGTAAGAAGAATAATGCAAACAGCACAATCATCAATGATAGCAATCAGGGTTTCATATCTTGAAAAGGAAAAGTTCAAAATACTATCCGAACTGGACAATAAGTCTGTATCCCAAATGGTCAAAGACCTTGTTGATAACGAATTAAAATCAAGAAAGTTAACTGCATCTGAAATCAGAAAATTGCCTAAAGATTCAAGAACCGCAATTCTTATGCGAATGACTGAGGAAGCATTACCCGTTTATAATAAATTCAAGGATGAATTATTTGTTGACGAAATCGGAGACGGAATCGAATGAAAATTCAAACTCAAGAGTATTTTCAGGGAGATATATGTCTCATTGACTTCAATCCGACAAAAGGTGATGAAATCAGGAAAATTCGCCCTGCTATTATTATTAACGGTAATTTTGCAGTTGGTTTGGGTTTAAAAATTGTTGCTCCAATTACGAGTTGGAAACCCGAATTTGAAAAAGTCTGGTGGTTGGTTAAATTGTCTCCTTCAGTAGAAAGCGGACTTGAAGCAGAAAGTGCAGTAAATTGCTATCAAATCAGATGTGTTTCAACTGAAAGAATAATTAAAAGAATCGGAAGTGAAACAGAAGAATTGGAAAACATAATTTCAACATCTCAAAACTGTATCGAGGTAATGTAACTTTTATAAATAATCATAATCTTTGGTTACACTAATATTTTTTCAAATAAATTAATAATATAAAATAGGATTATATGTCAAAAAAATCAAATTTGAAAAGAAAGAAGAATAAAGCACAATTCAACAATGAAAAATCCAAATTTCCCAAAAAAGCTAAATTTGGACAGTTGAATAAAAGCAAGTATTTTTTAGATTTGGATGACCCAAATTTAATCCTGTCTGATGTGAAACCTACCCACTTGATTCTTAACTACGCTGAACCTTTACTTACTGAAGATGATGGCCAAGACGACACTATTTTAGCACTGACTTTTGCAATATTAGCATGGAATCTGGCATTGCTACCATTGGATGATAGGAAAGAAGCAATTAATTCATTGGTAAATGACCTTGAATTAGATATTTTGGGGAAAAATGAACTGCTTTCACTCATTAAAAGAAAAGATGAATATTTTGGTGAGTTTGATTTTTTAATTGAGGATTTCAAGATTAATTTTGACGAAATCGGCACTTTGAATTTTTCGGTTGTATTAGGTGTTTTTGATGATGATGAGGATAGCGAATAAAGAAATACAATATGACAGCGGGTCGTATCTAAAATTCAAACTGTTAGTATCTGAACTTTGATTTACATGATTATTTAAATCTACAAAAATATTTAACCATAAAGCTATCCCCCAAAAAAGGACAGCTTTTTTTTTGTGATGTTAGTTTATTTTCGTAAGTTGTAGTTTGAAAAAGTATATTTAATCTTTTTGGGTTAACATGAAAAACTCATTTCTTTACATCGCAATTTTCCTCTTTTCTGCCTCGCTATATTCGGCAGAGCCGCTGGTTAAATTCTATCTGAATGATGGAAGTACAAAGCAGTATAATCTCAGCGAGATTGACAGCTTGTTAGTTATTGACAAAAAGAATAATTATGTGTTGAGAATTCATTACGATGATTCGCTTATCGCATATTACCCGACTGAAATCATCGGTAGCATCAAATTTGAAAATGATTCTTTAAATGTTTACATCTTTTCGTATCCCAAACCTTACAAAATAAGCTGTATTGACAGCCTCATCTTTTACATAGACCTATGGCAACCCCTCACAATAGGCTCGCAGGTCTGGATGCTTAAAAATCTTAATGTTGACCATTACAGGAATGGAGAATCTATTCCGGAAGTGCAAGATACCACATCATGGTCTAATCTAACAACAGGTGCATGGTGCTTTTACAATAATGACTCAGCAATGGAAGATATATATGGCAAATTATACAATTGGGGTGCCGTGAAAGACCCGCGAGGATTGGCACCATCTGGCTGGCAGGTACCGTCCGATGCAGAATGGGCAACTCTAACAACATATCTCGGTGGTGAAAGTATTGCTGGAGAAAAGTTGAAAGAGACAGGAACGAGCCACTGGATTCGTGACAACACAGGAGCGACTAACTCAAGCGGCTTTTCCGCCCTACCCGGGGCCTTACGCAACTACATTGGAGCATACAACTATATAGAATTCAATGGCTATTGGTGGTCTTCTACGGAGTACAATACTTCAAAGGCTTGGTACAGGTCATTGAGCTGGTATGACGCATTCATCTACAGATCCTACTTCAATAAGGTTTACGGTTTTTCCGTTCGTTGTGTTTAAGATGGGAAGTAATTAGTTATTAATGAAGAATAAATATTTTTTTAGTTAAAGCTAAATTCATGCAAAATATTGCTTGTTTTATTGTAATTAATTCCATATTTTAGTCTATATTTTATAATTATATAAAGGAAATTTCCTATGATTAGATATGCAGTTTCTTTTCTGTCCTTTGTGATGATATTTTCCATACTTGTTATTGGAGGATGTACAATGCAGGATACTACCCAATCACCCGTCGCCCCAAACGTGCAGGAACAAATTAGATTCGTTGACAATCAGTACGTTGTTACTTTGTCGGATGCTTCGGTCT
This sequence comes from uncultured Hyphomicrobiales bacterium, assembly GCA_964606895.1. GTDB lineage: Bacteria > Bacteroidota > Ignavibacteria > Kapaibacteriales > UBA2268 > CAZSHX01. Next base: position 47,160 of record CAZSHX010000005.1, read on the forward strand.
CGGGCATACAGTCAGCCTCAGGCGTAAGGTCTGTTATTTCAAAACTATTTCAGAGCTATGGCATCAGTGAGAATAATCTTGTGTTTGTTTACGAAGCCGCGATAAAAGGCTTTTGTGCAAAGCTAACACCAACTGAAGTAGGAATGATTTCCAAAGACTCCCGCGTTTCTTTAGTTGAGCAGGATCAGTATATTCAATTGGAAAAACCGATTTTATCTTACTACAACTCTAAGGAAAGCCAAATTCAGACTCAAGGTCAGAATTGGGGTGTGAATTATGTCGGGGCAAATATTTCTACCGATTATTCAAATTCATCACGTGTTGCATGGATAATTGATACGGGAATTGACCAAGACTGGGGAACAGCCGGCGAGCTCAACATTCAAACTGCCCAATGTACTACTTTTGTCAGCGGTGAAACCTGGTCCGACCAAAATGGACACGGAACGCACGTTTCGGGTATTATCGGTGCCAAAAACAATAGTATTGGTTCTGTTGGAGTTGCACCCGGAGCTAAAGTTGCCGCTGTAAAAGTTTTGGACTATTCAGGTTCCGGAACTTACTCTCAGGTTATTGCCGGAGTTAATTATGTTGCCACTGCCGCGGCAGACGGCGATGTTGCAAATATGAGTTTAGGCGGTCCTTCGTATTCCACTTTGGATAATGCAGTAATTAATGCTTCAACTTACGGCGGAAAACATATCAGGTTCTGCTTAGCGGCAGGGAATGATGGAAGAGATGCAAGCAGGTTTTCTCCTGCAAGAGCAAACGGCACGTATTTATTTACTATATCAGCATTTGACAATACCGGACGATTTGCTTCTTTTTCGAATTACGGAAATCCACCGGTTGATTTTTCAGCACCCGGAGTCAATATTTTGTCAACTGTTTTATATGACAGCAACCCCAATACTGATTCATGGAGCGGCACTTCAATGGCAACACCGTTCGCTGTCGGCATTTATTATGCAACCGGAACAATTAACTGGAGCGGGAATGTAACCCGCGACAGGGACAGAACACCGGACAAAAAAGTTCATTTTTAAGATAAAAATCAATATTCATAAAAGCTGTCCCCAAAAAGGATAGCTTTTTTTTTGAGATGTTAGTTCTTTTTCGTAAATTGTATTTTGCAAGATTTGTTGTCTGAACGTTGATATTTATGGTCAGAACAATTTTTCTATGCCCTTAAATGTTGAATTCTTAATGTGTGGTATCAGGAGTTCTTGTAGCCTCACTAAATGCTTTTTTTGGATTAATTTAGAAAAATCATGTTTAATTTACTAATTATTAATAAATTCGGTTTATGAAATGAAAAATTTAGTTTTCTTGATTTTTTGCGTTATTTTGCTCGTCTCATGCGGCAATGATTCGGGGACAAATGCAGATGATTATAATTCAGGGGGGGATTTGTTCCCAATAAAGCTTGGAAATTTTTGGAATTATTACAAGGAATCCGAAGGTTTTGAAGCCACTCTTACAATCACAGAAGCTGCAGTTGTCTTTGTTTGGGACGGTATGGCAAATTCCACGAGGATGTCCTCTGATGCCCAAAGGACTGACGGTTCCGGTTCAGCGAGTATTTTCGATCTTGGCAATAGAGAGCTATCCAAGCAATCTAATGGGGTCTATGTCGGTGCATATAAATCAGATAAAATTCAAACTATATATTTTCTTCCGAACCAGCCAACTGTTGGTACGGATTCTTATGGCAACACATGGTCAAAGGTTGAGTCCATCGTAACAAAAAAAGGTACTTACAAATATTGCTGGAAATGTACTCTTGGCGGCTCATTAAGCGGCTATATGATTTTTAAAAAAGGTGTCGGAGTGGTTTACGCCAATAATATTGCGAGCAACATAGACCTTGAAAGCTATACACTGAAGTAAGCTTATTAATTTCAGATATTCTTCTTCTGTCAGGTGTCACAGCCTGACAGAAGGAAATTATACGACAGAAGTATTATCCTGCCGAAAGGAAAGAACATGAAAAACTCATTTCTTTACATCGCCATTTTCTTTTGCTATGCTGTGCTTTATTCCGCCGAGCCGCTGGTGAAATTCTATCTGAATGATGGAAACTCGAAGCAGTATAATCTCAGCGAGATTGACAGCTTGGGAGTTATTGATAAAAAGAATAATTATGTGATGAGAATTCATTACGATGATACGCTTATCGCATATTATCCGACTGAAATCATCGGAAGTATCAAATTTGAAAATGATTCTTTAAATGTTTACATCTTTTCGTATCCCAAACCATACTTACTAAGTGCAATTGATAGCTTAATCTTTTATATTGACCAATATCAACCCCTAACAATCGGCTCTCAGGTATGGATGCTTAAGAACCTTAATGTTGACCATTACAGAAATGGTGATTCCATACCACATATAACAGATCCTTCAAAATGGGCGCAAGAACTTGGTACATGGTGCTATTACAATAATGACCCTTCAATTGGAGTTATTAACGGAAAACTATACAACTGGTACGCAGTAAACGACCCTCGTGGATTAGCACCCGTTGGTTGGGATGTCCCTACAGATTCAGAATGGAAAGTATTAGTAATCTATTTAGGTATGTCGAAAACTGAAGCTGATTCTCTCGGAGAGCGAGGAAATGATGAAGGAGGAAAGATGAAAGAGATAGGAGAAGAACATTGGAAAAACCCAAATATTGGTGCAACAAATACAAGTGGTTTTTCTGCTCTTCCGAGCGGCATTTGTGACAACTACCAATCTGCAACCTTTTTAGGATACTATGGGTTTTGGTGGACCTCAACAGATTATCACACAGATTTCGCATGGAGGAGAGTTTTGGGCAATTATTCAACCAAAGTTTTTAGGACAGGTCAAGGTAAGTTTAACGGTCTATCTGTTCGTTGTATCAAAAATAAATAAATATCTATTTGAATCTTTCATATATTTTATTTTATAAGTCCTGCGTCTGAACGATGCAGGACTTTTGTTTTATAAATCTCCCGCCTGTTTTATCATTTCAAAATAAATTTATATCGTTTCTGACTTAATTTTTGTGTGATCTTTTTTTGCGAATGAAGAATATAGATAATTGATTCTTTGCAACTTTTAACAAGTGAATCCGTTATAACAAACAACTTTCAGGAAAACACCGGAAAGTTGTTTTTTTTAATTTAGAAAAGTTCAACATTACATTTTGAAAATTATTTTTGCGTCCTTTTGCCGCGTTGTGTTTCTTACACTTCGAGTTACATAGCAAAAATGATTTTTGAGATTTTGAAAAGTTAAATAATTGCATAAAATATATGAAGATTAAAATTCAATTTTTATACCTGCTTGTTTTGGTTTTTACTGTTTTTTCGGCTCGTGCCAACAATCTTCTGAGCGACGAAGCTTCGCTGAGCGGATTCGTCAAGGCAGAGGAAACCGAAGAAACGTTAATCGGTGCGTCGGTCTATATTCCATCCATCAAAAAGGGAGCATACACCAATAAAAGCGGTTTTTTCTCGATAACGGCTATTACTCCCGGCGAATATGTTGTGAAAATTTCAAGTGTAGGATGTGCACCGATTGAAAAGAAATTGAAATTCAAAAAAAGCCAGCAATTGAGAGAAACATTTTTCCTTACCGAAAATTCTGTTTCAACAGGAGAAGTTTCGGTTGAAGCCGAAAGAGAAGTTGAAAAAAGAGAAATTTCAATCAGCCGAATTAATATTCCCATTAAACAGATAAAAGAAATCAGAATTGCCGGCGAATCTGACGTTTTCAGAACTTTACAGCTTTTGCCCGGAGTTCTGACTTCCTCGCAGATTTCAAGCGGATTGTATATCCGCGGTGGTTCGCCCGACCAGAATCTTGTTTTGATTGACGGTTCCACGGTTTATAATCCTTCTCATCTATTTGGTTTTATTTCAACTTTCAATTCTGATGCAATCAAAGATGTCGAGCTGATTAAAGGCGGATATCCGGCTGAGTATGGAAGCAGATTGTCATCAGTAATAAACATTACCCAGAAAGACGGAAACAGAAGTCACGTTGAGGGCATTGGCTCGATTGGTTTGATTTCTTCCAAACTATCGCTTGATGGTCCAATTGGAAATGGTTCTTGGTTTATCGGCGGAAGAAGAACATATTTTGACTTAATAAAAAATATTCTGCCAAATGACCCCGAAAATCCAATTCCGGATTTTGGTTTTTATGATATTAATGCAAAGGTTACCCAGACTTTATCCAAAAATGACCAGATGTTTTTCAGCGGATTTATGAGCAAAGATAATTTTGATTACAGCGGACTTGGGCTGAAAACTAATTTATACATGGGAAACAAAACCGGCTCTCTGCGTTGGACTCATATTTTTGGCGATAATTTATTTTCTGTTTTAAACCTTTCGGGAAGTAACTATACTAATGGTTTGACTCAGGACCTGACCGGATACAAAACAAGCATGGAAAACTCCATTACAGATTATACACTTAAAGGTAACCTTGAATGGTTCACTACTGAAAAACTTACGATTATAACAGGATTTGAAGCCAGCAATTTTATTTTCGGTTATAACCAGAATTTTTCCGGCAGTGATGCACCCACACCGAAAGGCACAAACGACGGAAGCAAAACTAATATGCTTTATCAGGACTGGACATATTCGCTTTTCGGTTCGGGGAATTACCGAATAACCGAACTTCTGTCTTTGCAGGGCGGATTGAGGGTTAATTACTGGGATTTCTCGAAATATGCAACGTATGACCCCAGGGTTGCAATTCGCTGGCAGGCACAGGAGAATATTTCAATAAAAGCCTCTTGGGGAATGTTTCATCAGTACCTGAGATTAGCCGGATTCGAGAATTTTTCGTTGTTTGATACATGGCTTCCAACAGACAAAACAGTTCAGCCGGCTCAGGCAAACCATTATATTCTTAGTATGGAAACAACTCCTTTTGACGACATAACTTTGAATGTAGATTTATACTATAAAGACCTGATGAACATCAGCGAGATGAACACAAAAGCCTTCACCGGAAAAAAGGTTTCTGATTTGTTTTTCAGCGGAAACGGCAAAGCTTACGGACTTGAACTGTTCATCCAGAAAAAAGTCGGCAAACTTGCAGGATGGATAGGCTACGGACTTGGTTTTGTTTATGCAAAGTTTGACAGTATCAACAATGGTGCTCAGTTTCGTCCGAAATATGACAGAAGGCATGATTTGAAGATAGTTCTTCAGTACGAGTTGAGTAAAAAATGGAGTTTAGGTGCCACATTTTTATTCCAGAGCGGACAGTCCTACACCGGAGCAACTTCAAGATTTCAAATTGAACTGCCTGACCAAAATCTGGGACGAGGGAAAATTATACCTTCACAAAGGTTTGGTCTGAGACTTCCTGCATCGCATCAATTAAATTTAAGCGGAAGTTACAATACTACTTTATTTGGCGAGCCATTCAGAATTATTCTGGATATTTTCAATGTTTATTCAAGAAGAGATATTCTGATGAGATACTACGATGCAAGCATGGAGGAAACAAGTGTTAAGGATGTTAAACTACTGCCAATCATACCAACATTATCTATTGAAATGAAATTTTAAGGGATCGGGAAAAATGATGAAAAACAAAATAACAATATTCGGCTCAATGTTAATAATGCTTTTGATGCATCTTCTCACATCCTGCGAAGATGCACCTCCAACAGAGTATGTTCCGGAGCATTATGTTGAAGCTTTTATCTTGGTTGGGGAACCGATTGCAGGTATCCGGGTTTATCTGACACAGCCCACCACCTCAAAATACAGCGATTCAATTGCAGTGATAAGAGATGCCGACATTAGAATTATTGATGATAAAGACACAATGAAACTTGCTTTCAGAGAAAATCCGGGAATGGGATATTTCTATCCGGATACAAATTACAAGGTGAAACCCAACACTGACTACAAGCTAAGAGTTACTTTGAAGGACGGGAAAATTATTACAGGACAAACAAAAACTCTTGGTACAGTTAATTGGATAAATGAACCCAAAGATTATATGTATTTTCCCAAAGATACTCTGAATCCAAAGGCTATAGATTCAATCGCAATAAAATGGTCAAAAGTTCCAGGTATAGTTTTTTATATATTGAATGTCCGATGTCTGGATACTCTTAATTATGGGAAATATCTGACTCCTGCAACTGATGAAATGAACAGAAGAACTTTCAATATATTTTATAGAGATAATGACAAGACTTACCGTGAATTATCATCCATAAATTTTGTTGGGGATTCAACAACTCCTGTAGTCTGGATGGCTTTCAAATGGTTCGGAAAGCAGGAAGTAACAGTTTATGCACCTGACAATAACTATTTGAAATGGTTCAAAAATCAAATGTTCTCCCAATATCATGACCCGCTGATGAATTCAGTGACAAATGCTATCGGAGTATTTGGTTCTGCATCGGTAGTCAGGAAACAATGCTTCCTTGTCAAAAATCAACCATAGATCAAGTGTCTATTCTTCGTCAAAGCTTTGGATTGCTTCTTCAACACTCGGAAACAGTTCGAACAAATCTTCAATGTGCGAGATACTCAGCATTTTCAGAACAGATTCCTGAGCTCCGCAAATTATTATGGGCAGGTCATACTCGCTCATTTGTCTTTGGGCAAGAAGAAGAGCACCAAGACCGGAACTGTCAATATACTCAACGGTTGACAAGTCAATAATCAGACCTTCGATGTCCGGTTGTGTGATAATCAGTAGCTTTGCTTTAAGTTCTGCCGATACTTCGGAAGTCAACTTTTGATTCTTTAGAGTGAAAACTACTAAATTGTCTTTGTGTTCGAGAGAAAAATTCATATTTTTATAATTTATTAATTAATGATTCCAAATTCAGTTTTGTATAAATCTGTCTTTTTTCAAATATGAAATTAAAAAAAAGTATAGACATAAACAAATTACTTATAATAAGATTAAGTTCAATGGGTGATATTATTCTGACTACTCCCGTCGTCAGAGTGCTGGAAACTGCCTTCCCCAACGCTGAAATTGATTTTCTTACGTCATCGCAATTTACTGAAATATATAGATATAACCCATATTTGAATAATGTAATTGAATATGATAAATCAAAGAATATTCGTGAAAATGAGAAAATAAAGAATATTCTTTTTAATGGAAAAAAATATGATTTGATTGTTGACCTGCAAAATAATCTGAGGTCAAAAAATTATTCTTCAGAACTCTCGGATAATATTTTGAGAATCAAAAAAAACAGATTTCACAAACTTTCACTCGTTTACCTCAAAAAACCTGTACTGAAAAATTATTCTGTTGTTGAAAATTATTTCAATTCAATTGCTGAAATTGGAATAAAACCGGATAACAAAGGATTGGAAATTTGGACACCTCAGGAAAAAGCAGATGGTGTTTACTTGAAATCCATAAATTTCAAAAAAACATCAATTGCAATAGCACCCGGAGCAAATCATTTTACAAAAAGATGGCTACCCGAAAGATTTGCAGAACTTGCCCGCAAATTGAAATCGGAACTTAATGTAAACATCATTCTTCTTGGCGGAACTCAGGACAAAGACCTTTGCCGAAATATTAACGAAATGGCAGGAGGAAATCTTGAAGATTGTTCGGATTCAACTTCGATTTTAGAAACTACTGAACAAATTGATAAATGCAATTTGCTTATTACCAATGACACAGGAGTTATGCACATTGCCGCTTCAAGACAAGTGCCGATTCTGGCAATTTTCGGTTCAAGCGTCAAAGAACTTGGTTTTCTGCCATATAAAGTTCCATTTAAAATTATTGAAAAAGAAATGTCTTGCAGACCATGCAGTCACATAGGAAGAAGTTCCTGCCCCAAAAAACATTTTAACTGCATGAAAAATATTGATGTTGAAGATATATTTGAATATGCATTGAAGCTTATAGCAACTTAATTTCCACTTTTTTTTAGAAAATCGGAATAAATTATCCGTATTCATTAAATATTTGATAATTATTACCGAAAACAAATATTTACAAACTCAGTTTTTTGAATAAGATTTTTTGATGGAGAAATTATGAACAAATTATTTAAACTTTTTGTAATCATTAGCTTTGCATTTTCGATTTTATCGGCGGAGGAGAAAGTTGACGACTGGAAATTTACAGGTGGTATTCAAATTCGTTCCGAACTCGATGGACGTGACTTCTCTAATCTCACCTATCCCTATTCTTACACAGGTTTAAGAACGAGAATCGCTGTGGAAAAATCATTGTTCAATCATGTGTCATTCTTTGCTCAGATTCAGGATTCACGTGTTTACGGAGAAGAAACTTCATGGACTGCAAATATGAAAAATCTTGATTTGCATCAGGGGTATGTGATGATAAATAATATTTTTGACCAGCCTCTTTATCTAAAAGGCGGTAGATTTGAAATGTCCTACAGTTCAGGCAGAATAATCCAGTCCAGCCAATGGTCTTATATTGGCGGGTCCTTTGACGGATTAATTCTCGACTACAAAACTGATGCTTTTTATGTAGATTTATTTGGTTTTACAACTGCCAATTCGAAATCGCTTTTGAGTTCCTCAATTCCGGATACAACTCAATATCCTTATCCTTCCAAAAACGATGTCGGGATGAGTGTCTGGGGATTTTGGGGAAATGCAAAAATTACAAAAGACCAGCAGGTTAATTTATTTACATATTACGAGTTTAATGGAAAAAAAGCTGATGAAATTCATAATGATTTGATGAGATTTACATCAGGGTTGAACTATGAATTGAAAATCGGTGATTTTTCGGCAAATGTCGAATTCGGATATCAATTCGGAACAGGAAATTATAAAATCGGGAAAAATCCTGCAAAATATTCTTACTCAATGAAAGCAACATCCGATACAACCTATAAAATTGTCAAGGATTCAACTATTACAGATAAGTACGGGAATCTTGATATCGCTTCCTACATGGCATTTATCGGATTAAAATACAATTTCAGTCCATTGGTAGTATCCGTTAATGCAGACATTATGTCGGGAACAAAATATACAGAAAAGGAAAAAGTAAACGTATTTTACGGGGATTATGCAAGCAAGCATACATTCTTCGGTTATATGGATTATTTCAGCAATCTTGACAAATCAACCAAGGGCAGAGGAGTTAATGACTATTTCCTGAGATTGGAATATCTGCCAAAGGAAAGCCCTTTTTCAGCTCAACTTGACGGACACTACTTCCTGACTAACGTACCATACCAAATGGCTGATAAATCCGAGAATTCGAATCTTGGTCAGGAAGTTGACCTTGTTTTGAAGTACAAGGCTCTGAAAAACACAACAGTTGAATGGGGCGGCTCTGTATTTCTTCCGGGTGATGTCAGCAAAGATGTATATTCCTTAAAAAGCGGAACAACTGTTATTAAGAGGGAGGATCCGGCATTTTGGACTTATCTGATGCTAAGGGTTTTCATGTAGAATGTATTTACTGATTTAAAAAAACTCATCCGTCTCTTCAATTGCCGGATGAGTTTTTTTATTTTGCAAATTACTGTAAATACTTTCCATTTCTTTCCGTCATACAGTATTGTTTAACAACTATATTCTAAGGAAATCATGAAAAAGATATTAGCTTTTCTTTTTGCGGCTACATTGATGGCAGGATTGTTTACATCTTGCTCGAAAGACACCACGACTAATAACCCTACTCCGGTAATTAATCTTACAGGACATTGGATTGGTTCTCAAAGTTACATGGGAGTATTAACCGTAAAGTTAGACTTGAATCTAACTGATGTTGCCGGTGTATTGGGCGGAACCGGTAAAGTTACATATACTCCAGTTTTGGGCTCACCATCTGATATAGATATTCCTATCATAGTAGGTACTTTTAAAAATCCAGATGTCAATCTGACATTAGCAGTAATTTCATATTCGGGTAAGCTTTCTTCAGACCAAAAGCAAATTGTCGGGAATACTACTATTCCTGCAAATACATATACAGGCAATGTTCCTATTACAGTAGCTATAACCTTAATTAAACAATAAATCGTAAAATAATTGTTCGGAAAAATATGTTAAAAGCTATCAATCATATTGGTATTGCTGTCAAAAATCTTGACGACAGCATACCGGTTTTTCAATCTATTTTTCAGTTTAAAGATGTACACCGTGAGATTGTTGAGGCTCAAAAAGTTCAGGTTGCTTCTTTCAAAGTTGGTGATGTTCTGATTGAACTTACTGCACCGACTGATGCTGAATCACCCATTGCCAAGTTCCTCGAAAAAAAAGGCGAGGGCATTCATCACATAGCTTTTGAGTCTTCGGATGTTACTTCTGAACTGAAAAGCCTGAGTGAAAATGGTGTGAAACTTATAAATGAAACTCCGGTTCCCGGAGCTCATGAAATGCTGATTGCCTTTCTGCACCCAAAATCAACAAATGGTGTGCTGATGGAAATTTGTCAACCAAAACATTAATTTTTTATATATTGGAGGAATATGCCCCGGCTTATTTTATTAAGACATGGTGAGTCTGAATGGAATCTTCAGAATAAATTCACCGGTTGGGTGGATGTTGATTTATCGCATCGTGGTGTTCACGAAGCGGTAAATGCAGGAAAGTTATTAAAACATTATAAAATAGATTATCTTTTTACTTCCGAGCTGAAAAGAGCCATAAGAACCGCAGAGCTTGCTTTTGCCGAAATGGGTTTGGTTAATGTGCCAACCGAAAGAAACCAGGCTTTGAACGAAAGGCATTATGGCGATTTGCAGGGGCTTAACAAAGCCGAAACCGGCGAAAAGTTTGGTCAGGAACAGCTTAAAATTTGGAGGAGAAGTTACGACATTGCCCCTCCAAATGGCGAATCACTCAAGGATACAAAAGATAGAGTTATGCCCTACTATTTTGATAATATTTTACCAAAGCTGAAAGAGGGTAAAAATGTTTTCATAACTGCTCACGGAAACTCTCTGAGGTCATTGGTGATGTACCTTGATAATCTCAGCAAAGAGGAAGTGCTTGAATTGAATATTCCTACCGGAATACCGCTTATCTATAACTTAGATGATAATTGCAACGTAATTGACAGTTTTTATTTGAACCCGGAAGAATCAGATGTTTAAAAAAATAAATTTTCTAATATTGGCTTTGTTTTTAGTCTTTGCCTCGCATGGCTATGGGCAGGAGTCAATCGTACTCACTGCCGCTAAAAAAGAGCTTAACCGTTCGATGCAGGAGCTAGGGAAACAATCCAAAGCTCCTTATTTTATTTCTTACAATATTACCGATACAAGAAGTATCAGATTTGTCGCTTCTTTCGGTAAAATTGAAACCGACAGAACGAACAACGACAGAATTTTGGATATTGACCTGCGTGTTGGTGATTACAATTTCGACAACTCGCATATCATTCGCGGCGGTGGTTTTAACTTTGGTTCGGGTAGAAGTTCAGTTGATTTACCATTAGAAGATGATGAAACTGCTTTGCGTTCGGCAATATGGTACGGAACTGACCGCAATTATAAAAAAGCAATCGAAGTCTATGACAAAGCAAAGACAAACAAAGCTGTTAAAGTACAGGAAGAAGATTCATCTGCCGATTTTTCCAGAGAAACTCCTTCCAAATATATCGGTCCAAAAGTCACTTTGAACGTTAACAAAGAATATTGGAAAGAAAGACTTCGCAGATTGTCCTCCATTTTCATTAATGAAAAATGGCTTTATGACGGCAATGTTTCATTTGAATCCGAATTGCTTACAAAGTATTTTGTCAGCACCGAGGGTTCGGAGCTTGCGTGGACAGAACCGACTGTACGCATGTTTATATCCGCTAAAACCAAAGCAGACGACGGAATGAACCTGCCTTTGTATAAAAGCTATTTCGCTTATACTCCCGATAGTCTTCCGAGTGAAGAACAAATGGCATCGGATGTAAGGAAAATGATTCAAACGCTTAAAGAACTTCGCACTTCACCGCTTATGACAACATTTTCGGGTCCTGCAATTCTTTCAGGTGAAGCATCGGGTGTGTTTTTCCATGAGATTTTCGGGCATAGAGTCGAAGGACATCGCCAGAAAGACCCGAACTCAAGCCAGACTTTAAAAAATTATATCGGAAAAAAATTACTTCCTAATTTTATTGATGTAATTTTCGACCCGACTATTCGCGAACTTCGGGGCAGACAGATTTCAGGGTTCTACAAATATGACGACCAGGGTGTTCTTGCTCAAAAGGTAACTACCGTAAAAGATGGCATTTTCAGTGATTTTCTCATGTCCCGTTCCCCTATCGAGAATTTTTCGAAATCAAACGGACACGGTAGAAAGCAACCCGGATACAAAGCTGTTTCCAGACAGTCAAATTTATTGGTTGTATCTAATGAAACAATGCCCGTAGAAGATTTGAAGAATCTGCTCAGAGAAGAATGTAAAAAGCAGAACAAGGAATACGGTCTTTATTTTGAAACTGTTCAGGGCGGATTTACTTTCACGAACAGGACTATCCCAAATGCTTTCAATGTTCAGCCTTTGGTGGTTTATAAAATATTTGCCGACGGAAAACCTGACGAACTCGTTAGAGGTGTTGACCTTATTGGTACACCCTTGACTACATTTTCTAATGTAATAGCCGCAGGTGATGATTTAGGTATTTTTAACGGTGTTTGCGGAGCAGAATCAGGCGGAGTTCCCGTTTCGGCAAGCTCACCTTCTTTACTTGTTTCATTGATTGAAGTACAGAAAAAGCAAAAATCACAGGCAAAACCGCCAATTCTTGACGCACCATAAATTTTGGGGTAAACAAATGGAACTAATCTTTGAGGAAAAACAAAAAATTCGGCAGAAATGGCTGATTGGTATTGTATTCTTTTCTTCATTTGTAATGATTGCAGTTTTCGGCTATGGAATTTACCAACAGATTATTCTTGGTATTCCTTTTGGCAATAAACCTGCTTCAGATACTTTTTTGCTGTTAGTCGGCGGATTAATTCTGCTTGTTTCGGTCGGTATTCCTGTATTATTACTGAAAGCCGTACTCGAAACAAAAATTTACGACGACGGCATTTACTTCCGTTATGTTCCGTTTATCATGAAATACAGAAAAATTAACATGCTTTCCGTTCAAAGCTACGAAATTAAAAAGTACCGTCCCATACGAGATTTTGGCGGCTGGGGAATTCGTTTCAGTTTCAAGGGAAAGAATATTGTTTATAATGTTAGCGGCGATATGGGTTTGGAATTGGTTTTGCAAACAGGAAAAATTATTATTCTGGGTACACAGAAACCCGATGAAATCGGCAATGCCTTGCGTAAGGCATTAGGCAGGTAGTATAAATTAATCAGAAATTTTATTTATAAGGAATATAGATGTTTAAATTGAAGCAATTGGCAACCGGAACTTTGTTGTTTCTTCTTTCGTTCGGGTTTGCATTTTCCAACGAGCAGATTCTTAAGGCAATGCGGGACGAAATTTCGCGTTCTTTGGACAAACTTCAGGTTCAGGGCTTGAAAAAACCTTATTATATCGAATACAAACTCACTATCAGAAATTCTTATTCATTAAAATCCATTCTCGGCACTTTGAATGAAAGCAATAATGTTAAGAATTCAAGTCTTTCAGTTGGCGTTCGTGTCGGGGATTATAAATCGGACAACTCAAATTTCTTCGATTTCGGATTTAGTTTGTTCGGTAGCGGCGACGACGAAGAAAGTTTCAAAAACAGGAACATTCCTATCGAACTTGATTATCCGACTCTCCGCAGGGAACTCTGGCTTGCAACCGATGCCGCTTACAAGCAGGTTTCTGAAATATTTGCAAAAAAAGAAGCCACAATGAAGAACCGTATTGTCAAAGATACAACTAATGATTTTCTTCAGCTTAAACCTGAAAAATATGCAGATACTGCCGTTATTCCCTCATTCGACCTTGCTAAATACGAGAATCTGAGCAAAACTTTATCCTCTGTTTTCAATGATTATCCAAAAATAAATATTTCTTCGGTCGGGATTGAATATCTTCCGGGAACTGTTTATTATGTGAACAGCGAAGGTCGTGAATATATTAAAAATGAATTTTATGTAGGTTTGGAAGTCGTTGCCGCAACTCAGGCAGACGACGGTATGCCTCTGACCGATTTTTATACAGCATTTGCAAAAACTCCAACGGATTTGCCTTCCGATGATTCATTGAAACACGCCGTCAAAGATGTTGCCGAAAAGCTTACTGCTCTGAAATCCGCAACAGTTATGGACGAACCGTATTCTGGTCCGATTCTTTTCGAAGGACAAGCCGCCGCTGAGATTTTTGCTCAGGTTTTTGCTCCTAATCTTGTTACCCAAAGGGAACCAATGACGGAGCAGGGCGTTCAGGAAAATGACAGGTTCACTGCATTTCAGTCCAAAATCGGCGGAAGGGTTTTGCCCGAATTTCTTACTGTGAACGCCATTCCTACAAAGCTGAATTTTGAGAAAACACCTTTGCTTGGTCAGAACACTATTGACGACGAGGGAGTCCTCTCCGAAGATGTTCTGCTCATCAAAGACGGTTATCTGAAAAATCTTCTTTCTTCACGCGTTCCAACCAAACGCGTCAGAAAATCCAACGGTCATCAGATTGGCGGAGCCGCGATGCTCAGCACTTTGGAACTTACTTCCACAAAAGACCGTGCAAAAACAAATAAAGAGCTTACCAAGAAGATGCTCGACCTTTGCAAGGACAGGGAACTTCCTTTCGGAATCGTCGTCAGAAAAGCGATGAATCAGAATATTATGTTCACAACCCTGTTTCGCCTCACTTCCGGTGATTTCCCAATGACGCAGATGCAGGCTAAGGTTCCGCTTATTGAGGTTTACAAAGTGTTCCCCGACGGCAAAGAAGTTTTGGTTCGCGGTTGCGAAGCCAGAGGCGTTACCCAGCAATCTTTCAAGGACATTTTGAATGTCGGCAGTAAAAGTTTTGCCATGAATTATCTCGCTCCTTCTGTTTCCTCGCCATTTGTTACGGGCGGCAGTCAGTACATCGGTTCAACCGTAATCGTTCCAGCTCTGCTTTTCGAGGACGGCGAAATACGCACCGTCGAATCCGATTTTCCTAAGCCTCCGCTTATGTCGAATCCGATTGGCAAATAAATTTATCAAAAAGGCTGTCCTGATTTCAAGACAGCCTTTTTTGATTTCTCTTGTTCCCATGCTCCTGCTTGGGAATGTTCTTTTTATTTCCTCTTGTTTCTAAACCCAAATACCTTTCGGTTACGAAGCGGGAGCTTCGTAACCAGCTGAATCTCTCGTTCCTAAGCTCCCGCTTGGGAACACCTTCATCTTTCACCCCTCTTCAGCACTTCACGCAGGACTTCCAAATATGATATAATCATTATAATACGCCTCATTAACCCCAGACCAAATGACTTTTCCCGTTTCGCAGTAACTCATTAACATTCCATAAAGTTCCAATGCCTTTTCCGCCCGCAGTTTCGTTGCCTCATCCCTCGAAACAATTGATTTCCGAATAGAAAATATTGCCTCCCCGAATTGAACTGTTTTAGTTTCGAGTAAATCTATCATTTCCGGGGTCAAACCAAAGCCGAGAAGTTCCGCCGCATAAGTTTCTGCGGAAAGTTTTAGCAACCGTCCGGAAAAATATAACTCGGAATCGCTCAATTTCCATAATTCCTTGATATAAAACAAAGAAAATTTAGAATTATCAGTTCCGAATGCCAAGCGTGCCCTTTCAATTATGCTACGGAGCAACGTTTTCAGCTCATCGGCGAGCTTGT
Source organism: uncultured Hyphomicrobiales bacterium (assembly GCA_964606895.1). Taxonomy (GTDB): domain Bacteria; phylum Bacteroidota; class Ignavibacteria; order Kapaibacteriales; family UBA2268; genus CAZSHX01. The sequence continues at coordinate 62,890 of CAZSHX010000005.1, forward strand.
TTTTCGTGTCGGTGGCATCCAACTTTACCGACTCAAACATAATATCAGAAGGGAAATCAATAAATTCTCTATGTTTGCTTTTGAAATTATTAATAACAGCGGCATCAATTCCGTACGAGATAAATTCCGCCAAATCCCTTGTCATAAAAGAGCTGATAAAATCGCATGTAGCAATCAATTCAGCATAAGACATGTGAATAGTTTTCGATGCATCATTAGCCATAAGCAAATCTCTCTAATATATATTTAAAAAACATTTAATATCAAACTCAGATGAGCTACATCTTCATATTTAAGTCCTGCTTGTCATCAAGGAACTTATGCAGGTGAACAAATCTTTCATGCGTATAATAATATTTATTATGCGGGTTAATATTTTTATCGTGCGGGTTAACAATTCCATCATGCGGGTGGTCATTTCCATATAGAAAAACTCACCTGCATAAGCAATTTAATTACCCGCATAAAGAAAATATTCACCCTCATGCAAAATCACACAATAATTAAGTCGGAAACGATAAGAATTTATTTTGAAATGTAAAATGCGGCAAGATATTTATAAAACAAAAGTCCTGCATCGTTCAGACGCAGGACTTCAATAATCAAATCTATGAAAGATTCAAACAGTCATTTACTTATCTTTGACACAACGGACGGAAAACCCGTATTCCTTATCGGTGTTGAACCTGCTGATAGTGGCGTTAAGATCGTGCAAGTCCCTGTCCCATGCACCTGTAATTTTGTATTCCGACGAAGACCACCATTCGCCACCGTTCCCTATACTGCCGCACGTCCCACCGTCGACACGATAGCCGCAAGGAAGGGCGGAAAAGCCACTTGCGTTTGTTGCTCCTCTGTTTGGATTATTCCAGTGGCTCGTACCTGCTTCTTTTAGCTTACCTCCTTCATCTGTACCTCTAAAAGAGGCAATTTTGTCTGCCTCTGCTTGTGTCATTCCCAAACACATTTCTAATTCTTTCCATTCTTCATCGCTTGGTACATGCCACCTAGAAGGTGCTAAACTACGGTTGTCATTTACGGCATACCAGTTGTATAGCTTTCCGTATATTTTACCAATTGAATCAGAATTATTATAATAACACCAAGCACCTTTTTTAAAGGATTTCAGATTTACCCATGCAGTATCATCCCTTACTTCAGGAATTGAATCTCCATTTCTGTAGTGGTCAACATTGAGATTCTTAAGCATCCAGACTTGATTGCAGATTGTAAGGGGTTGCCATTGGTCAATATAAAAGATTAGGCTGTCAATACTGCTTATTTTGTAAGGTTTGGGATACGAAAAGATGTAAACATTTAAAGAATCATTTTCAAATTTGATACTTCCGATGATTTCAGTGGGGTAATATGCGATACGTGTATCATCGTAATGAATTCTCATCACATAATTATTCTTTTTGTCAATTACTCCCAAACTTTCAATCTCGCTGAGATTGTACTGCTTTGTGCTTCCATCATTCAGATAGAATTTAACCAGCGGCTCTGCCGAATAAAGGACAGCAGAGCAAAAGAAAATGGCGATGTAAAGAAATGAGTTTTTCATATTAACCCAAAAAGATTAAATAAACATTTTCAAATTACAACTTACGAAAATAAACTAACATCTCAAAAAAAAGCTGTCCTTTTTTCGGGGGACAGCCTTTTTGTATTAACGAATTGGGAGTTATTCTTATACCCAGCCGCGCATTTTAACAGCTTCGGCAACTCTGGAAATTGCAATCATGTAAGCTGAATCGCGCATATATATATTGCGTGTGTGTGCTAGTTCGGATACTGCATAGTATGCATCAGTCATTTTTGTATCAAGTTTGCTTAAAACTTCTTCTTTTGTCCAGTAGTAATTCATGTTGCATTGAACTTGTTCGAAATATGAGCAAGTTACGCCGCCTGCATTAGCAAGGAAGTCAGGAATCATCCAGATGTTTTTCTTTTTGATGATTTCGTCAGCTTCGGGAGTAGTTGGTCCGTTAGCACCTTCGACAATCACTTTGACGGAAGATTTGATTTTTCCTGCTGTTTCAGCATTGATTTGGTTTTCGAGAGCGGCAGGAATAAGGATATCAACATCCTGTTCAATCCAGTCGCCGCCGGGGAGAATTTCAAAACCTAATTCAAGAGCTTTTGGTTTGTCAATTTCGCCGAAACGGTTTGTGATGGACATAAGTTGTTTGAAATCAATACCGTCATTTCTTTTGAATGTATATGATTTTTGGTCTTTATTGTCCCAGCAAGAAACTGCAATAGCTTTTCCGCCGTATTGTGAATATAAATCGAGAGCATACTGGCTGACATTTCCAAAACCCTGGAAAGCGGCAGTAGTATTTTTAATATCAATTCCGAGTTCTTTCAAAGCTTCTCTCAGAACATAAATAACACCATAGCCTGTTGCTTCGGTTCTGCCAAGTGAGCCGCCCATGCCGAGAGGTTTACCAGTGATTAAACCAGGGCTTTTCAAACCTGTGATTTTTTCATATTCGTCAAGCATCCAAAGCATGTGCTGACCTGAAGTCATAACGTCGGGTGCCGGAACATCCTGCAAAGGACCAATACTTCTTACAATTTGTCTTACCCAGCCACGGCAAATTGCTTCCTGTTCTCTCATCGAAAGGTTGTGAGGGTCGCAGATAACTCCGCCCTTACCTCCGCCGAGAGGAATGTCAACAACTGCTGTTTTCCAGGTCATCCACATGGCTAAAGCTCTTACTGTGTCAATAGTTTCCTGAGGGTGGAAACGAATTCCACCTTTGTTAGGACCGCGAGCATCATTGTGCTGAACACGGAAGCCTTTAAAAACTTTGTAAGAACCGTCGTCCATACGGATTGGTATATTAAAATGCAGTTCCCTGTCAGGATTACGAAGAAGGTCTCGTGTAGCATTATCAAGGCCTAATTTTTCTGCGATAGCATCAAATTGCTGTTGTGCCATCTTGAATGGATTGAAAGATTCACTTGCCATAAAAAAAACTCCTAAGTTTGTAATATTTAAAACTGTTAAGCTATCTGTTCAATTAGTTCTTAAAAAAATGAACTTAACAGATGTGCAAATTACGAATTAAAAAACAAATAAAAGCAAATAATTTTCTGGATTGAGAAATAAATTACATAAAGAATTGTTTTTGTTAAAATTTAACAAATTTTATTAAATTTTCTTTGTTTTTAGCTTTATTATTTTTAAATTATACTATATTATTTACAATAATATGAAAATTAAGTTGAAAAAATATAATAACGGATGAATTTTATGAATAAAAACCTACTTTTTCAGAGGTATGCCCTATTTGTTAAGCTGATTATTGCTTTGATTATTTTGTTGTCAACGGAAATGTATTCCGCTTATATCTCAAATTTCCCAATTGCAATTAAACAGCCTACAGGAGAGTCTTTTGATGTTCTTGCAACCGGAGATGAATTCTATAACTGGATTCATGATGCTGACGGCTTTACTATTATTCAAGACCCCCAAACCGGTTTTTATACTTATGCACAAAAATCTGGAGATATTCTGATTTCCTCCAATAATATAGTTGGTAAAGCAAATCCAATTCAGTTGGGTATTCAGAAATGGTTGAAGTTTTCGGATAAAGCCATCAAAGAAAACATGAGAGAATTTATTAGTACAGTCAATATGCCTCGTCCTACACTCGATAATAAAAAATCGAGCAGTCTCCAATTCAACTCAGGCACAATTAATAATATTGTTACTTACATTCGTTTTTCGGATGAAGCAGAGTGGACAGATAACAACAGCACTTTCGATAATATGTTCAATGCCATGACGGGCAATTCAATGTATTCTTATTTTAAGGAAGCCTCTTATGATTTGTTGGGAATTGTTTCTACTTTCTATCCTACTCCACCGAGTTCGACCGTAATATCCTATCAGGATTCACACCCGAGAGGCTACTATCAGCCTTACAATGCTTCTACAAATACAATCGGTTACACAGGTGGGGATGGCGGCAGTATGAGAAGGGACAGAGAGCACTCTCTTTTGGTTAATTGTGTTAATGCAATCAGCAGTCAGGTCCCATCAAGTTTGAATATAGATTTTAATAATGATGGTTATGTTGACAATGTTTGTTTTATGGTTTCTGGTACTCCAGGTGCTTGGGCAAGTTTACTTTGGCCCCACAGATGGTCTTTATACTCCCAGACAGTCAATATTAATGGCAAAAGAGTTTATGATTATAATTTCCAAATCCGTAGCATGACTCTCTCCAGCGGCAATGGCGTTTTGTGCCACGAAATGTTCCATACACTCGGTTCTCCCGATTTATATCATTATACATCAAATGGAATAGCTCCGGTGTACTCTTGGGATTTGATGGAGAATAATGCAAATCCACCTCAGCACATGGGTGCATTCATGAAATTCAAATATGGGGGTTGGATTAGTTCTATTCCTGAGATTACAACGGCAGGTACATATACCCTAAATCAATTGACTCAGCCAACCGGAAATTGTTATAAGATTAAATCGCCCAATTCAACTACTGAGTATTTTGTAGTTGAATATCGGAAAAAATCAGGAACATTTGAAAACAGTATTCCCGGGAGTGGTTTGATTGTTTACAGAATAAATCCCGCGGCAAGCGGCAATGCAGATGGTCCTCCTGACGAAGTATATATTTACCGTCCGGGCGGCACTACTACCGCAAATGGAACTCCTGCCAATGCAAATTTCAGCAGTGATGTATCAAGGGTAGCAATTAACAATACGACCAATCTATCTGCCTTTCTTGCAAATGGTTCAGCAGGTTATCTGGATATTTCTGAAGTCAGCTCGGCAGGAACAACAATTTCGTTTAAAGTAGGCTTTGGTACTCCTACTATTCCCACTTTAATGCTACCTGCTAACAATTCAACATTGGTGCCATTAAAACCTGATTTCTCATGGAGTGCCTTTACCGGAGCCACAAGTTATGCTTTGCAGGTTTCCCAAACAACAGACTTTGCAACAAAAGTTATAGATAGAACCGGAATATCCGGAACTACCTTTACACCAACTACTGATTTGAACTATAATGCCACCTATTATTGGAGGGTAAATGCCACAACAGGAACCGGAACAACAGGTTGGTCGAATACTTTTACATTTTCAACAATACCAAGTATAAAAATTGATTCTATTGTCGGTACAATGTGTGCCGGTTATCCTTTTGCAGTTTATTACACTGCCGGAATAACGTTTAGTCCTATAAATGCTTTTACAGTTCAGTTATCAGACACTCTGGGAAATTTCAACAGACCGGTTAATGTCGGATGGATTGCAAGTAATGTGTCAGGTGTGATATCTTGCCAAATGCCAGATACAATGCCGGGCGGCTCAAAATACAGAATGAGAATCTATGCAAATAATCCCGAAACTTATGGGATTAATAATGGAAAGGATATAACTATTACTCCTGCATTATCTCCTTTTGCTAACGGACTTCTTGAAGTTTGTGAATTCAGCACTTTACCTTATCAGACTTCAAACATTCCAAATGTGTCTGATAAATGGACTATTATTGGTGGTACATTGCTTGGGAAACCTGACTCTTCAATAATTAAAATTCAGTGGGGAGCCGCAGGAACCGGAAAAATTAAACTTGTAAAAAGAAGTGTTTTGGGTTGTACTGATTCTGTAACATTGACAGTTAAAATTAATCCGATTCCTACACCTGAATTCATAGGAAATTTGAATGTCTGTAAAAATTCAATTGAATTCTATACAGCCGATTTGGATGCTGACACAAAGAACATCTGGACTGTAAAAGGCGGGAAAATAATGAGCATAGTAAGCGACAAAATGGTTAAAATAGCATGGGATACTATGGGCAAAGGCAGTGTTACTCTCACTCAGATAATTGGTCCAACAAAATGTTCAAGTGTTTTGACAAAGGAAATCATTATTGCTCAATTGCCGGACCCGGATTCAATTTCAGGCATAACTTCAGTCTGCCCGTTTAGTGAAGTAATTTATCATTCAAATGCAAAAGCCGGAACTGTTAATTCATGGTTTGTTCAAAATGGAACAATAATCGGCAGTAAGAACTCAGATTCACTATTAGTTAGCTGGAACACTTCCGGCACAGGCAGTGTAAAATTAATCCAAACTTTGAATTCAACTGGTTGCAAAGATACTTTAATCAAGAATATTACAATCAATCCTGTTCCGGAGCCTTCCATCCAGGGTAATTACAAAGGTTGCTCAAATCTTGTCAGAACTTACAGAACAATTGAAGATAATTTAGTTGCAAATTTGTGGGAAGCAACAAATGGGCAGATTATAGGAGAGAATAATCTGGATTCGGTTAGTGTTATATGGGGCAATTCAGGAGCAGGCAAACTGTCGCTGATTCAGACAATTAAAAAGACCGGGTGCTTTGACACGACTACTTACGATATTGTTATCAATCCACAACCTCCGCAACCTACAATCTCCAGAACCGGAGATATACTTTCTTCGAGTGCATCTGACGGCAACCAATGGTATGCCGAAAATATTAAAATTGAAGGTGCTAACTCGAAAGATTTATCTCCGAATAAAAATGGCTCCTATAGTGTAGATGTAACATTATTTGATTGTGTATCCGAGCGGTCAACCCCTTATTCTTATATTAGCAGTAACGTTCAGGAAATTGAAATTATTGATGGTAAAGTGAGTATTCATCCAAATCCGACAGATGGTATTATTAATCTGGTTTTATTGAACTCAAAGGATTCAAAAATCAGTATTAAAGTAATGAATTTGTTAGGTATCGGATTGATTACCAAAGAATTGGCATTTCAGGAAACTGAGATTGAAAAGATTGATTTAACAATGCTCCCCGATGGAGTATATTCCGTTTTATTAACAATTGATGGGAAACAATTTGTTCGAAAAGTTATTTTGAGGAAGTAGATACTTTCTTCGGAAAAGCTGGGATTTTTTATAATAAGTTGTTCTGTTTATTGTCATTTTATGTTTGACGAAAATCTTTCTATATTCATTATAGATGTGATTTTCCTTGTAACTTTGAATAACGAAGAATTAAGCTAATGAAAATATTTTTATATTTATATAAGGGGGAAATATGAGAAGCTTAAACATTAAGAATGTATTAATTAGTTTAGGTGTTTTTCTAACTTTAACTTTAGGAGCTACAGCTCAAACATGGGTGAAACATTCGACAGATGTTCCGCCGGGCTGTGTACTTACTTTGTATGCTAATGGCACAAATATATATGCGGGAACTTATGGTGAAGGTGTGTTTTTTACAACAAACAACGGCACCAATTGGTCAAACATCAAAGGTTCCTTGCCAAATACTTATGTGTCTGCGGTTCATGTCGTTGACACCAATTTATTTGTGGGTACAGGATATTTTGGTGTTTACCGTTCGAATAACAATGGTGTTGATTGGTCTGCTCAAAATGCAGGATTAAGCAACAGATATGTTCAAGCGTTTGCAAATTTTGGCACAAGAGTGTTTGCCGGCACAAGAAGAGGCGGAGTATTCAGAACAATTAATAACGCGGCAAGCTGGGTTTCATCAAGCTCAGGATTACCGTCTAATTGCGATGTAAGGTGTCTGGTAATCCGTGGTACTGTGATTTTTGCTGGAACCGATACGGGTATTTATTCTTCTGTTGATAGTGGTGCAACATGGACAGAATCAAACGGAGGACTTCCTTCTTATGATGTAACTGCTTTGCTTCAAAGAGGAGGAAGTCTTTATACTTGTGTTTACGGCTCAGGTGTTCATAAATCAACTAATGGCGGTAGAGACTGGACTCCGATTAATTCGGGATTAACATCCTATAATGTCACTTCACTTTGCTCAATATCAAGCAATCTCTATGTCGGTACTGAAGGAAGCGGTGTTTTTCTAACCACAAATGACGGAGCGGGATGGAACAATATAAGTTCCACAATATCTAATGATTACGTTAATTGTCTTTTATCGCTTGGGAATAATGTTTTTGCAGGTACGTTGTATGGTCCCGGGGGAGGTGTTTGCATGACTGCCGATAATAATGATAATTGGCAGTATCTCAATTCTGGATTTTCCAATTACGGGAAAATTAATTCCTTCGTTGTTGCAGGTACAAGTACATTTGCGGGAGGAGAAGGCGGAATTGCCCATTCAACAAATAATGGACTGACATGGACAATCGCAAATTCAGGCATGGCATCGAATATTGTTGTTAATTCCCTGAATGTTAAAGGCTCAAGTATTCTTGCCGGAACAGATTTCAAAGGGCTTTATATTTCTACAAATAATGGTGGAGCATGGGTTCAGGCAAATAACGGATTTCATCTTAATCCGATAATCAGGAGTATAGTTATTAATGGACCTGATATATTTATCGGGAGTGATACAGGAATGTACGTTTCAACCAATAATGGCGGAAGTTGGTCAGCTTATAGCAATGGCTTAACTAATAAGAACATTTATTCGCTTACTTTTCTTGATACTGTCCTATTTGCCGGAACTTCGAATGCGGTTTATAAATCAATGAACAGAGGTACTTCATGGGTTTCTTCATCAACGGGTCTTCCTTCATTGCCTGTGAACTTTCTTCTTACCAAAGGAATAAATGTATTCGCATCGGTCGAGGGTGGAGGAGTTTTTATGACTTCCAATGGAGGTCAGAACTGGACCGGCGTGAATTCAGGGTTGGGTGATTTAAATGTCAGAAGTTTGTATTCTTATGGTTCAGCCGTATTTGCAGGAACTTTAAACGGCGTTTTTGTTACAGTAAACAATGGCGATAACTGGACATATTTACCAAATACAGGATTAACAAACAACAATATTCAATCTTTGGGATATGCCGATACAACATTGCTTGCAGGAACAATCGGAGGCGGAGTGTTTCATCTTGACCTTTCATCAATTATTTTGACGGGTACACTTCAAAAGAATGCTTACTGCACAACTAATCAATTGCAAGTACCGGTTCTGGCTATTGGTACTTTTAATGCAGGCAATATTTTCACAGCTGAACTTTCGGATACGATTGGTAATTTCGGAAATCCAATAAGTATTGGCACACTGAATTCAATTGTTTCAGGCAATATAACAGCCACAATTCCTCCGGGAGTGGTCAAAGGTACTCAGTATCGTATTCGCGTTAAAAGTACAAATCCTGTTTTAATTGCACAGGATAATCAAAAGGACTTTTCGATCAACCCGATTCCTACCGTTACACTTTCTCCATTTGACAGTGTATGTGCAAGTGCTCCTGCATTTGATTTAACCGGTGGTTTGCCTGCAGGCGGTTCATATACCGGATTAGGAGTATCGCTCGGCAAATTTAATCCTGCAACTGTCGGTCCCGGTTTGCAGACTATAACTTACACTTACAACGACCCGAACGGCTGTTCAAATTCGGCTTCAAGACAGATCTCGGTACTTACTGTTCCATTTATTTTACAGGACTCTTTGACTTCTGTCTGTGTTTATGCTCCTTTAGTTGATTTGACAGTTGGTGTGACACCGACAGGAGGTGTTTTTTCAGGCAACGGAGTTTCAAATGGTAAATTCAATCCCACTGTGGCTGGAGCCGGAACTCATGTTTTGAAGTATTCTGTTGTTGGTTCTAATGGATGCTCGAATACTGCATTCAGAACAATTAAAGTTAATCCTAAACCCAGTTTGGTTTTATCCAATTTCCAGGATGTTTGTGTTGATACACCGCCGTTTGATATACAGGGTGGATTCCCTGCAGGTGGAACTTATTCAGGTTCGGGAGTTATCAGCAATAAATTTTATCCTGCATTATCAGGTATCGGAAATATTCCTATTACTTACAGATTTAAAGATGCAAACGGATGTGAAGACTCCATTTCAAAATCAATTCATGTTTATCCCATACCTCAGAAGCCAACAATAACACGAGGCGGAGATGAACTTGCGGCAAGCTCGGCTCAAACATATAAATGGTATTATAAAGATGAAGTTATACCCGGTGCAACAACCCAGTACTTTAAGCCTGATAAAATCGGGTTTTATAAGGTTGAAGTACAGGATGCATTCGGATGTTCGGCACTTTCCGATCCTTTCTATTTTTCCGGAACGGCAGTTCATGACGTAACCAATTTTGAATTTGGAATTATTTATCCAAATCCAAGCAAAGGTATATTCAACATTAAAATTGGTGACCTCAATCTGAAAGAGCTTGAAATTAATGTCAAGGATATTCTTGGGAATAGCATTTATCAAAGGAACGTAGTTATGTTGGGTGATTCTGATGAAAAGATTGACATTTCCTCAGTGCCTTCCGGAATTTACATTCTGGAAATTATCGCAGGCGAGAAGCGTTTTGTTGGAAAAATAGTTAAGAACAATGAATAAAAATATTTAATATGAGCAGTACCATAACTTTACAAAAACGTATCCATAGCACCGAAAGTCATCCTCCGAAACAGAGTGGCTTTTATGTTAGAATATTTATCATGATAATTACAGTTAGTTTATGTACTGTACTGTTTGCTTTTCATTTTAATAAGCAAAAAAAAGAAATTATTCATTATAATGTTGTTGCCGGCAACGTTTGGTCAAAAAATTCATTGAAAGCTGATTTCTCGTTTCCGGTTTTCAAAGATGAGTACAATTATAAAAAAGAGGTGGCAGATGCAAAGAAAGCCTCTTTACAGGTATTTTTGATTAATGATGATGCCGAAAAAAATGCTATTGATTTTCTTGACAATTTTTTTAAACATTTCAAGCAAAATGAAGCAGTTATCAACGAGGGCATTAGGGAATTGCTGAAAGAAAATGTAGTAATGGAATTTACTCAGATCAACAGCGATGCGTTTCAGAAAGAGATGAAAAATATTGAAAAGCTTCTTAAAAACTTTGTTAGTGTTGTTTATCGGAATGGTGTTGTTGACCGAGATCTTTCGTCAATTCCGGCACAGGAAATTGCACTGCGAATTGATGTGAATATTGACAAAATTATTCGTAAAGCCCCACTTTTCGACAGTAAATCTTATAAAGAAAAAGCCAAGGCTTTGGTTGAAGATAAGCTTTCCGAAAAATCATTACCATTTGTCAGAGAAATCATACAAAAACTTTACAAGCCTAATATTCTTTTCTCTGCCGATTTGACTGATAAAGCACGGGAGCTTGCCAGTCAATCTGTTGGCAAAACTGAAGGAATTGTCAGAGAAGGTGATGTTATTGTTGAAAAAGGAGAACGAATCACCGAAAGTACTATAGCAAAACTTACTTCCTATCAACACTCAAAATTTCTGAAGAATGACTCTGAAAATTCATTTTTTACTGTTCTTGGTAGTTTCGGACATGCCGGTTTTATTTATGCAATTTTAGTTATATATCTGATAATATTAAGAAAGAAGATTCTTTTTAACAATTTTGAATTCGGATTGTTAAGTTTTCTCATGATTTTTGTTGCTTTCGTATCATGGCTTTCGATTCAAATTCCGTCCAAATATCCACTGGAATATCTGATTATTGTACCGGGAATTTCAATGCTTGTTGCAATACTTTTCGATTCCCGAACGGCATTTTATTTTACCGTAACAATCTCGCTATTAGTTGCCGGTATTCGGGGTAATGACTACGACACAGGAACAGCATTGATGTTTGCCGGAATTATAGCCGCCTATACTGTTCGAGATATACAGAGCAGAACTCAGATGTTTAAATCAGTTTTCTTTATTGCGATTGGTTTCTTGATAACGATCGTTTCTTTCGGATTCGAGAGGTCGCTCGATTTTGACCAGACTTTTGGTAAGCTGATTGTTGCTTTAGTAAATTCTGCAGTATCCCCTTTGGTAACTTTCGGGCTTCTTTTTGTTCTCGAAAGATTTACTAACGTTACAACCGATTTGAAACTTGACGAATACAACAAACTTACAAATCCTCTTCTGGTTAAAATGAGTGAAATTGCACCGGGAACCTACCAGCACTCCCTCCAGATGGCAGTTCTTGCAGAAAAATGTGCTACTGCAATTGGAGCTCATCGTTTGCTGGCGAGGGTAGGAGCTTTGTATCATGACATCGGTAAAATCACAAAACCGGAATATTTCATCGAAAATCAAATTGAATTAGATAAAAGCAAACATAATCTGATATCTTCGAAAAAGAGTGCTGAAGCAATTAAGAGCCATGTTCTTGATGGTATTAAAATCGCTAAGGAATATAAAATTCCTGAAAAAATTGCTGATTTTATCCCGATGCATCACGGAACTTTTTTAATCAAACATTTTTATGCCAAAGCTGTCGAAGATGCTCACGGTGAGAAAGTCAATGAAGCCGATTACAGATACCCGGGACCAAAACCTACTACCAAGGAAGCGGCTATCGTGATGATTTGCGATTCTGCCGAAGCTATTTCAAGACTTGCATCAAGCGATAAAGAAGAGCTTGACAAAGCAATTGAAAAAACCATCAATTCCAGATTGCAGGATGGTCAGTTTGACGATTGCGAAATAACTCTGAAGGACTTGCATGTTATTAAGGAAACTTGTCTAAAAAGTCTGTTCGGCGTTGTTCATCAGCGAATTGAATATAAGGAAATGCCGGAAGAAAAAAGTTCTTGAAAAAGGAGTATGGAAAGTATAGGTAACTTAATTTATAACATCAATTATGAAAAGGTTTTCTATTAAACGACAGTCTTCTTTATTTTTCTAATTTCTTTTTGGCGATTTGTAGGGGGAAGGGCGATGGTAGACTAATTGCTAATGGTTATAGTAAAAATATTATCAAAATCAGAATTAATTGAAAAAAACGAATATAAAAAATACTGTTGACAATGGTATATCAAAGGATTGTCAAAGGGAACTGACGAAATTCGTCAGCTATATTTCCTTTGAAAAAGGGCTTTCCGAAAATACCAAAATATCATATAAACATGATTTGATTGCTTTTGCTCAATTCCTGATTTTGGAAAATGTTCAGCGGTTTTCAGTTGCAAGCTCAGAGCAAATATTGAAATTCCTGCAAACTTTAACCGATTTCGGTCTTTCTTCCGCAAGCCGTTCTCGCTATCTGTCTTCAATTCGTAGTTTCTACAAATTTCTTTATGCTGACGGTATTTCTCAGTCCGACCCTGCTGAAACAATCGAACTCCCTAAAAAAGGAAGAAAACTTCCCGAAACACTGACCATCGAAGAAGTGTTAAAAATTCTTGAACAGCCCGACACCTCAAAGCCAATGGGAATCCGCGACAGAGCAATACTTGAAGTTATGTACGCAAGCGGATTGCGGGTTTCGGAAGTAATAAACCTCAAACAAAGGAACATACTTGGTGATGCAGAAATTATCCGCGTATTCGGAAAAGGCTCTAAGGAAAGAATCGTTCCAATTGGAAATTCAGCCTTGGAATGGATAGAATTGTACAGACAAAAAGCGAGAGTACTGTTTATTAAAGCCAAACCGACCGATGATGTTCTGTTTCTTAATCAGCGAGGAGCAAAGCTTTCGCGAATGGGAATCTGGAAAATAGTTGATTTTGCCGCCAGAAAAGCTGAAATTGAAACCAAGGTTCATCCGCACACATTCCGTCATTCCTTCGCAACACATCTGCTAGAAGGCGGTGCAGATCTGAGGGCGGTTCAGGAAATGCTCGGTCATTCTGATATTTCAACAACGCAGATTTACACACATCTCGACCGTGACTACATCAAAGAAGTCCACAGAACATTCCACCCCAGAGGGAAAGAAGGATTTAAGAAATAGAATCAATTCAAAGTCATATAAATAAAAAGGAACCAAGAAAATACATATACACACTTCTTCAAGGCTTCCATTATAAACCCTAACTCGCCCTAATGCACGAAATAGTGAGAATAGGGTTTAAATAATCTCGTATATGCCTTACAAAAGATTTGTTTCCATAGATGCGGGATATACTGTTTGAGCGGAAATTGCCAATCTTTGCAATGCTCATTAAAAAAGTAAAATGTTACAAATATTTTCGGATTATTAATCCCTCTCCCATCCTGGCTTTGGATGGCTTAAATCCTTCAGATTTGGATGTTGTGCCTAAACACTTGCTTGTCTTCTTAACTGCTCGCTTTCGCTCCTTGTCCCAAATACTACTAACTTCAAAAAGAATAATTATTTGTTTCCTCTAATTATTTTTTTTGCAGTAATAAATATATTATTAATTTCAATTAAATTTCTTATTTTGCATAATCAAAATATTTTGTTTTAATGTTTGTCAAAATTTGGAGTGTAATTATGCAAAGAAAAATAACACTATTCATGTTTAACATCATAGTCTTCATTGCCCAATTCTCGATTGGCTCTGCCCAAAGCTGGAAAGAACTTATGGACAGCACAAATTTTTATAAATCCAAAAATGATTTTCAAACTGCCATAAAATGGGCAAAATCAGCACTGAATGTAGGAGAACAGGAATTTGGTAGGAATGATACTAATTATTATTTTAACCTCGTATCTCTTGCTGAAAATTATTTTTTTCTTGGTAAGGTTGATTCAGCTATAGTTTATGCAGAGGCAAATATGAAAATTTGCAGAGCTAAGAACAAGCCGGATGATCCATATTTATCTGCATCAATTTCCTGGTTAGCAACCTATTATGACAGGCATGGTGATTATTCCTTAGCTGAACCCTTATACCTTGAGGCACTTGAAATAAACAAAAGAATATATAATAAGAATGATCCGAATTTAGCGGCTACTTTTAACAATCTTGCACTGTTTTATAGTAACCGTAGTGAATATTCAAAAGCAGAACCTTTGTATTTGAATTCCCTGGAAATTTTGAGAAGTGCTTTTAAAGAAGATCATCCTAATTTAGCCGCAACTTTAAATAATCTTGGGCTATTCTATAATAACAGAAGTGATTATAAAAAAGCAGAACCGCTATATAAAGAATCACTTGAAATGTCCAGAAGATTGTTTAAGGGTGATCATCCTGATCTTGTAAAGATAATTAATGGGTTAGCTTCCTTTTACGAAAATATTGGCAATTACAATCAGGCTGAGATTCTGTTCAATGAATCACTTGATATGAGAAGACGGCTTTTTAAAAATGACAATCCTGCATTAGCATTGGGAATTCATAGTATGGGTCGGTTTTATAGAACCAGAGGTGATTTGAAGAAGGCTGAACCACTTATAAAAGAAGCATTGGATATGGGAAGACGTATCTTCAAAGGTGACCATCGGGATTTAGCCGTTTATATAAAAGAAATGGGAATATTCTACAAAGAAAAACGAGAATTTAATTTGGCTGAACCATTCCACAAGGAAGCTCTCGATATGAATAGAAGAATATTTAAAACAGATAATATTAATTTGGCTCAAAGTATAAATGACCTTGGAATATTTTATTTTTATAGTGGTGATTTTATCAAAGCAGAACCATGTTTAAAAGAAGCATTGGAAATATATAAAAGATTATTTAAAAATGAACAAAGAAGTACAATTATAAGTGTCTACAATCTTGCATCTTTATACTATACAAAAGGTGACTTTGAACTTGCCGAGAAATATTTTTTAGATGTTATTGAATATGAAAAAAGTCTTCTCAATAATTATTTCCCTTCATTATCAGAAAAAGAAAAACAACTTTATTGGAATTCTACTACAATTCATTTTCAAGCCTTTAATAGTTTTTCTACAAAGAGATATAATGAAAATCCTGCAATATTAGGCAATATGTATGATAACCAATTATATACCAAATCTATACTATTCAATTCTACCAGTAAAATTAAAAAAAGAATAGTTAATTCGAATGATCAAACTCTCATTGACAAATTCAAAACTTTTAATGATAAAAAAGAACTTTTAGTAAAACTATATGCAATGACTGACGATACGAGAAAAAAAAAGGGATTTAATATTGATTCTATTGAAAAAATCACTAACGATCTTGAAAAAGAATTAAGTCTGAAATCAGAACTATATACTCAGAGTTATGAAAAAAAAAAAGTAACTTGGAAAACAGTTCAAGCAATTTTAAAGCCTGATGAAGCCGCAGTTGAAGTTGTAAGGTTCAGATATTTTGATAAAAAGAGATTGACTGATACTGTTTATTATGCATTTCTTATCATTAATGATCTGACTGAAGAACATCCGGATATAGTTTTGCTTGAAAATGGGAACCAATTAGAAAACGAATTCTACAATGATTACAGGGCAAATACTAACAAAAAGAATATTGATAAAAATTCTTTTGACAGATTCTGGGCGAAGCTTTTTGACAAAATCAAAGAGTATAAAAAAGTATATTTTTCTGCTGATGGTATCTACAACAAACTTAATCCATCAACATTTCAGCTCCCTGATGGTAAATACTTGCTTGATTTACAGGACATTCAGCAAGTTAATAGTACAAGAGATTTGTTAATCGGGTACTATCAAACCAAGCAGGAAAGTAATATTTTCAACAGTGCTTTGTTAATCGGCAATCCAAATTTTAATCTTTCTGAGGAAGAAGTGAAAGTTGCAACCAGAAAAATTCGAAGTAAAACTGATGAAGAAAAATCCTATGAACCTATGGCAAGCACCAGAGGTATAAGCCTTAGCAAACTCCCGGGCACAGAAAAGGAAGTCAGCGATATTGAGAAATTCCTGAAGGGTAGAAATTGGATCGTAAACAGTTATCTTGGAGATAATGCCCTGAAAACTGCAATCAAGACAGCAAACAATCCAAGAGTATTGCACATAGCCACTCACGGTTTGTTCCTAGAAGATGTAAAAAGAGAATCAAGTGAATTGTTTGGTTTTAGCGAAAAAAATATGATAGAAAATCCTCTGTTAAGGTCAGGGTTGTTTTTTACGGGTGCAGATAACTATCTTAAAAGAGAAAATTCAAACGCGGAGAATGAAGAAGATAACGGACTCCTTACAGCTTACGAAGCAATGAATCTTGATTTAGACAAAACAGAGCTTGTAGTCCTAAGTGCTTGCGAAACAGGATTAGGAGAAATACAAAATGGTGAAGGAGTTTTCGGACTAAGGAGGGCATTCCAGCAAGCAGGGGCAAAGACAGTGATGATGTCGCTTTGGAAAGTAGATGATTCAGCAACTCAAGAATTAATGAGTTCTTTTTACAAAAACTGGGTAACAGGTATGACCAAACGTGATGCCTTCAGCAAAGCCCAGCAGGAAGTTAAAGCAAAGTACAAAGACCCTTACTATTGGGGTGCTTTTGTGATGGTTGGAGAGTAATCAAGAAATTGAAAATTTTGAATTGAAAATTAATAATTATAAGAAATAAATCAGAGGAAGTTATGAAAAAGGTTTTGGTCTTTTTATTCCTATCATTGACAATTGTCCTTTGTCAATTGTCAATTGTCTCAGCCCAGACATGGAAAGAACTCATGGATAGCACAAAGTTCTATCAGGAAAAGCAGGATTTTGAAACTGCTTTAAAATGGGCGAAATTAGCTTTACCATTAGCAGAGAATGAGTTCGGGAAGAATGATACGAATTATACTTCAACCCTTAATTCTCTTACTGAACTATTCTTTTACTTTGGAAAGATGGATTCTGCAATATCTTATGGTAATGAATGTTTATTAAAGAGCAGAAATGTTTACAAAACTGATCATCCCAATTTAGCCGCAAGCATTAATAATATGGCATACTTTTACGTTGCCGGACGCGATTATAAGCAGGCTGGACCATTATATAAAGAAGCACTGGAGATGAACCGACGTCTTTTCAAAGGCGACCATCCCGATTTAGCTGCAAGCATTAATAATATGGCATACTTTTATGATGGCAGAGGCAATTATGAGCAGGCAGAGGCATTATATAAAGAAGCACTGGAGATGAATAGACGTCTTTACAAAGGCGACCATCCGGATTTAGCAAGTAGCATTGGTAGAATGGCGAACTTTTATAAAGCCATAGGTGATTTTAAGCAGGCAAAGCCATTATATAAAGAAGAGCTGGAGATGAAAAGACGTCTATTCAAAGGCGACAATTCGGATTTAGCAAGTAGCATTGATAATATTGCTGTATTTTACGATGCCATTGGTAATTATAAGCAGGCAGAGCCCTTACATAAAGAAGCACTTGAGATGTACAGACGTCTTTTCAAAGGTGACCATCCGGATTTAGCTACCAGCATTAATAATATGGCATACTTTTATGATGCTACAGGTGATTATAAGATGGCAGAGCCATTACATAAGGAAGCGTTGGAGATGAGCAGGCATCTTTTCAAGGGTGACCATCCGGATTTTGCTACAAACATTAATAATATGGCATCCTTTTACGAAACCATGGGCGATTATAAGCATGCAGAACCATTATATATAGAAGCACTGGAGATGTGCAGACGTATCTTCAAAGGTGATCATCCGGATTTAGCTATGAAAATTAATAATATGGCAGCATTTTATAAAGGCAGGGGTGAATATAATCAGGCAGAGTCGCTATATAAAGAATCTCTGGAGATGAGAAGACATCTTTTCAAAGGTGACCATCCCGACTTGGAAAATAGCATTAATAATATGGCAGTATTTTGCACTGACAGAGGCGATTATAAGCAGGCAGAGATATTACATAAAGAATCATTGGAGATGAGTAGACGGATTTTCAAAGGTGACCATCCGTTATTAGCTCAAAGCATTAATAATATGGCATTTTTTTACAATACAAGAGGCGATTATAAGCAGGCAGAGCTATTATTTAAAGAAGCACTTGAGATGAGAAGACACCTTTTCAAAGTCGATCATCCTAAGTTAGCTGAAAGCATTCATAATATGGGGTACTTTTACATTGGCATAGGCGAAGATAAAACGGCAGAGCCTTTTTTAAATGAAGCATTGGAGATGAAGAGACGTCTATTCAAAGGCGACCATCCGGATTTAGCCAGTAGCATTGTCAATATGGCATACATTGATAATGCCAGAGGTGATTATAAACTGGCAGAGTCATTATATAAAGAAGCACTTGAGATGAGGAGACATTTATTCAAAGGTGACCATCCGGATTTAGCAAATAGCATTGTTAATATGGCATACTTTTACAATGCCAGAGGTGATTATAAACTCGCCGAGCCATTATATAAAGATGCACTCGAGATGAAAAGACGTCTATTCAAAAGGGACCATCCGGATTTAGCAAATAGCATTGTTAATATGGCATACTTTTACAATGCCA
>CAZSHX010000005.1:82098-85374 GCA_964606895.1 uncultured Hyphomicrobiales bacterium
GAGGTGATAATAATCAGGCAGAGCTTTTATTTAATGAAGCACTTGAAGTTTATAAAAATATGCTGAATAATTATTTCCCGTCATTATCCGAAAAAGAAAAAAAATTATTTTGGAATATTGTTAGTAGTAATTTTGAACGATTCAACACTTTTGCTGTTTCACGTGCAAAGGAAAATCCATTCATATTATGCAATCTCTACGACACAAGGCTTTACACAAAAGCAATTCTGATGAATTCCGGCAACAGGATTAAATCGAGAATTTTGAACTCCGGGGATTCATTATTGATTGGCAATTACAGAAAATGGTCCGATAAAAAAGCATTTCTCGTCAAACTTTACAAAATGACAAATGAAGAATTGAAGAAGAAAAATTTCAACATTGATTCAGTTGAAAATAATGTCAACAATCTTGAAAAGGAATTATCATTAAAATCTGAAGCTTTCAAGCAAAGTTTTGAGAATAAGAAAGTAACATGGAAATCCATTCAAACTTTATTGAAGCCGGATGAAGCCGCAGTCGAGGTTTTCAGATTCAGGTATTTTGATAAAAATAGATTTACTGATACTGTTTATTATGCTTTCCTTATCGTAAATGACCAGACTGATGACCATCCCGACTTGGTTCTAATTGAGAATGGAAAAGAATTGGAAAATGAATTTTATAATGAATACCGAAAAAATACAGGAAATAAAGCAAAAGATAACAAATCATTCGAAAGATATTGGGCGAAGTTGTATGAGAAAATCAAGGGCTATAAAAAAGTATTTTTTTCTTCTGATGGTGTTTATAACAAATTGAATCCTACAACTTTCATGCTACCTGATGGCAAATACTTGCTTGACATTCAAGATATTCAGCAAGTAAATAGTACAAAAGACCTTTTACTTGGATACTATCAAAACAAGCAAGAAACCAATATATACAACAGTGCTTTGTTAATCGGCAATCCGAATTTTAATCTTTCCGAAGAAGAATTGAAAATTGCAAGCAGAAAAATTCGCAGTAAGGCAGATGAAGAAAAATCCTACGAACCTATGGCAAGCACCAGAGGAATAAGCCTTAGCAAACTCCCGGGCACAGAAAAAGAAATCAATGATATTGAGAAATTCCTAAAAGGTAAAAAGTGGGAAGTCAGCTCATATCTTGGAGATAATGCCCTAAAAACTGCAATAAGGACAGCAAACAATCCAAGAGTATTGCACATAGCCACTCACGGTTTGTTCCTTGAAGATGTAAAAAGAGAATCAATTGAATTGTTTGGCTTTAGTGAAAAAAAGATGATAGAAAATCCTCTGTTAAGATCAGGGTTGTTTTTTACAGGTGCTGATAATTACTTAAAAAAAGAAAATTCAAACATGGATAATGAAGAAGATAATGGAATACTTACAGCCTATGAAGCAATGAACCTTGACCTGGATAAAACAGAACTTGTCGTCCTCAGTGCTTGCGAAACAGGATTAGGAGAAATACAAAATGGTGAAGGAGTTTTCGGACTAAGGAGGGCATTCCAACAGGCAGGGGCAAAGACAGTTATGATGTCACTCTGGAAAGTTGATGATTCAGCCACACAAGAACTAATGAGTTCTTTTTACAAAAACTGGGTAACAGGTATGACCAAACGTGATGCATTCAGCAAAGCCCAGCAGGAAGTTAAGGCAAAGTACAAAGAACCATACTATTGGGGTTCTTTTGTGATGGTTGGAGAGTAATCAAGAAATTGAAAATTAAAAGAAATAAAAATTCATAAACACAAATTTTTCGAACAACTATACTCCAATTTAATATTATGTTTAATTCGGCATAAATACTCGTAAAGCGTTGTAGTGAAAAGAATTATAATGTGGATAATATTAGACACTTAACAATTAATGTCAATTTTGAAAAATGAAAGAATTATGAATTATTAACGTAAAATTAATAAATTTTCATAAAGTAAAAATAGTTTCCGTAAAAGATTTATTTTTTGTTTCTTGTATTCACTTAAAGTAGCAAAACGAATATTTTGATTTAAAATGAACAATTTACTGAACAAAATAAAAATACTTATCCTTTATGACGACCTAGAATCGGTTTCTAAGTCGTCAGTTTTCTCATGCTGATTTTTTGCTTTACTTCGGTTATCGGAACTTTCAACAAAATCTTTAACTATTATTATTAAAAACAAGGAGAATATTATGATTAAAACAGTACAAAGAACTTCAACACTATGTATTATTTTTATCATATCTATATTTATATTTAACTTCATTGTTCCCAATGAAGTATCTGCTAAATCCAAAAAGGGCAAACACGTCAAAGTCCATAAGAGCAAAAAAAGTGCTCGTCACTATAACCCCGATGCAACACGCCAGCAAGCTTATGAAGCAATCTCCAATTCTAACGAAATCAGCAACCTTGCAGGTATAGAATCCGATGGTAAAACGTCTCAACCTGTTGCTGTCAGAGATAATTACGTCGAGCTTGGCGAAGATATTATGGAACTTGAGCGTGAAGACGATGTGGTTGTAGATATGGATTCATTCAAATCAATTTGGCTAATGGCTGTTGATGATGAAGAAGGTGACGATGGGACAACTGGCGGCGGTATCGGCAAAAAGGACATTATGGGCGTTATTATGGATTGGCTTGGAACTCCATATCATTTCGGCGGTTTAACAGATCGCGGCATTGATTGCTCTGCTTTTGTTCAAAGAGTTTATCTTATGGCAGGGGAAATTCGCCTTCCAAGAACAGCTCAGGAACAATTTGGTGTCGGCAAACAGATCAGACGTACCGATTTACAATTTGGTGATATGATATTCTTCCACACCAGAAGACATGCTTATGCTTCCCATGTTGGTATTTATCTCGGAGATAACCTGTTTGCTCATGCAAGTTCACGCTATGGAGTAACTGTTTCATCACTCGAAAGTACTTACTACGACAAAAGATTTATCGGTGCACGGAGAATTTCACCGGCAGATATGACAAAGTTGAGTAGTAATTAATTTAATTCTGAATTAATTATAAATATTTAAAAGCGGCTTTTTACCGCTTTTTTTATTTTAGTTGTTACAAATAAATTATATAATCCTCTTCCAGAGCTGTTGGAAAAGAATATATTTTTATTGTTCATAAACAAAAAAAGAAAAAAAGTTTTCTATAACCAAATAATTTCCAAAAATGGTTTGCATATATTATAAATATTTCCTATTTTTGTAAGCTATTTAATTGCCACTTTAGCTCAGTTGGTAGAGCAGCTGATTTGTAATCAGCAGGTCGTTGGTTCGAGTC
>CAZSHX010000006.1:0-70964 GCA_964606895.1 uncultured Hyphomicrobiales bacterium
ATTCAAAGATGCAATGGATAAAATATCGTTATTTGAAATAATATCAATAGGTTAGACAAAAAGTAATTGCATCTTCTGCATAATTATTTTTGAGGATGCAATGCAAATTTGGGAAAAGAAAATTCCGATTTCGCGTAGCGAATAAATAATGGTAACAGCGAAACACCCCGAAGGATTTTTATCTCGTAGAGATTATATTATAGAACGAACTTTTGCCGTCATTTTATAATATAACCGCTAACGCAGTAAAAAAATCTTAGGTGGTGCGATGTATTATCATAATTAATTCCCTCTGGGAAACTGAAGAATCGTTCTTTGATAGTTAGTCAACCTCACCCCAACCCTCTCCATTCTTGGAGAGGGCGATAAGAATTTGCATCTTTGCATCATTTTGCATCCAAAGATGCAATGGAAAAATAATCGTTATTTTAAATAATATCAATGGGTTATGCGAATAAGCATTGCATCTTTTTCACAAAAAAAGAAAAAATGCAATTACTGAAATATTCAAATGAAGATTTAACTTCATTTCAAAATCAAATTATTTTCTTAATTTTACAGTTGTAAGAATTTCAGGAATTAATTTAAAATTTATAGGATGAAAAAATGAAAAAAATTGTTGTTCTTGGTGCAGGTATGGTTGGTTCTGCTATGGCTTTGGATTTAGCCGCGAAATATGATGTCACTGTAGTTGACAGAGATAATACGGCATTAGCCGCACTTTCTTCAAAATCAAATATCAAAACGATTCAGTCAGACTTTACTGACTTCAAAAAAATTGGAACTATCGTCAAAAAGTTCGATTTTGTTGTCGGTGCTGTTCCCGGATTTTTGGGATTTCGCATTTTGGAGACTGTCATCAAAGCAGGCAAAGACATTGTTGATATTTCTTTTTTCCCCGAAGATTGTTTCCTTCTGGACGAACTCGCAAAAAAACATGAAGTTACGGCAATCATGGATTGCGGAGTGGCACCCGGAATGAGCAATCTGATTTTAGGATTCCACGAGCAGACTATGAAAATTACGGATTTCGAGTGTCTGGTTGGGGGATTGCCATTTGTTCGTGAATTTCCTTTTCAGTACAAAGCCCCCTTTTCACCGATTGACGTTTTGGAGGAATACACCCGCCCGGCACGATACGTTGAAAACGGAGTGGAAGTAGTTAAACCGGCTCTATCTGATGCAGAGTATGTATTTTTCGAGGAAGTGGGAACTTTGGAATCTTTCAATTCCGATGGACTTCGTTCTATCGTCAAAACAGTGAAAGCTCCGAACATGAAAGAGAAAACTCTCAGGTATCCGGGTCATATCCAACTCATCCAGGCATTGAAAGCCGGCGGGTTTTTCAGTACCGAAGAAATTGAAGTTGGAGGCACAAAAATCAAGCCCCTGGACTTCACCACCAAAATACTTTTTGACAAATGGAAACTTCAGCCGGGCGAAAATGAATTTACCATAATGAGAATCACGGTTGAAGGCACTGAAAAAGGCAAAAAGAAAAAGTATGTTTATAATTTATTTGATACTTACGACAAGGAAACAGGGATTTCTTCAATGTCCCGTACAACAGGTTACACATGCACAGCGACTGTAAATCTTATTCTCGAAGGAAAGTTTTCTCAAAAAGGAGTTTTTCCTCCGGAATTTGTCGGCAGAGAAAGAGACTGCACGAAATATATTCTTGACTATCTGAAACAAAGAAATGTCATTTACAGAGTTACCGAAGAATGAAGATGATTTATTCTCTCAAAGTAACTTAATTGAATTTTTTAAAAAATTGAGAGCAATTCTTTGGTAGAAAGAAAAATTATTCATAATTTTAAATTATATACATTTTGAAATAATACAAAAGCGAAATTAATGACAAAAAGCAATTATTCACCGAATACATTATACAGGTTGCCATGGAACCTTGCCGATAATGCAATTTCATGGCTCGAACCGACAAGTAAGTGCAATTTGTTTTGCGATGGATGCTACCGTGAAAACAGGGATTTATCGCATAAATCCATTGATGAAATCAAGCACGAGCTGGATGTTTTCGAAAGACTTCGCAAAACCGACTCGATTTCAATTGCCGGCGGCGAGCCTTTGATGCATCCCGATTTGCCCGAAATCGTGAGATTGGTTAGTCAAAAAGGATGGAAAGCCGTAATCAATACAAACGGTATTCTTTTGACCGAAGAATTGCTCAGGGAACTAAAAGATGCGGGAGTCTATGGTTTCACCTTCCATGTGGACAGCGGGCAGAACAGACCGGGCTGGAAAGGCAAAAACGAAATTGAGCTGAATGAACTTCGTTTTTCACTTGCCGAAATGCTTCGCCGTGTTGGTGGGATTTCCTGCTCGTTCAATGCAACTATCTATCCCGAAACTATGCAATATATCCCTGAACTGACAAAGTGGGCTCAGGAAAATATTGACATGGTTCATGTAATGGTTTTCATTATTTACAGATTAGGTCTCTACAACAAAGATTTGGATTTTTACGCCGGCAACAAGAAACTCGAGAAGGAAGAATTGTATTGCATAACCGAAAGTGATGCCAGACGAACAGACATAACCGCTCCCGAAGTTGTTGACGAAATCAGAAAAGTATATCCCGATTTTATGCCATGTGCATTCCTGAATGGAACTGCCGATTCTGATACTTACAAATGGCTTTTGACGGGAAGATTGGGAAACAAGCATGAAATTTTCGGTTATATCGGACCAAAGTTTATGGAAATCGTACAAACTTTGAAGCACTTATTCACAGGAAGTTATCTTGCTTATTCCAAGCCATGGTCCCAAAAAGCAGGTTTGTCGTATATTGCTCTTGCTCCTTTCGACAAAGGAATAAGAGAAATCGCAAAAAATTATTTCAAATCATTCAATTTGAACCCTAAAGCTTTTTTCTCCAAGATTCACTATCAGTCAGTTATGATAATTCAGCCGATTGATTTTCTTGAAAACGGAGAAACAAACATGTGCGACGGTTGCCCGGACATTACAGTATGGAACGATAAACTTGTTTGGTCCTGCCGGCTTGAAGAGCAGTATAAATGGGGATTGAACGTTCGATGTGTACCGAAACATCAATAAGTTAATCATCGCAAAAAAAAATATTTAGCTATGATTAAAATATTCTTTTTAAAGTAACGTATTTAGTACAAATGTTTTTACATTAATTACAAAGGATAATATGAAGATTGAAGAAGAAATCCAGCAGGAGAAATTCAAGAACGAATACCACAAATTGTTGGTAAACATTTTCTTTACGAGCAACTGGCTTTATGCCCTGAATATGAGATTCCTGAGAAAATTTGATTTATCTCCGGAACAGTACAACATTCTACGCATTCTACGCGGGCAATACCCTAACGTTTCAACCATCTTTAACCTGATTGACAGGATGCTTGACAAAATGTCCAACGCATCAAGATTGGTTGACAAATTGGTTATCAAAGGTTTGGTTGACAGAAAATTATGTTTGGAAGACCGCAGAAGAGTGGACGTATTAATCACACAAAAGGGATTAGATCTTTTGAAACAAATTGACGATGAAAATTTCGAATTTGTTCTGGACCAAATTTCCGAAAAAGATGCCTCTCAGCTTAACAAGTTACTTGATAAATTGAGATAATTTTTCGTGGGAATATAATTTCAAACGGGCTGTTTCCGAAATCTTTGGAGACAGCCTGTTTTTTATCCTTTTTTCTTATACCATTTTCTGCTTGAATTCGCGATTATTGAAATCACCAACGGCAATATATACTTGAGAGAATAGGATGTAGATTGCGAGCCTTTAAACATTTGAAGTGCAACAAAGGAATCATTTACAAATTGCAATAAAAAAAAGAAATAAATATAAAAGATAAACAAAAAAGAAAAATTGTTTTTTTCCAAAGGATTATTATTCTTAAAATTAAGAAAATCAAGAATATTTCTAATTGATTCCATGCTTGCCTTTACTTAATAAATTGGAGAAAATTAACAGGCACTGAATTCGAAAACGTAATAACTGCATATAAACCATGATTCAAACCCGAAATATCAACAGGTACCGGAACGTTGATTTCTGTAATATGGATATCTTCTGAAACCCATTCACCGGTCTGAACATTTATAATTCTGTATTTGCACACTCCGGTAACTTCCAAATTTAGAGTTTTTGAATTGAAGGATTGAATCCAGGACCTAAAAGTAGAATCAGATTGAATCCCGGTTTGTGAAGTAATTATAAAATTCTTTGCCCACGGATTACCGGCACAATCAATACCCGACATTGATACAATATGACCTTGGAGGTCACTTACAGTTGTTGTTGTCCAACTTTCTGATTTACTCAAATCACTGCAGGCACCTGTGATTGTCGAAGTTGTATAATTATAAGCATAACCAAGATTACTAAAAAGCACGAAGAATAAAATCAGGGATATTTTCGAAAATAAAGCTCTCACCAAACCTCCATGGAAAAAAAGAATGCAAGTTAACAAAAAATCAAAGAACTGCCAAGAGATTTGCCCCGCATATCGCACCCGAATTTTTCCCGGAATAAGTTATTGCCTCTGATGTTGACAAAGTCGACGGAATTCACAGAACTGAAATTGGCTCGGTTATGTTTGCCAAAACCAACGCAAATAGTATGCACATTGCTCCTCTTATGGAACTTGTCCGATTAGCTATTCCAAGAAGAGTTTACACAAGAACTCAAATTGACTTACACAATCAAAGCAATCACCGAAGTATATAACAACAAGAAAAACCTACCCTGCATAACAATCATTTACGAGCCGCCAATGCATCGCCATTTCACATACAAATTTGATTTGATAAAGAAAACTTGATTTAATGACTCACAAAGAAAGACTGTTCTGATAAAGGGCGGTCTTTATTTTTAGTCTGAATCACGGATTAAACGGATTTTGGGATTAAGAGGATTTAAGAAATAGTGGTCACTCAAGATGATTGATCTACCGAATGAAGGACAAGCATCACTGCTTGTCTTTAATTTAATGCCAAACTCAAGGGTCAAGCATCCCGGCTTGTCTGATTTAGAAGATATATCTAATAAATTCAACTTTATATACTTGAAGAATTGTTTTTTCTTGTTTGCATTTGAATCATAATTTCGTAAGTTACAATACTTTCGATGATAACTTTAAATATATTTATTGGAATCGGATATGAAATTCAAATTGTTTTTTTGGACATCCGTTGGTTTTCTATTGCTTCTTTTCGGGAAGAATGTGTTAGCTGATGATGATATTCTTTGGCACAACGAATATGGGGGTGATAAAGTATTTTTTAATTCAACCGGCACAAGATTGGCAATTTCAATCCTGCAAAGTTATCCATCGTTAGTTGATCCAGCTACCGGATTGCTACTAAAAACATTCGATATGATATATGGTTCTTCAAGTCAAAAATTTTCTCATAATGGAAATATTTTTGCTTCTTCTTCTTCAAAAGGGATATATTTTATTGATGCAAAAACACTTGATACGATTAGAATAAGTAAAGTTCAAAGTACATTTTTTGATTTTACTAATGACGATGATTATTTCATTACTGCAAACTTAAGCGTCGCAGGAATTTTTATTAATAAATATGATATTAAGACTGATTCTTTAATATCAAGCTTTAAATTTCTTTTCACACCCAATAAATATGATATATCAATGAATGATTTCGCAGTTTCTCCAATTGGAAACAACATCGCATTTAGTGGAACAGAACTATATAGTGCACACTTATATGGTCAATTTAATAAAATTATTGATTTGGACAGCAAAAAAATTATAGGTGATTTTTCAGACCCATATTCAATTAACTCACTGCCATTTTTTAAATATTCAAGAAACGGCATTCTTGCTGCAATTGATAGCGATAAAGTTAATTTTTATGATGGGAATTCTAAAATTATCAAAACCCTGAAAGATAGTAATTACATTTTTAATGATTTTTGTTTAAATGAAGATGAAAATGAAATAATTACGTGCAGTTATTCCAGAGGAATAAAAATTTGGGATTACAATACTTTACAATTAAAAAAGTGGTACAACAATCCGACATTAAAATATTCAATCACTAAAGTTGCATTTGACAATTCAAAAAAAATTTTAATTGCTCAATCTGATGGACTTTATGCTTTTGATTATTCAAAAATAGTTTCAGTCAATGATAATGGAAGTATTCAGCCTGTAATTAACATCGTTCCTAATCCTACTGTAAATCAAGTGACTATTAACATTCAAAATGAAAATATTATGAATATTAATCTGATTATTTCGGATTTGACAGGCAAAAGTATTATTTCGAAGGATTATTTGAATATTAATTCTAATGTTTTCAATACCTCTTTCAATACCTCAAACTTGCCGAGTGGAACTTTGTTTTTTAATTTGACAATTGACGGCAAACTATTTACAAAACAAGTTATAATAATTAAGTGAGGTAAAAAATGAAAAAAATATCAATTATTTTGACATTCCTTACTTTCCCGTTCCTGACCATTAATGCTCTTGCAGGGTGGGAACCTGACCGAAAGCTTTCCACTTCGGAATCTTCCGCTTGGACAAATGAAAATATGGGGCAGTGCATGGCTGTCAGCGGGGATACTATCCATGTAGTTTGGTGCGATACTATTCAGGGAAGCGGTATCTACTATAAACACTCAACCGACCGTGGAATTATATGGGGAGCCGATACCCGCCTTACAAATTCGCCGGACATTGCCGACTTTCAGTCCATTGCAGTTTCCGGTTCGACTGTGCATGTAGCTTACCGCGATGGACAGAAAATTTCATATTACAAACGTTCGCTCGACGGCGGCTCCACATGGCAGGAAGCTGTTCCTTTGGGCAATTACTATTGGTGGCCCTCGATTGCTTCAGCCGGTAACTACGTTTACGTAGCACTGAACAGCAATGAAACCGGCAATTCCGAAGTTTGGTTCCGGCGTTCAACCGATAATGGAACCACTTGGGATTCAGTCGTAAGAATATCGAATGCCCTTCTCCGTTCCGAAGACCCGACAATTTCCGCATGGGATAAATATGTCTATTTGGCTTGGAACGACAACCGCACGGGGAAGATGGAGATTTTCCACCGTCGTTCGTCGGATTACGGCGTTACGTGGGGAGACGAAACAAAGATGTCCAATTCAGCGAGCGAGGGCGGTTTCACTTATGCCCCTATGATTTCTGCGTCGCCGTCAAATGTTGATTTGGTTTGGTCAGGCGGGACAGGAATTATGCACAAAAACTCTTCCGACAATGGAGAGACTTGGGGTGTCTATGATTCCCTTGTTTTGAATTCAAAAACCTTGTATGCATCAATAAAACGAAATGGGAAGAACGTTCATCTTGTCTGCTTCGGAACAACAAACGGCTTGTTTTATCAATACTCTCCAAACGGAGGCACGACTTGGGACAAAGATACTTGTTTGGTAAGCCCGTCATCCAAACCTACAGGTCCTTTTGTCGGAATAACCGGTTCTGTGGTTCATGTTATCTGGTCCGATTTGCGGGACGGACACAAAGCGATTTATTACAAAAGGAATCCTACCGGAAATATCCTGCCGACAGAAGTTAATTCAGATAATTCCAACGGTCAAAATCCAATCTGCAATTTCTCGATTTTTCAAAATCCTGCAAACCAAAATACCGAAATCGAATTTGAGCTTGCAAAAGACGGAAATGTAACGATTAGTTTATTCGATTTGCAGGGTCATGAAATTTCAACATTGCTAAAAGAATTCATCTATGCCGGAGCATTAAAAAGAATATCACTCGCAACATCAAATCTTGAACCCGGATTATATCTTTGCCGGATTTCAGCAGATGGATTTGAGGTAACGAAGAAATTGATTTTGGGGAGATAAGAAGAGCAATTCTGAATCGCAGATTCAACTGATTCAAGGATAAAGAGGATTTAAGATATGATAGTCAATCAAGATGATTGACCTACCTGAAGAAAGTAGGACAAGCATCCCTGCTTGTCGGGTTTAGGAAATAATATTTAAAAACGCAACATGAAATCAATCCTAAAAATTCGAGATTCAGCCACAAAATTTAAAAATTGCATTTTAATCAATTCCAAAACCTTTTATTTCTTACGCTATCGAAAAACCAATATTATAGAAATTGCAGTCTTCGTGTCCGCAGGTTCTGTTGCGGAGTGAGAAGGTGCATTTTGCGACTGATTGCTCCAATTCAATAGCGAACTTATCCCTCAGGAAATTAACAGTTTCATCAATTGAAAGATATGTATCACGCTTACAGCATTTCGGTCCGTGGCTTGTTGTAACCGACTGAAGACTTTCAGCAGTCAGATTATTTGCCAATGAAAATTCTTCGTCCATCATTTCATCCCGCTCGGTGAAAATCGAAAGGAAAATTCCTGAACCGATTGCGGCTCCGCAAGTACCTTTTTCGAAAGTACAGGTAATGGGAACTTCTTTTGCCTGAATTTCTGCAAGGTCAAGGGCTTCTTTCAGATTGACCGGATTCGCGGTTTTGTTGTGCACGGCAGTAAGCAAAACGGCAGGTACTATGAAATGATGCTCCGCACCGTGAGTTCTGATGAGCGGCGAATTCATTATGTCAACCGCCAAAGCAGTCGGGTCGGTGGTTCTCGAGTTCATGCAGAATGCTTTCACCAATTCGTAGGACGAGCCGAGTCTGCATACTTCGCAAACGAAATGATTCTGTCTGCAATATTCCATTGCTTTCACGGGTTTTTTACAGACATAGCAGTTCAAATCTGCCGGAGTGCCTGCAAAAATCAGAGAATCACTGCAAATCAGACAATTTTGTTCTTCGTTGTTGTAAATATCAATATATGCCATAATTTTCTTTCAAATGAATTATAATTTATGCAATTTAACAAATTTTGGATAAAGACGGAAAACAAGCCGGATAAATTTTTTTTGGGATTATTTTCGCACCTTTTTTTGAACGTCATTTACTGACATTCAATCTTTTAGTTTTGTACTTAGATTTGTTACAATATTTTTAAATTGGAGAACACAATGACAGCAGAAGAAAAACAAACCGTCTATAATCTGGTTATACTTGACGAAAGCGGTTCGATGGATTCCATTAAACCCGATGTAATCACCGGTTTCAACGAACTTGTAGGCAACATCAAAGGCATTGCCCTCAATTTTCCGGAACAATCGCATTATGTTTCGCTGGTAACTTTCAACGGTCTCGGCATCAAAGAGTTAATCTGGAACAAACCCGCCGGACTTATCAGACCAATTGATGCCGCCACATATTTGCCCGATTCCATGACTCCGCTTTATGATGCAATGGGAACAAGCATTTTGAAACTGAAAAACGAAACAAAGGATATGGCAAATGTGAATGTGCTTGTAACTATTTTGACCGACGGGCAGGAAAATCATTCAAGAGAATTCACAGGCAGTCAAATCAAACATATCATCGAAGAACTGACAAACCTGAACTGGACATTTACTTATATCGGTTCAAATCATGACGTGACGAAAGTTGCCTTTGATTTATCAATTTCTGTTTCAAATGCCATGCACTTCGAGTCCAACAAAGCCGAAGTTGACAAAATGTTTCAGAAAGAAAGACAGGCAAGGTCAAACTATGCACATAATATCAGAGACAAAAAGAACCCCAAAGATAATTATTTTGCTGAAGATAAGATTTAAAAGTTAGCGGATTTGATTTGAAATATTTGCTCTGAACTGCATAATCCCCCAAGAAATGTTCTGTTCAAATCGTTTCCGCTGTTCAGATTTCTCCCCCGACAATTGCTGTCCGGTGCCTTCCGAAGGTACCGGACAGCATGTTATTTTTTACTCTCTTATGCCAGCCTTCCGCTTGCTGAAATTGAATCCTCTTGATTCCAAGCTTCTACTTGAGTTTTAGGAATTGAGCTTGCTGCAATTCTTCCGTTCCTAATCGGAAGATTAAAAACTAATTTTAAATAATATCTGTAAGTTAAATGAGAATTGAATTGCATCATTTTCCAAAAATAATGCAAAACATGCAATTTCGTCTAATGCTTTTTTAATTTCAGGAATATCGAATGTCAGTCAGAGTCAGATTTGCTCCTTCGCCCACAGGTTACCTTCATGTCGGGGGATTGAGAACCGCACTTTACAATTATTTATTTGCCCGCCACCTTGGTGGAAAATGTATTTTAAGGATTGAAGATACCGACCGTACACGTTTGGTAGAAAATGCCGCCGAAAAATTGATTGAATCTCTCAAATGGGCAGGTGTAGAGTTTGACGAAGGTCCCATTCAGGGCGGAGACTGCGGACCCTACACTCAATCCGAAAGACTCGGACTTTACAAAAAATACGCAGATATTCTGCTTGCAACCGGCTCTGCTTACTATGCGTTTGATACTTCCGAAGAAATTGCCGCAATGCGTGAGCGACAGCAAGCCGAAAAGCTCGACCCGAAATATGACCGCATAAATATGAAGAATCAATTAACCATTGGCGAAGAAAAAACTAAGGAATTGATTGAATCAGGGGCAAACTACGTGGTCAGGCTGAAGGTTCCCGACAATTTCGATGTCCTGTTCAAAGATATTATTCGCGGTGAAGTTACAGTTAATTCAAAAGAAATTGACGATCAGGTGCTTATGAAATCCGATGGTTTCCCGACTTACCACCTTGCGAATGTTGTTGATGACTATCTGATGGGCATAACTCACGTAATACGAGGCGAAGAATGGCTCCCCTCAACTCCAAAGCATGTCTTGCTTTACGATGCTTTCGGCTGGCAAAAACCTCAGTTTGCTCATCTGCCTTTGCTTTTGAACAAGGACAAATCCAAACTCAGCAAACGTCAGGGAGATGTGGCAGTTGAAGATTATATTGCAAAAGGATATATCAAAGAAGCTTTCGTAAATTTCATTGCCCTTCTGGGATGGAATCCCACAGGTGACAGAGAAATCTATGAATTTCAGGAATTGATTGATATGTTCAATCTTGAAAAAGTAAATAAGGGCGGTGCTGTTTTCGACCTTGTCAAGCTTGACTGGATGAATGCTCAGTATTTGAGGAAAATGCCTCAAGCCGATTTTGTCGCAGATTTGAGACAAATAATTGAAAGCAAGGGATATAGCGGATTTTCGGATGAATATCTTGCAAAAATCATTATTCTGTTCCGCGAGAGGGTTAATCTCCTTAAAGAAATTCCTGAAATTGCAGACTACTTTTTCGAAATACCCGAAAGATATGACGAAGACTATAAACAAAAGCACTGGAAAGAAACCACAATCGGACTTGTCGAACCAATGGTCGAACTTTATGAAAATGCCGATGATTTTTCGCATGGCTATCTCCACGATTTAACAATGAAATATGTCGAATCAGCAGGCATCAAGCTGAAAGAGGTTATTCATCCGCTCAGATTAATGATGACGGGTAAATCGTCGGGTGCGGGAATGTTCGAAACAATGGAACTTCTCGGCAAAGAGAAATGTGTGGGAAGAATGAAGAAATTCCTTGAAAAGATTTAGTCCTGAATTATTAAGAAATACGGTAAATCCTGTTAAGTCTAAGTTAATTTTACCTGAACTGATAAATTTTTTTTCCCATGAGAATTTAATTTTTTAAATTGCATTTTAAAAACACTATGAAAAAAATATTTACAAAGATTCTGGTCGGATACATAGCCTTAATTGTATTGCTCGCTACTTTTATTCTGTATTTTTCATTCGATATTATCAGGGAAAGCTATCAATCTAACCTGACAAATAATCTTCTGAGTATCAATCACTCTATTGATTACAACATTCTTCCTTTGCTTAAAGACGGGAAATTCAATTCCCTCGATTCCGTTGTGAAAATCCTTGGGGAAGGCGTTAGAGCAAGAATAACGATTGTTCAGCCCGAAGGTAAGGTGATTGCAGATTCTAAAGCAGACCCCCTGAAAATGGAAAATCATTCGGACAGACCTGAAATTCAAAGTGCAATAAAAGAAGGTTACGGCAAATCTATCCGTCACTCTTATACAATCAACCGAGATATGTTGTACGTTGCAATTCCTGTTAAGGACAATGGCGTACTGCTTGCCATTTCCCGATTAAGCATCAATATGGAGGATTTTGATTCTTTGATTTACGATTTGAAAATCAATATGATTCAGATTGTGCTTATTATCGGATTGGTTGCACTGGTTCTTGCATTAGTATTCTCACGAACAATAACAAAACCCGTCAAAGAGCTGACTATCCTTTCCAAAGCAGTTGCTGAGGGAAATTTTGATGTCAAATCGCATCTAAAAAATAATGACGAGTTGAAAATTCTTGGCGATAATTTTAATGTTATGATTGATAAAATCAAAGACCTGTTCTCGCAAACCGAGCTTCAAAAAGAAGAGCTTGACAGCATTATTTCTTCTTTGCAGGAGCCTTTGGTTGTGGTTGATAAAGACGGAAAAATACTTTTTTCGAATAATAGTTTTAACCTGGCAACCAATTGCCAATTGCCGACAGGAAAATTCTACTGGGAAATTCTGAGAGATGCACAAATTCCTAAACTTGTCAAAAAAATTCAGGAAAAAAATTCCAATCTTTCAACTGAAGTTCAAATCCGTGATAATTGGTATATATGTGGTGTTAATCGCATTCCTGCAAAAAATGAAATAGTCGTCATACTGCATGATATAACCGAATTGAAAAAGCTTGAAATCATCAAAAAGGATTTTCTTGTTAATGTTTCCCATGAACTCCGCACTCCGCTGACAGTTATCAAAGGTTATGTAGAAACAATTGAAGATGATATTGAAGGCGAGAACAAAAAATACATCGAAATCATCAAAAATCATACAAACAGACTGATTAACATAGTACAGGATTTGATGAGTATTTCTCAACTTGGAGAAAAAAATGTTAAACTCGAAATTTCACAGGTAAATCTTTACGAACTTTTCCGTCGGCTTTCGCTGACGTTCGACCAGAAGCTAAAAGCCAAAAATCTTTATCTAGAATTTGACGGAGGAATACCTGATACTCCTTTTGTCGGAGATGAGTTTAAAATTGAACAAATGTTCATTAACCTGATTGATAATGCCATCAGATATACCGAAAACGGGGGCATCACACTCAGTGCTTCAATCGAAAACGATAATCTGAAATTAGTTGTTTCGGATACAGGAATCGGCATCCCCGAAAAGGATATTGACCGCATTTTTGAACGGTTCTACACCGTTGACAAATCGCGTTCACGCGAGACTGCTGGCACAGGGCTCGGGCTGGCTATAGTCAAGCATATTGTTATGCTCCACAAAGGCAGAATTTCTGTGGAAAGCATTCACGGAAAAGGCTCGAAATTCATTATTTTTATGCCCTTGAATCTTCAGAACGGAGAAATCAGTGAGTAAAGACTTCGAACAACAGAACTTATCAAAAATGATTTTCATACTCGAAGATGAAGTTGATATTTCGGAACTTATTTCTATCAACCTAAAAAAAGCTAATTTCAGAACTCGGGAATTTATCAAAGCAGATACTTTTTTCAAGCATTTACAGGCGGAAATCCCGGACTTGTTAATCCTCGACCTGATGCTACCCGACATTGACGGTCTTGAAGTTTGCAAGTTCCTGAGAAACGACAAAAAATATTCAGGAATTCCAATTATCATGCTGACAGCCAAAGCCGAAGAAATTGATAAAATCATCGGTTTGGAACTTGGGGCTGACGATTACGTTACCAAACCCTTCTCACCAAGAGAATTGATTGCAAGGGTGAAAGCTGTTCTCCGAAGAGATGCCCCTGCCCATGACGAGACAAAAGTTGTCGTTAATGATATTCTTACTGTTGATTATCAAAAATTTGAAATTTTTATCAATAAGGAAAAAATTGAACTTACCACAACCGAGTTTAAACTTCTGAAATTACTGCTCGACCGCAAAGGCTGGGTCTATTCCAGAGCCGTTATTCTGGAACATCTCGACCCGATGAACAAGGGCGTTTTGGACAGAACAGTTGACGTTCACGTTAAAAACCTCAGAGAAAAACTCGGAGATGCAGGAATCTTCATTAAAAATATTCGTGGCATCGGCTACAAATTTGAAGAGTAATCGGCTGTGGCAAAAGTACCTTTAAAAATTGATAAAATTGTTCGAAGCAGTAGAAAAACCCTCAGCCTTATAGTCGAAAAAGATGCAAAGCTGATTGTCAGAGCTCCGATGAAAATGACAGGACAGGTAATCCTTTCTTTTGTAGAAAAGAAAAGGGACTGGATTGTTGCCAAGCAGGACGAAGCCCGCAACAGAATTGAAAAACACGAGGAAATCAAATCGGGTCTGGAGGACAAAGT
Source organism: uncultured Hyphomicrobiales bacterium (assembly GCA_964606895.1). Taxonomy (GTDB): domain Bacteria; phylum Bacteroidota; class Ignavibacteria; order Kapaibacteriales; family UBA2268; genus CAZSHX01. Next base: position 14,301 of record CAZSHX010000006.1, read on the forward strand.
TTTGTACCTTGGGAATTACTATCCTTTGGTCGAAATGGAGAACTATAAATATGCCCTCAATTTCGATAAGGTAAGTTTTTTAATCGAAAGCTCATATTATCTTCACAGCAAGAAACTGCTCGAACTTTGGTACCGCAGGCAGGCAGTAAAAGTTATTCACGAAAGAACACAGCATTTTTCAAAGTTATCGGGTTTAACTTTTTTGAATTTCAAAATAAACGGTGCTAACCGCCGCTGGGGTTCCTGCTCCCAAAAAAAGAGTTTGAATTTCAGTTGGAGATTAATCCTTGCTCCGCTATCGGTTGTTGACTACGTTGTTGTTCACGAACTTGCCCACACAAAAGAGATGAACCACTCCGCAAAATTCTGGAATTTAGTGGAACAGATTCTCCCCGATTACAAAAAGGAACTCCGCTGGCTAAAAACCAACGGCTATACTCTTGATTTGTAAGAGAAAGCCCTTTTTGAAAAAAATAATGTTTGGACAATCCAAACCAAAATTGTCAATCTAATCTTTAACACAACGAACTGAAAACACATAACCATTAAAATTGTTGACCCTGACGATGAGGTCATTAGAGCTGCACAAGTACCTGTAAAATGAGTAAGTTGCATTGTACACCGTAGAAGACCACCAATAACCGAATCCCCCTATGGTGCTGAAATTACCATTGTAGCTTCGACAGCCCCCGGGAAGGGCGGAAAAGCCGCTTGAATTGGTTGCTCCAGTGTTTGGACGAATCCAGTGACTCGTTCCTACTTCTTTAAGCTTGCTTCCTTCATCTGTGCCTCTGTTAAAAGTATTGTCAGCCTCTCTTTGCGTCATCCCCAAATACATCTCTAATTCTTTCCATTCTTCATCCGTAGGTACATGCCATCCCACAGGTGCTAAACCTCTTGGGTCGTTAACTGCAAACCAGTTATAAAGTTTTCCATATATTCTTCCGAGCGAGTCAGAATTATTATAATAACACCATGCTCCTGTTGTAAGGTTTGCCCATTCAGAAGTATTCCTTACTTCCGGAATTGAATCTCCGTTGCGGTACTTGTCAACATCTAAATTTTTACACATCCATACCTGATTGCCTATTTTTATTTCTGTGCAAGTGTTCCATACAAATATAATACTATCTATTTCCCTTAGATTTTGCTCAATATTTTTTCCCGGAAATGAAATTATCATTTTACTATTTCCAAATCTAATGGAGTCAATTTCACGAATATCATAATCAGTTTTCAAATTATTAACTTTTTGAAAAACAGACATTGAAAAAGAAAGATTAGATTTTTTAAAATTAATATTTTCAATATCGGCAATGTTATACTGCTTCGTGCTTCCATCATTCAGATAGAATTTAACCAGCGGCTCAGCCGAATATAGCGAAGCAGAGAAGAGGCAAATTGCTAAATATAAAAACGATTTTTTCATAGCCCATCTTTCTTTTAATCATTTCTTAATCAATATAAATCAATTTTCAGATTATTTCCCATCTTTGACACAACGAACGGAAAAACCTTTATATTTATCTGTAATATCTATGTCAAAACCAGCGTGTTTACAAAACAAAAACCAAAATCCCGCTTCCGTTGAACTCCTTTCTGTAGAAGACCAGAGAAAACAGTATTCAATCATAGACGAATAGTTATTGTTATTTGCTCGGCAACCACTCGCTCGAGCAGTAAAGCCACTTTCATTAGTAGCTCCAGTATTAGGTTCCCACCACCAAGTGTCCCAAGCGACTCCATTTACTCGTTTCATTTTCCCCCCTGCGACAGATATTCCACCAAGAAATTGTTGTAATATGATAAATTCTGAGTCGCTTGGTACGTGCCAACCTATAGGTGATAATATCCTTGCATCATTGACCGCATACCAGTTGTACAATCTACCTACTAACGGGCCATAATAATCCAAATCATCGTACCAGCATGTGGCACCAGTCATTATAGTGTCCCAATTACCATATTTTCGAAATATCAGAATAGAATCTCCATTACGGTAGTGGTCAACATTAAGGTTCTTAAGCATCCAGACCTGAGAGCCGATTGTTAAAGGTTGCCATTGGTCAATGTAAAAGACAAGGCTGTCAATTGAACTTAATAAGTAAGGTTTGGGATATGAAAATATATAAACATTTAAAGAATCATTTTCAAATTTGATTCTACCGATGATTTCAGTCGGGTAATATGCAATAAGCGAATCATTGTAATGAATTCTCATAACGTAATTATTCTTTTTGTCAATAACTCCCAAACTATCAATCTCGCTTAGATTGTACTGCTTCGTGCTCCCATCATTCAGATAGAATTTTACCAGTGGTTCTGCCGAATAAAGAACAGCAGAGAAAAGGAAGAGCCCTGACATAACTGTTAATAACAAAATTCTGATTCTCATGATTCAATCCTTTAGATTTTACATTTAACTCATTTATACAAAACTAACAACATTTATGAAATATATCACTAAAAAATCATACCGTTATAATTTTCTGACAGCTGTCAAAAAATCAGTTCTTGCTAATTATTCATTACTATAAATTTAAACGAAAAATGAAATTTTATTAGTGGGCATATTCTTTCCGAAACGAGAGACAAGAGACAAGAGACAAGAGACTGGGGAAAGATAAGAAATAAGAGAATATCGAATTTCGAAATAGGAATAATGTGGATGATTTCTTTCTTCTCATAAACACCTAAACCATTCGTTATTATATTTTGTGAGAGTTGGGTAAAAAGGTGAGAAGTTTGTAAAGATATAATGATATTTCTATTCATAAAAAAGGTTCGAAGTTAGAAACTCCGAACCTTTTTTATTAGAATATTAAATTATTACAATTTATTTTTTTGCTTTGTAGCCCATTTCTTTGCGATAATCTTCGGGCATCATGTGGTTGATAACTTTCAATTTTTCTGCATAATTGAAACCTTTGAAAGTAGGTGAACCTTCGTTGTGGCAAGTTTTGCAAGTTGCTTCTGTAGGAATAACCAAACCGACTGATGCGGGTTCTGTGGTTCCTTTGCTCAAAGCTTCCATAACGGGTTTGCTGTTGTATTTTTCGCCGGCTCCGTGGCATGATTCGCAACCAACGCCATCTTCGGCTACATATTTTTCGGTTAATTTGGAGTCAAGTCCGTAACCGGTAACATGACATTTCAAACATTTGGGGTCTTTCTGAGGGTCGGTAACGCCAAGTTTGGCACCTGCGGCTTTAGCTTCAGCAGTAGCTAAAGTAGCAAAAGCCTTTGAATGTTTTGAATCTTCCCATGATTTAAACTGAGCACCTTTTTTAGGGGCGGAGTGGCACATTTTGCATTTCTTGTTGCCAATATAAGAATATTTGCCTGCATCCTGTGCATTGTTGCTTAATGTAAAAGCTAATGACAAAGCAAAAGCTAATACTAATACGGTCATAATTCTGGTCTTTTTCATTTCAAATCCTAATATTTAAAAAAAATGATTTATTCGAGTACAAATATCTTGGTATTTTTACCAAAAACTAAATTATTAAAAAAAAATGATTTATCAATGTGAATTTTGAATTTTAACAAAGATAAACTCAATTCTGAAATCAATTTGTTGTCAAAGTACAATATCATCAACCCAAAAAGCAAAGTTTATTTCTTGGCTTTTACTGTCAGACTCAATATTTCTACGCCCGAGTTCTTAAAGTCTTGAAGTTCACTATCGGAAATAAAACCCAGCAATATCTCGTCGGGTATAGCGATTGGTTTCTGCTTTGGAACTTCCGGATTAATTAACCCTGAATTTTCAATAATTTTAAAATATTCATCAAACTGAACTGCACCTGCAACACAACCTGTGTACATAGCCGCCGCATTTTGCATTTTTTCAGGTAATTCCCCTTTAATCACGATGTCCGAAACACAAAAATGCCCTCCGGGTTTTAGCACCCTGTAAATCTCCGAAAATGCTTTCTTTTTATCAGGGACAAGATTGAGTACACAATTGCTGATTACAACATCAACGGTATTGTTGCCTATTGGCATGTCTTCTATGTCGCCCTGCCTGAATTCAACATTGTTGTAACCGAGAGTATCGCTATTTCTACGTGCCTTTTTAATCATCTCATCGGTGATATCCAGTCCTAATACTTTACCTCTTTCGCCAACAATTCTTCGGGCGATAAAGGCATCATTTCCGGCACCCGAACCCAGGTCAAGGACAGTATTTCCTTCATGAATATCTGCATGCTCAGTAGGCAAACCGCAACCCAAACCCAAATCTGCCTCTGAAAAATAGCCGTCAATTTTTGAATAGTCATCGCTCATTATGGTATAATCGAAAGTTGCTCCCGAGTCCGTGCCACAGCATGAGCAGCCACAAGATTGATTGGCTACTGCTATTTCGGAATACTTTTCCTTGACAATATTTTTAATTTCAAATTTTTCCATGATTTATACTCTATTTACTGATTGTTTGATATAATTTGCTAAATTCTATTTGAATTTCATCCCTAATTTTTCTGTAAAATTCCAATTTTTCGTCCTCTGTGCCAACTGCTTCAGCAGGATCTTCAAAGCCTATATGCAAACGATTTTCAACTTTCCCGATAAATGCAGGACATGATTCCTTGGCTCCGCCGCAAACGGTTATAACAAAGTCGAATTCGTCATTCAAAAAAACATCAACCGATTTGGGCTTGTTTTTACTCAAATCAATATCCACTTCCTTCATAACCTGAATTGCGAGGGGATGAACTGCATCTGACGGATGTGTTCCTGCCGAGAATACTCGCAGAGCATTATCAAACGATTTCAGAAATCCTTCTGCCATTTGGCTTCTGCATGAGTTCCCGGTACATAAAACTAAAATCTTCATCAATTTACTTATTTCCTTTCTGCTTACTTTGATATATTAAAAATACGTTTTAACATGAAAATTGTTACAGGTTGGTTTCTGTGATATAGTTATATAGTTTTGAAGAAAAAAATAAATAATTTATCAAGTTTGTCACAAGAGAAGCAAAATTTACAGATATTCTTACCAAACACCAATCCCTATCATCTATTTTTTACAACTCCACAAAAACCGAAAGATGCTCTGCGTCAGTCAGATGAACAAGTACGTTATCGTCAACAAGAGTTTGAACTGCCTGCTTTGCCTGCTCCAGAGGGATTGAATTCCTGTAAGCGAAATGCCATATATCTGTCGGGAAAAGGGATAGCTGGAACAATAAAATCTGAGCAACCGAAACGGATAGATTAGACATAATTCTTTTCTCAACCGATTCGAGCAAAAGATGCGATTCATGCTGAACTATATGGGATTTGGTAAAATAGTAATTATCGGATGTTATCAGGTCACAAATTGGAAAGCCTTTGTTTTTATTGATTAGAGCAGGAAGTAAGGAAATCGCCGCGATATATTGGTCTTCTTCGTTGCCCCATAAGTCCTGCCAAACAACAGGGTCATTTTCTTTCAGCCATTCAAAAAAATCAATTTCGGATTTCGGCAATCTGATTAATGTGTTGCTCTGCATGGATTCAGCCAGCTTTTTTGCATCTTCTTCAGTTAGCGATGCAAAAACATCTTCCTCAATTTCAAAGACTTGAACTCCATCCACAGGGCATTTCATCGTTTCGAGTATATCTTGTATTTCCATTATTTCCAAAAAAAAATCATATAGACGAACAATCCCGATTTTAAATTAAAAATTTTTTGGCGAAACAAAAATAAAATTTTATATTTCAAATATTTTTTGATAAATTACTAAATCTAATGTTAAGTATTTTAAATTATGGAGGATTTATAAATGCCTGTCAGTAGTAGCAATTACAGTTTAGACAATTATAATCCGAAAAGCCCCGAGTTTGCGGTTTTTCTTGGGTTTATTTTCATCACCCTGCAAGTTCTGAATTTTATCTTCGTTCAGGAACAAAATTCCCGCGTGATGATTAGCAATCTGATGCAGACGATAACTGCCCTGTTCGCTTCATACTTCATTCTGCTTGCCGCCAATCAAACAAAAAAGAAAAAGCCTGAAAATTACAAAGGATGGCTGTTTATTTCGATTTCTTCGATGCTTTGGGCTGGCGGTTCACTGATTTTTCTGCTGATTGAAGTTGTATTCCGGAAACCGCCCTATCCTTCGGTTCCCGATTTCTTTTTCATCGCTTTTTACCCGATGATGATTATAGGTTTTCTCAAATTACCTGCGAATATAATTGAAAAAAGCGATAAGCCTTATTATTATTACGATATGCTGGCAGTTACTTTTGCTTTTTCGGTAATAATCTGGAAATACAGTCTTTCAGCGAGTTACGATTCAATGAACCTGACTCCGACCTTTGCATTGATATTTTCGTTTGTTTATTCAATACTTGATATAGCTTTGCTCTATGTTATACATTCCGTATTAATCAGAAGAAAACTGTACAAAATGGCATTCAAACCGATTGTTGTTTTAATTGTCGGTTGCTTTTTTCTTATATTTTCAGATTTGATGCAGTCTTATATCGAAACATTCACTAATTTTACAAGCGGAACATCTGCAGATATCGGATGGTGCATTTTCGCCGCTTTTGCGGGAGTAGCAGGTGCTCTTCAACTGAAGGAAGTTTCGCCTTCGGAAGAGATTAATTTTTGATGAATATTTTTGGATTTCGTGATGGATAAGAAAAGCAAAACAAAACCAATCTCGGTTTACAATCTGATGTTCCTAATGCTTTTTCAAAGCGTTAGCGGAATTTTCGGCGGCGGTTCGCTGATTATTGACCCAAGCGGCGGATTGCTGAAAATGCCAATTTCATTTTTGAACGGCTCGCCTTTCCCAAATTTTCTTATTCCCGGCATCATTCTCTTTCTGATTCTTGGTATTTTTCCTTTTTTGCTGTTTTTGGCACTAATTTTCAGACCTGAGTGGAAATTTCCCGATATTCTCAATATTTACAAAGAAGTGCATTGGGCTTGGACTTTTTCGCTTTATGTTGGAATCATGCTGATTATCTGGATTGATTTCGAAATAATATTCATCAGGGAAGTATCGGCATTGCAGGCGATTTATTCATTTGTCGGTGTGTTGATTGTTATTTTCGCTTTGTTGCCAAAAGTGAAGGCACATTTTAAAAAGTAATTGGAAAATTGATGAAAAAGCTCATTTATGTTTTTGCAATCCTGCTTTGCTTCCTCTTTGTAGGAAAGTTATTCGCTTTGAATGATTCGTGCCTCACTCTATATTGTCCCAACGACGGAGTAAACTATAATCCTGATTATATTTGCATTGATACATGCAAGGAATCTCCAACTTTTGGCGATTGGTTTCAGAGCGGGACTTGGACTATCGGTTTTAAAAGGTTTTTTTTAAGAGATTCAGTTGACTTTGTTAAATACGGCAAAACAGCACAATTAAAAGACATAGATTCTGTAAATTTTCCTGAAGTATATTCTGCATTCAAGATAATGGAAAAAAAGTTCGGAGTAATTACTCTTGAAAGAGACAATTATGCTTGTGTGCATTATAGCGATAGCTCATATTATCAAGAACCTTGTCTGAATATTTTTTTCAATAGACAAAATAGAACAAAAGATGTGGAATATTACCTGAATCAATTACCGGAAATTAGATTTGTTAGAATGACAAATTATCCCTTAAAATCAGATATCCATTCTTCATGCCTTACTTTAATCTGGCCCGAAAATGGCGACAGTTATAATCCAGATATGGTTAAGAAAGATACCTGTAAAGACTCGCCTACGTATGGTGAATGGTTCCAAAAAGGTGATTGGCTTATGGGTATGAAAGAGTATATTTTTAACCGGCTCATCCCAAAATCAAGCAGTGCCTTTATCGAGGATATTGATACAGTAAAATATAAATCCGTAAAGGATGGTTTTCAAATTCTTGAAAAAAAATTCGGAAAAATCAGGTTTTTCAGGGATTGGATTGAGTGCTCTAATAGAGACGATAAAGCTTTTGTAATATACCCTTGCTTAGACATTGATTTTCCTCGATATAATTTATCGAGTGAAGTTTTACAAGAACTCAATAATCAGCCAATTTCAAAGGTAACATTTTTAAAAAGGCGACCACGTCCATCAGAAGTTGAAGAAAATAATATTGGTTTATTAGAATTAAAACCAAATCCCTGTTATGACCAATTAACTCTCTATAATATTGGAAACAAAACAAACTATAGAACCAAAATTGAGATTTATAATTCTTTAGGTTTGAGAACCGGTTTTTATGAATTTTCAAATGAACTGAACGAAACAGAGATAGATATAAGCAATCTAAGTATTGGAATATATTTACTAAGAATAAATGAGAAAACATATAAATTTTCGGTAGTAAGGTAATTTATGAAAAAATTAATATTTCTTTTCGCTTACTTTTTTTTCTTCCTCTTTGCAGGAAAATTATTCGCTGTGAATGACAGTTGTTTGAAAATGGTTTTACCTGATGACGGCAAAACAGGATTCAATCCTGATTCTGTTATGACCGATACATGCACAAATTCACCAGCTTATGGCAAATGGTACGCAAGACAAACATTTTTTCTTATTACTGCTATTTATATATTTCCTCAAAAACCTGTACCTATTGACGAAAGGAAAACTTGGAAAGACATTGACTCATCATTGACTACAACCAAACTAGAATTTCAACAATTGGAACAAATATTTGGTCCTTGCAATATTAGAAGAGACCCGAAATGTACCAACGATTCAGCACATTTAAACATTAAAACATTTTTCGTTCAATTTGAAAATTATGTGCAAGTTGATTCAGTTCTTGCATTTATTAATTCAATAATGAATGTTAATTCATCATATTTACTCAACAGACCTGAACCGATGTCTGCCTTGGAAGACTCACCAAATCGTTTTGGAATAAAAATATCAGAAGACATGCTAATTTTAAGCATTTTGGACAATCAACTATCCGATAAGAGCATACATATTAAAATCTTCGACATCTTTGGGAATTATGTCTACGAGAATAGAATATTTGAGGAACCACAGAAAATATCAATTGATATTTCACACTTAAGTAGCGGCATCTATTTTATCGGAATAAATGAGAAAACGTATAAATTTTCGGTAGTAAGGTAATGTATGAAAATCTCGTGGGGAATTCATGTTTAATTCTCACTCAGAGCGGAGCGAAGAGTCACTCTTATTGATAATTAAGAAAACTGGATTCTTCACTTCGTTCAGAATGACATTTTTATAGTACTCAATTTATAATGGATTTCAACTCGCAGGTGTATGAGGCAATAAAAGATATTCAGCCTGAATAAACATTGTATTAACAAGAGAAGACTAATAGCTGGAAATTCTCACAGTACTGTTAAATTTCACTTCAGAACAACAACTTAAAAAATTTTAAAACCCAAAAAAAACTGTCTGATTTTTGTACACTTACTCACTTTATGTAAAAAATAATACACACATTGTCAGCATTTTATATTTTTTGTTTTTTCAGATATGAAAAAATATAATATGCCAACTTATTACTTTATCAATAAATTAGGAGTTATTAACAGGTGAGCAGTATGCATGATTTAAATTTGCGGCACGAGTATTGTATTTATTATTTAAACAGACAGTATTATTTAATAATAAATACTTAAACAAACAGCAAAGGTGAAACATGAAAACTCAAATATACTTACTCGTATTAACGATTTTTTCCTGCTGTTTTATGCTTTCCTGCAACTCTTTAGACGTAATCCACGGTGGTCAGACACATCGTTATGTTTATAAAGGTACAATTCTATACAAATATATAAGCGATTCAAAAAAAGGTGATAGTGTTGGTATAGTTGACAAAACAATATTGTCCCCCTTCAGATATTACCTAAGCGAATTCGGTTCATCAAAACAATACTGGAAATTTGAATACAAAGAAAACCTTTATTATATCAATATGGATAAGACAGGCTGGGTGAATTACGACCTCGAAGACAACAATGCAAAATTCGGAAGATTGATTGTTAAAACCCTAATATTGGAAGGCGAAAAATCCGGGCAGGAAAAGGTTACAATGCGAATGTTAATTTTAGATTCAAATATCAACAAAAACGACGTTGATTATGCCCCAACAATCAGTTCCGATGGCAAAACTCTATATTATGTATCAAAACGTGAAGGCAGTAGATCTACATCATCAGGCGAACCTTCTCATGACTTTTGGGCGGTAAAGAAAGCACAAAAATATGATTCTGTTTTTTCAAAGCCTTATAATATCGACACAAGCCGGTTTGCAGGAATTAATACTGATTTGAACGAAGGAGTCGCCACAATTGCCGCTGATGGACGCACACTATTCTTCACAGGATGCAACAGGGATGATGGTTGCGGGAGTTGTGATATTTACAGTGCAAAAATATTCGAAGGAAAATGGAGCAAGCCAAAAAATCTTGGCAGAAATCTGAACTCGTCTTCGTGGGATTCTCAACCGACAATATCACCCGATGGTAAAACATTATATTTTGTTTCAAACCGCCCTGGACCTAATGGTGATGACAATTTCGATATCTGGTATTCCACGTGGGATGACGGTTGGGATGAATGGGGACCTGCACTGAATTTAAGTCCTGTTAACACAAAGGGAAGAGACGTCGCACCGTTTATTGCAGGTGACGGAGCAACCATGTTTTTCTCTTCTGACGGGTATGATTCCACTTATGGCGGACTCGATTTTTACGTTACTAAATACGATGCCGAAGCAAGCACATGGTCCAAACCTGCTCACCTGCAAAGACCTCTGAACTCTGAAGAGGATGACCAGTTCATCTCTCTTCCGGCATCGGGCGATATGATTTACTTTTCTTCAAAACGACAAGATATTCCTGGCTTTCAAGGTAATCTTGATTTATTTATGGCTTATGTCGAATCATATTTCAGGGCAATCGTCCTCAAAATTTATGTCGCTGACGACAGCCATTCAAATACAATCACTAATGTTACTGTTGATAATCCAGTTTCTAAAAGGAAAGTTAGAGATAGAGCCACCGAGAGGGATAACGTTCTAAGTATGGTATTGACAAATGCAGATTACGGCAGAGTGAGTGATTCGCTTCCGTTTATTGACTTAAAAATTCAGGCGGAGAACGAACAATTCGGGAAGAAACAAAAAATAATGCGGGTGAAGAATCCTTTACTCGATGCAAATAAAGGTGGCTGGGTATTCAATAGTGAATTGGATGAGACTTTTGAGATGTCGGTATCGCCTGAATTAGACCAATATTTGAGGAGCCTTAAAAGAACTGTTCTTGATGCCTCGGTGAAGGCATATTCTATCGAGAATGATAGTATAATTGTCAATAGTTCAGTAGTTATCGAAGAATTTCAATCGAGCAATACCACCCCTGTACTGCCATATTTCTTTTTTGAAAATAATTCATCACAAATTTCTGAAAGATATATTCAACTTAGTAAAGAAGATACTCGAAGTTTTACAGTAGAAAAAGTTGAGGATTTGGGAACATTGCCCACATATTATCAATTACTTAATATAATCGGGTCAAGAATGAAAGTTTATGCAAACGCAACATTAACTCTTACGGGTTGCAATTCAAATACCGACGAAGAAAAAGGGAATATTGACCTTTCGAAGCACAGAGCTGAAGTTATCAGGAAGTATTTAACTGATATATGGAATATTGATACCTCAAGGATTGTCACAATGGAACACAATCTACCGGAAAATCCATCAAACAGCTTAACTATTGAAGGTATCGAAGAAAATAGAAGAGTGGAATGCTCATCTTCCGATGAGAGGATACTGGCACCGGTTACAACAAGACAAATTCTAAAAGTTGCAAAACCGGAAGCAATTAACTTTAAAAGCTTTGTGTCAGTTAAGGGTGGGGAAGCAACATGGCGGCTTAATATTATGCAGGATGGCAAAATCTTAAAATTTTTCGAGGGAGAAGGTTCTATGGAAAAAGACATTCGATGGGATATTAACTCCGAGAAGGAAACAATGCCGGAGAACGAAAGTCCCCTCAAAATAGAACTTCTTGTCAAAGACAAAATTAGGGATAAGATAATTGTTGCAAAGGGCGAATTGCCGGTAAAGCAAATAACTACACAACTTAAAAAAGCTGAGTTTACCGAAGACAGAAGAATTGACAAATACAGACTTATACTTTTTGATTTCGGGAAAAGCTCACTGAACAAAGGAAATATAGGAACTATTCAATCAATTAAAGAGAATATTCAGGATGATTCTAAATTTCTTTTATTGGGCTATTCGGACAGAATAGGCAATGACGCCTACAATTTAAAGCTGTCGGAAAAGCGTGCTGTTGAAACTGCCAAAGCCTTTGGGGCAAAGGATATTGAAATACGAGCTATCGGCGAAGGAAAGCTGTTATACAATAATGACTTGCCTGAAGGCAGGTTCTACTGCAGAACTGTAGAAATAATTGTGGAAACACCAATAAAAATGATTATCAGTGATGAAAAGATAAAGAAATAAGACACTTTTGGACGAATAGACTATTTGAGGAAAAACAAAAAAACTCCCAAAATATAAATTATTTTGGGAGTCTTTTTAATAATTCATTCAAATTTTAATGATATTCAACCAGTTTATTTCCAGGCAACGTTATTTGAACAAGATTTCCTTCTTCCTTGCCGAAAGTATCTACAGTCATAGTGCCATTCATCATTCTGAGCATAGATGCGGCAATACTGAGGCTGAGCAATACATCGTTTTTATCAAACTGTAAAGAATCAATGAGATTATTTGAGTACTTTTTGAATACTTCAACCAAATCTGTAACGGTTTCGTTTGGTGAGGATAGAATCTGAATCTCTGATGCACCTTCGCGGGGATTATCCGTAATATTGATATGCAAATCAACTTTATCTTTGAACTCTGCTAAGGATTTACAAATCAATAGCAATGCATTCTCAATCAGAGTTTTATCTGCAAATATTGAAGAAAGGTCACCTTGATTATACAATTCAATATTAACCTCACCAATATTGCCAATTTCATTCTTTGCTTTGTCGAATATATCTTGTTTGAAAGTTTCCAAAGGAATAACATCGAGATCTTTGAATGTCCCCGATTCATTTACCATTGAGACTTCAATCATATCCGAAACAAAAACGAAGAGCTCTTCGGAACTGTTATTCACAATTTCAATATAGCTGTCATGCTCTTCTTCGGTATCATAAAGTTTGTTTGCCAAAAGCTGGTGATAGCCTATAATACTCGTAAGGGAGTTTCTCAATTGGTGACTCAGCTTTGTCATAAAGAATGATTTAGACTCGCTGGCTTCAGAAGTCATCTGCTTAGCAAGTTCTACCTGTTTCGATTTTAGTCTTTCCTGTTCCTGGGCAAGTTTTTCTAAAGTTACATCACGACCAATGCAATAAATCAGTCCTTCGGAGTTTGAAACAGTTACGTCCCAACTAATCCAATGTAATTTTCCTTCTTTAGTAATCATCTGAATAGCAAAACGTTTCCTGTATTCGTCTTCTTTGATATTCATAACGCCTGCAAATTCTTTTCCTGCTTCATCATCGGCATACAAAATATCAATTTTGTTTCCGATTAAATCCTTTGGCTCGTAACCAAGTATAGGTATTGAGGCAGGATTCATTGATTTCCACACTCCGTCAGTACCAAGAACTGCAATAATATCATTCGAAGATTCAACAATTCTTCTCTGAGACCTTGTCATTCTTTCTGCCAAATCAACTGCTCTTGCTCTGCTGGTAATCACCGAGAGGATAAATCCAAAGAAAACAAAACTGATCAATAGTGAAACTATAAGAGAGATTAAAGGCAATGCTTTTTGGAAAGCTCCTCCGAAATTCGGAATTGTATAGAATTTTACTGTTACTTCCTGGTTTTGAATTTTTAATTTTTGCTCGGTGGCAATATAAGGGATGTATTTTGTTTTTAACAAATCGGCATTTTTGGATTCGAAAACTTTAATTGGTTTTCTGTCGCTGTTGTTATAGAAACACTCAAAAATGATGGTTGTATCGCTGGTTTCACCTTTTCCGATAGCATTCTGGAGCATTCTTGTCAGGTTAAGCTCAAGAACAACCATCCCGTCGAAATTTACAAGTCTGTCTTTTTCACTATCTTTGGGCATTCCTCGTTTGTAAATCGGAGAAATCATATAAACTGCATTTGTATCTTTACCCCTGATGTTCATCACAGGCGTAGCGACAACAGAATTTGTATTCCTGGCTCTTTCGATTTCCTCCACAAAAACAGGATCGGAAGCAAAATCGAAACCTTTCATCTGCAAATTCACAGTATCGGGAACCACGAACTCAGAAGGGAAAAATACTTCTCTATCGCCCATTGGATATATTTTATAGTCATAATACCCTTGAGATCTTACGTAGTGAATGTATTCGGACATTTTTGCCTTTTCAACCTTTGGGACAGACATAAGGCAAATTATTGAAGAATATGTTTTAGTCGGAACACTTCCATATAAAGTGAAATAATCTCTTACAACCTGAATCAAATAGTCATACAAACCACGCATAGATGCCAGAACCTCCTGATGACTCCGATAATTAGCATCAAAACGAGTTAGTACAGAAGTTGTAGCTTTATCATAAGAAGCGGTTATATCCGACTTAACGCTTTGGTCAATTGTTCTCCAGATGAAAAAGCTTAAAAGTATCATAATCAGCAGAATAAGAAAAGCAGGATAAGTTTTTGATAACTTAAAATTTCCTCTCTTTTGTTGAGATGCCTGTTTTAATATGGATTCATAAGAAGTAGTATTAATATTTTTGTTATTTGTCATAATTATTTTTATATTAATTGATTACAAATTCTGCAATCTGTTGGTTGAACAACAAAATCGCTTAAAAATGCAAAATATCAGTTTGTAAATGTATATTAATTGCAAAATCTACTCCAATTTACAGTACTGCTAAACGAAGGTTCATTATTTCAATTACTTCCTGAACAAAAGTTGAAGTGTTAACAGGCTTGGATATAACACCGTCAAATCCCTGGGATATAAATCGTTCCATGTCATTGGACTGCCCATAGCCTGTCACTGCTACAGCAGGTATAGTATTACCGTTTTGTAAAGTCCTGATGAATTTTACAATTTCAATGCCATTAACATCTGGAAGCAGTATATCAATCAAAACACCATAAGGTTTATTTGTCCTTAGCCAATCGATAGATGTTCTGCCATCGCCAAATTCAATAACCTGAAATCCCGCTTTTTTTAATAAAGTGGAGAACAGTTTTCTATTTGGAATGTTGTCTTCAACAACACATATTACTTTCTCATTTTCTGCCATATTCTTAACCAATAAAAAGTATATTTATAAAAAGTATATTATCGGCAAATATTTGGAAATATTTAGCTGATATTCTTTAATCCTGAAAATAAGTCAACAAACAATTTAAGTCATTTTAATATATTTATTAAACTGCTTTTTTTCAGTAAAAGAACTTACTGAACAACCCTGATATCTACACGCCTGTTTTGTCTTCTACCTGCCGCTGTAGCGTTGTTTTCGATCGGTTCCAAAGCTCCGGCTCCTCTGTCGAGAATTCGACCTCTGGAAATTTTCTTTTTAACAAGATAATCAACTACCTGCTTTGCTCTATCCAAAGATCTCTGCATGTTTTGATTCAAATTTCCTGCGTTGTCCGAATGCCCAACAACACGAACGGTTGCCCTTGGATTCTGTTTCATGAATTCAGCAACTTCATCAAGAAAGATTTGCATTTCCTGAGTTAAGCCTGTTTGCTCAGACCTTTGATAAAAAAATCGCTTATTCTCATTAGGTGTGATATTCAAAATCGTTGCTTCTGCTTGCACTGTAGGAGTATTAGTTGCAATCAGAGCACTTACCTTTGGTGTTTCTGCAAGTTCCTGGCTTATCTGTGTCTGCGGCAAATAAGTTAATTCTCCTCCAGTGGGCGTACCCTGAAAACCGGAAAATTTTATTTTTTTCTCGTACCTGAAATCTGCAAGATTATCAGGCGGTTTTTCGTACTCTTTATTGAAATGAATACTTTGAGCTTCAACTCTGTCCAAAGTTAGTTTAGCAGAGAAACCCACTCTGAAGAGGAAAGTGTTTCTTGAAGAGTAGTATTCACTGTATATTGTTGAGCCTCCATGCAAAGAAAAGAATGGAGAAAGAAAAGCTCTTGCTTTATTGCTGATATCGGCAACAAATATATCGTACTCCATACCGATAAAACCACCGAATCTTACTTTTGTACTTTTTTTGCTGAATGGTTTCACTTCAGTAATTTGACCTGTATTGTCAAATTTAGTATAAACTTTTGATTTGTCTGAAATAAGGTAATCAAAATCAAAACCACCGAATAAATTCAGATATTGAACCCCAAAGTTATATGTAACTTCAGGAGAAAAGCTTATCATGTAGGAAAGAAATTCAGATTCATTTCTCAGATTAAGATCGCTTGTAAGTGTGTCTTTATTCTTTTTTTTATATGGGTCTGTTCCTGAAAAACTCGGGCGGTAGTCAAGAAAATGGATTTTAAGCGAACCACCTAATTTTTTTCCAACAGGATGGTATTGACCAATTAACCCAAGATAAATGCCCGTTCCGGAACCATTGTTATAGTTTGACAATGGGTTAGTTAGGGTATCATAAGGTTCTGTTGGTATATAGGGAATATTTAATTTTCCGAAATAGACTCCCAGATTAGCACCAATGTCAGCACCAAACCACCAGTCACCGTGGCTTCTTATGAAAACCAGTGTATCATTGTTCGGTTCTACCTTTCTGGTTATAATCTCGCTATTGGGAAATACTGCAAAAGCCTCGAAAAGAGGGAGAAAAATCAGGATTATATATATCGCTTTTTTTTTTATCACACTAAACCCAAATTTTTCCTAAATTAGAAAAAATTAAAGAAGCTTTACTTCAAGAAAAATTGTATTATCTTATTAATTGAGCTTTGATAACAGCTTTCGAAATTTCAACACTTGTGTCATTTATAGGATAGGCAATCAGAATTATATTATATAATCCCTGCTGTGCCAAATCAGAAACATCAAAGACTATCTCTTTTTCGTGTCTGCCAAGCTTAACAAAAACATTGTCCATCAGCTTCTCTATCAACTTGCCCCGAAGGTCATAAGCCATTACCGACAAGTACACATCATCATCTACTGTATATGTTATATATGTCTTTCCCGTGAATGGGTTTGGGTCGTTCTGGGCAAATGTTATAACGGCATTCGGAACATCCACACAAGCATAAGCAAGCTTAGTATGAAGTTTACCAAAGAAGTCCTGATACTGAAGTTCATAGCAATATGATATTCCCCTTGCAGGAACACTATCTGCTATAAACTCATACTTTCTTCCGGGTTTTTTTGTTCCAAGCCCAACAATTCCGTCGTGAGGTGGCACTCCCCTCCGATAGTCAGCAACAGTATCTGCGTAATTCAACTGCTCGGGAGCCATTTCTTTCATAAAGTCTCTTTTTGATCGTGCTACCATCCAGCCTTTAACCATGGATTCACTTCTTGTTTCCCAAAGTAACTTAACTTTCTTCTGACCAATATATATGGCTTGAAAATTTATTATATCAGTCAAAGGTTGAGGTCCGGGGTCAACCCTATATTCAACTTTTGGAAGAAGCTCGTTATCCATTTCAATATTATTATCAGTGTAGTTTAAATATACTGACGGTACAATCATACTGTCTCTGTCAAGCTTGAAAGCACATGCCTGATAATAATAAAAAGGTTGTAGCCACATTAACCTTTGTGGAATTATTGAGCCATCTTTTGTTTTCATTTTGAATCTGGCTATTCTAACTCCTACTGTATCACCCGGAACTTTAACAGTATTTCCGAAATTCTCAGGTCCAGCAACAGTAACGCTGATTCTGCCGTCGAATATTCTTGGAGTAAGAAGATAATTGTCAGTTGGTAGCTGTCCGGTTATAGGTGAAATGTCTAAGTCGCTGGTGTTTTGAATTGCTTCAATTGTTAAATTATTCGGGTCAACCTTGTATCCTGTTGAATCAAAAGTAAATTCGAAAGAACCGTTCGCCCAATAGAGCCATTTATCACTATTTCTCATCAATCGTAAATCGAATTCAAGTTCGTTTGGTTGAGTCAGAACAATGTCCCTTAGATAAACTGTAGCATAAGTCTCATTCTGAGACATTGCTTTTTCATATCTTAAAGATACCAAAAATAAAAGAAAAAATATTATATAAATAGTTTTTTTCATGAATTATTAAGCATATTAAGGAAGGGCAGTTTTTCTGCCTTTGTTATTCCAAACATAGTTAAAGTCTCGGGTGTTAAAAAACCCGCTCAAATTGACATCCGTTGTCTTATAGCTGTTCTCGTAATCTCTGTCCTCCCATGTACTGACAAGGTCTTTTTCGTCAATCACGCCATCTCCGTTAATGTCACCGGCAATCATCCCAAATAATAATGAACCATCTGAATTCAAACCAAGAATTTTTAACGAATTTTCTCGACCTAACAAAATTTCAGGTTTTGAAAAGTCAATCACATCTTTTGCTTCTTTTTCAGGATAAATACTTATAGGTGCTTCAGTGATTACTGCCAAATGGTTTCTGTGATGAACGGCGATGTAATACTCCCCTGAGTCAATGCCTTCAACATACAAATTTATAGGATAAGAACCGTCTTTTGAAACAACAGTCCCGTCACTTTTCAAAAAGCCTGTAATATATCGCTTTGCTCCGCCGACTTTTGTTCTAAACTCAAGTACAACCCAGTCAACTATCGAATCAGGTATATTTGTTACAATATAAGATCCTCTTTTCGGGTCAAGATTGTAGGGGTAAATATCCGGAGGAGTTGAAGGAATAAGATTTTTCTTTTTCAAATCGTAAGCCATCGAACCAAATCTGTATGCACCTTCGAGTAATACTTTGCTCATTAAAACAAGCTGAAGATTATTTCCGGGCATACCAATTGCAAAATCCCCAAGTGCCGATATGTTCATTGACTGGTTGAAACCCCATTCAGTTGTGTTGTCAATTTGTGGAATATTAACATTCTGTTGGTCAAACCACTCAGAACCTGTCCATCTCTGGAGTTTAAGTGCATTTACAGTCAATCCGTTAGTTTCATGCTTTGCCATATCGGTCGAATTTCTCCAGCCCCAGCCGACAACAAGACTAAGTCCGTATTGAACAGGATTACGGACAGAATCCTTGGCACTGATAGAAATAAATCTTTTAACTTTTGTTGCACCGTTCATAAATGGAGGAAATGTTCTGGGTTTAACTCTGAAAGTAAGCTCTCTAACCCCATTCGAAGATACTTCATTAGCGAATAATGCATAAGTGTATTGGTTGTTGAAGAGTATCACCGTACTGTCAAACTTCAGATAGGTACGACGCAAACTCCCTTCGATTTCTGCTTCGGCAGTCGTGTAAACAGGGTCAATGCTCGACGTAAGAGTTAGAACATTTTTATTCAGCGAATCAGGTTCAGTATTTATTTTTGTGCTGACGGTTATACGGTTTTTGACTGTCATATTTTTCGAAAGCATCAGCCCGCCTGCATTTTCAACAATCAGGTCTTTAACTATTGTAGTATCAGTAGGAACTTCCGATCCGGAAAGAATTTCTCCGGCACCAACATATTTCAAGTCAACATTCTTGTCAAATAATGGTTCCTCACGCAGACTTGCTCCTGTATGACGAATTATTATTGATGAATCTGCCATTGAAAAGTTATTTTGTTTGCTGTTTCGCAACTCACCTCTTGTAAGTTCCAGCCTATTTTTAACAGTAAATCCGCCATCGCGGATTACATTTACACCATTAGTGTTATCTATATTCAAATGGGGATACTTTCCTCCCCCAAATATATCCTGCTCAACATCACCGTTCATCCTCACTTCTTTATTGCCAATAACATCTACGGTATTTTCTACCGCTCCTTTCGCATATATACTCTCCTTGAACATTTGAACACTGGCATTGTCTATAATTATTAAACTATCCCTTGCAATAAGAGGTCTGGAAAATAATGCTAAAGAATCAATTATTTTTATACCTTTACCACTCATAACAAGCTGATTAAAAGTGATATTAGGTACAAGTTGACTAAATCCGGAACATACTGCCGAAAACTCTACCCTACCACCAATTGTATCAGGCATCGCTCTAACTTGTCCGGCATGCACACGTAAAGTACCATTATTAACAATTTTGCCACCGGTATTATCTAATGATACCCCTTGTGCATATAATGATACACCGGACACCAGAAGGAAGATTATTATATTTAAAGAATTTATTTTCATTATTTTTATCAAAATGGCTATAACAAGGGGTAAAAACCCCTTGTTATAAACCAAATATATATTAATTACATACAAACGCCGACTTCGATGATTGAGTTATTTTGAACTGAACCAGCATTAGTCATTGTGTAAGTTCCCAAAACAGGAGTAAATACTGAGCCAACTGTTCTAACCCAAATACCGTTTAAACCTGCCGCAGAAATACCATCTCCATTTCCAGCATTAGCAATAGCGTTGTCATTTTGAATGAAGTTAGTGTTATTTGTCATCCTAGTTCTGAACAATCTTTCAGTACCTGCTGCACCCATATCAGAATCGGCATTACCTATGATTAATGTTGAGTTCGGATATGTGGTACCATTGTCAATATAGATTTTGTTGGCAGCGGCTCCATTATCATTAGGTTGAGAACCATCTGTTTCGTTTGCGTCAATAGTATTTACACCAAACATTGCTCCAAGAGATTGGCCTGAACCTGCAATGTCAATGCCGGTCCAAACAATGTTCCTTACGTGAACATTATCATTTGCGAAAGGTACCTGACCAATATCCCAAGTGTTAGGATCTGACCAACGTCCGTTTTTAACCGATATTACATCCATAGGAGCGGAAGAAAGAATAATTTCTGAACCGGTAGAAATCTGTCTTGTTGTTCCACCACCAGCTCCGTTAATTAAACTGATACCTGGTCCAGCACCGCCCGCATAGTCAATTGTATGAGGATATGTTCCTGTATTACGCAAGAATGCATTTCCACTTCTTATTAATCTCTGCATAGGTGTTCCAATGGCAATACCTTCAGTAAAAATTAAATAATTATAGTTTGCAACTGTATAACCTGTTTCATCTGATGCTTTCCATCCTACTTTTAATGATGAAATTACACCATCAGGTATTGCAGCGGAATTGTCATAAGAAGCAACGATTTTTCTTTTAATAACATCAGCAGCGACTATATCACTCGCCTGTGATGGAGTAGTTGCAGGTGTAATATCTAACTGGAAATAGTTATTATTTGTTCCGTTTGTTGGGGCAACATCAAAAGCAACCTTTGTTTGCATATTGTTATAAACATGTTCGGTAGTTCCTGGGCTATTCCAACGGAATTTACCAAAAGTTTCAAAAGTAGAATCGAGGTAGGAAGCTACACCAGTAGCATTTAGCATAGTTAATACTCCGTTGTTTGTTGCCATGTCAAGTGCTTTACCATTTGCAGGAACTCCACCTGATTGATTAACAGCAAGAATATTACAGACACTAACATCACCTGTAGCTGTTGCAGTTCCGGTTCCTGTAATTGAAAGGTTACCATACTGAGTGAATGCAGGTGTTGCAACAGTATTTTTCAATATATTCTGAGAAGCACCGGTGTAATTAAAGTTTTGAGTGCAAGCAAATGTTATAGGTCCATTCCCAGCAACATTTGGTGCAGTAAAGTTTCCGGACAAATTGATAGTTGAACCTCCTGCAGCATCAAAGGCACCTAAGAGGTTGGCAAAATTATTAAACGTAGCGGCACCGTCGGTGGCACCGAGAAATACACCAGCTCCTCCAACACCATTAGTATTGTTTGTAAATGTTTGAGTATTAGAAAATGTACCTGCTCCAAAATTCCAAATACCGCCAGTTTCATTAACAATATTACCGGTTGTAGTAGCAATGCCACCACCCAAATTAAATCCACCAGTATTGCCAATTAACGAAGCAGTTGTGAAAGTCGCTCCTGCTGCTGCATTAAGAGTAAAAGTACCGGCATTATAAATTGAAGCATTCGCTCCTGATATTGTGAAACTGCCTGTTCCACCGTTAAATATGCCAGTAGCATTGTTTGTTATTGAGGAATCAGAGGTTGCGGTAGTTCCAAGTGTAATTGTTCCATCGTTTGTAAATGCTGAACCGGTTTGGGTATAAACAGCTGAAACAGTAGCAGTCAGTCCCGTAGCAAGTGTTTTTGGTGCACCTCCGGATAATACCAATGTGGAATAGCCTGTTCCATTCCCGCCATTATACTCACCAGCAATTGCTTGAGGAGTAGCTCCAGTACCATTATAGTTAAACGACATACCTGTATAAGTACGATCCCCACCTTGTGGCACATAAGTTCCGGCAACAAAAACATTCCCAGTATATGTTTTGGCACCTGTTCCGCTTGTTGTTAAATTAGTATAGTAAGTTGATGCTGCACCTAATGGTGTAATTGCCATTGGAACGGTACATGATGCACCCCAGTTGACTGTCCCTGGTATTGCTGTAACAGCTCCAATGGGTGTACTACCGTTAAACAGTCCCCCACTGGCTTTCATGCGTAAAACTGCAGCACCTGATCCTGTATTATAGGTGCCACCGTTGTTCGTGAAGTTCTGTCCCCACAGGTCAACAGCTATGAAGCTGAAAACCAGCGAAAGGACGAGTACGTTAGACATTAGTTTTCTCATGAGATTCTCTCCTTGTTATTAATAACAAAATTAATTAAAAAAAATTAAAAAAATATATATATTTTATTTACTTCTATACCGAATATCAAAAATATAAATAAATATCAAAAGAGTCAATACGTAGTACTACGTATTTGCCTTGTTAATATTCAACAATTTTACCACTTATTTTGTAAAATTGCCACAAATTTGATAACATTTTCCTAAATCTTCATTGCATATTGGTTTGAGGCATTTTGCAAAGTTGCACATACAATTTTTGTTTGCTTGTTCGAATTAATCAATTTGAACATGTAGCCTTAATAAAGTAAAAGTTTCATCCCATAATCTCATTTACTCCTTAAAAGTAAAAAATATGAATTGTTTAGTTATCATCTATTTTCGTTTCTTTCTTCAATATCATTTTTTTAAATCAATTGCACGGAGGTCCGATTTCAATTACGCCACTGTTTATTATTGCGGCTGAATTAATAACGCTTCCCAAAACTTGCAATGCATCAACGCCAACGTCGTTCTGCAAGGTTGCTCCATTCTGATTAAACAGATTTCCCCTTACCAATATCGAAGAATTTACAATTTTTGTACCATTTGAAGTAGTAGTTACATGCCCAAAACCCAAAAGTAAGTTTAAAGGAAGTGTGCTTATTGTTTGATTATTTCCGTAAAACACAGCCATACTCGCCGGGTCAATAGCATAAGAACTGTAATTATTGACAGCAGTTGCAAAATTGCTCGAACCGCTTAAACTTATAGTTCCGGGAGCCGCTAAAGAAAATGCTCCTATTCCGGTCGTATTATTAGTCGTAAATGTCTGTAAATCCAGGTTTCCGGAATTAATGGTAAGGTTATCCATCACCGAAATATTTTTGTCTAAAGTAACGATATTGTTCCCTGCAAGTCCGGTATTTGAAACAGCAAAACTTCTTACCGTTGATGGAAGTGCATCCCCAAGGACTTGACTAACCGAACCATTATACTCAAAACTGTTGAATCCGCTGTTTGTAAATATTCTGCTTGTTGTCTGAATACTACCTGTCGCTCCCGAAGTTGTAATACCCTGAGGCGAGCCGATTTTAAGAGTTGAATAATCTGACATAGTGAAGTAACCACCCTGTATAATGTTCGGTCCACAATCCAATGTGCCGGAATTGGTACTTGTGGTTCCCAATGCAATTCCTGCAACAGATGCAGTCGGGACATTCAAAACTATGTTATGGTTGCCAACTCCCAGATTACCTTTACCGATAACAACCGAATCTTCGATGTCGTTAGGCCAAACTCCTGAACCATAGATGGCACCGGAATGAGTAGGTGAAAACGTCCATGAATTTTCATCGTTCCAGTTTCCTGTCTGACGGCTGTAAAATATTCTCATAAAAGCTTCAATATTTGCCAAAGTGTAATCTCCGGTAAATGTTGCCGACGGAAAACCAGCTAATGTCTGAAAATAATTTTGGACTCTGTCTATTGAAATATCAACCTTTTTCCATAACCCGCCATTGGTTTCTTTTGGCAAAGTCCATCTTCCTGCTTTTATAAAGAGATTCTCATTGCCCACAACATCGCTCTGAAGATAATCAAATCGTAACACGCCATTTATTGTAGTAGTAACACTATCTACAGCCCAATATCTACGCAAAAAGTCAGTAGTTCTGGAAACAGGCAGGAACAAATGTCCCATCAGAAAATCAGGTGAAGTACCCGGAGATACTCTTACTCCAAGCTTACCGTTAGTTCCGGTATTGCCTGCTGTATAAGTAAAAGGTGTATAATTATCTACTCCCAAATCGAAGGAGCCGACAGGGTAGGAATAGACCAATGAAGTTGTAACATTTCTGATAAGGAGTCCGCTCGTTTGTGATGTTCGAATATATCTCAATGGAGCTGTACCGCTCATATTCTGAATGGCATTAGCACTATTATTGCTGACAAATAAATCAACACCTGAACCAAGAGCAATAATTTGTGGGAACGAGTTTGCACCTTCCTGTAAATTTAAAATGTTGCTGATATTTGCTTTCTTATCAAGCTGAACAGCTCCGGACACATTTCCTCGGTTCATAGTTAAATTTGCAAAATTTAAAGTGCCTGTACCTGAAACAACCTGATTGCCAACAGCGGCTCCCTGGAAAGTAAAATTAGAAAGAACCGGGTTGCCCAAAGAATTTATTGTTCCGTCATAAGTTCCGTTTACCGTAAGATTCCCGACTAATCTCAGATTAGTAGAATTGTCCAACGGTCTGAGCTGTCCGGTATTTATCGAAAGATTGCCGTTAATAACAATATCTCCGGCTTTTGCTGAGACAATTCTTGTATTTAAATCATTATTCAGAGTTAAGTTGTTTATTTGAGTTGGGAATGCTGTGCCAAAAGTTTGATTCAAACTTCCCGAAAATTCGTAGTTTGCACCGGCATCAAATGTACGGGTTGCATCGTCAAACCTCAAAGCTCCTGCAGACATCGGCTCTATGCCATAAGATGACTTTAAGTTAAGATTTCCGTTAGCCTTAATTATAAAAGCACTTGTTAAAAGATTTGTTTTATCAAGATAATTTCCATCGGGAATAATAAGTGTCCCTGTGGCATCAACTTCGGTATAGGCAACCTGAGGCAAAGTATTCAGTGTGATTGAATATCCTCCACCAATAATAACACTGTCTCGCGTCTCGGTTTCATCTGCTCCCCAGTTCCAGTCAGGATTAGGATATTCGCCTGCAGGAACAGCCGCTCCGGCATAACCTGTAAATGACCAATTATTCGGGACATCCCAATTACCTGTTTGCCGGCTGTAGAAAATTCGTTTAGCTTTGTTGCCGATATAAAACTCACCTAATCCGGGCCATTGAGTTTCAGCCGGAGCAAGGGTTACTGTTGCAATTCCGTTATTCCAGGTAAGATTTCTTCTGTCGGTATATAAATGTGCCTCAGCCGGAATACTTTTTCTTCTCATCACAGACAGCGAAAGATCTATTGTCGCCATTTCAGCAGGAGGGAATTGGAGCAATACGTTTGCTTTTCTTTGTCCCATAAGGAAAGTAGTCTCGCCGGTAATTGACCAGTATCTTGGTACTGAACGCAGTGGATCCATGCGATTACCCGAAAATACTTCATTTGGCAGAGGAGCTAAATTTATTGCATTCACAGGTCCTGCCGCTCCGTTGCCGGAAGTATTGTCTAAAATTAATGTGGCAGGTGTGTAAACTGCAGCATTACCAATTTCAAAAAGAGTGGTTGCCGCACCATTTGTTATATATTTCTGAAGAGTTCCGTCCACAAAACCATTGCCGTTTCGCTCAACAACCCCTGTTGAAGTGATTACAGCTTTACGGTTGTTAAGTCTTGTATTTAAAGTAGCATTATTCCCAATATCAAATTTTATTCTGTTTTTTGCAAAAATGTTAACATTTGAAGTACCACCTACAACAACTGAACCGGCATTCTTTGATATATCAAGAATATTAAATAAAGTTCCCCAAGAATTATTAAGAGTTATATTCTGAACTGAGGATGCGTTATTTAGAGTAAAAGTACTAAGATTTGAATTGAAGTTGGCACCATTGTCAACAATCAGATCACCCTTCAATTGTATTAGCTTGCTTCCACCGTCAAGATATCCTTTTTGAAGATAGATATTGTTTGTAACAATTGCGTCATTTGACAAATAAACAATAGCAGAACTGGAGTCAACTGTTGTATTGTTAACCGTCAAGGACATTATTGGAGTTGCAGAAGGCAATCCATCTCCTGTTGTTTGGCTAAGTGCATTACTATTATATATATAATTAGCATTGCCCATATTTCTGGTGGTCGTTCTAACTGAGCCAAGATTCTGAATAGCTCTTAAACCAAATTCATTTGCAGTAGAAATTGTACAGCTATCACTCAAAGTAAAAACATCACCCTGAATAAACTGTGCTTGCATATCTAATCTACCGGGACCTGAACCCGCATTTTCAATCAAAGCTAATTTAACCAAAGGAGTTGTATTGAGAGTAATAGTTTTACCATCACCGATATAAGCCTGATGATTTGTTCCGTTCGGGAATGAGCCTGCCGGAGGACCGCCATATCCGACGGTTGACCATGTATTTGGACTATTCCAGTTGCCGTTAACAATTGAATAATATGATATGGAGTTTCTTTCACCAACTACAAAATCGTTAGCGGTATTGTTAAATGTAATGTATCCTGTTGATTGAGTAGAATTTGTTGTTCTGTTCCCGATGGTTGTATAGTTCCATGGAAGAGTTGTATTTATTAGAGAAAAATGCTCAAAACTTGACCAGTTAGCTCCCGGAGGAATATCAGATGTTAAAAATGTCGTTGTTATATTAAATGTTCTGGTTCCTAAAGCAAAAGCCCCGGACGGTCTGGAATATCGCCAATATCTTTCAATATCGCGAGTTAGGTTGACAGGGGGATTTGTTATTTGAGGATGTACTGTTCCTGTGGTCATACATTGGACAATTCCGGCTGTTCCACCATTATTAACGGTCTGTAAAACAGAAGGAGTATAATCGGTAGAAGTTCCAACATCGTAGGTGATAGTTTGTGCATTTATGGGAACATTTAACTGGAGTGCACCATCAACATGACCAAGTCCAAGCCTTTGAACCTGACCAAGGTCGCCGCCGACTTGAGAATTCACCAAAACATATTTGCTATTTGTTCTGGAATCAATGACTGCATTATTTGAGGAAGAAAAAATAAGAGTATTTCTTACAATTAGATTTGAATTTGCTAATGTTCCTAATAAAACATTCCCGGAAGGTTTATCCACAATCAAATCAAAAAATGCTTCATTTTGAAAAGTAGTATTATCCGGTGTTGTCGCAATTGCAGGAAAAATATTGATAGTTTGGACACCTGAACCATTTAGAGTTACTCTTTTTGTACCTCCACCATTATTCCAATTTAAACCATCAGGAGTAAATACTCCATTATTAGTAAAACTGCCACCAAGAGTAAAGCTGTTCGTATTCAAATCCAGACACCCATCGGGGTCAATAATAATATCATGAAGAATCTGAAAATCTCCGTCATAGAAGATCGCAGACCTGCGGGTTGCTGCGGCAGACCTTGTAAATTTGATGTATAAATCCCATAAAGGTGCGGTTGGACTTCCCAATGCAATACTTCCTCCATTGCCGATATAGACTCCTGTTTCACCACACTGAAGAGTTCCGCCGGTAACATTGAAGGTTGTTGCACCAACTTTATAATCAACGTCGCTTGAGATCCTTGTAATTACTATTGTACCACCGCTCCAATTAAATATACTTGCGGCAGATGCAATATCAAATCCATATACACCATAAGCGGTACAAGCAACATACATAACCCTAAGAATGCCACCTGACAAATTGAAATTTAGTGCAGATTGAGGTGTACATCTGGTAAATGCCGCGGCACATCTAAGTTCACCACCGGTCATAGTGAAAGTAGTCCCGGTTTCATATCTGAAATGTTCATTATCGGCAGTACCAACAATCATCAAACCACCGGAAATATTTATTGTCGTGTTGGTATTCGTACGCATAGTATCGAGGATATCTATCTCCCCACGTAATAACTCAATCCCGGAATTTACACCCATCCTGAAGAGCAAACTTCCACCTGCATCTGCATCAAGTATAGCCGTTCCGGTATTATCGTGACGATAAACACCGGAATTAAGACTGAAAACCTGATCACCGGAAGCACCTGCACAAAGGGCATTAGAAAAAGTAGTTGATAGATTAAATAACTTGCTTGCTAAACCATCAGTTTTATTTAGTACAACAGTTGAAAGTCTCCAGCCTGTTGTTCCGGCACCACCCGAGACGACTGAATGTCCGGTTCCTCCAAATATAAGATAAGTTATTTCATTTGCACTTTGCCTGAAATCAACAGCATTTGCAGTTGTATTGTTATTCGTAAAGTTACCGTTAACCTGTAATGTATCGAAACGATTATTCGCTCCCGATTCACCAATTGTTCCCCATGCGGTGACAAGAAGGCTATTCAAGACTGTAAGCTTTTTATTTGAATTTCTAACAAAATTCAGTATTCCATTAGTTCCTGCGGCTGTCGGTCCGATTCTCATCGTGTCAATTGTAACCGAAAGTGGATTATAAGTTATAGTATTATTATTAGCAATAATGACTGTATCTTTTGCGAATTTTTCCCCGGGGTAATATACTGCCGCAGAGCCTGTATGATTAATATTTGACCATGAGGCGGCTGTATTCCAATTACCGTTGGCTAAACTATAATAAACTCTTCCTGTAAAGAATGAGCCGGGTTCACCTGCCGTCCAATCCCCAACAATTCCTGATTCCTGATTAATTGTTATGGGTGAAGTATTAGCTGAGCGTGTTACTCCTAAATTTACTTCCCAGCCGGAAGCTGTAAGATATCTGGCAGGAATATAATTTGCCTGAGTCCCGTTTACATCTGCTGTCTGATAAGTAAAATTCAGGTTGGTATTTGCAGCAACAATGTTAGAAACGCCTGATGTAGTAACTTTCCACCATTTACTGAGTAGATTTGAAGTACCTCCAACTCGGTTGGGGTGAAGTCCGCTTCTAACCTGAAGAGCTGTTTGCGAATTTGCGGCAAAATCCCCTCTGCATTGAATAGTTGCCGGATTATAATTTGTTCCGACCCCTATCGGAAAAGTAAAATCGCGTTGTCCGGCGGCTCCGGTAGCATGGAGTTTAATAATTGAACCCGAAGTGGCAGAACCATCAGACTGAACCATTTGTGCCGGACCAAAAGATGTTCCGGTGGTAAGAGTCCCTGCTGTTCCTATAATAAGGTTATAAGTATTTAACAATAGTAAAGAATTTGAGTTGAAAGCAAAAGAACCATTAGTTTGAACAGTTGCACCCAACGAAACCGAACCTCCGGTTTTGGTGATGCTGACTTGATTGAATGTAGTCTGCTGACTGCCGCCTAAAGTTTGGTCTGTATCTCCGGTTATTGTAACTAACCCTGTTCCTGCAGTAAATCCTGTCGGGGATGAATTGTTAACCCAGTTTCCTTTTAGATTAACCGTAAGGTTATTGCAGGAAAAAGTACCGGATGTAATTGTAAGTAAATTATTAACTGTCAAAGTTGAACTAAGAGTAACTGTAGCAGTAGGATTGTTTGATTCGATTGTTGCAACTATCGCAGGTAAACCGTTTCCGGTTGCCTGATTGGCTGTACCGTTATAAACAAAATTACCGTTATTATGTGTATTGTGGTTGTAATTTCTTATAGTAGTCTGAACATTTCCGGTGGCTCCGGCAGTAGTTATACCGGCAGTTGAGCCAACTTCTATTTTTCCTCCGGTTTTCAGGGTGAATTCTGCACCGGATAAAACAAAGGTACCAAACGAAAGAGTTCCCGTTCCGCCAATGTTTTCAACCGTTACACTTCCAATTGTTCGATTTTGGTCAAGTGTAACTCTATTTCCATTCCCTACATAGGCGACATCACCTGATAAATTCGGATAATCAGCGGCAACAGGTCCGCCATAGTCAGTGGTTGACCAGGTATTTAATACGTTCCAAGCACCATTTGCTCTTGTGTAGAAAACTCTGGAAAGGGGAGGAGGCTCGCCGACCACAAAGTCGGTTCCGAATGTTGAAATTCCAGTTGCCTGTGTGGTTGTTGTAGTCCTGATTCCGGCAATTGTCGTACTCCATGAACCATCCCATCTTCTCATAACAAAATTTGCAGTATTTGCTCCACCACGAATGTCATCAGGATTAAGGAAAGTAACCGTCAGGTCATAAGTCCTGCCGGCGCCCAAAACAAATGAAGAACCTGCAGGAATTGTTAATTTCCAGTACCGAAAGACATTCTTTGCGGTATCAAGTGTAAAAGGCACGTTATTAACATTCGGATGATTCGTATCAACAGCATTAACACCGATAAATCCGGCAGTTCCGCCTGCCCCATTGGCATCAAAAACAGCAGGAGTGTAGGCATT
This sequence comes from uncultured Hyphomicrobiales bacterium, assembly GCA_964606895.1. GTDB lineage: Bacteria > Bacteroidota > Ignavibacteria > Kapaibacteriales > UBA2268 > CAZSHX01. The sequence continues at coordinate 44,953 of CAZSHX010000006.1, forward strand.
TGACGAACCGACTTCAAATGTTAATGCGGCAGGATTGCCGGAAGCTATGTTCTTCCGCAATTCTCCGTTTACGTGTCCCGTTCCGCTACGTGTTACAGTACCTGCTGACGTTACCCATCTTGAGTTTGTTCTGGCATCAAGAATTCCGGCTGTAAAAGTTAAAGTACCGTTTACGGTTATATCCGTACTTGCCGAAAGCCTTAAGACACCTGATGCTTTATTTAAGGTAAGGCTATTGAAAGTTTCCGTAGTTGATTTTGTGATAAATTGATTTGATGTGCCATTGAAAGTAACAGTTCCTGTTTGGGGAGTAAATGTTCCAGCATTTCTCCAGTTCCCTCCTACAGTCAAGGCATAATTTGTTGCACTGACATCGAGAGTTCCTGCCTGAATATGAATACTATCTAGAATTGTAACTGCGGATGAAAGAGTAACAGTTTTGCCTGAATTGTTTACTGTTAGTGTTTTTGGAGAAAAAGTGGATAATGCATTTCCGGTAAACTGATTTGCAGTTCCATTATATATAATGTGTCCGTTATTATGATTGCCATGATTATACAATCGGTTTGCAACAGTAACCTGAATATTTCCTGTTCCTGCTGTAGTAGTTATTCCTGCAGATGAGCCAACACCTAAAATACCTCCGCTTTCCAAAGCGAAAAATCCTGTTCCGGTTATTATATTGTTAGATTGCATATTCAATCTTCCGGGCAAAGACGAAGGACCAGCAGTTTCAACTATTACCGAGTCGCCTGTTAAAGTAAATGAAGCCACGTTCATATCAATTGTCTTACCATCACCGATTCGGACTCTGGAAGTTGCTGTAGGTGTTCCTGCATAAACTTCTCCGCCATAACGGGCTGTTGACCATGAAGAAGTAGAATTCCAGTTGCCGTTAGCTATACTGTAAAACGTAACCACGGAGGGTTCTCCCACAACAAAAGTATTTGTTGAACTAATTGTATTATTGAAGAGTGAGGTTGTTTGAGTTGTCGTTCTATTTCCTGTTACGGGAACATTCCAAACAGCACCGTTCCATCTCCTTGTTTCAAAAAGCAAAGGATTTGCTAAAGGTGCTCCCCTAAGATCAGCTGGATTTAAATAATTAGTAGTTAAATCATAAGTCCTTCCGGCACCAAGAGTAAAAGGTGAACCTGCAGGAACTGTGATATCCCATTGCCTTTCCACGTTCTTTGTTGCATCCAGACCACTGCCGGCCATTGCAACTACTCTTGTGTTTGAAATCGCACCGAGCAATCCGGCAGTTCCTCCGGTTCCGGTTGTTGAAAGCGAAAGGGGAGTATAACTGGCACCATTACCGATTGCATAACTTGCTGTTGTGGCATCAACCGGAATGTTAATTCTAAGACTTCCGTCAACATGCCCTAAACCGGTTCTGGTAACAGTTCCCAAAACAGTAACCCAGTTATTATTTGTCCTGGCGTTAATATACCCGGTGTTTCCAACGTCAAACAACAAATTATTGTTAACTGTCATACTTGAGTTTGCGGCAGTAGTCAGATTATTTGCACTTTTACTAATTGTCAAATTATAAAAGGGATTTGAACAGGTTGCACAGTTTGTAAAAGTCTGAGCATTACCACCGGTGAATAATACGGTTCCAGTACCGGGATTGAATGTACCGTTATTTGTCCAATTATTTGCGGCACTTAATGATGAATTAGCTGTTGTTAATGTAGAACCGGCATTAATGATAAGATTATTTGAGATACTTGAATTGTCATTATATCTATGTGTCCCGGGACCACCTATTGTTAGATCATAAAAAGCTTGACCTGCTGATAGAATTTCATTTGTATCACCAATAGCATAAGAAGAAAGAGTGACTGCATTTGTACCCGGAGTGAAAGTTCCTCCGTTATTTGTCCAATTTTGGAATACTGTTAAGCTTCTTGTGTTTAATGCAAATGTCGAACCGTTTTCGATAGTAAGGTTGTTTTGTACAATATGGTTTGCGTCAGCAAGACTCTTAATCCCTGTCCCGGAAAGTTTAAGATTATAATACGTCAATTCATAATCCGAACCACCACCTTGTGTCGTTGTCCTCGGTATTGATTGTGGACCGGAACCATTGAATACAATTGTTGAACCGGAAGTTAAGAACCTTGCAGTTTGGAATGTTTGGAAAGTGGCAGTGCTGATAGAAAGAGTACCACCGATGCGAATTTCACCGGCAGATTCAAAAGTGAAAGTATTATACTGACGTGCTCCTGCAAGTGTCAAATTAAAATACTGATTAACTCCCGGTGTTGAACCACTGCTTGGAATTGAAAGAGCCGCAGTTCCGTTGAAGTTAATTGTTCCTGCGTTAAAAGTAGGTGGCGTATAATTTGTCGGGAAATCTGTACCAATTGTAAAAGTACCACCACGCATTATCATCGTCCTGTTAGGGACTTCACCGTTGATTGAATTTGTACCAATGTTAAATATTCCATTATTTATTACCAGCGAATCCCCGATAATCATATTATTAGCAAGAGTGACACTCCCTCCACCGAAAGTATTATCTATAACAAGCCCGCGGACTCTTGTCGGCAATGCATTTCCTGTTGCCTGACTGGCAGTACTGCTGTTATAAAAATAAACTGCGGCTGTATCTAAAGTACGAACCGTTGTCTGAATATTTCCGGTGGCTCCCGAAGAAACGATTCCTTGAGCACTGCCGATTTTGAGTGTTGCTCCGGCAGAAAGTTTAAAGGTATCTCCAAGTACAGTATATGTACTTGCGACCAAAGTACCGTTTACATCAACTTGAGTTTTGTTCACAGCCGGAGTGTTTGCAGTAAGTGTAATTGTTTTTCCATCCCCAATATAAACTCTGTCGGTATTAAATGTCGGTGCAGTCCCCGAAACCGAGCCGCCATAGCTGACCTTAGACCAAGATGCAGGAGCATTATAATTTCCATTTGCAATACTATAATAGGTTGATCTTGCCGCTTGTTCTTCGCCTGCCGTCCAATCGCCCGCAAATTGAGCATCCGTAGGACGCTCGGAAATAATTCGATTTGTATTGAAAGCAACAACGGCGGTAACACCGGGGTCTATAGTCCATCCTGCATTGTACCGAAGAACCCTGTACGAACCTTCAGTACCAAAAATTTCTGAATCATCATAGAAAAAGTTTAAGTCATAAACTTCGGGAGTATTGAAAGTAATATTATTTTTAGAAAGTGTCCAGTATTTCTTAAGGGAAACATTAGTTGCCTGAACGTTTGGATGCTCCATCGGAACAGGTTTGAATCTGAACCAACCGCCCCCCGCACCTATTGTCGCGTTATATGTCGTGAGTCGCAAAGGTGTATAGACTCCGGTAGTTCCTATTGGCACACCAAAAATTGTTGAGCTTGAGATAGTTCCGGCTGACAGATTTTTCTTAATGCTTCCTCCGCCTATTCCGGCTTGAGAATAGAGGATACATTTTGTTGCAGTAAACCCAAGTCCCGGGTCAACACTTGAGCCAACACCATCACCGGAATAAACAATCGAGTTGTTACCCAAAGTCAGATCAAAAGTTTGAATATCAAACAAAGCATTTGCAGAAATCAGGTTCATGTTTCCATTAATTGTGTTTGCAGTGCTTTGAATTACTTTGCCACCGGATTTGTTAATCGAAAAATGATTAAATGTATTACCGACAGTACCTTGCAAGTATTGGTCAGCAGACCCATTGAATGTAACCTTTGCCGTTCCAGCACTGAAACCGTTCGCAACGCTGTTATTTATCCAGTTGCCGCCAATAAATATATTGAGGTTGTTAGAATTCAAACTTGGGGCAGTTGTACCCGCAATAGTTATATTGCTGAGTACACTCAAATCATTTGTCATCAGACTTACAACTGGATTATTTGTCCCAATCATTTGCAATTCGCCAATTGGAGGAATTGAATTTATTCTGAAAGATTGAGCGGCAATAGCGGCATTTATTTTTAGCAATGCACTTGAAGTAATTGTGTTAGTCAGTGCCTGCACAACAAAGTCTCCATTGGGTGCTCCTCCGGTACCGGAATTCGACGAAGCACGATTGAGTTCAATTGTTCCACCTTCCCAGTCAATTGAAGAACCATTATCTCCCAAATCAAAAGCTCCCCGATTAGTGGCTGAGCTAACAGCACCGGTACCAAGCCTAACTGTACCGCCTGTTTGAATATAATTTATCTTTGAAGTTGCTGTGCCATCTCTTGAAAATCTGCCGACAACATTAAGGGTTCCGTTTGATATTCTTAATGATGAGCCATAGGGACCACCTGAGTAAACAGAACCTGTATTGTACAAAAGATTAATCTGATTTGTACCTGTGCCCACATTATATATTCCGTTGTCTATTCGAAGTGAGCCGGAAAGATTTACATTGGCGGCAACAGCCTGGCCCACAACCGTGAAATTTGGATTATCCAGCCAGAAACCTGAAAAATCACCAATAGTATATGCCGCCGAAGTGAAAACCTGATTTGCAACTGTAAAATTTCCGGAGATTCTGAAAATACCCATTGATAGGGATAAAAATCCTCCTGCCGGAACCTGAAAATTAGTAGAATTTACCTGAGAAACATAATCGTAAGCATTTTTTTCAGAAGAAATCAGGTTAAACTTATTTGTGGCACCGGTACCAGACAAAACGGAATTACTGCTGTTTGTTAGTTTCGTATTGCAGACATAAGCACCTGAAGGATTTAAATTAAGAGTTCCATTATTCGCAATATTTGCAGTTATGTCCAATATATGAGTTCTGGCGGTACCAGTTGTTGCAACATCTAAAGTACCAGTTGCATTAATTGTTAATGAGCCGTAAGTTGAAAGCGTTCTTGCCAGTGTGTTGTCATATCTTAACACACCATTGTTTACAAGTATAGAATTATTTGCCTGTACGTTTTGATTCATAGAAACAACGGCACCACCGGTTTTGTCAATGTCCAGATTATAAAATATGGATGCCTGAGTTCCATTTATTACTGCCGGTGTTGAGCCTACGAAAGAAACCATCCCGCCCCAGGAGTCAATCGCACGATTATTTGTCCAATCACCCGTTATGTCAATAAATCCATATTGGGTCATTGTGCCTGATGATAAAGTACCGAAAGTAATTCCACCATTAATTTTGACAATAGCTCCGCTGTTTACAGTAAAAATTGCATCATTACTAACGGTAACCAAAGCCTGAGAATCAGCTTCCTGAATCGCAAAAAAAACAAGAAGTCCCAAAACAGTAATCTTCGTAACTTCTGTTTTGATATTTTTAATAAATTTTATATATTTATCAATAATCAGCATCTTTTTATTCTGAAAAACCTTAACTCAATTTGTGAACGGAAACGTAAGTAATTGTCTGTCCGCCTCGGATAGTATAAGCGGCACCGGTATTCTGATAAACAAAAATCTCAATGTATTCCCCTGCCTGCAAATGGACGATGTCGCTTGCAATCGGAGCATTGTTGTACCTTAATGGAGATCCTGACCCGGGATTTGTTAACCCCATCATATTCCCCAAGGCATATTCGGCACCGTTTGCATAAATTGCGATTCCTACATAACTATCAAAGTTTATATTAGTAGCCGCAGAAAGATCAAACTCAACTCTGGCATTCACTTGATAATATCCTTCTTCTTTGGCAACAAACCTATTATTTGTTGTTATATCAAACTCGCTTTTTTCATTAAAAGTTGAGGAATTGAACGCAACCTTTACCCATGTGGCAGTAGCAATAGTTTGATTGGTTGTCAAAAAGACTCTTGAACGGCTCTGGTGATTGAAGTCAACAATTCCTTCACTGCCAGTTTCAGTATGAAACCGAGTCATCGTATTGGCATCACTGTAGGTTGTTCCTGTTAATGAAGTAGTGTTTGATATTTTGAAATTATCATTATCATTATTGTCAATACCTTGGGAAACCGACTGACCACCTGTAAGAAAATATCTCAAAGATGCATTCCCTGTACCGCTTTGCTGAATAAGAAAAGCAGGAACAACATCAGTATTGTTTTCAAGAATATGAACATTAGTTGCGGGTGTTGTTGTTCCAAAACCAGTTTCACCGCTTGAAAGAATACGAATTCTCTCGATGTTGTTAGTTTTGAGGATGACAGGTTGAGCATCAGTTGTCCCTAAAAAATCAGTTGCCGCGTTAATACCCGCATTACCTCCAATATGCCAATCGGTTGTGGTAAAAGAAACCCAAACAGTGCCATTGTTATAATACAACCCGGCAGGGGCATCAGTCTGATAAATAATCAACCCCGCAACATTAGCAATCGCTGATTTTTGGGCGGCAGTCATCCTTGGGACAAGAAGTCCCATAGACGTAGATGTCAAATCCAAAAGAGCGGCATTATTGGGTGAAGTAGTGCCAATGCCAACATTTGACTGAGAATAAGCTTTGTTTCCGTTAATAATAAGCAGACAAAACAAAGAGGCTAAGCCAAAAAAATAAAATATTTTTTTCATACTATTCTGTATTTTATTTGAAAGATAATCTAATTTGACCATAATAACGAATATATATACGTTAGTGAAACATTATATTGTAAAAGAACATAGCAAAAATCAAGCCCCAATCACATTTGCTGTTTTATAGCACTGACATTCGGGCAAATTCAATTTCTCACCATTAGCTATTCTGTGCAAAGCACTAATTAATTCATTCCCGGGCAATTGTTTGGAAAGTAATCCATCGGAATCAAAATCAAAATTCTGTTCGGATGAATCCAAGTCATCACCAGTAATATAGATAACTACTTTTATTTGCGGATTATTATTTTTTATAAGCTTACCGGCTTCTGCTCCGTTCATTCTGGGCATATCTCTATCAAGTAACACCATATCGGGATTGAAATATTCAGCGAGCTCTACTGCATCTTCGCCATTATCTGCTTCTTCCAGAAGACTGATAAATTTATCAGATTCAAGCATATCTCGTAATCCCAGTCTGACTATCTCGTGGTCATCTGCGATTACAAGTTTAATATTATTCCAGTTTGTGTATGGCATAATGATTGTTTAAATTATTGACAAATAATAAAAAATTCCTTCCGGAACGAATACAAAATTACTGAAAACAAAGAAATGCTACAATAAGTATATATACGTAATCTAAGATGATTTTGAATTTTTAATGCTGAGAAATCGGGGCTTCTTCTTTTGAGGAATATTTTGCATTCAGGACAGCATATCTGACTAAGCCACCTGCTGTTTTAATATCAAGTTTCTGCATTATATTTGAACGGTGGGCCTGAACTGTACGGATACTGATTATTAAAATATCTGAAATTTCGAGACTGGTTTTGCCCAAAGCCACAAGATTTAATATTTCTTGTTCACGAGGAGAAATACTTACAGGTTCAGCATCTTCAGTACTGTTTGGAACTTGATGCTGTAATAACTTAAGAATTGATTTGCTGAAAACGCGTTCACCCTTGATTACGTTATGAAGAGATTCGGTAAGATTTTTTACTCCTATGTCTTTCGATAAATAACCGTCAGCACCTGCAGAAAGAGCCTGTTCAATATGGGTTGAATCTTCGAAAGCAGTTAGGATGACAACAAAGACATCCGGGAATTCTTTTTTAATCTGCTGAGTCGCCTGAATACCATTCATTTTAGGCATCTGAATATCAAGAATAGCAATGTCGGGCTGATACTGCCTGACTATCTGAACAGCTTCTTCGCCGTTGCAAGCCTCAGCCAAAATTTTTATAGATTTGTCAACATTCAGCAAACGTTTTATTCCTGCCCTGACAACTTCGTGGTCGTCTGCAAGTATAACTTTAATTTCTTCTATTTCATTTCCATAATCCATAAAATCAAATTTCAATTTTTCAAAAGAAAGTAACTATCATTACCTGTTAAACGTTATGTAATATACAAAAATTTCAGCACATTTCAAGCCATAATTTATTGATAGCATCGCTCGGCATCCGCCAGTCACCTCTTGGAGACAATGCAACCGTTCCAACTTTCACTCCATCGGGCAAACATGAACGTTTGAATTGTTGCCCGAAAAATCTTTTAATAAATATTTTAAGCCATTTTCTGAGCTCTGCTTCACTGAAATCTCCATCGAAAGCAATTTTTGCTAATAAAAGAATTTTATTAGGAGGAAATCCCCACCTTACAAAATAATATAGAAAGAAATCATGCAGTATATAGGGACCAACCGATTCCTCTGTCTTCTGAATTATGTTTCCTTTTGAATCAGGCGGCAAAAGCTCAGGAGAAATCGGGGTATTGCAAATATCTTGAAGGATGTTCGATATATCTCCGGAAAACTCTTCTTCGGCACACCATTCAATAATATATCGGACTAAAGTCTTCGGTACACCGGAATTAACTCCGTACATAGAAATATGGTCGCCATTGTAAGTGGACCAACCTAAAGCAAGCTCAGATAAATCTCCTGTTCCGATAACTATTCCACTCTGCTGATTGGCAATATCCATCAGGATTTGTGTTCTTTCCCTTGCCTGCGAATTCTCAAAAACAATATTATAATTATCCGGTTCATGATTGATATCTTTGAAGTGCTGTTCTACAGCCTTTTTTATCGGAATATTTCTGAAACTCACACCCATACTTTCAGCAAGTTTTTGGGCATTTGTTTTTGTACGTGAAGTAGTTCCAAAACCCGGCATTGAAATGCAATTTATACCTGATAAATCAAGATTGCATTTTTTGAATGCTTTCAAGCAAACAAGTAAAGCCAAAGTGGAATCTAAACCTCCCGATAAACCAATGACAACATTTTTCAATCCAATATGCTTAATCCTTTTTGCCAAACCTGTTGCCTGAATCTCGAATATTTCTTTGCAATTATCCGCTTTTTCATTCTTATTTGAAGGGACAAACGGCATTTTGGAGATAGGTCTGAGAATTCTGATATCTTCAGTATTTGGGATATTCAACTCAATGATTCTAAAAATTTGGTCTGAACCCGAAGAAGCAAAAGAATTATTTTTCAATCTTTCAGTTTCAAGTTTTTGGATATCAATATCAGCATAAATAATTTGGGTATCGAAATTATACTTGCCTGATTCATTAAGAATATGTCCATTTTCTGAGATCAGGCATTTACCCGAAAATACCAAATCGGTTGAAGACTCGCCCGGACCGGAAGAAGAATAGACATAAGATGCAAGACATCTTGCGGACTGTGACCTGACTAAATCATCACGATATTTTGATTTACCAAGATATTCATCACTCGCAGACAGATTCAGAATAAGATTTGCACCTGCTGATGCCTGATAAAGGCTTGGAGGAAATAAGGACCAGAGGTCTTCACAAATCTCAATTCCAATAACAGCATCCGTTCCGGATACTTTGAAAAGCAAATCAGTTCCAAAAGGAATTTCTTTTTCCCCTATTTCGATTTCATCTGACTGACGGTCAAATTCTGAAGAAAACCATCTTTCTTCGTAGTACTCATTTGTATTGCAAAGAAATGTCTTGGGAATTATTCCTTTGATTTCATTATCTGAAATCAGGATTGCCGCATTAAAGAGTCGGCTGTCGGCTTTGACAGGAGCACCGACAACAATGCTTACATCATACTTAAGAGATGCTTCACATAGCTTCCTTATAGCAGGAAAGACCGATTCAAGAAGTGCCGTCTGATAGAACAAATCACCGCAAGTATAACCGGTAATGCAAAGTTCAGGAAACAAAAGAAAATGGCAGTTTTCAGTTTTGGCTGACTTCATTGCTTCAATAATCTTTTCAGTATTGAATTCAACGTCGGCAACTCTCATTTCGGGAGAAACCGAGCCAATTCTTATAAATCCATATTGACCAAGATTTATCATTTCGTTTTCTATTCAACGGTTATAGTATAAGATTTTTTCAAGTCTTTACAATCTGTAGCACCATAAGCAGAGGTTCCAAAACACACTTCGAATTTTACTTCAAATGTGTAAGAACCAATATTTGTTGCTTTTCCCGATATTACCCCATTACCTTCCATCAGGATTCCGGGAGGAAGTTGCCCTGATATCACCTCTACCTTTTTGGTATTAAATGAGCAGGAACTACTCTGTTCAATTTTTGCTGAGTAATCTAACCCCAGCTTTGCATTTGGCAAAGTGTCAGGCGTTATTTTATTTAGCTGACAATCGTTTGCACAAGCAAAAAGAAATACTATACTAAAGAGTATAGTCGAAAAAATCTTACTTAATTTCATTTTATTACTATTTCCATTAATAAATACATTCAAAATAATCACTCAATTGTTGCACTTTCTAAAATATTCAATACACATCTATCTGCATCCATCTCTGCTTCTACTCCCAAAGGAAGTGTTGCCTGATCGGAAGTATGGCCAATAGTTAATCCCGAAAAAACCGGAACATTGATATCAGTAAAAACTGAATCAATAATTTCTCCTAATGTGCTGTCCCAGGCTCTTGAAGACTGCAATCCATCGAAATTGCAATCCTTACATTCACCAAGGATTACACCCTTTGTACACTGCAATTTCTTTGCCAATTTTAGCTGAATAAGCATTCTGTCCAAACGATATGGTTCTTCACCAACATCTTCTAAAAACAAAATTTTATCCTTTGTATCAATTTCATAAGGAGTACCCATCAAATTGCTTATTAAGGACAGATTGCCCCCAAATAAATTTCCTTTTGCTTTTCCTGATTTTACAGTTCTGACAGGATGAACGTTTCTTATACTGTTTTTTGTGGATGGATTAGAAATTTCACCTATTGGCAGAGCGGAAAAAATGGCTTTTTGAAAATAGCCCAAAGTATATGCAGAAAATCCTGAGAGTAAAACAGGTCCATGAAATGTTATCAAATTTGAAAACTTATGGATAGCGAGATGCAATGCCGTGATATCGCTGTACCCAAGAAAAATTTTAGGATTCTTTTTTATTAAATCATAATCTATTCTATCTAAGATTTGAGGACTACCATAACCTCCCCGAATACAAAACACCGCATTAACTTCTTTATCGGCAAACATTGTATGCAAATCATCAGTTCGTTCGGAAATGGTCCTGCTTTTGTAACCGCTTCCTTTTGCAACATTTTTCCCTAACTTCATTTTCAAACCAAAAAAATCCAGTGCTTCCTTTGCACGGGCTAAATCTTCGGGGTCCGAAACTGCTGTACCGGGAGCTATAACTCCGATAGTATCCCCTACTTTCAAGAACTTAGGTTTCAGAACTCCGCTATTTAATGATTGAGAAAATGACGATTTAGGCAGAACTGTCATCATTCCCAATGCGGATAAACCTGCTATAAAATCTCTTCTTACCATAAAAAATAAAAATAAATTCAAAAATCATTTTTTACCAATTGAAATTTACCAATATTTTACTTATATTCATAATTCTAAAGATATTTTTTATAAATATGTTTTTTTGATATGATACGCCTTTACGAACTTGAACTTGAAAAATCCTGTCCTTATGGAAAAAATTCCGAGGATGATTGGATTGTTTTGCGTGATAGTTGCATCAAATATATACCCGATTTCGATGAAGCACTCGTTAGAAAAGCATTTGATTTTTGTGTTTTTGATTTCAAGGATACATTACGTTCATCAGGTGACCCCTATTATACTCATCCGCTGAAAGTTGCACTTACTTTAATTAACGAATTCAGGCTTGCTGATTCCGTTTCCGTTGCGGCGGCTTTGCTACATGACACAATAGAAGATGTTTCTTATGTAAATTTCAGCGATATATTAAGTAAATTTGGCGAAGAGGTTGCTCAGATTGTTGAAGGTGTTACAAAAATAAAAGGCTCCCAAACAAGAAACCTCGACAAAGCTTCAACTTATGTTAAATTATTTCAAGCTCTGATTCAAGATGTTCGAGTAATTTTCATTAAACTGGCGGACAGGCTCGATAACATGAGAACTCTATTCCACCTGCCACTCTACAAACAGAAACTAATAGGACACGAAACCTTAAATTTCTATACACCTTTTGCCCAAAGACTTGGATTAACAAGAATTAAAAGAATCTTAGAAGATTTAGCTCTATATTTTTACGATAGAACAGCTTACGAAGTTATCAATCCCGCATTAGAAGAAAAAAGAAATGATTTCCTGGGGTACATTCAACAATTCTACGACCAGATCACTGAAAAACTAACCGAAAGAGAGATTGACCATGTTCTGACTATCGAACATAAGCATGTTTACGAAATTTATAAAATGATTGAGCAGGGTAAAACACTCAGCGAAATAGATAATTTCTATTCAATGGTCATAACATTGAACTCCAATGATTTTACTGAATGTTACAAAACTTATGGTGTCATTGCAAGTGTTTTCGGTCCTGTAAGCTCGTTTGAAGATTTTATAGCAAAACCAAAAATTAATTTTTACAGAGCTATTCATTCTGTACATTACGGACCGGGAAGAAAACTTATTGAAGTTATAATCAGAACTGATGAGATGGATAGAATTGCCGAGAACGGAATGTCGGCATTGTTTTCTATTAAGGATGCTCATAGTATTCTGAGATATTCTGAAGATGAACTTAATGACTGGATGAAATGGATGTTGGACCTTTGTAATCAGGACGATGAAGATTCCGTTCAGAAAATTTGGGGTTCAATCAGAAGCAATCTATATGAAGATACAATTACGGTCTATACGAACGATGGAGGCGAATATATAGTTCCAAAAGGCTCCTGTCCCGTTGATTTAGCCTTCGCTGTTAGCGAAGAAACTGCATACCATCTTATTTCGGTAAAAGTGAATGGCGACATAAAAACTTTACGTTATGAATTGAAGGATGGCGATAAGGTTCAGTTTATTACTTCTCCTAAAATTAATCCGGAACCTGAATGGGAGGACTATGTCATCTCAATTAAGGCAATTGTAAAATTGTATGAATATTTCCGAATTAATCCAAAAACAAAGGTTAGAAAAGTAAAAGAAAAAAAGAATATTGAAGCTCGTTTCAAGGTTATAGGCGAAGACAAACCGGGTATGCTAAATGAAATAACTAATGCAATAGGTCAATTAAATATACAGCGGATTAATCTTTACAAAACTTCGACTTCAGTTTTTGAAGGTGCTTTCACACTTAACATTCATGATATTGACCATCTTAATAATCTATTTACAAAGCTTCTCAGCATCAAAGGTATAAGAGGAATAGAAAGAATGGACGAAGACGAAGAATAAAATTATTTGTGCTTCTAACTCTTCAAAATATTTTGTACGAATGCTAAGCGAGTTATAATTTTAATTATTACAAAAGAAATCATAAAACCGATACATGCCCCTCCAATTACGTCAAATGGATAATGCACTCCGACAAATACTCTTGAAATTGCAACTATAGAAGCTATTGAATAAAAATACCACTTATATTTAGTATAATAATAGGTTAGAATTCCAGCCACCGCAAAATTATTTACTGCGTGTGATGAAGGGAATGATTTCCCGGCTCCACAGGGCACAAGAATATTCAAATCAGACAAAACATGGCAAGGTCTGATTCTGCCGATTAATTCCTTTAGGATTGAACTGCTTAACTGGTCTGAAATGATTATGGTAATAATTATTGTTACTACAGCAAGTCTTCCTTTTTTACCGCCTTTCCATAGAAGTAAAATAGCAAAAACCGCATAAACAGGTAACCAATTATTAAGATTAGTTACAAAAGGCATGAACCAGTTAGTTACAGGATTAGCTAATTTGACATTTATTAAATAGAAAAGCCACAAGTCAATATTTTGAATAAATTCCATCAATATTCTTTTATAAATTTATTATTCTTCAAAAATGCAAGATAAAACAATATTTCTTAAAAAAAATAGTTATATCTTGTGTTTATTAAAAATTACTAAGGAAATATGAAAAAATATATTATTGTCTTGATAATTACGTTACTGAGTACCTCAATAACGTATTCACAAAGCAAATTACTTATGGTTAATGGCGATACTGTTAATTTTGGAAAAGTAAAACCCATCAATTCGCCTTTAGAAGCCACCATATATTTAAAGAATATTGGAACTGACTCTTTGAAAATTTATAGAGTTAAACCAGGGTGCGGATGCACAACGACTAAATTGGACCAGACCACTATAGCTCCGGATAGTACTGTTCCTATGACTATAACTCTGAATATTAGCAATCATCCCGGTAAAATCTATAAAAACATAGCTTTAAGGTGTAATGACAGTGATAATCCCGACAGATTAATTCATCTTTTGGCAGATGTACTATATCCTGTTCAATTTTCACCCAACCAAACGATTAATTTTGATAATATGGTTCAAGGGCAAGAAACTTCAGGTAGAATTAAAATTATCAACACAACAGATGATATTATTGTTATTAAGGAAATTAAAACAGAGCCATATACAATTACAACAAATTTGAAAATAGATACAAAAATTCAACCAAAAGGTGAAATTGAAATAATAGCTAAATATACTCCTCAAAATCCGGGACCTCTTTCAGGATTCATAAAATTGAAAACTGACTATCCTGATTTACCAAGAATTGAAATTCCGGTTCGTGGCTTTCTCCAGCAAGACGGAATACGCGAAATGAAGCTGAAATAAATTTCAATCGTAGCTCATATCTCATTTATGGGGCAAATAGAGGCATTATTAATAAAGCCGAACATTGATTCGATTAAAGCAAAAAAGTCATCGTAATAAGCAAATATGGAGGCGACTATATTCCGGTTCGGTAATGAAAAATTACAAATTTTTGATTTTTGAAAGCAAACCTGTTGTTGACTTGCCTTCAACGAAAGGAATGGTTTTTACTATGCCGCCGGATTGCTGAACAATATCTGCTCCAACAATATTTTCTATTTGATAATCTCCGCCCTTTACCAAAATATCCGGTTTGATATTATTAATTAAATTGAATGGAGTATCATCATCAAAAATAATTACATAATCAACAGCTTTTAAGGAATCAACAATTAAAGCCCTATCTTCTTGATTAACAACCGGTCGTTCCACACCCTTTAATCTACGAACAGATTCGTCGCTGTTTAATCCGATTATTAAAATATCACCCAAAGCTTTCGAATGATTCAAATAAAATACATGACCTGCATGAAGAATATCGAAACAACCATTTGTGAAAACAATTTTCTTCCCTGCATTTTTCAAGGCAGAAATTTCAATCAACAAATCCGGCATTTCTATAATCATAATGAATTTTGATATTAATAAAACTGATTGATTTGAATTATTTTCCTAATACATTAATTGCATTAAGAAGATTTGATTTTGTTATTGAAACTATACCCGGCTCTTCACAGACGGCACCTGATGCAAAGTTTGCCATTGTTGCCGCTTGCTTAAACGCAGCCCCGCCTGCGATAGCGGCCGCTAAAGTTGCAATAGCAGTATCGCCTGCACCTGAAACGTCAGCAATATGGCGTGCAATTGTTGGTACAGACGAAACATCCCCATTGCTCTCGAAAAGCATCATACCGTCAGCACCCAAAGTCAATAAAACATTTTGGCAATTCAATCTTTTCAAAAGCTCATAACCGGCTTCCAATACTTCTTCCTTTGTTTTTACAGGTAAACCCAAAGCCTGCTGAGCTTCTTTTCTGTTTGGTTTGAACAAAGTTACATTTTGAAAATTAAAAAAGTTTTCCAATTTAGGATCAACATAAATTGGTATATCGTTCATTCTGGCAAAAGCAGAAATTTCATAAATAAGAAATTCTGTTATTGTACCCTTGTTATAATCTTCAAAAATGATACCGGCAAGGTGCTTTTGTTCCTCTAATACCTGAAGGATATACTTTTCACCCGCAGTAGGAAGGTTGGCTGTGACTTCACGGTCAAGCCTTGCTATGTGCTGGTTATTACCGATTATTCGGGTTTTGACTGTTGTTGGTCTTTTTGAATCAATATAAAGCCCGTCAGGATTTATTCCATATTCTTTGGATATTTCTTTAAAGGTTTTTCCGGAACGATCTTCCCCTATTACACCACATAATATTGGTTCAATACCCAACGTTTTTAAGTTACTTGCAACGTTTGCGGCACCGCCAAGGTGGAAAGTTTCCTTTTCAACATCAATAACAGGTACAGGTGCTTCGGGGGATACTCTGGATACATTACCCCAAAAATAGCGGTCAAGCATCACATCGCCGACTACGGCAATTTGCTTTCCGTAGCAGTTATTTAATATATCTTCAGCGTGGTCGTGAGAAACATAGAGCATAATCTTGAATCCGTAAATTATAAAACTTGCAAGATAAGGTTTTTCCTAATAATTATCCATAGCTAAGCTCAAAAACTCTAAAAAAGGTTTAAGAGTAATTGCTTTTTTTATAAGTATTTCAGGTAAATCCGATGAATAGATGTCTTCAAACTTCATTTGGCAATATGGAGTAAACTCTTTAAGTTTCAGCCATTTGTCGGCAAGATGCTCTTTTGGAAATCCTTTTGGAGTTGACTTCAATGAATTACTGAAATCAATTACAGGAAACTCCTTTTTAAATGTTTTATCATTAATCAGATTACTGAAGAGATCCCAATCCTCCATTATTCTTGTTCTGACTGACAGAAGTCCCTTTGCATCAGGCATGTGCAAACCGCCGGCAACAAAAGTTTCATAGCCTGCAATGTGAAGATAGAGTCCTGTAGATTGAGGGTCTTTTACTTCCATGTGGGACATAGAAAAGGGAAAATATATCCCAAGATTAGTTTTGTAAGGAGATTTATCCTTCGAAAATCTTATGTCCCTATTAATTCTAAAGAGAGATTTCTTTTTATCAGCCACATAAGTAAGACCTATTTCAGCAAATAAAACAGACATCAGTTCAACCAATTGAATTGTTTTTTCTTTGATTTCTGATTCATATCTTGCTTTATTTTCAAGGAACCAATCCCTGTTATTGTTTATCTCAAGTTCTTTGAAAAACTCAACAACAAAAGGCGAAAATCCTCTAAATTCGTGTTTCATTTATTTCTCCCTATTTTTCTGATAATAATTATTATTACTTATTTCATTCATTTGAAACCTCAATGCCATTATTGCATTTTCGAAACCTGAAAATTTCATATTCAAATCAGTTTCAGCTTTTAAATTAATCAATCCGCATTTTTCAGGGATTCTTGCTTTATCATTTGCTGATTCCTTTATTTTAACATGCTCGGTACTTATATCAAATATCTTTGCAATAAGCAAGCCAATTTCGTACTGACTTAGAATATCTGAGCCTGAAATATTATAAGTTCCATATTTTTTTCTTGATATTACTTTAAAAACTGATAGAGCAATATCATCAGTGAAAGAGCTGGATTGAAATATTTTTGAACTTAGGCTAACATCAGCTCCAGTTTGAAGTTCTTTTACTGTTGAAGTGACAATATTTCTTTTTCCGTAGGATGAAGCTCCAAATACCAGGCTTGTTCGTAAAATAGTTGTTTTGTTATGACCGGACTTACAGAAATTTTCAGCAGAGAGCATTGTTTTGCCAAGATAATTGATAGGATTTGGTGTATCAGTCTCTGCATAAGGACCTCTTAATCCATCGAATATCATATCCCCCGAGAATTGAACATAATGGCAATCAAGTACTTTGGCTATCCTGACAAGATTTTCAACTGCATTGACATTTAAACTTTGAGCAAGCTGTTTTTCTTTGTCAGCAAGAAGTAAATCAGAAAAGCCCGAAGTATTAACAATTGCATCAGGTTTTTCATGATAAATCAGATCTTTCACTTTTTTATAATCCAAAATATTACAGGAATATGTTGTTACTCTTGGATTTGGAATATTATCCAGGGCACTTCTTGTTAGAATGACTATTTCATAGTCAGTCTGCGTTTCCAAAAGCCTTAGTAATGCTTCCGCTATTTGTGCTGTTCCGCCGGCTATAAGTATTTTCATAAATTCTCCGATTTTTAATGTTCCACGTGAAACATTATGATTTTAGATATATTGAAATGATGGATACATCTGACGCTGAGACCCCTGATATTCTTGAAGCCTGTCCGAGTGAGGCAGGCTTAATACGAATTAGCTTTTCCATTGCTTCATTAGAAAGCGATGTTAATATGCTAAAATCAAATCCATCCGGTATTCGTTTGTTCTCGTTATCAAGGAAATATTCAACGTCTTTCTTCTGCCGCTGAATATAGCCTTCATATTTAATTTCTGTTTGAAGCTTTTCAGTCAGTCCCTTTGTACACAATAAAAGAGAAATATCTTCTGTTCTGCTGTTAGACAATTCCAACAAATGATGAAGTTTTGCATTACTTCTTTTTGTCAATGAATAAATATCAGTAGAGTCCTTGACCTGAGTCTCCCCTATTGAATTAAAATAAGAGTTAATATCATCTGCTTTTAACTTTGTCTCTTTTACACTCTCAAGAGCAGAACCAAGTATTCTTGTATTTTCATTCAAATTGTTCAATACGTTATCAGGAATTAAACAAAACGAATTTCCGTACTTCATTAATCTTTCGTCAGCATTATCCTGTCGCAATAAAAGTCTGTATTCAGCTAATGAAGTAAATATTCTGTATGGCTCCTCAGTACTTTTGTTTACTTGGTCATCAATTAAAACTCCAATATAAGCTTCAGAACGTTTCAATGAAAAGTCGCCTTCTCCCTTGATTTTTAATGCCGCGTTTATTCCTGCAATTATTCCTTGAGAAGCGGCTTCCTCATAACCGGAAGTTCCGTTAATCTGTCCTGCAAAATATAATCCCGATACAATTTTTGTTTCCATTGTAAATCTTAGCTGATATGGAAAGAAGAAATCATATTCAATCGCATAACCATATCTTGCTATTTTCACATTTTCCATACCCGGGATTGTTTGAAGCCCTTTAATCTGAATATCAGAAGGTAAACTCGTTGAAAACCCATTTACATAAACTGAATTTGTACTTAAACCTTCGGGTTCCAATAATATTTTATGAGAATTTCTATCGGCGAAACGATTTACTTTATCTTCAATTGACGGACAATATCTTGGACCTATTCCCTGAATTCTACCTGCAAACATTGGCGACCTGTCAAATCCTGTCTTCAGAACCTCATGGGTTGACTCGTTTGTTTGAGTAGAATAGCAAATAATTCTGTTTCTAACAGTTTTAGTTTGATACGAAAATGGTTCAGGTGAATCATCGCCTGCACTTATGCCAAGCTTTTCAAAATCGAGCGAATCCGAATAAACCCTTGGAGGTGTTCCCGTTTTAAGTCTTCCAAGTTCAAATCCGTACTTGCCAAGTAAATCGGAAACATATTTTGATTCCTTCTCTCCGAATCTGCCTCCGGAAGTTGCTTCCATTCCGGTATGCATAACCCCATTAAGAAAAGTACCTGCACAAAGTATCACTGATTTAGCAAAAATGATTTCATTGCCGAGAGTTCTTACTCCTTTCACTATTTCATTTTCAACAATAATTTCAGTTATTGAAGTTTCAATCAGTGTTAGATTTTTTGTCTTCGAAAGTAATTGATAAGCATAAACAGGATACAGGTCTTTATCAATTTGAGCACGCGGTGACCATATTGCCGGACCTTTTGACTTATTGAGCAATTTGAAATGCAAACCTGCTTTATCTGCAAGCAGTCCCATAGCTCCTCCAAGTGCATCAATCTCTTTTACAAGATGACCTTTAGCAGTGCCTCCAATTGAAGGATTGCACGAAGGCTTGCCGATTGTTCGAAGGTTCATAGTAATCAAAGCTGTTTTGCATCCCATACGGGCAGATGAAAAAGAAGCTTCAATTCCCGCATGACCACCGCCAATAACTATTATATCGTATTTATTGTTTATCATAAGGAGAGGTATGACGTTTAAAGTCAATTCAAATTATTAGGCTCTATGTTCCACGTGGAACATCATTTCCCTATACAGAAATTAGAGAAGATATTATTCAAAACGTCCTCGCTCCATTTCGCGCCTGTAATCTCACCCAGCATGGAGGAAGTATTCCTGATTTCGATTGATATCAGTTCATTATCTAAATTATTTTGAATTGCAATTAGAGCAGATTTTAAATAATCTGCCGCTTGGTATAATAACGTAGCTTGTCGTTTGTTTACCAAAATATCTTTGACTCTTTCAACAGATGCATTTGCTTTTGATTCAATATTTTTCTTCAACTCTTCGATACCTGTTTGATTTTTTGCAGAAATATATAATTCATTATTATTATCAGTCTTATTGGGAGTTGAATCAAACTTGTCAATTTTGTTTTGAAGTATGAGTATATCAGTATCGTGAAATCTGCTTTTTAAAGAATCCGTAAGAAGATTTGAATTCTCTGCGGTAATTGTGAAATCATTAATCACCAAAAGCATATTTGATTGACCAAGCAAAGATTCCACCATTTTGATACCTTCTATTTCGATAATGTCATCTGTTTCTCTGATTCCTGCTGTATCGAATAGTTTTATTGGGATTCCGCTTAAATATATAACTTCCTCAAGATAATCTCTTGTAGTACCCGGAATATCACTTACAATTGCTCTTTTCCTTTGAAGTAAAGTATTAAATAGAGTTGACTTTCCTGAATTGGGATATCCTACTATGCCGACAAAATACCCTGAACGTAGAATTTCGGCTGACTTATAGGAATCTGCAAGTTCAAGGCAATAAGTACGAGTCTCAGTAATTTTATTAATTATATTATTGCGGTCAATAAACTCAATGTCTTCATCGGCAAAATCCAGTTCAAGCTCAAGAAGTGATGCAACATCCAGCAGTTGTTTTCTTAATAACTTAATCCGGTTAGTAAATTCGCCGTTCAATTGTCTCGCGGCTGTTTGAGTTCCCGGAATTGAAAGAGAATGAATTATATCAGCGACTGCTTCCACCTGCGTCAAGTCGAGTTTACCATTTAAAAAAGCTCTTTTTGTAAAATCACCCGGCTCTGCTAAATAAGCTCCATGAGAAATAATCGATTCAATAATTTCCTGTGAAACAAGGTTGCCGCCATGGCATCCTATTTCAACAACATTCTCACCCGTATAAGAATTTGGTGCCCGGAAAATGCTTGCAGTAACAGAATCAATGAGTTTATCATTGAACACGATATGTCCGTAATGAATTGTATGGGTAGAGCACTCGCTTAACTTTTTTTTCCCTGTAAATATAGTATCAACCAAAATAAAAGCATCTTCCCCGGATACCCGTATTACAGCCAGTCCGGATATACCCGGCGGAGTTGCTAATGCAACAATTGTTCTATTCATATAATTATTTCTACAAAAATATTCTAAATTCAGAGATACAAAATAACATATTATCATTCATAAAACAAAAAAAAGAATATCTGTCTTTGGGTACAGATATTCTTTTAATCTTCAAATACATGCTAAACAGATTTAATTTTCCCAGAGCCGTTTACTTCACTTTTAACTGATTTCGGTGCACCCCTGTATAAAACGTCCCCGCTTCCGTTTATCTGTGCGTTCAAACCTGTTTTCACATTTATTTGAGCATTACCTGAACCATTAATTTTAACATTACAATTTTGCGTAACATAATCAAAGCAATTAAGATTGCCTGAGCCATCTATTTCCATAATGCAATTTTCACCGATTCCATTAAACTCAATATTACCTGAACCGCTTATTTCTGCTCTTGTTTCTTTTGAATTCAAATTGGGAAAAGTAATATTGCCCGAACCCGAAAGAACAAGCTCAAGTGCTGATGTATTAATTTGCGTATCAGCATAAATATTTCCGGAACCGCTTAAAGTAAGATCATTTAAGCCCTTAACAGAAATGTACACATTGAATCTCTTTGGTGAAATTGATTTATCTGATCTTATGGTTAACTTTCCGTCTTTCACCTCTGTTTTTATATGCTGAATAATATTATCGTCCGTTTCTAAAGTCAAGGCTTCTCTACCGTTTTGTGAGATATAAACATTTCCGCTTAATTCAAAAACGATTCCGTTAAATCCGCTTACCTGTCTTTCTTCCTTAACTATAGCACCGGAACCTCTTTCCACGCCTGTCGGCACCCAGCAACCTGATCCAAATAATGCCAACAATGCAGTTGTTATTAAAAGAATTCTATTCATTTTCATTGTTTATCTCCGATAATTTTACAGTTGACTACAAAATCAAATACGAATAGAATAATATAAATGTTACAAAATATTTAATTACGTTCACAATTCATAATTTTTTTTCCTATTGTCCCTGTAACTTTGAAAAAATCACCCCTAACCAACTTTTTCATAAGTGGAAAGGAAAATTCCCCTCTGGAGGGGTGCCCGCAGGGCGTGGTGGACTCTTCAGGAGTTTAGATGTTTGGGCGGTTAGTTGCTTGAAGAGTTTAAGAAAAGAAAATCCCACTGCACTCATTAAATAAGTGTCTTGACTTTCAACTTTTAGCTGTACTTCCCCCTAACCCTCAATTTCAAAAGTGGAAAGGAAAATTCCCCTCTGGAGGGGTGCCCGCAGGGCGGGGTGGACTCTTCAAGCGTTTAGATGTTTAGGCGGTTAGTTGTTTGAAGAGTTTAAGAAAAGAAAATCCCACTGCACTCCTTAAATAAGTGTCTTGTTTTTCAACTTTTAGCTGTACTTCCCCCTAACCCCCAATTTCAAGGGGGAAAGGAAAATTCCCCTCTGGAGGGGTGCCCGCAGGGCGGGGTGGACTCTTCAGGAGTTTAGATGTTTTGTTGATTAGGCGGTGAGGCGTTTGAAGACTAAGAAATTCCCTAACCCCCTTTTTCAAAGAAGGAAACTAAGATTCTTACCCAATTTTCAATTCACAATTCACAATTCACAATTTTCCCCTCAGCTCCCAATCCTAAGAAAGCTTTTTTGATGGGTGCCGTAGCGGATGAAATAGACTCCGGCGGGAAGAGTTGAGATATTTATTTGTTTTTTTGTTGAGAAAGGAGGAGGGTTAAATGGGTGGTCATTGCTAAAGCTATCTGTCAAAACGCAGTTGCCAAGAATGTTGTAGATCTTTATGGAATTATCATTGCGGTAGAAATCGTATTCGTTGATTTCAATTTCCAGAAAATCTGAGGTAGGTTGAGAAAAGCTGTTGGCTTTTATTTTCATGTCTTCCTCTACCGATACAAATCTGTCTCTACTGCGGTAGAGTCATCCTGTTGAGCCAAAAACATAGATATGTCCGTTGGGACTACAGCCGATTGTTTGAAATTCAGTGTGCTTTAAACCTGTTGTGTCCATCCTCTTCCAAATCTTGCCGTTGTCTGTTGAGCGTAGAATATAATTGTCTCTTGCATATATCCAATTATATGTCGAATCTATTGCGAAATTACTGGAATTTGTTGTTCCGAAAACATATCCATAATCCACTTGTTTCAGCCATGTTCGCCCATTATCTGTTGTAAACAGGTCATAATATGCGGCTGTTTTGGTTTTGTTATTAAATATTATTTTTCCGCCCATTTCATTATACGTTGGGTCAACCTCTGTTTCTGCTATTACTTCCCAAGTTACCCCATCATCTGTTGAACGATAGATACCTCCCGTGTTAAAGGCAAACACATGGTCTTCATCATTTACGGCTAAATAATTTCCGATATATTTTGTATCCACCCATGTATCACCATTATCAGTTGAACGACGACCATGTGTAAATAATATATCTTTACTATTGACTACCAATGAATATACATCATTCAATCGTACATCCAGGTAATCCCATGTTTTTCCATAATCAACTGAACGATAGATGTTTTTTTCCGGATTTTTTGGATATTTATCGCCAATAAAAATATGGTGCTTGCTATTTATTGCTATTGGTCCTGTATCATATTCTTTTAAGCCTAAATATCCTAATTTATTTAATTCGAATATTCCCCATTTTGAGCAATAAATATTTGAATCCAAATCAAATACTATATCATTAGCTGAACTACCCGAATAACCTTTGTTACATTCATTCCAATTTACTCCAAAATCAGTGGATACATAAGGTCCATTTTCGCTTATTGCAGAATAAATTTTGCCTTCGTTATCTATTCCTAAAGGCCATGAATATAAAAAATTCAACTTGTGTTCGATAAATGAATTAGATATATTCCAATCTACGCCATGGTTAAATGAATAATATAATCCATCTTGAGCAGTAACAATTATTGTGTCTTTGCCGAAAAATCTACAGTTAATTATATCCTTACCCGCAAGCCATTTTAAATTCCAGGATTTACAAGAATCATTACTATAATAAATTCCTTTTGTTGTTAAAAGAAATATTTCTTCCAATGACTTAACAAAGATATTCAATAATAGAATTTTATTAAATCGTTGAATAATCCAATTCTTACCCAAATCAGTAGAATAACAAAATATTCCATTATTTGAATCATATCCTAATTGACATATAATTTTATCTATATAAGCAATCCTATTATGCATTTTAAATGAATCTGATTGTAAAGTTCCTGTCTTTAACCAATTCAAGCCAGCATCTGAGGACATAAAAAAGTCTAATTTATTTAACTTTGAGTAGGGATTTAAAGAAATAAGAATATTGTTTTTGTATGCCGCTAAATTAAGAAGATTCAGAGAATCATCCCAAAATTTATTTATATTTTTCCAAGTCGAACCATTATCAAATGAATAGATAAGAGAATGTCTAGAATAGAAATAATTAACACTATTTTGAAACATTCTTCGAGCAATTAAATCTCCATTGTCGAGAATAATAACCGGGTCAACTCTATCACTCAATATCCAATTCCAATTATTCCCATTATCAGAAGATTTAAAAATTCCATTATCTGAAGAAATAAACACATCGTTCTGTTTGTTAATGGCAATATTCCAAACATAACCCCTTTGTGGGTTCATTGAAACCAATTCCCAAGCAGGCTCGACAGTAAGTGCTTTGGAAGTAAGAATAAGAAATAGTAATATTAGAAATTTTAGTGTTTTCATCGTGTTATTTCTCAAATTCGATTGAAAAAACGAAAATTACGAATAAATTGAGAAATAATATGTGTAAATATTTCGATTAGTCATGCTGAGCCAAAAAAAAGACTCCACTTTAGGAAAATGGAGCCTTTTCAATTTCAAAAAAAGCTAAAATATTATTTCAGCATACCAAGTTCTTTTCCGACTTTAACAAAAGCGGCAATTGCTTTGTCAACCATTTCGGGTGAATGTCCTGCAGAAAGCTGAACTCTGATTCTGTCTTTTCCGCGAGCTACCACAGGGAACGAGAAAGCGATTACGTAAATACCTTCTTCGAGCATTCTGTTTGCAAAATCAACTGCAAGCTGAGAGCAATTGTCATATTTGCCGAACATAATAGGAACGATTGGATGGTCGCCGGGGATTATGTCAAATCCGGCTGATGTCATTTCATTCCGGAATTTTTTGGTGTTCACTTCGAGTTTGTCGCGAAGTTCAGTGGAAGCCATCAGAACATCCATAACTTTAATAGTTGCCTGAACAGTTGACGGAGGAACGGTGTTTGAGAACAAATAAGGACGTGCTTTGTTTCTCATCCATTCTACGATTTCTTTTCTGCCGGAAATACAGCCGCCGGATGCTCCGCCGAGTGCTTTACCGAAAGTAGTTGTGATAATGTCAATTTTGCCCATAACGTTGCGATATTCGTGAGTTCCGCGACCGTGAGCACCCATAAAACCGCTTGCATGACTTTCGTCAACCATTACGAGAGCATCGTATTTTTCGGCAAGAGCTACGATTTGGTCCAGCTTTGCAATGTCGCCGTCCATCGAGAAACAACCGTCGGTGGCAACCATTTTAAAGCGGCAACCTGCTTCGACAGCTTCTTTCAAACAGCGTTCCAAACCTTTTAATTCTTTGTCGTTTGCGGGGTCAATCGAAATTTCGTCAGCCATGTTTCCGTGGTTGTAAATCCAGCGCTGTGCTTTGCAAAGGCGGATACCGTCAATGATTGAAGCATGGTTCAGCGAATCGGTGATGATTGCATCTTCGGCACCCAAAAGTGGTTCGAAAACTGCCGCATTAGCGTCAAAGCAAGAAGAGAAGAGAATTGTATCTTCAGTTCCAAGAAACTCAGAAACTTTTTGTTCGAGAACTTTGTGGATATCCTGAGTTC
>CAZSHX010000006.1:70974-84979 GCA_964606895.1 uncultured Hyphomicrobiales bacterium
GCAAATAAAACGAACTGACGAAAGACCGTAGCCACGGGCATCAATACCTTCGTGAGCGGCTTGGACGATGTCGGGGTGGGACGAAAGTCCGAGATAGTTGTTAGCACAGAAGTTTAAAACTTTTCTGCCTTTAACGACGATTTCAGCACCTTGAGCACTTTCGATGATTCTTTCATGTTTGTAAAGTTTTTGGTCAGTAAGAGATTGAATCTCTGTCTGTAAAAATTCTTTCATTTTGCCGTACATGTTTTTTTCTCCTTAAAAAATTAAGAGTTATGTTATAATATTGACATTTAAATTGCCTTAAAAATAAAAGTCTTAGTAAATTGTAAATTTACAGGATTTCAAAATTAATGAAGTTTTAACTTGCTAACAAGAAAATTCTATTATTTTGCTCAAATCATCACAAATTCATTTCAACAAAATTATTTTTCCGGTTATTAGTCTATGAATTTTTAGGACTTTTAGCATATACTTCATATTAAAATTGATATCATGAATTTTCAGAAATTTACATTGAAATCGCAGGAAGCAGTTCAGACTGCTCAGGATATTGCTTCCAATTACAAGAATCAGTCTTTGGAACCGATTCATCTTTTTGCCGCTTTGGTTCAGGATAACGAAGGCGTGGTGCCCGAAATGCTTCGAAAAATGGGAGTTAATACGAATTTTCTAAAAGTAAAAATTAACGAGCATATCGAAAAGCTTCCGAAAATTGCGGGTTCATCTTCATCAGGTCAGTATTTTTCAAATACTCTCGGTCAGGTGTTCGACCTTGCATTAACCGAAGCGAACAGTCTGAAAGACGAGTACGTTAGTACCGAGCATCTGCTAATCGCACTATCGGAAATCAAATCGAGTGTTGCCGCTTTGCTTGCCGACCAGGGAGTTAAACGCACCGAAATTCTGAAAGCACTCAAAGACATTCGCGGTACCCAAAGAGTTACCGACCAAAACCCCGAAGAAAAATATCAGGCACTTGTACGCTACGGAAGACTTTTAAATGATGAAATCAAAGCAGGAAAGTTAGACCCTGTTATCGGCAGAGAAGATGAAATAAGGCGAGTGATGCAAGTTCTTTCACGAAGAACAAAAAACAATCCGGTACTAATCGGTGAGCCTGGAGTAGGAAAAACTGCGATTGTTGATGGCATAGCACACAGGATTGTTTCGGGCGATGTTCCCGAATCTTTAAAATCTAAGCAGGTATTCACTCTCGACATGGGTGCACTTGTAGCCGGAACGAGTTTCAGAGGACAATTTGAAGAAAGGCTGAAAGCAGTTATCAAGGAAGTAACCGACTCCGACAACATTATTTTGTTCATTGATGAAATTCACACATTAATCGGTGCCGGAGCAACTTCGGGAAGCATGGATGCGGCAAATATTCTCAAACCGGCTTTGGCAAGGGGAGATTTGAGATGCATAGGTGCTACAACTCTGAGTGAATATCAGAAATATATCGAAAAAGACCCGGCATTGGAACGACGCTTCCAGAAAGTTTTAGTCGAGGAACCTTCGATTGAAGATACTATCTCTATTTTGCGGGGATTAAAAGAGAAATACGAAGTCCACCACGGTGTTCGGATTACCGATGCCGCAATCATTGCCGCCGCAGAGCTTTCTTCGCGGTACATAACCGACAGGTTTTTGCCCGACAAGGCAATAGACCTGATAGACGAAGCCGCAAGCAAACTCAGAATTGAAATAGATTCTATGCCTGAAGTGCTTGACAGCATTGCAAGGAAAATCCGTCAGTTAGAAATAGAAAAGCAGGCTTTGCTTAGGGAAACAAGCTTTTGATAAATTCACTAAAATGTCATTTTGAGCGTAGCGAAAAATCAAACTTGATTGTAATTTGATAGACCAGATTCTTCACTTCGTTCAGAATGACATTCTTTTGAACAGCAAAAAATAATTATTATTGACTTTAGTGTTAACTTTTTGATTTTTTGGCCGATAAATTGATTGTATTGTAATATTTGGAGAAAATTAATGGATGCAAGAATTCCATTTATAATTATAAATGATAGTACTGCCGTTGTTGATACTCTTAAAAAGATTATCGAGAGGGCAGTTCCCAGTTCGCCCATCAAGTGTTTTAATGATGGACTGGACGGGTGGGAGTATATCGTTAAGGATACTATGACCAATGTTATTCTTTGCGATACAGAACTGCCAACTTTGGGCGGTCTTCAAATATTGAAAAATACAAAATCCAGCGAAACCCTCCGAAAAAATTATATGATTATGGTTACATCCGATAATGATAAGGAAGTGAATATAAAAGCAATGCAGCAGGGAGCAGATGATTTTCTGAAAAAACCTTTTTCTGTTGATGAACTTATCGGAAAAATCCGAACTGCTACTCGTATTGTTTCTATGCAGGTTCAGGTGGAGAAATCGAACCGTCAGGTAATTGAACTTCAGGAAGATTTGAACGGTAAAGCAAAGGAATTGAAGAATATTCTCACATATATCATCAAGGAAAGAATTCAGGATTCCGAAGAACAGCTAAAAAGAATCAAAGAAATGGCTCTGTGGGTTGCTGAAGAAATTGGTGAGAATGATGCGGTTTTTATAAGTACACTTGAAGAAGTTTGCGAATTGTGTTATTGCGGGAAATTATTCCTATCTGATGGTTTAATCAGCACAGCTGTTACTTCAAACGGAAATGCAAAAAATGAAAAGATGGAACGAATCCCGGCTTTCACAAAACAGCTAATCGGAAACGTTAAAGGATTCGAACGAATATTCAGCATTCTCTACTTAGTTTATGAAAACTACGACGGAAGCGGAATGCCGGATAAAAAACAGTCACGCCAGATACCGATTGCTTCAAGGATTATGAGGGCTGTACTTGATTTTGAAGAATACTTCATGATGAAAAAATA
Source organism: uncultured Hyphomicrobiales bacterium (assembly GCA_964606895.1). Classification (GTDB taxonomy): domain Bacteria; phylum Bacteroidota; class Ignavibacteria; order Kapaibacteriales; family UBA2268; genus CAZSHX01. Next base: position 73,869 of record CAZSHX010000006.1, read on the forward strand.
TAGCAACGATAAAATAGTTGAGCTGATGACAAAAGAGTCCAAAAGAATTTATGACCCAAAAGTCTTGACTTTGCTCGACCAGTTTCAGGCATATAAATCTTCCAAAGCAAAAATTGCTCTCGAAAGAGCAGTCAACAGAAAAGACCTTGCCGAAGGAATGATGCTTTCAAGGCAGATTGTTACCGAATCGGGAACAAAAATAATGGGTTCAGGAACCTATCTGACACAGGAATTTGTAGATAAAATTATATCAATTACGAAAAACGATCCGGCAATTGGTAAAATTTATATTAAGAATTAAATAATTAATATTATATTATTTTTTTTAAATGGTCACTTTAACAAAAATAGACGGCAGTCAAATTGTCATTAACGCTGATGAAATTGAAACTGTTGAATCGAACTACAATTCAACAATCACTTTTTGCAGTGGAAAAAAAATTGTTGTCACCGAAACACCGGATGAAATAGTTGCCAAAGTTATTAACTATAGAAAAGAATGTTTCAGCCGCCTTCTCATTTACCCGATTGAGAAATAGCTTTTCTTTGTGTTTTCTGCTTTTTTTGTTTTTAATTTTCTCTCAACAAACCCTTTTTTCTCAGATTGTTCAGATTCCGTCCACCAGCGATTCTCTTAACGAAAGCAATGAAATATTAATCGGAGCCGAAAAACTTGTCAGCACTTACCTTTTTACAGGAAGGGCAAATATCGCTCAGGAATTCTTTGGCGGTAAACTCCGAATTTTCCAATCGTACCGAGGCTCTTCGATCAGGTCACTAAAAAGCAATTTCCGAGATGATGAGCTTTTCCGGTTTCAGTACGATTATCCTGTTTACAAAAAGCTCTTCGTGATTGCCCGGCAGAACTGGCTCTACTCTTGGGATTCTAAGGATATTATACTGAATAAATATGAAAGATTCAATGGCTCGGGAGGTTTAAAACTTGATTACTTTAATAATTCTTCCGCTGAATTTACTATTGGTGCAGATAACACGAAACAAGTCGGGATAAAGTCAACGGGAACATTATTCGCAGGCAAAGCAAATCTTTCGGACTTCAATCTATCCGAATTTATTATTAATTCAGCAGTTAATGGCGAATATACAAAGCTTGATTTTAACAGAATCAATTCAAATCTGGATGCCAGGGCATCAATGATTCGTACTTACGATTCAACCAATACTATAGGAATGAATGTTCGCTATAAAATGCTGAACGGAGATTATTTCAATCCGCCGCAAGGGAATATTTCATCTGATTTTTCTTTTGAGAATCGTTACCAAAAAAGACTAACATCCGATTTGAATCTCAATTTTTCTTTCACCAATTTTCTGCTCGCAAATCTGATGGCTTCATATAACATCGGAACAGTTTCCAGAGAATACAAAAACATAATTGACAGCATCCCGATTACTAAAGTCAGGAAACTAATTAACGAGAATCAGTTATTATTACTTGGTGAAGTAAAATTTGTGTTTTCTTCGTTCTCCCAAAATTTGGGTATGAGCATTGAAACAAGCTCAGAAAAAAACACTCTCGAAAAGAAGAGAGAAATTACTCCAACCGAAGAGCAATATTTGAAAGCTACTGAGTTCTATCCAGATTTTTCATCAGCCAGAACACGACTTTTCGCAAGAACTAAATGGAATATATCGAAGAAAGATATTTTTCTTTTCGATTACTCTGCTTCACTTTACCAATACGACACGCCAAGCAAGGAAAATGATGATGACAAAGATGAGTTTTCTACCCTTGCCACTGCTGTCTATTCAAGAAAGATGTCCGACATTTTAAGTGCTTCTTTACGGGCAGAAGTCATTTTAAATCACATCGTTTTTCTGAAAGCGGCGAAAAGTTCGCAAAATGCCTGGAACCGAATAATCAGGTTCAGCCCCCAGTTTAATGTTGATGCAAAAGGTTTCTCGATGCAACCGCAATTTGAAGTTCTTGCTAATTACACAGATTATGATTATTCTCAGATTTCTCAAACTTTGAGGGACTACACAAGCCTTAGACAAATAGGTTACCGCGATTCAATATTTGTTAGTTTGGGCGACGGATTCAACCTTCAAAGCAGAATAATCCTACGGTATTCCGAGCGTGGAATTCTGTTTTGGAAAGAGTTTGCAGAGTCGCCGCAAAATAGTAATTTTGAACAGTTCTCAAAATTGCTTTTATTTGTAAATATGAATAATAACATTTTGATTGGAGTTGGCGGACGTTACTATAATATTTCTCAGGGAAGCTTAAACAGAGTCGGCGGAAACAAAGGAATACCGGATTACGTATTGCAGTCTTATGGTCCGGAGGCTTTGGTTAGAGTTGTTTTTTCTTCCGGTTCTGAGATAAATTTTCAGGGTTGGTATGATTTTCAATTAATAAATAAAAAAGAAAAATTGGATGTCCCTAATTTCCTGATTCAAACGTCAATAAAGATGTAACTATAATGAAAAAATATTTAGTAAATATTGAAAAAAAATTTAACAGTTCGATTAACTCCATCAAGCTAATCGAACCTGTAATTTTTAAAGTCAGGGAAAGCGTGCCTATCCCTGACAGTATTATATATAACATCCTTATTTCAGTTACAGAAGCAGTGAACAATGCAATTATTCATGGCAATAAATCCGACAATTCAAAAATTGTTGATTTTTCTGTATCTGCCAACAAAGGCGAGCTTATCGTCAAAGTTGAAGATCAGGGCGGCGGGTTTATTCCCGAAAATTTAGCCGACCCCCGCGATCCGGAAAATCTTTTGAAATCAAACGGCAGAGGTGTTTTTATTATTAAAGAGCTTACCGACTTCTGCAATTTCGAAATGGGAGCAAAGGGAACAATAGTTACAATGAAATTTTTTCTGAAAGATAAACATGAGCGAGTTTAATGACTGAAAGCCGAAAAAAAACAATCACTTCAATTGTTGACGGAATAAAAATTCCTCACATTGATTTGAATTGTAAAAATATCTTTATTCTTTCCGGCGACTTTGGAACCGGCAAATCGTGGGTAACATCCATGGCTGAATCAGAAATTAGTTCACTCGGAGAAACTGATGCGGTACTTCGGCTTGAGCAGGTTAGAGAAATGGGCTATCTGCCTGAGTTTTTAAATAATGCAATTCTTACTTTCCGTGCGGCTTTTCCGGATGCACATCCTTTCCCCGGAGCAGAGACTGCATACAACATGACTCGCTATCTCGAACTGCTCAATCAAATAAAGAGCAAAAACCCCGAACTCTTCGAAGACGTACTCAGCTCTTATATTCTAAAATCAAATGCAGATATTTATATTTCAGATAAATTTTTGAATGATTCTCAAATAAAAAACAAAATAACCGCTGAAATTATCGAGCATATAGAACAAAAAGGCGACCAAAGGCTTTTATTGGATACTTCAAAAGTGGTTGCAGAATCGTTCATCGTTGATTTGATGACTTACTTTTTCGATACGGAAAAGGATCCTCATGCCTATACCGATGCAATGTCGGGCAACAAACGCAAGAAAATTGTTTTCGTTGTGGATAATTACGAACTGATTTCAGGCTCGATTAATCAATGGCTTTTTGAAGAATTTTTCAATTATTGTTTCAATAAAACATTTAATGAATTCACAGCATATAATATCACTCAGATTCCTGCTCATCTTAAAGTTTCAGACTTCTTTGATTTCCGCTTTATCATAGTTAGCCGCAAAGACCTCGTTGCATCAAACGAATTTTCTAATCTGGATAAATTCAGGCATCTGATAGAGAGATATACTCTAAAACCTCTTGAAATCAGCGAGATGGAAGAATTTGTCAGTGAAACTCATTATCAGTATAAAAGTACTTTGGAAAATCTGCATGCAATATCCCATGGCATACCATATAACATTTTAATTTGGTTAGAATATTTTTCACTTGGGAATGTCGAATCCGATAATTCATTGGTCTATTTGAAAATTACTGAGACCATCCTCAAATATTGTTCGGAAGAACAAAAAGACTGGATAAAATGTGCCGCATTCCTGAATGAATTTGATGAAAACGCATTAAGATGTTTTTCATTTATCGGCGAATCCTATTCGAGAGCTTTTTCATTTTTCCAAAATGCATCTGATTTCTGTCTGCCTGCAAAAAATAATCTGAAAATGATTGAAGTAAAACTAATCATCCGTGAATTCGTTAAAGAATCGGTTAGTCTTGAATCTTTCCATGTTGCCAAAGAGTATAGTAAAATTGCAAGGTCATATCAGGAGATAAAAGATATTTTTGTCGGTCTGAACGCCGAAGAAGTGAACGTCGTTCGCAATCTTGCTTATTTTGTGAACATTGACGAACCCTACGGGCTTGAGCAGACATTTCAGACTGATGTTGAAAAAGCACGGCTTTTCATTAAAAAATATCCGGGTTGGTTCGAAAAAAAGAATAATTCCTTCAGCCTGAAAGCAGACATTGCTGAGAAATTAACAAAATTTAACAAAATGGTTGACCTTGAAAAATTTCATGACAAGCTAAATTTGATAGGCAGTATTTGGGAGAAACAACAAAAACGGTTAAATGATGAAATTCTCGACTGTCAGGCATCTCTTCCAAAGCTCAATCAGGAAATTATTTCACTTGAAAAAATAAGCAACAGTCACAAATCTGTTTACGAGAGCAACCAGAAGGAGTTCATTCAAAAAGAGAATACTCTGATTGAATTAAGAAAAAAGCTGTCAGCTTTTTCGCCCCGTCATGCATTTCTTTCATCAGGAGTTAACTTTTTTGCGGCACTGATTGTCTTTCTAATTTCCGTTTATTTTCCAATGTTTTTCGGCAATCCTGAAAATCAGGACTCAGTTCAGATTGTTCAGTATATTATGCGGTTTCTGACTATTGTTTTTGGAATCATTGGTTGTGTTTATTCCATCAAAGGAGGTATGATTGCTTCGAAGAAGAAAGAATTAAACGAATTGAAACAGCAAATTCAGGAAACTGAAAATGAAAAACAGCAATTTCAGGATAAAATGAAAGAAATCCGCGAAAGCAAAGAATCATCGCAAAGACGTGAAATTGAGATTTATGAAAAATTAAAAGAAATCAATAAAAAAATAAAAGAAAATCAGGAAAAACTTCTTGAACCATATATTTAAATTTTCAAAGACAACTAAATATGAATAATTTAAAGAATGTTCCCGAAAAAAAGCTTCAGGATATTGTACATTTTATTTTATCCGAACCCTCTTCAATCCGTCAGACCAAATCAGGCAAAAGACTACAGATTCTCTCACCCGGGAGATTAAATGTCCACGAAGGTCCTGACTTTCTCGAAATCGCAATTTTACTTGACGGCATGGTCATGGTCGGAGATGCAGAATTCCACAAGAATGCCTCAGATTGGATTGCTCATTCCCATAGTTCTGATGTACGTTACAATTCGGTGATTCTTCATATAGTGCTTAACGACGATTCCGCAAAAGCCGCAAACGGAATTGAAGTTTTACTTTTAAACGAAAACGAAATTATTGAAGGTGCAGAAAATCTCGAGAAATCTGTTATTGATAATGCCGACGTAACTTCAATTGAGGAACTTCAGCATTACGCATTACTTAGGCTTTTAAGGAAAACTTCCGATGCTCAGAGACTTATCAATACTCTCGGACTCACCATTGCTTTGAAAACAACGGTAGGCGATTACATCGGCAAATATATGAACCGAAGGAAAAGACCTGTTTACCGAGATGAAAGCCTTAAACTGATTATTGAAGAAATAGAGAATTCACCTGTTTATCAATTTTTGATGACTTTAACAGCAGGCGATTCGGTTCATATTCCCGATATGATGCAAACATTGATTAAGAAAAAAATGTTCGAAGAAGGTTCTCATTTCCGTCGTGAATTAGTTTTGAATTGTGTCCTGCCTATTGCTCTTTGCCTTGCAAACGTGGAAGCAAGGATAAATCTGTTTCTTTGGTTTTGGTCAACTCCTGCACTAAATTCTTATGGATTGCTAAACCGTCAGTTCAAGGGATTTCCGCAGAATTTTCTATGGCAACAGCAAGGTATGCTGGAATACATCAAAGAGCACGGCAAACGTCAGAATATTGCTTCTGAAGCCATCAAAAGTTACGGCTTCGCCGAAGTGCTTAGTTTTTATAGGCTTGGAAATGCTCCATTCAAAGAAAGAGATGACGATTTGTAGTTTTTGCCTGCTCAAACAAAAAGCAGGAAAATGATAATTGATGCAAAAGCATAACGATAGAACATTTTTGCAGTCGGAAATGTTTTCAAAGACTTTTCATAATAGTACGCGGCTCCCAGTGACAAAACCTGAATTAATAATGCTATCGGAACTGTTAAATAAAGGGGCAATTTTTGGTGATATGCCTGCCCGATACTATTAAACCACGGTAAACCATAGAGAAAAATCAGATGGGAGATATAAATAAATAATGCTCTTTTACCGAATAACGAATAATAACTTTTCAAACCCGAAGTTGCAGAATATAAATATGAAATGGCAGATATTGATACGAAAACACATCCCGCACGAATCAGCATCATACCAGAATTTGCTTTAAGAACATCAACAAAATGAAAGTTAAAAGTATTGATATAATAATTCAGAGGTATTCCGATTACTAAGAAAGCGATTCCAATTATCAATCCCCATTTCTTTAGAAAAGCTAATCTTTTTGCCGATTCAATATTTTTTAAAATTGTTCCAAATGCTACCCCATAAAAAAGAAATCCTGTGAAAGGAAAAATTGTGAATACTGAACCGTGTTCCATTGAAAAGTAAGATGCAATGGATTCAGGCAAATAATTAAACCAGTTTACCAAGTTCACAAACGGATTTAAAATAGTTATCAAAACAGCTATCGAAAAAGCAGTAATACCAAGCGATTTATTGGAATGGGTAAGAACAAAAGTCAAAAGTAAAAGTAAAAGCGAAATGCCAATCAATTGCAAAACATTCACTTGAAGGAAAGGTTGCCAGACTGCCGTTTGAATAAAAGCAAGATGAAAGATTTTATCTGCGGGGAAGAAAAGGAAATACCCGATAAACATCAGCATTAGGGCAATTCTGAATCTGCGGTAAATTGTGTTCTTCGGTAATTTACCATCTTCACTTCTTTTGTTGGCAAAAACATTAACTATGCCCGATACAATCAGAAACATTGGTGCTGTCAGCCCGCGAACGAATTCCCAGACATTCCAGGGGAAACTGGCAATATGAATTGAGTTTACGGTTGTCAGTTCGAAAATTGTATGTCCCTGAATCATCATCAGCATGGCGATGCATCTTGCAAGGTCAAGTGCAGGCAGTCTGTCGGATTCGGCATTGTTATTATATTGGAAATTTGTCAAAATTTATTTCTTTTTCTTCTTCTCGGGTTTTTCGGTATCTTTAGTTTTAGTAATTACAGTTGGTTTAAACGTTTTGTAAATCATATTAATATCAATATAATACTTGAAAAATACATCGCTTCTGGCATCTGCCCCGCCGCACATTGAAACAACATAACCAGACGGCGACACAAACAACACATAGAGCCAGTCGAAGGTTCGGAATTCCTCATTCACATCATAAACATCCTTTGCCCTGAAAAAGATTGCTTTCATTCCGTTTATTTCGAATTCCCTTTTCTCAGTAATTTTTTCAAAACCAAGAGAAGCATCTCTGTAAGCCGATTCGAGACTTTTGAAAGCTGTGGTAACGAAAACAAGTTTGAAGTCGCTATCGGGGGGCGTGGCTATCATTTCATCTTCGATGTATTCATTTTCCCAATTTGTAGGAAGAATTATCCTGACTTTTGCTTGTTTGAAAATAATGGACTCAGCCATGATTGAACTGGTTCCAAAAAAAAGCGAAATAAATAGAATTGCGGATAAGAGTATAGTTCTTTTCATTTTTTCCTTATTCATTGTATCCTATGATAAACCAAAGTTCGTTAATTCTTTGGGTTGTGAATGAAATTGTCTTTAAATAATCAAACTCCAGATTAACCTTCGTAGAAACAGGAGAAAGCGAGTCCGATTTGAAACTTGTTACGGGTTTGTCCCCGATAATTCTTTTAAGTCTTTTTAAGTCGTCATACAGTTCATATTTTTGAATGGCAAGAAATGGCTTGCCCGAAGGCTGGAGCATCAATTCGGTGGCACCCTTCAGGTTACTGCTGTCCAATTCTGCTTTGAAGAGAAAAATTGTACCAACAGGTGATTTTTGACTAAGTTCCACAAGTGGTACTTTGCTTTTTGAGGACAGCACGATCAGTTCGCATCCGCAAAGGAATAAACAAACTGCCGTTATTGCAACTATGCTTTTCATATCAATCCGTAAAATTTTATTGTTGTTTCTAAAACTGTTTCAAGTGCTTTCGAGGTTTTCGTAAAAGGATGTTCAATGCCGAATGTATGACCTGTGTGTTTGATGTCGGCAAGTATAACCTTATTCTTATCTGCGGCATCGTAGAGAGCCTGTGCTTCGGCAAAACGGACAGTGAAATCCTGCCTGCCATGTATAATTAACGATTCCGCCTTAATTTCGGCCATAGATTTAACAAGGTCATATTTCTCGGAATTTCGGATTACATCTTCCATATATTCCAGATTCATCCGAAGAACCTGTCCCGTTCGTGTTATCTGAAATTCATTGAATCCCTTTTGCCTCCAGATTTGTTTCTGTCGGTCAGTATATCTGTTGAAAGTAGAAATGGAAGCCCAAAGAGCAATTTTCTCTATTTCGGGATTAAACTTTGCGGTCAGAACTGAAATTGCTCCGCCAAGCGAATGTCCCAAAAGAAATATTTTTCCATTCCAATTTTCTTTTAAAAGTGATGAATCTAAAAGACTTGCTTCCTTGAATTTACTAATAATGAACAATGAATCTTCAAGTTCCTGAGAGATAGTATTGTTTGCAAAATCATCAAGATTTTCAACCAGATCCGAGCCTTCAACCATTCCGTTCAGCGAGAAGTTATAACAAACAGTAATCGCACCTGCTGTAGCAAATTTTTCGGAAATATAAGGGAAAAAGCCCCAATCCTTGAAGCCTTTGAATCCATGCATAATAAAAATCGCAGGTTTTAGTTTCCCGTCATTAACAAACCGCAGGTCTCCTGCAATCGGTTTTGCGTTATTATTCAATATTTTAAATTTAAATTTCAGCATTCAATCAGACCACCGACCTTTTCACATCTTCCTTGTTTTCAAGAAAATTTGCCATTCTTGCGGCTGTAAACAAAAAATCCGATAGTCTGTTCAGAAAAACAAGAAGCTCGTGGCTAACGGGTTCTTCGTCGGCAAGTTTCACGCAAAGTCTTTCGGCACGACGGCAAACTGTTCTTGCTATATGCAGAAATCCAGCGGCAGATGTCCCACCGGGCAAAATAAAGCTTTTTAGCGGAGATAGAACTTCATCAAATTCATCAATTTTTTCTTCTAGCCATTTCGAATTTTCTTCGGTAATCCTTTTAATTTCAAATTTTGGTGTAGGTTCGAGTGGTGTAGCCAAATCTGAACCTGCTGTGAAAAGTAGGTTATTCAGCTTTTCGAGTGGTTTTTGCAGCTTTTCGTCCAAGCACAATGTAGTTACCAAACCGATATAGGAATTCAGTTCGTCAATGGTTCCGTAAGTTTCCACACGCAAAGATGATTTCTTTACCCTTGCTCCCGAGAACAAGCCTGTGGTACCGTCGTCACCCGTTTTTGTATATATTTTCATTCGTTGCTTTCTTAAAAAAATTATTGACGAATAAGATTGAAAAATAAGGAGACATTTTCAATATCCTCAACAAGTTCAGTTTATAAACTTTCAACTTAATACACAATTTGTTAAATTGCAATTATATTTTCGCAATATTAGGAAAAAAAACAAAGTGAACAAAAATATTAATGTTCTTTTTATAGGTGATGTGGTTGGAGAACCCGGATTAAAAGCTCTGAATGATTATCTCCCGAATTTAATTCAAAAGTACGAACCGCATCTGGTTGTGGTGAACGGCGAAAATGCCGCTGACGGAAAAAGCATTACTGAAAAAGAATCTGTGCAGATTTTTGTTCTTGGTGCCGATGTGATTACCTCTGGCAATCATGTGTGGGACAATTGGAAATCGCGTCCTTTGCTTGCGAACAATCCGAAAGTTTTGCGTCCGTTCAACTACCCTCCCGGAAACGTTGGCAGAGGATATGTCTTTCATGCACTCGAGGACGGTACCGAAGTTGCTGTTTTGAATCTTCAGGGCAGGACATTCATGCAAACGATAGATTGTCCGTTTCGTGCCGCCGAAGCCGCTTTGAAAGTTATTCAGGAAAGGACAAAAATAATAATTGTAGATTTTCATGCCGAAACAACAGCTGAAAAAGTCGCCATGGGCTGGCATCTCGACGGAAGGGTTTCCGCCGTGCTTGGCACTCACACTCATATCCAGACAGCAGATACAAGAATTTTACCCGAAGGAACTGCTTACATTACCGATATCGGTATGACCGGACCATATAATTCGGTTGTCGGCTTAAAAAAAGATATCGCTTTAAAAAGATTTCTTCTGCAAACACCATTCAAATATGAAATGGCTGACGGCGACAATAGAATTTGCGGAGCTTTCGTAATTATAAATTCTGAAACCGGCAAAGCCGTAAAAATTGAATCGTTCATGCACCCACAGCCAAGAAGAGAAGTATAAGATTTTCTTAATCACGGATTAGTAGATTTCTTATCAGATGTCCTATATCTGGCAGATGCAGGGCATCTATTGCGACTTAGAAATCTGAAACATGGATTAAACGGATTTGTGGATTAAGAGGATTTAAGAAAAGATATTCTTGAAAATCCGTGTATTCCTTTAATCCTTAAAATCTGTGATTCAGAAATTGATCTTCAAAAAATAATATATTTTCACTTTTTTCAATTATTTTCATTTTTGTGTGAGACGTTTTTGCGTTTCATGTGTCTTATATATTGTGAAGTGACAAATTTTGAAAAAGTTTGTCTGCTTTTGTAATTATTTTGATTAATTTTGCTGATTACATTATTTATTTGGGTAAAAACAATGAAAACGAAAATATTAACACACGGAAATACTATAAAGAAAATATACTTACTGCCTTTTACAATTTTAATTGTCTTTTTATTTTCATCACTTGAAA